>JAPPES010000123.1 GCA_028824125.1 Candidatus Poribacteria bacterium
AATCATGGCGAATGCCATACGCGCATTCGTCTTTAGGCATTCCCCGCCTACCGAGGGGTAAAAGTGTCTATTTATTTTTATAAATCACCATAAGTTAATCTCCGCGTACAAATTTGACATCGGGTCCGCGAGGCGTAATCTTAATATCAGGGTCATCAACTTGGCATTGAACACATGTGATGCCGCCGACATTTGCGTTTTCCATGCGCGGTGCGAGTTTGCCTAATTTAAAGGCGAAATTCAACATTTCGTCAGGTAGAATTTTACCATCGCAATTACTGCATGGAATGGCTTCATCTGCTTTCAGTTTAGATAATAGTTCTGATGCTTTCATAAAGTTGGATCCTCCTTGTTGTGATTTTGATTATAGAATGTAAAAGGCTCCAAATGCCATAAGCGCATTTGGCGTTGATTTGGCAATGAATTGCGCGACTACAAACGCTGCAAATTCAAAGAGATAGATTACAAATGAACTTACCCGAGGAAATATCGCTCTTTCTGCTTTGCTTCTTTATACGCTTGATATGCCTCTTTTGCAGAATCTACCTCTGAAACTTCTGCCACAGGCACATCCCACCACGATTCGTACTGTGGAACCCTTACGTCAAAATCCACATCAATTTTGACGACGGTGGTGCGATCACTTTCTTGAGCTTCCTGTAGTGCCGCTTTTAAACTTTGCGTAGTTGTGGCTTCAATAACATTAGCACCGAGACTCTCAGCATTCGCTGCGAGGTCAACGGGCAAAATATCTCCCTTTAGTTCTCCAGTGTTATCATCGCGGTATTGGAATCGCGTCGCAAAACCTTGTGCGCCTGTTGCCTGCGATAATCCACCGATACTGCTATGTCCATCATTATTGATAAGCACAATAATCAATTTATAGTTTTCCTGAATTGAGGTGATGATTTCTTGTGCTAACATGAGATATGAACCATCCCCGACAAGTACATAAACGTCACGGGTGGGATCAGCCATTTTGATGCCCAAGCCGCCAGCAATTTCATATCCCATGCAGGAATAGCCGTATTCCAAATGAAACTGTTTCGGGTTACGCGTACGCCACAGTTTATGGAGATCACCGGGCAGACTTCCTGCAGCACAGACAACAACATCTTCTGGTCGTGAAAACTCATTAACAACACCGATAACTTCACTTTGACTTGGTAGCGGCTGATAGTCGAGATGGAAAAGTCTTTCGACTTCTGCTTCCCACACATCTCGGTATTTTTCAATTTGTGTTGCGTAATCAGTACTAATTCTATATGTCCCGATAGCGTCTATCAATTCAGACAACGTGACACGGGCATCTGCAACTAACGGTAGGGCAGCGTGTTTCGCAGCATCAAACTCTGCAATGTTAATAGCGATAAACCGCACATTCGGATTTTGAAAGGCGGTTTTAGAAGCAGTTGTAAAGTCGCTCAATCGTGTTCCGATGGCTATGACTAAGTCAGTTTCACGCGCAGCGATATTGGCACCGGGCGTGCCAGTAGCACCGATTGCACCAAGGTTTTGTGGGTGATCATACCGTAGCGAACCTTTGCCAGCAAATGTTTCACCGACAGGAATACCGGTCTGCTCTGCAAATTTTGCTAACTGCTCAGTTGCCTCACTGTAGATAACACCGCCGCCTGCAATGATTAGCGGTTTTTCGCTATTTGAAATCCATTGGACAGCGCGGCTTAGCAGGTTCACATCAGCACGCGGTCTCGGAATGGTATAAACCCGTTTTTCAAAGAGTTGTTCAGGATAAGGGAATGCTTCTGCTTGAACGTCTTGCGGCAAGGCTAATGTAACGGTACCTGTTTCTGCTTGTGAAGTCAGCACGCGCATTGCTTCTGGCAGTGCAGTGATGATCTGCTCAGGACGATTGATACGGTCCCAGTAGCGAGACACTGGCTTGAAACAGTCGTTGACTGAAAAGTCTTGTGAGTCTGGAGATTCCAATTGCTGCAAAACAGGCGCGACTAAACGCGTTGAGAAGATATCTCCCGGCAACAGCAGGACGGGTAATCGATTAATTGTTGCTCCCGCAGCACCGGTGAGCATGTTCGTTGCACCTGGACCGATAGAAGTGGTGCAAGCAAAGGTGCTTAGACGGTTAGACATTTTGGCGTAAGCGGCGGCAGTATGCACCATAGATTGTTCGTTACGCGTTTGGTAAAAACGGAACACGTCCGAGTACTGATGCAGTGCTTGTCCAATCCCTGCCACATTACCGTGTCCAAAGATACCGAACATACCTGCGAAAAAAGCCCTTTCAATTCCATCACGTTCAACGTACTGCTGCGTGAGAAATTGGATAATGGCTTGTCCCATAGTCAATTCACGAGTTTTCATTTTAATCACCTATATTTTCTGTTTATACCAATTCTGAAATAAATCGCATTTAGCAAATTTTATGAGGTTATGAAAATCACATGGAGATGAATGTAAGAGGCGCAATGAATTGCGCGACTACAAACGTGCCTTTTGTTAATGAAAAGCGGTCATTCAGAAACGGTATTATATTTGAATGAATTACAGTTCGCCTCGCTGTGCGACAAAGGCGTTGACTTCTGCCATTGTCGGCATGAAGTTTGCACACCCGTGCCGTGTAACAACAATTGCCCCAGTAGCATTACCCAACCGAGCGGATTTTTGCCAATCCCATTCGTTGAGTATGCCATAGATAAAACCACTTGCAAATGCATCACCTGCCCCGAGTGTGTTATAGATTTCAACCGGAAACGGTGCGGCATGAATGATTTCTCCATGTTTTAAATAGATGTCTGCGCCATCACTACCACGTTTTACTACCAATGCTTCAGGTCCCGCATTTAGAATGGTCGCAATGGCAGCTTCCATATCCCCCTCAATATTCGGATTTGAGATTTGGGAATGTTCTATTGACAGGTGTGAGATGTCGGTAAGTGATGCTGCTTTAATCTCCTCCTCAGTCCCGATGGCGATGTCGACGTTGCGCAAAGCGGACCGCACACTTACACCGAAAGCGCGCGGGTCATGCCATTGGTCTGCACGAAAATCCAAATCCAGAAATACCAATCGGTCAAAGGCTTTTGCCTGCTCTATTGCGTAGAGCGTAGCACTCCGACTCGGTTCTTTACTGAGACCTGTGCCAGATATTAGCACTGAACGGCATTCAGCAATCGGTGATGCAATAACATCATCAATTGTGAGTTCAATATCCGCGCAGTTATCACGGTAATAGATGAGTGGAAATCGGTCAGGCGGCTCAATTCCGAGAACAACAGCACTTGTTCGGTGCCCCGGTTTGTTGGCAATGAATTGTGTTTCAACGCCTTCATCCTTCAAAAACTTGAGTAGGAATTCTCCGACTGGATCATCACCAACTGCTGTGAGAAGCGCTGACTTTAGTCCAAGACGTCGTGTTCCTACACTGATATTGGTAGGACACCCTCCGACAAACGCGCCGAAACTTGTGATTTCGGGAAATGGGTTTCCGACATCATTAGAGTATAGGTCTATGGAGCTGCGCCCGATAGCAAGAATATCATAGTTTTCCATTTATTTCAATAACCTAAGTTGCCACCTTGTAGCACAATCCGTATGAAGATAAAAAAATAAATTGGGTAATTTAGCGAGGTTAGGAAACCTCGCCCCCTTACCGAATTATTTATTTAGATTGTGCCTATGAAAACGCAAACTAACAGTTTGCTCTACAAATATTAGCTAATTATCAGCATATTTCATTAAAAACGGTGTTTCCATGTCTAAAACTTATAGATAGCAACTTGAGTTTCAATAGAAGGATAGGATAAAAAGGACTATTTTGTTATATGTATTTATGCCCACCCTCATCTAACTGCGCGCAGCACGTTGGCGAAAGAAGCGCATCAGTGGGGCTACATAAGACTTATCTGTCTGGATATTGATAAAATCTGTTTGGCTTCCCCGAAAAACTTGTAACCTTTCTGCATCTGTTTTTTGAGTGAGTTCTGCATATAGTTGTCTTGCTTGTTCAGAGCGTGTATCTACTACCACTCGTTCACCCGTCTCTGCATCCTCAAACTCAATTAAACCGACATTTGGCATCTCTATCTCTCGTCGATCTTGTAGGGTGATAGCGATAAGTGAATGCCGCTTGCCGGTGATGCGGAGCTGCTTCTGGTAGTCAGTATCCTTAAAATCTGATATTAGAAATACAACACTATGTGGCTTTAAAACTTGATCAGCAAATATTAATGCTTCAGCTATGGCTGTGCCAGAATGATTCGGCTGAAAACGGAGAATATCCCGCACAACACGCAAGACGTGTCTTTTCCCTTTGCGTGGCGCGACAAAATGTTCAACTGTATCGGTGAAGCAGATTAAACCGACTTTGTCATTATTTTTGATGGCGGAAAACGCAAGTAGCGCGGCAATTTCTGCTGCGATCTCCGCTTTCGTTTCAGGAATACTGCCGAATGCAGTTGATGCACTCATGTCCACCAACAACATCATCACTAACTCACGTTCCTCAACATACTTTTTGACGTAAGCATGTCCCATGCGTGCAGTGACATTCCAATCAATCGTTCGGATTTCATCACCTTCCTGGTATTCTCTCACCTCATCAAATGTAATTCCTTGCCCCTTGAAAATGCTCTTATACTCGCCCGCAAAAACGGTATTCACTAACCGATTTGTGAAAATGTCAATGCGTCTAATCTTTTTGAGAATTTCTTTTTCGTCCATACCTTTTCCAAGCGATGCAAATTTTCGTTGCATAATTATCTATATCCCTTTATATTATCAGAAAAGTAGTAAGAAATCAACGTCTTTATCAGAGTGAGGACACCTATGCAGAATATATTAGACGGGACCAGCATTGAAATCTATCACAAAGTCCAGACGGGAAATATCCATCATGTCGTTTTTGATTTTGATGGAACGATTTCTCTTATTCGAGACGGATGGCAGAACGTGATGGTGCCGATGATGGTGGAGTTTCTCCAAACAGAAACTGATACCACTGAAACCCAAGAACAATTAGAAGCTGTTGTAGTTGAATTTGTTGATAGGTTAACAGGTAAACAGACGATCTATCAGATGATGCAGTTAGGTGAGGAAATTGAGAGGCGCGGAGGAAAACCGAAGGACCCGCTTGCATACAAAGATGAGTACAATAGACGTTTACTGCCTATTGTTGAACAACGTATTTCTGGTCTTGCAGCAGGGAAGTTAGCCGCAGAAACGCTACGTGTTCATAAGTCACTTGAATTCCTTCAAAGTTTGCATGAATTGGGCGTGAAATGTTATCTCGCAAGTGGAACTGATGTTGAATTCGTAAAAAACGAAGCGGAACTTCTCGGTGTTGCAGCGTTTTTTAGCGGAGGCATTTTTGGCGCATTACGGGAATATAAAAAGTTTTCCAAAGCCATGGTTATTCAGAAAATTCTCACAGATTTCAAATTGAGCGGTAGTGAACTTCTTATTGTCGGGGATGGATATGTGGAGATTGAAAACGCGAAAGCGGTGGGGGCAATTGCAGTGGGGGTTGCATCGGTTGAAGATAACGTTTACAATATGAATGCTGATAAACGGGAACGTCTGATTCGCGCTGGAGCGGATATTATTATTCCCGATTTTCGAGAAGGGAACAAACTTATATCCTATCTGTTTGACTCATAAGGTGTACTGGATAGATTACTGATAGAATATCCAATCTCTTTATTGACGTTTTAGTTCACCCCATAAGACCGCAGCTTTGCCTTTCGGATGCACATTATAGAATGTAGGCGCAGAAATTTCAAAGTCATCCAATACAAATTCTCCAATCGCCCCTGCCCCGCGTAATACATAAGCAATTATCCCAATACAATCAATTTTTGTCATTTGTGGACACTTGAATTCAGTTAATAGATCACCTTTAGATAAAAACTTGAAGTGTCCATTGTTAAATGAAATTTCCATTTCTTTAAGTGGAAAATGATCTGAATTGACTTGATGGGCGATTTCCGTTATTTCAAATGTATGGAATGATGGTATTTGAATTACTCCATTTCTAAAAGGAGTTCTATTTAAAGCGATAAAAGAACGGTTAAGAAAATGAAACGTATCGCCTATCCCACCTCTTTCATCATGTTGTCCGATTAGAATTCCAATATTGTCATGTTTTGTTGCCTCAAGAATCTTAACTTTGGCATTGAGTTCTTTAGCCATAATTGGAAACCCAACAAATTCAAGCGGAAATCTTTCAAAGATTCCGGGGGAGGGAGGCGAATTTATCCAAACATCTAATTTTCCTTTTTTTGTTTGCCAGATTACTTTTTTTGGTGCCCAAATGCCTCCACCGAAGTGGTCATCATATTCTTTCCATGAATCAAGATTATTGTTGAAATTTTCTACCCAAGTCTCAGCAGACACCATTTGCCCTTGAATAATTATTAACGCACAAATAATCAGAAATAGTGTGTGCAATCTATTCATCATATATACCTATTATTATGGTTATGCGTATTGTGATATAACGTCATTTAATATTCTGACAGGTTTATTTCTGTTTCAACTCTCCCCACAAAACCGTAGTCTTGTCCTTAGCACGAACATCCAGGGTACCGTGCGCTGGAACAGTGGGACCAGAAATTACAAAGTTATCCAACACAAAATGTGCAAGTGGAAAGGGGCCAACCACAGGCTTAAATATATGAGCAGTTATCCCAAGACAATCAACTGTTGGAAGGTTGGGATCATGAAAATCAAGGATGTGTTTACCATTAGACAACAGTTCAAATCGTCCATTATTAAAGTCAATTTCAATTTCCTTTAGGTTATCAAAATCAACATCTGGATTTTGGGCAGGAAATTCAATAGGACCATATATTGCTCTGTGTAGGAATTTATAGGTACGCCTATATATCCGCCCTTGTTCATCGTGCTGCCCAATAAGAATGCCAACAAATGCATTGTGGACTTCAAGGATAGTCACTTTGACACGAAACTGTTCCGCGTTGATGGGAAATCCTATAAATTTAAAGTCATGGCGCTGTATTCTTGCCCAGTGCATGGGTTGTATCCAGACATCTAAATGTCCGTCTTTTGTTATCCAAGTATTTCTGTTTTCATCATTCACCTTTGTCCATGCATCAAGGGGACCTGAATTGAAATTTTCAACCCATGTTTTTGCAGCCGTAACCTTGATGGTAGTGAATAGTAACATCCCAAAAATTAGCGATAGTATGTAAAACCGATTCATGAGTTACCTCTCTTTATTTTTTACTGAGCAATGCCGCACCGTTCTATTAGAATTTGAGGAATTTACTGCCGCTTCAATTCTCCCCATAAAACTGCAGCCTTCTCTTTAGGATGTACACTTAGACTGTTTGTCTTAGGAATTGAGGGACCTGAAATCACAAAATTATCAATAATTGTTTCAGCCTCAGCATGACAATCTTTTGGAAACACAGCTATGCCAACGAGGTCTACTCTTTGTAAAGTCGGATCTTGGAATTCAACGATGTATTCACCTTCAGAAAAAAGATAGAAATGCCCCTTATCAAATACGACATCTATTTCGTCTAAGTTGAGTACAATTTTTGGGACTTTTTCAACGATTATTCCTAATCCTAATGGGTTAAAACCTTCAGGACTACCGAGTTTATGGCTTGCAAATTGATAGGCACTCAGGAAGGGACTTAAGAATTCATTCTTAGGTTGTTTGCCGATGAAGATAGCAACATTCGCGTTTTTTGCTGAAAGAATCGTCAGTTTGACACGGAGTTGGGAGGCATTTATAGGAAAACCTGTGAATTCAAGTGTGTAATTGGTTTCGCGTGCCAATTCGTTCTCTGGATTGAATCGTTCGTTACAAAAAGGTTGTGTCTGTCCAACAAGATGTCTGTTTGTTGCTTGCCAAATGACCCTTTCACGTTGATGTTCACGTTTTGTCCAGAAATCAAGGTGTCCAGCGTTGAAATCATCAGTCCATCTTTTGGCATGCGGCGTTGTTAAAGTTTTTGGAAGTTGCGGAGACTCTACCTTTTCTGGCGGCGTAATTTCCCAGAGACGGACGGTTCCATCACCACCGGCACTTGCGAGAAGGTGTCCATCAGGACTGAATACAACGTCATGAACAGCTGATGTTCCATTTTTAAAATCTCCTTCGTGTCCTATGAGAGTATTCAGAAGCAGGACTCTATCTACATCCCAGAGGTCTATTATCCTGTCGTCCCTTCCACTTGCGAGGATATGTCCATCTGGACTGAAAGCAACACACAGAAAAATTCTACCTAAGTCTCTTGGAAAAGATTGTGCCAGTTCACCTATATTAGCATTCCATAAGTCTATTCCTCCCCAACCGACACTCGCCACTGTGTGCCCTTCAGGACTAAAAGCAATGTCAAAGACCCCATCAACAGCTGGCTCAAACGTATGTAGGAGTTCACCCGTGTCCGGTTCCCAAACTTTGACGTGTGAACCTTTAAAGCTTCCATTAGCAAGGATACTCCCATCAGTACTGAAAGCAACATCGTCAACATGTTTTGTTTCCAATATTCGTAGAAGTTCTCCTGTATGGGGGTTCCAAAGACGTATTTTGCCATCCCTGCTCCCGCTTGCAAGTACATCTCCATCAGGACTAAAAGCAACGCTGGTGACATTACCTTGGTGCCCTTTGAGGGTTTTTAGAAGTTCACCAGTATTCGGATTCCACAAATTAACAACTTCGTTTTTTCCTCCGCCACTTGCAAGGATACTACCATCAGGACTAAAAGCAAGCCCCCTTCCTTGTCTCGTTTTAATGGTTCTCAAGAGTTCCTGTGTATGAGGGTTCCAAAGACGGATGGTCTCATCACTTATACTTGCAAGCATGGCCCCATTAGGACTGAACACCACGCTATATACCGAATCTGTATGTCCTTCAAGCACAGTGTGTGGAACATCCGCTGCAAAAACATTGGGTAAAACAATTGCGAATAATAAGAGAAGTATTGGAATTATAAATTGATTCTGTGGCATCTCAAGGTACTCCTGTTTTGACAACGCGCTTACGGAACACACCTACATGGTAGTGTATAGGATTAGATTTTACGATAAAATTCTAATGAATCTATTGTTTCTTCAGTTCCCCCCACACAACTGCAGCCTTGCCCTTGGCATTTATATTCAGACTCTTCTCTTTTGGTGCAACGAGGTCCGAAATTACGAAGTTATCCATCACAAAATGTGCCAGCGGCACCTCAGTGGTATATGCCACGATGCCGAGACAATCAATCGTAGGGAGATTTGGTTCATCAAACTCAAGGATATGCTCTCCTTCAGACAGCAATTCAAAATGTCCATTATCAAAAACAACCTCAATCTCTTTTAGATTTTCGTATCTAACATCCGGATTTTGTCCTCGGAATTCTATTGGACCCCATATAGATTTGTGAAGGATTTTATAGGTGCGCCTGAATATGCCACCAGTCCAGTCATACTGTCCGATAAGCATACCAACGTTTGCGTTATGTGCTTCAAGGACGTCTACCTTAACACGAAGTTTTTCAGCTTTGATAGGTAAACCGGTAAATTCCAACTCGTAGGTTTGAATAAATGCTTTTGCCAACAATGGTTGAATCCACACATCCAGGTGCCCATCTTTTGCTTGCCAAGTGACTCTTTTACGTTCCTTTTGGTTTTTATCTTCTGTCCATGAATCGAGATGTCCATCGTTGAAATCTTCAACCCATGCACCTTCTATTTCAACCGGCTTATTTTCAATTCTGTCATCAGGTATCTCTTTTGGTATTCTAATATCAGGTATGGTTGGACCGGATATTTCAAAGTTGTCCAAAATCACGGCAGCATCTTCAAAGCATTTTTTGGGAAAAACAGCTATGCCAACGTAGTCTATCTCTTGGATGTTTACTTGAAAGTCAACAATATATTCCCCTTCAGAATACAGATAGAAACGCCCACGGTCAAACACAATATCCATTTCTGTTAAGTCGAGGCCAATCTTTGGTGTGCTACTATAGCCCCAATTATCTGGACCCCCGAGTGTATGGTTTGCGAACAGATACGCATGTTGGAACAGCTTATGATATGAACTGTCAGGTTTTTTCCCAATAAAGATGCCCGCGTTCGCGTTGTCTGTTGAATCAACTTTCAGTTTGACGCGAAGTTGTTCCGCCTCAATAGGAAATGCTGTAAATTCAAGTGTATAATTTGTGTTAAGTGCCAATTCGTTGTTGAGATTTAATCGTCCGTTACAGAAAGGTTGGGTATAGACCTCCAGTTGCCCGTTTTTTGTCTGCCAAGTGACTCTTTCACGTTGATGTTCACGTTTTGTCCACGAATTGAGATGTCCCGCGTTGAAATCTTCAGTCCATGTTTTGAAATTCTCATCCGCTAAAAAATCTGGGAGCGGCGGTGGTTCTATCTCTTTTTGCGGTGTAATTTTCCACAAACGCACCATGTGGTCGTTACTCGCACTTGCGAGGATGCGTCCATCTGGACTAAATGCAACGTCATACACGTCCTCTCTATTTACGCGCAGATTTTTAAGGAGCATTCCCTTTTTGACATCCCACAAACTGATCCCTTCAAAATCCTTACCACATGCAAGGGTGTGTCCATCTGGACTGAACGCTACAGATATTAAAAACCTACCATGTTCTCTTGGAAAACTTCGTAATAGTTCTCCGGTGTTGGCATCCCATAAATCTATTCCACCCCAACCAGCACTCGCTAATATGTGTCCATCTGGACTGAATGCAACATCAAAAACTTCCTGTACGTCCGGTTTAAGCGTATGTAGAAGTTGTCCTGTTTCGGGATTCCAAACTTTGACGTTTGAATCATCTCTTCCTCCATTAGCAAGAAAACTACCATCAGCACTGAAAGTTAAACCGTCGAGTGTATCAGCATGCCAAGTTCGTAGAAGTTGTCCTGTGTCAGGATCCCATAAAATAATATTGCCATTCGAATCTCCACTTGCAAGCACGTCTCCATTGGGTGAAAATGCAACGTAGGAGACATATCCGAGGTGTCCTCCTAAAGTTTTTTGCAGCTTGCCAGTATCAGTATTCCAGAGATTAACAACTTTGTCTGCTCCTCCTCCACTTGCAAGGAACTCACCATTAGGACTGAATGCAATGCCTCCTCCGCTATTTGTGTTTATTGTTCTCAAGAGTTGCCCAGTGTGGGTATCCCATAACCTTATAGTCTCATCTTTTCCCTTAGTTGCGAGCATGTTTCCTTTTGGACTGAACTCAACACTATACACAGGACCAGTGTGACCTGTGAGCGTTCTTTCAGGGGTAGATGCTAAAATAAAATTGGGTCCTGATAACGCTGAAATTAAAAAGAGTGTTATGATGAAAATACAATTGGCTTTCATGAACAAAGTCTCCTAACATGTTGATGTTTTAGCTAACAAGTTTAGAACACCACTATTCAATCTCTATCTTAGGTAGGATGGGCAGTACAGGACTTGAACCTGTGACCTCTTGCATGTCAAGCAAGCGCTCTAGCCACCTGAGCTAACCGCCCGTATATTGAGATGGAGGTGGCGGTCGGAATCGAACCGACGGATAGGAGTTTTGCAGACTCGTGCCTTACCACTTGGCTACGCCACCGAAATGTGCGCGCTTACAAAGCGCGCCTACCAAAAATATTGGTATAGAAGCGGGAGACGGGATTTGAACCCGCGACCTCCACCTTGGCAAGGTGGAGCTCTACCGCTGAGCTACTCCCGCATCATCTTTAAAGATCAGCGTTAAAGAAATAACACATATCTTAAAAACGAATTTATTTTAACATATTATCATGAAAATGTCAAATTAAATTCTTTGGATACTACCGTAATTCTTTGGATACTACCGTAATTCTTTAATTTGCCAAAGAATTGGTATTTAGTCGAAATTCGTTTATGTCCGATAATCGGCATTAATTCGGATGTAATCGTAAGAATAATCGCAGGTCCACATAGTTATTTCAGCATCACCAGCGCGCAGATCAATTGTAATCCGAACAGGATCGTTGTCAAACAAGTGGGTTGCCTTATCCTCGTCATAGTCCGCATCCATTCCGTTTTTAACGAGAAGATAATCTCCGAGCAGTACGTCCACTTGATAGGGGTCAAATTCTGCATCTGATTTTCCAATTGCCATCATAATCCGCCCCCAGTTGGCATCGTTTGCAAAAACAGCTGTTTTGACGAGGGGAGATTCTGCGACCGCACGTGCAGCTTTTTCCGCGTCGCTACGGTTTTTTGCACTTTTAACAACAACTTCAACGAGTTTAGTTGCGCCTTCGCCATCGCGCGCAAGCATCTTTACCAATTCAGTACAGACAAATTGCAATCCCTCACAGAATGTATCTAATTTGTTGCCTTTGGAGTCGGTCAACTTCGAATTTTCTGCCTCCCCTGTAGCAAGTATTATCACAGTATCATTAGTGCTGCGATCAGTATCAACGGTCAAGAGGTTATATGTGTTATCTACAACATAGGTTAAAGCAGACTGGAGCGTTTCACTATTGATATGGGCATCCGTTGTTAGATAGGAGAGCATTGTTGCCATATTCGGTGCAATCATCCCTGAACCTTTGGCAATTCCCCCGATTCTGACAGGTTTACCATCAATTTCTATTTCAACAGCAGCAGACTTCGGATGTGTGTCCGTAGTCATAATGGCTTCAGCGGCATCGTTCCCACCGTCAGTGCTGAGCGCGTTGGCAGCGAGTTGGATCCCGTTTTCAATGCTATCCATCGGTAACTGTTGTCCAATAACACCCGTTGAAGAGACGAGGACAAGATTTTCATCTATGCCAAGTTGTTCGGCAGTTGCGGTTGCCATTCGTTGTGCGTTTGCCATACCGAGTTCACCTGTGCATGCGTTGGCATTTCCACTGTTGATTATAATGGCTTGCGCTGTTGAATCGCTTAAGTGCTGACGACATACCAGTACAGGGGCAGCTGTAACACTGTTTTTGGTAAAAACACCTGCTGCAGTAGCAGGTACATCGGTAACGATGAGTGCTAAATCTTTGGCTTCTTCCTTTTTGATGCCAGCGTGAATGCCCGCAGCTTGCACACCAGGTACAACGGTAATTCCGCCATCTATCTGTTTCATGAATTGCTCCTTACGGATAGTATAGCAGAATTGTAATACAAAATATCGGAATTGTCAAATGGAAACGGATTGCCCTCAGAGGCATTCAATTGTCTATTTTCGCTATTGTTGGAGTGAATCAACGCAGCATGCGCGTTTGGCATGCTGCGGGTTTGTAACCCCGATTTCAGATATACAGCCTGAAAATCGGGGTTACAAACCCCTCCAACAAAGATGTTTTGTGACAATTGGATGCCTCTGGGATTGCCTGCAGGGTTATTTAGTTTTAAGAATTTTTAGTTAATGTGTGTTACTCATAGTTATAGTTTAGGGAGGAACGTTTATGCGACAATTTATGTAGAAATATTGGTTTAAAATGAATATGAGCAAACGCTTTAGTCCCGTAGGGACGATATGTTTATAGCAACGGTTGTCCTATCTATCTTTAGTCCCGTAGGGACGATATGTTTATTTTTTATGTCGTTCCTACGGAACTAAAGAGGGGATGGACGACATTTTCTATAAACATATCGTCCCTACGGGACTAAAGACATGGATAAGGGCTACTATACAACATTAATGTAATAGTAAAAAAACATCGAAAATTTTGAAAACTAAATAACCCTGGATTGCCTGATAATCCCCTTGCCAATTTACCCTATTTATGCTATTCTCTAACCAATCTTCAAAAAAGGAGTAACGCTTATGTATCGTGTCGGAATTATCGGGTTAGGCAGCATCGCCGCACGCTATTCCAACCCAGATGACGCTTATCCCTATTGCCATGCAGGCGGCATCCGTCATTGTGAAACAACTGAATTGGTGGCAGTCGCTGATATGTCCGCTGAACGGCAAGCAGAATTCAAAAGTACTTGGGGACCAGGTTTTCCAGACAATTCCATCAATTACTACGAAACAGATGTCCAGATGCTGGAAAGTGAAAAATTAGACATCGTTGCTGTCTGTGTGCGAGGCCCTCACCATTTTCAAGTAATGCAGAACGTGTTGAAGGCAGACATCAAAGCCATTTTTCTTGAGAAACCTGCCGGATGCTCACTTGAAGAAGTAGACACAATGACTGCAGGCGCTGATGTAAAAGGCATTCCCATCGTTGTTGACTATACACGCCATTGGGGACCGCACTTAATCCGGCTTCAATCATTAATTAAGGACGGTCTCATCGGTGAGGTGCAGAGTGTGATCGGGTATTGCGGAGGCGGTGTACTCTCCTTCGCTATCCACACAACCGATATGATTTGCCAGTTTGCTGGATATGATCCTATCTCGGTGACTGGATATGTTGAAGGTGGCGGTGATGTGCCTGAACCTTACGAACCTGAACCCGCAATTGTTGGTTCGACAATCCAATTTGAAAGCGGTGTTATCGGTTTCCATGTCGGAAAACATGGTGTTCGAGGCGGATTTTCAGTCGATGTTCTCGGTAGTGAAGGCACTGTCCAAGCGGGATTTTATAGCGGCACAACAGTTCACAAAGCGGGCAAACTGATTGATAACGCAACCCTTGATTTGCCTGAAAATGCTGGTCCATTCAAAGTAGCATACAAACAGATTACCGATTACCTTGATGGCGGATCGCCTCCTGATTGTTCGCGCGATGACTATACTGCTGTCAATGAAATCGGCTTTGCTACGATTGAGAGCGGCATTACTGGACAGACGATAGAACTGCCGTGTCAAAACAGGCAACGGCTTATCTTCGCAAACGGCTAATATGAGGTGTGAATGGCATCTTTACGTAAAATTGATAATATAATTCAATTTTTTATGAAGTTTTATCGCATTCAGCGTTATAAAACATCACCTCACACACCGCTAAGTTTACCGTTGAACGAATGTAAAGTTGCGCTCATTACGACTGCGGGGTTTTATCTCCGCGAACAAAATCCTTTTGATAGCAATGATTGTTCCTATAGAGAAATTCCCAATTCAATTCAGACGCAAGAACTTAAAAGTGGACATAAAAGTGAGGCTTATGATGAACGTGGTATCGAAATTGATGTGAATCTTGCATTTCCGCTTGATAGGTTTAAGGAGTTGGAGAGTGAAGGTAAAATTGGTTCGCTCAATTACAGGCACATTAGTTTTATGGGATCCATCACAAAACCGAAACCGCTCATTACACAAACTGCACCTGAAGTTGCACAGATGCTAAAATCCGATGGTGTGAATGTTGCTTTCTTAACCCCTGTGTGACCGATGTGTAATCAGTCTGTAGGATTGATTCAACGCGCCGTTGAAGAGGTAGGGATTACCACGGTTTCAATTGCGCTTGTGGAAAGCATTGCAAAGCGAGTAAAACCGCCGCGTGCATTGCTGGTCCCGTATCGTTTTGGGCATCCACTCGGTGAACCGAACAATCTGACATTACAACACGCGATTATCGGGGAGGCACTTGAGCTTTTACAAGATGAGAGAACGCCTCCTATCCTTAAAAGTAGTAAACAAAAAGGAGATGTTTAGGTTGGGTTAGAGTTTCAACCATTGACGCACAGCGTCTTCAACCAAAGATAGTTGATCAGGTTGCAGAGTGCCTAATTTTCTCAAGAACTTCGCTTCGGGTACGGTGACTATACTTTGTGCATCAAAAACACCAGCAACATCCAAATATCTTGTTCTCACAGGGACTTCAAACCTTGAGCCGCGTGTGCTTCTTGTGTGCGTTACAACGGTTACAAGCGCGCGATCTTGCACAAGGGCAGATGTGCTGATGACAAGGCAAGGTCTAACTTTGGCTACCATGCCAAGATCAACCAGCCAAACTTCACCCCGATTTTGTTTCGGCATCCTTCGTCTCCGTCTCATCATGCATAACAAAAAGCGCATCCGCAATTTCCGTGAATGCTTCATCTGTTAAAGGTGGAAAATCCAGCATAGCCACCTGTTTGATAATTTCAGAGGCGAGTGCATGTTTTTCTATTTCGGGCAGTTGATTGAATGCTTCCAATATGGTTTGTGAGGTTGTGTTCATCTGTGACCTCTGCGTGGAAAAACATAAAGTTTATGTAAATTATACACAATGCATTAACGAAATTCAAGACTTCTTTGAGAGTATAAGAGGACATACCTCACACGCTTAGAGATCAAAGAGCCGCTCCCTATCCTAAAATAGAGGAGTAAAGGAGAATTTGATGGACAAAATTAGAGTTGGCATTATCGGATGTGGTGGTATTTTTCGCAACCTCCACGCCCCATATTACCAAGAACCGACACGGCGTGCTGACATTGTTGCAATTGTCGACATCAACGAGGCGTCTGCAAACGAACAAGCAGAGCGATTTAGTGTAGACGCCTACACTGATTATCGCGCACTTCTGGGCAGACAGGATATAGATGCGGTTGATGTGTGCGTTCATCCGCGCCCACATCTTGAAATTACACGTGCCGCTGCAGACGCTGGTAAACATATCTTGATGGAAAAACCGATGTGTTGTAATGTCGCGGAGGGTGACGAAATGGTTGCCGCTGCAGAAAATGCAAATGTCCTTCTGATGGTGGCATATATGATGCGGTTTGATCCGGGATACATGAAACTAAAATCGCTGCTTGAAGATGGCACACTCGGCACCTTGCAGATGGCATATTCTAATCAGGTCGGTTATTTTTCACCCGAACGACATCCCTGGCTTTTTGTCAAAGCAGAATCTGGCGGCATGTTAGTGGAGCAAGCGATCCACAATCTTGACATTTGGTTATGGTTATATGGTCCAGCGACCACTGTCTACGGGTTCACAAGCCATGTCCCACTTGGCGGCACCTATCCGCCTGCTGAAGAAGCAGTAGAGAACAACGCTGTTCTGACCGTCCATTTCAAGAATGGTGGAGTCGGTATGATGATTAAGAGTTGGGCAGCTGAAATTGGGAATAGTGGGAACGGGCTCGTTACCAGCAAAGGCTCTGCAACGCTAATTCGACACGGACTACGCTGGAAAACGCACGATATGGCATCGGCAGAGGAATTCACTGCACCTGTGCCTGATGATGACACCTATCGGAATATGCCGGAAGACCAGCGGAATCAACGTTACTGGGGCATCGCAGCGAAAGGCGCAAGCATTGACCATTGGCTACAGTGTATTGCAGGCGAAGCGGAGCCTACAACACCTGGACGTATTGGGAGAGACGGTATTGAATTAGCAGAAGCAACGTATCGTTCATCACAAACTGGCACTCCAATTTCGCTGCCTTTGTAGGAGAGTTCTTATTAATCGTTTGTGGCAGTGTCTTCAGTCCCGTGAATCAACGCCAAATACACGCATGGTATTTGGCGGGGATGATATGTTTATAGATATGAGATGTCCATATGTCTTTAGTCCTGTAGGGACGATATCTGTCCCCAACGACATATTTTTTCATATCGTCCCTACGGGACTAAAGAAGAGTTGTTCAACGTTTTTCTATAAACATATCGTCCCTACGGGACTAAAGAAGGCTCCCATGTTTAGAAAATCCTTAAATTGACACATAAGGCAGAATACGCGTATGGTATTCTGCATTGGTTAGGAAACCGCACCTACCAGGGACTGTTAACATGTATTTAGATTTCTCATCAGCGATGAGTTATGCAATTTCGCCAATTTCAATACCGCGTTCTTCTGGGTTTCGCCTTCTGCGCGGCAGGTCACCAAAAAGTGGTCGGAAATACCCTGCTCCTTCAGGCGACAGATGAAAACGTTCTTCATCATAAAACCGCGGATCAAGACTGCGGCGAATGACATGTCCCGTTTCATCGCGTTTCAGCACTTGCTCTACAGGTAACATAATCGGTTCAATGCCAGCATCTGTCCGTGTAATTGTTGCCACACCATTCACCATGCCATCAGCAAGTGAGCGCACGGCAAGCGATCCAGCATTAATCGCGGTATCTCTATCCAAAGCTGTTGGACTGCCACACCTCTGCATATATCCAAGTATCAACGCGCGGAAAGCAGAGCTTGAAATTTCAGGGAGCCGTTTTTTCATCGCTTCCACGATAATCTCTGAACAACCCCCAGGTTTTGTATGTCCGAATGCGTCAAGTTCTGCTTGAGAGGTAATCATCAATTCACCTGTGTCATTTCGGATGCCTTCTGAAACAACCGCGATGACATTACCCTGCTCAGTGTGTTTTTCGCGGATTGCTTTCGCCAACCTGTCAGGTTGATACGGCACCTCAGGCACAACGATAAGGTCCGCTAAGCCATAAGCTGCCGATAATGTTAACCATCCCGCATCTCTTCCCATCGCTTCAACGATAATCACGCGGTCATGGGAATAGGTCGTTGTCCGTAAATCACGGACAGCATTGATAACCCGACTTGCTGCGGATGGAAAACCGGGACAAAAATAGTTGACCATCTTAGAATAATCAACCGAATCACCTTCTGGGGGATTCATCCCGACATCATTATCAATTGTCTTTGTAACGAAAACGGTTGTGAATTGTTCTGAAAGTGCTGTGCCGACTGTTAGTGTATCGTCACCACCGATAGGGATGAGACCACTGATATTAAGTTTTTTTAGGTTATCAATCGCTTCATCTAACCTATTCGACGCGATAAGGTTCGTGCGCGAACTTTTCAAAATCGTACCGCCATGATTTTCATCAATTAGGTCAGGTGTCAAGGTAAAATAACGTCCGCCTTTCAAAACACCTCGCCACCCCTCCATAAATCCAATCAATTCAAAACCGAGTTCTTCGGCTTTCAGGGCGATGCCTTTGAGGGTAGCGTTCAGCGCGCTTGTATCACCACCCCCTGTTAAAACGCCTATCTTTTTTCGCATATAAAACTCCTAATCCCTCCAATCAGGTACTGAAAACTATAAAGATTCCTGTTTTACTCTACTGAACAACCGCAGTGTTGTTCTAATTTGTCAATGGCACGACCACATTGTCGTTCCGTTTTAAGATTGGCTCTATTTCATGACTTCAACAACTACAGGTTTATCTAAAGCGAGTGCTTTTTCGAGTGTTGGTCTAAAATCGTCCATATCTTCAACGCGTAACCCAACTGCACCAAATGATTCAGCAAACTGCACAAAATCTGGATTTACCAATTCTACACCGATACGTTTGCCGAACCGCCGTAACTGCCCCCGTTCAATGGAGGTGTATTGATTATCGTTCATCACAAGCGTAACAATAGGGAGATTATACATTACAGCCGTGGCAAGATCAGGACTTGTCATCAAAAACCCACCATCTCCACTGAGAGCAACAACTTTCCGATCCGGATATCCCACTTGTGCACCGATAGCAGCTGTCAACCCAATCCCCATTGCAACTGAGATTCCTGAAAAGATATAACTGCCAGCGGAATAAGTAGGAAAATGTGTTAGCGCACCGTAACCGGTGATATTCACATCAACGGATAAGATTGCATCACGCGGCATAATATCACGCATCTCTTTAAGAATACGCGGCGGTTCAATTGAAGCGAATTGACTCCGAAGTTGTTGTAAATCCTCACGCCAACCACCAGTCAGCTTTTCATAGCTAAGTGCATCATTCAACTGTTGTAGCACTAATTTCGGATTCGCACTGATTCCAACGGTTGCCGAATATTCCTTATGTATTTCGCTAACATCTGCTTCAATATGTATAAGGGGTTGCGGAATTTGAAGTGACCAATTGCTTGTATCACGATAGGTAAATCGGGTGCCAATAGCAATTATAAGGTCAGCAGCTTTCATTGCTGCTTGTGCCACACCATCACGAAATAGCCCAATTGAATACGGTGAATCTTCTGGTACAGAACCTTTGCCCATGCCTGTCATCGCAATAGGAGCATTCAACAGGTGAGCGAATTCAAGCAGTTCTTCGGTTGCACGTGTATGGTTAATGCCGCCGCCAGAAACAATTAGCGGACGTTCTGAGACGCTGATTAACGCCACCGCTGTTTCAATGTCATTAGGACTTGCCATCATCTGGGTCCCGTTATTTCGCTGCGGTATTGGCAAATCCGCGTCTGTTTGTAATGCATCAGTAGCAAGTTCTATCAACACAGGCCCTGGACGTCCAGATCGCATCGCGCCAAAAGCACGATTGACAGCACCCGGAATCTGATCGACACGATGCACAATCTCTATGTGTTTGGTCATCGGGGCAAAGGCAGCTTCCTGATCCAATCCGTGAAAACTTTTTCGTGGGTCTTTTTGTGCCAAGTAAGATGGATTTTGTCCGGTAATCAATAGCACCGGTGAACACGCTGTGTATGCCTCACATATCCCAATAGCAGCGTTATTGGAGCCAGGTCCAGGAACAGTCATACAGACACCGACATCGCCAGTAGCACGCGCATAACCATCCGCCATAAATGCTGCGCCCCCTTCATGCCGCGTTACATAATGTCGAATATTATCTTGATTGTTATATAACGCCTCATAGACGGTGTCAAGATGGTTTCCCGGTAGACCAAAAATTACCTCAACACCTTGTGCTTTCAAACATTCGACAAAAATAGCACCACCTGTCATGATTTTTCCTTTAAAAACTCAATCTGATATTTCTCAAAACTCATCAAATATCAGTAATTATCAAGGTTCTTTTGGGTTTAGTTCATGAAAATGTTCCATGATTTCACCTGACATCTGTCTTTGTCTTGTGAGTTGTAGCTGTTCTTGATGAAATGTGCGCCGCTCTAATATGCTCACCCGTAACAACATCAGATAATACCCAATTAAGTGGATTCTCAGTAATTCTGATAAATATCAATTTACTATTTTTTTAGTGACAAAAAGCAAAAAAGCAGGTATCCTTATTTTTAGTAAACTTTGGACAATTTAATATTTTTTGTTTGATAGCATAGTTTATGGAAAACCATAGATATTAGAATCAGATTTATTCATACACATTTCGCCCCGCTGGGGCTTTGTCCGTGTGTATGTCGTGCTGCTATACACATTCCGCCCCGCTGGGGCTGCTTCAAATCTGTATTTTTCTACGAGTTTCTTTCAGACACCCAAATCGTAGAAAATATAGGTGTATAAGATTTACCCTTAGCCCCAGCGGGGCGAGAGGTGTATAGATCACATATATCTCCACACGCTTAGCCCCAGCGGGGCGAAATGTGTATCAAACAATGCGCCTGCACAAATATAATGTTCCAGTCAACAAACGACAGTTCATAAAATTGTCCAAACTTTAGTTATTTTTAAAAGGAATCTAAAATGTGCCTCCTTCTCTGCTTACAAAAGATATTATCAGATTTTTGTTTTTTATTCAACCCACAAAACTTTTATGAGTAATGCGGTCTTGCAGCACATCTTTTATTGTAGAAGTAATCTTGAAATAGGTTTCTTAGTTCCAAAGAAGGAAACATCAAATGAAAACTTACGGTTTTGGTATTATAGGGTGCGGAATGATTTCTGATTTTCACTCCGCCGCAATTTCTGAATTAGAACATGGTCAATTAGTTGGTGTGAGTTCTCGTAATGCAGACAATGCCAAACGACTCACAGATAAATATAATGTTGATGGTTATGCTGATTACAACGAGATGCTGAAACGGGATGACCTTGATATTGTTTGTGTTTGCACGCCAAGTGGTGCACACCTTGAACCTGCAGTTGCCGCCGCAGAAGCGGGTAAACATGTTATCGTCGAAAAACCGCTGGAGATCACTTTGCAACGGTGCGATGAAATTATCCAAGCCTGCGATGAAGCAGGTGTCCGGTTATGTGCCATTTTCAATTCACGATTTACCGAAGGTTCTCAACTTGTAAAATCAACGATTGACAGCGGACGGTTCGGCAAGTTAACCTTAGGTGATGCGTATATCAAGTGGTACCGTTCCCAAGAATATTACGACAGTGGCGGTTGGCGCGGCACGTGGGACCTTGACGGTGGCGGTGCCCTGATGAATCAATCCATTCACGCTATTGACCTCCTACAGTATTTTATGGGTCCTGTCAAATCAGTGCAGGCATTTACCGATACGTTAGCACACGAACGTATTGAGGTTGAAGACGTGGCTGTTGCAGCACTTCGGTTTGAAAACGGTGCGTTAGGTGTTATTGAAGGGACAACTGCTGCTTATCCTGGCATGTTCAAGAAAACCGAAATCTGTGGCACAAAAGGGACCGCAATTTTAGAGGAAGAGGACATCGTGAAATGGGAATTTGACCCTGAACTCCCAGAAGATGCTGAGATTCGGGAAAAATTTGCCCAACAAACAGGCACTGGTGGCGGTGCTTCTGATCCGCGTGCCATCAATCATGCAAATCACAGACGACAGATGGAAAACCTCATCAATGGTCTTGAAACTGATGCTTCCCATTTGGTCGATGGTCGCGAAGGACGCAAAGCGGTTGAAATTATCCTCGCTATCTATCAGTCAAGCCGTGAGGGGCGTCCCGTTGAATTGCCTCTTTAATAGTAGTAGGCACACTCCGCTGTGCCGTAACCTAAATGAGAGGTGTGCATAATTATTTGGCGCATCAACACAGACAGGGACAGGCACCATGTGCCGCTTAATTTATAGAAGTGCTGTTGTAGTCGCGCAATTCATTGCGCGACTTTGAACTTGTGGACGGCACCAAATCAACGGTATGAATGCCATTTAGGCATTCCCCGCAGCGTGTGCCTACTACCTTTAAACGCATATTTAAATCGGACTTATTTATGCACACTCCGCTGTGCCGTAATCTGACTTTACGAATAATCAAACACTATCTTGATAGCCTCGTCTTTCTTATGCAGTGCCATCTCAAAACCTTTTTGTGCTTCGGTGAACGGCAAATGATGTGTGATAATCGGTGACACATCAATCCGTTCCTGTGCAATCATATCCATCGCCAACGGGAAGTCATTGGGCACATCAGGACCAACCGAGCCAATGAATCGGATGTTGTTCCTGAAAAACTCAGAGAAGTTGAAATTGTATACTTCATCATCTGGCACACCGAAAGCGAGAAGTGTTGCGCCGCGTTTCAGAAGTTGTAGGCATGTGTTGATTGTTTCAGTTTGATGTCCAACGACTTCAATCACAAGGTCAGCCATTCTGCCATCAGTGATCTCTTTAACCGCCGCGACAATGTCTTCATTTGCACAATTGACAGTATGTGTGGCACGCATCTGTTTAGATACTTCAAGTCGGAAATCTACTAAATCGGTAGTTAGGACTGTTCTTGCGCCGAGGTTGCTCAACATGTGCGTAAAAAGTAATCCCATCGGTCCTTGTCCAATAACAACTGTGTCCAAATTTAACAGATTCCCTAACTTCCGACAAGCCCAAACAACAGTGCCGAGAGGTTGAGACATTAAGATACAATCTTTACGGTGGTATTCTACTAAAGGTACAGTAACACTCTCATGGGACAGAAAAAATTCTGAACATCCACCGATGTGGCGCGGCAGCGCAAGCACCTCATCTCCAACTTCAAATTTCTCCGACTTACTGTCGGTAACAACACCAATTGCCTCGTGAATTGAAAGCCCATGCCCAAGCGGGTAACGCTCCGCAGGGTGTTCAATTACAAAAGATGGCATATCACTACCACAGACAGCACTATGGATTGTTTTAATCATCACTGTGCCATCAGGATAGTCTGCTAAATTCGGTTTATCTATATCAATAATTTCAATATGATGTGGTGCAACGATTTGCCCCGCTTTCATAAAAACTCCTTTTTATAGTAAAACCCACAATTACATTGGCGAGGTTAGGAAACCGCGCCAGCAGTGGGTACACTTGCCTCTACATAGAAGATAAGGTTGATAGAACTTGTTCATGTAACGTTCCATTGGTTGCAACGACACCACGATTGTCAATCATACGTCTACCGCTGAGAAAACTCAAGGGTTTTCCGTTTGCATCAGTTACTTTTCCGCCAGCTTCCTGAACCACAATTAGTCCCGCGGCATGGTCCCAAATACACTCGCGGTAATCAGGATAAGCGGGATTCGGAAGGCGGATGTACAAAGACGCTTCACCGCGTGCGACAATGCCGTATTTCGCTTGACTGTCAATTTGAAGTGGTGGTTTGTTAAGTCCCAATTCGTTCGCAATTTTGGCATGCGTACTGCTGTCACCATGTGTGGATTCGAAACTTTCTGCCAACCGAGATGCGTTTTCCGAAACGCGCGCTTCTCCTAAAAATTTCCCTGTTGTTGTATAGATAGTTGTGCCTTCCCCACGAACAGCGACAAAAAGACAACCGCGTTGAGAATCGGGATCGTCCAACCGATGTGGCAGATTTGGACATCCTAAAACACCAAGCACCACTTCACCATCAACAATCCATGCTAATGCGATGGCGTACTGATCATTGCGAAGAAACCCCTTTGTACCGTCAATAGGATCAAGTGTCCAGTAACTTTTGCTAATCTCACCACTTCCTCTGTCAATCCACCCACAAACTTTTTGATTAAGGACTTCACCTTTTACAAAACGTTTAACGTAATCTGTGACACGATCCAGAAGTGCCGAATTTTGTCTAAGGGATTCAGCGTCCTCTTCGGCAACAATAATGTCTTCAGGAAAAGTATCACCAATCGCTTTGCATATCAATGCTTGTGAGCCAAAATCTGCTACGGTTACAGGGCTACGGTCACTTTTTTGAATGGCGTCTGTTGACACCATCTCATTCTGGACCTGTTGACAGAGTTCTGCGGCTTTGAGGACTGCTTCTATTGCGATCTGTTTTTTAGAATTCATTTTTTAATGTATGAAATAGTATTGTCAAGTAGGAACACCTATCTATTATAACCTTATACCATTTCTATATGATAATCTTACATTATTTGGTAGGTCGGGTTTCGCAAGCTCTACGCATAGGCATCAATTTAGTGATTCATAGTTGTTCGTTGTTGATTTCTTTAGTCCCGTAGGGACGATATGTTTATAGTAACGGAGAAACAAAAAGTCTTGAGCTCCGTAGGAGCGACATAACAATGGACACATTTCGCCCCGCTGGGGCTCAATATAGCTTGGTAACTGTTTTCTATAAACATATCGCCCCGCTGGGGCTGAAATAACTCTAAAATATAGGATAATTACCCTAAATTGATGCCTACGGGTTTCGCAAGCTCTACCCGACCTACGATATGTTATGGCAATTTGTCAATTAGAAATGGTATAAGCTACAACCATAGATATTAAAATGGTGAAACTACGAACTTGAATTTGTAGCGTCTAATGCCTGTTAATAGGGTGTATCTCGTGTTGTGAGCGCACACCACCTTGTAGAAAATAGATGATTGAATACTGCCTCTCGCGCTTCTGGTGTGTCAATCTGCTTTAATGCTAATGCAGCATTAAAACGGACATATCGATTCTCATCTTCCAGTTGAGCGATTAAGGCTGGCAATGCAGGTTCAGAGAACGGTCCCAGTTTTGCTAACGTGCGAGCTGCATTATAGCGAACCCAATACTGTTCATCATTTAGCCCTTCTATTGATACCTGTACTGTCTGATCTAAATCAGTCTTTTCATCCATCTGTTGACTGATAATGCCTAAACCTTCAATTGCGTGTCGACGAACCAACGGAGATTCATCTTTTGCAGCGCGTGTTAATGCAGGAATGGCTTCCGCTGCTGCTTTTCCCATATCTGCTAACGCATAGGCTGCAGTTGCGCGTACCGAATCATCTGTGTCTTGTAGTCCATCAACTAACGTTGGAACAGCGGGTAAACCGGTCAGACTTAAGGCATATCCTGCATAGCTGCGAATTGAGTCAGAAGTTCCATGCAATGCTTGATTCAAAGTGGGTACTGCTGCTTCACCAACTCTCCCCAAGCGATATGCTGCGTTCAACCGTACCTTTTCATCTTCATGCTGCAAAGTTTCAAACAAGTTATCCACTTCGTTAGGTGAAACACCGTTAGCTGCTCCATTCTCTTTTCCATAATACCAATCCCACTGCGATTCCCACAGTTCTGGATGGTCAGGTTCTGCATCGTTTCCAACAGAATGCCAATCATCTGTATTGGTCTGCCATGAAGGTGTGCTCGGTTCATCAAATCGTGAAAACAGGAACTTTAACATATACCTTTTTTTATCACTTTGATTCGGCGTGGCACGATGCCACAAGTCATAATGGACAATAGTTACAGTGCCTGCTTCACCACAGAGTGAAACATCTGGTTGTTCGTGTGCGCTTTCACTGGTCTCGTAATATTGAGAACCGGGTAGCACAGCAGTTGGTCCTCTGTCCTCAGGCACATCTTGGGGATAATAAAATGCCATAGTCCAACGACATTTGTGCCTTCGGATCTGTTCGTCTCCTTCATAAGTATCCTTATGAAATCCCTGTCCACCGCTACCTTGTGGATTGTAATGGCAGTATCGGTGTGGGTGCATCATATAGTTTTTTCCAAGCACACCTTGCATCGCACCATCAACTACTGGGTGGTCAAACACTTGTTGAATTTCAGGAATAAGAGGGAGCACATTGTTTCCTAAGTTACCTGTGTGTTCAAACATTGCCTCCAGATGCTCGAAAATGTTTTCATGAAAACTCGGAGGGAAGTCGGTTTTGACTGTAATATAACCGTTAACGATAAAATCCCGCATCTGTTCATCGGTGAGCTGAATCGCCTGATTTTTCATGTCATACCTCCACTGTATTTTTAATCAGTTCTCCATTCGAAGACTTTCAATTTCTGCTAAAGCCGTGGTAATTTCTGCCTCAGCGGTTTCTGTAAGTTCGCGTAGGATTTGCAACCATTGCAATGTATTCGGGTAATTAGTTTACCCTCACGTTCACCTAATTCTAAACCTTACGTTTCTGAAGGAAGACTCCTCATAAACAAAATCGAAGGTTTTACATAATTAATGATTTGAGCAGGCTGCATGGTAACCTTCTAAATAGCGCAACTTGCTACGAACTTTTATATATGATAACATTTTGTCAAAAAAAATCAAGAAGTATTTGTTTTTGCCTACAATCGGGCGCGTAAGTTTTTTGTATTGTCCACTTTATTTCTTTTGTGGGAAGGTTTCTAAATCCAATTTTGTCTGAATCGCGGATTATCACAGATGACGCGGACAGACGCGGATTGAAGAGGTATCTTGTGGCAACATCGTCCTCAGGAAAATGATTATGGTGTATGTGAAAGGATAATCCGCGAAATCTGCGGCATCCGCGAAAATCCGCGATTCAGAAATTGATAAAATATTTACACATCCCTACAATCTGTCTTATTGACATAATTTTGATTTTTACTTATACTATGGATATACAAGACATTTCCATAGATCAATTTCTCATACAAACGCAATATCTACGCTGTTCCAAAGGAGGCAATTATGTCAAAAATTCTCGTGTTATCTGGTGAAAACCACCGTTTTAATGCAAGCGCAAGTGTCATTCACGGTTTTTTGGATGAGGATGCAGAAATTTCAGCAACACTAACCGACGATAAAGATGTTTTGGCGTCCAAAGATTTAAACACTTATGATGCGTGTGTTTTCGGTACTGGCTTCACCCGTTCGGAGCGTCAGGAAGATGGCACTTCCAAACGCGTTCCAGATCTAACTGCTGCCCAAGAAGATGGGTTATTTCAGTTTGTGAATAACGGCAAAGGGTTAGTCGGTATTCACGGTACCGCGTGGTGGATTGGTGGGCGCGCCGTTGATCTCATCGGTGGGCACGCGAACTGGCATCCGCCAGGCTCAACCTTCACTGTGCATATTGAGGACACTGAACACCCCACAACCCAAGGTGTTTCGGATTTTGACGTTGAAGATGAAATCTACATTTCAGCGCATGACCCGCACATCCATGTATTAGCAACTGCAGAATGGTTCGGCAAGGCGCATCCGATGGCATGGGTTAAATCCTACGGCTCGGGCAAAGTATTTTACACGACGTTAGGACACGGGCCAGGCACTTTTGAACGTGCGGGCATGCAGAAATTCCTTACACAAGCAGTAAAATGGGCTGCTACATCGTAAAGTCCGCGAGATGCACACGCTAAAAATTAAAAATGTAGAGACCGAAATTGTTCATGTCAACGACCGCGGCAATTGGCTTTTCGTTAAGCTCCATGCTGAAGATGGCACAACGGGTATCGGTGAGGCTTCCCACGGCAGAGACGATGAACGTGTTAGACACCAAATTGATACCCTCAAACCCGATATTATCGGGGTGAATGTGTTTGAATTAGAAACATTTCGCCGCCAGTTCTTCCGTGAAAGTGAGGGACATGCTTATCATACCGCAATTAGTGGAATCGAACAGGCGATGTGGGATTTGGCAGGCAAGGCGTTAGACGTGCCAAGTTATCAATTGCTGGCTGGCAAATATCGAAATCGGATTCGTCTCTACGCGAATATAAATAGGGCAACGGTAGATCGGAGTCCAAGCGGTTTCGCCCGCAATGCTGAACAAGCAGTTTCTGAGGGTTTTACTGCAATAAAATGTGCTCCGTTTGATGGTGTTTCGGTTTCGGATATATCAAAAGGAACGCTAACTTATGCTATCCACTTAGGTATTGATCGAATCCGTGCGATTCGTAGTGCCATTGGTCCTGAAATTGATTTAATGGTAGATTGCCATAGTCGGTTCAATTCTGGTTTGATTATTCAAACGGCTAAAGCGTTGGACGACCTGAACCTCTTCTGGATTGAAGATCCGGTACCGTTGACTGACCTTGATGCCGTTGCACATGTAAGCCAGTCTATCTCTATGCCAATTGCAACAGGGGAACGCCTGCGCACACTCACTGATTTTGATCAACTGCTAAAACGGGGACGCGTTGACTATATTTTACCGGATGTCAAACATGTTGGTGGTCTGTTAGGCTTAAAAAAGATAGCAACTCTTGCAGAGACAACGAATGTCAAGATAACACCGCATAACCCAAGCGGCCCCGTTGCCACAGTTGCGAGTGTACACTGTATGGCAAGTGTGCCGAACTTTGGTATCCTTGAATATGCTTGGGGAGAAGTGGATTGGCGGAGTACACTTGTTGATCCACCCGAACAAATTA
This sequence comes from Candidatus Poribacteria bacterium, assembly GCA_028824125.1. Taxonomy (GTDB): domain Bacteria; phylum Poribacteria; class WGA-4E; order WGA-4E; family WGA-3G; genus MSPOR6. The sequence continues at coordinate 28,973 of JAPPES010000123.1, forward strand.
TTGACGGTTTTATTGAACTTTCAACACGATCAGGACTTGGTATATCACTCAAATCATTGTAAACAAACTTTTTTAGGGGACAAACTTATGAGACTATTTATACTTTTTAATCTACTACTGATTACCTGTTTGTTTGGTTGTCTTGGCAGCCAGCAGACCGCAACACAAACGATAGAGCCAGAAGCTGCTGCTGCTGAAACAGAAGAGTCTGCCCTCGCAGTGCTTGAACTTTCAACGCCTAAAACAACCTATTCAACACAAGAAGCAATTCCATTAGAACTTACGATTCAAAACGGTAAGTTTGATCTACTTGTGCCAATTTCCAGCGTGTCAACACAAAGGGCTTTCAAACAACTCACAGTAGCAAATAGCAACGGTGAGGTTTTCAAGATGAAAAAACCGATTCCGCTCGGAAACACCCTCAAAGCGCTTTACGAGGATGGAAAATCTGTCAGATGTGTTCAAGGCTTTGACATGAAAGCAGGCACAACACAAACAGTTTCTCTGGAAAATCTGCAGACACATTACCAACTCGAACCCGGCAGTTACACAGTAAAAGCCACGATTTTATTGGAGGTATATCGGGAGTTCATGGAAGATCAACATCCAGAAATAATTGAATTGCAACGTGAAATTCAGAAATATCAGAATAACACTAACCCGCAGTTTACCCCAGAGGTAAAAAAGGAAGCAATTGAGTATACGCAAGGTCAAATTGATCTCATTAAAGAGAAATATAAGGATGAGCTGCAAAACATTTATCTACCAGTCAAATCACTTCGTGGAAAGGCATCTCTTGAATCCAACAGTATTTCTCTGACGATAAAATAAAGTTCCAATGAAACTTTAACATTAATTTTTGATTATTGGAGGAAATCCCATGAAAATTCTACGTCTCATTACCCTATGTATTATCGCTCTAATGCTGTTATACCCAGCGTTTGCAAAATCACCAGAAAAGGCGAAAATAGCGTTTGTATCAAGAGATATGGACAGCTGGGGCATTGATATGATAAATCCTGATGGAAGTGATTGCGTCAACTTAATCCAACGTACAGGAAGTATTAACCAGTTAGCTTGGTCTCCGTCAGGAGAACAGATACTTTTCGGAGCACGGAACAACAATGGGCTGCATGACATCTTTATTATGGAAGCAGATGGAACAAACGATCAACCGTTGTTCAAAGCACAGAATTATAAGCGAGAACCTGCTTGGGCGCCTGATGGTAAAAAAATCGCTTATATGGCGTACTCAAAAATTTTAAGTGCTTGGCATATTCACATCGCTACAACAGATGGGCAATCCGTTGAACCGATAATTCCGGTGGATAGACTGGGTGGAGATCCTGCCTGGTCCCCTGATGGAACAGAGATAGCTTTTGTTATGGCTGCTTTCCAAAAAAGGGAAATCTATATTTATAACCTTGAAACCGATACACAAGAGAAACTTTTACAAATAGAATCTCCATGGATGCTTCTCCCAACTTGGGCGCCTGATGGTAAAAAAATCGCTTTTTACTTGTCAGGAATAGGGAGACAAAGAGGTATTTACACTGCAAATCGCGATGGTACTGAATTACAGCTGGTTGCAGAGATCGATACAAGGGTCTATTCGTTGACTTGGTCACCCAGTGGTGATGAACTTTTATATACGAAGCCGGCAGAGATAGACAATTCTGGTCAACTTTTCACAGTTAATTTAAAGACGCGTGAAATTAATCAGCTTACAGATGCGGGTTATAATTTTGACGCGATTTGGTTCGATCCTTCACCTTCGTCACTTTCTGTTTCACCCTCAGAATCACTGTTAACAACATGGGGAAGAATCAAAAATCGCAATTGAACTTTTCATTTATAGTAAAATTCGAAAATATGTGGACATTTCAATGAACAACAATCCTACACCATCACGCTGACGAGGTTAGGAAACCTCGTCAGCAGCGGGGTACGCGTGTCTCGTGTGGCCCGAAACCATCGCTGCTGGCGAGGTTAGGAAGGAATCAACGGTATGAATCATGGCGAATGCCATACGCGCATTCGTCTTTAGGCATT
>JAPPES010000144.1:0-21986 GCA_028824125.1 Candidatus Poribacteria bacterium
TTGCAATCAGATAGATTGTTTGTTATAATGTTTTATAATGATTAATCATTATAAAACATTGATAGGAGATTTTATTATGAACACCAAACCCGAGTATCTTACAATTAAAGATGCCGCTGAATTATTAGGTGTAACCCCAACCACTCTTCGTAATTGGGACAAATCTAAAAAACTTGTTGCGCATCGTAACCCTGTAAATGGCTATCGATTATACGCTGTTGAAGATGTGACAAAAATTTTGCGCGATAGAGGTGAAAGCGATCAGGTATATAACATGGATGTTCTTTCTGATCAAACAGATACCCAAATTTTTTTATTTCCAGACCTATTTTCCCAATCAGAGTCAAAACAGGACATTCGGACACTCAGGTTGTTAGTCCGACAAATGAGCAAAGCTTTTCGTGATTCAATGGGTGGCGGTTTGCTCGAACGTTTTGAAGAAATATCAAAGGTCCTATACTGCAAACTCTATGACGAACAGCAATGCAGAATTAACGATAACTACACGAAGCAGTTCTACTTTTCATCTGGCGCACCTTTAAATAAGACCTACCAAAGAATAGCGACACTTTACGAAAAAGCTATAAGTCTACTACCGAATGTCTTCACAAATTCTCAGCGTAAACTAAGTAATGATAAAAAAGCAATCGTCCGCATCGTTGAACTTTTACATCCGGTCAGTTTGAGCGATATCCCTGCGGATATAAAAGGCACAGTGTATGAAGAGCTGGTTCGGAATACATTTGAGAAGTCAGATAACCAACAGTTTTTTACGCCACGTCAAGTTGCGGAGTTTATGGTGCGTTTCACTAACCCTCAATTGGATCAAACTTTATGCGATCCTGCTTGTGGTAGTGGTGGCTTTCTAATAGAAGCCTCAAAGTACATTGGAGGCGTTTTATTTTCACAAGGAGAGGAAGAATTTTCGGCAAACCGAATTGCTCAGTATCTCTCAAATCATCTTATCGGTTTAGAGATTGACAGACGAATGGCGTGGGTTGCACAAATGAATCTCATTATGCACGGTGACGGAGATGGTAACATTCATCACTTAGATGGCAACGGTTCACTTGGTTTTTCAGGCCACCTGAATAATCTTGTTAAGCCAAATGCGTTAGATATTATTTTGACAAATCCACCATTCGGCAGCGATCTCTCAGATAAAGCGGATCTCTCCAGATATCAATTGGGTAAAGGAAAATCCTCTCGACGTAGAGGAATCCTCTTTATCGAACAGTGCATACGTTGGTTGAAACAAGGTGGACGTTTAGGAATTATTATTGAAGATAGTGTGTTAAATGGGGCAACGAATGAGGATGTACGCCGATTTATTTTACAACATTGTATTGTAGAAGCAGTAATTAGTTTGCCCGATGTCACGTTCATGCCGTACTCAAGTTCAAAAACATCAATACTTTTTTTGCGGAAAAAAAACAATAATCGAGAAGCACAATCCCACATTTTTATGGCAACCGTGGAACAGATAGGACGAAAGCAAAACGGTGATCCACTCTATATTGGACAACGAGGCAAAGACGGTTCCCGCGAGCTCTTGAGTGAATTGCCAGATGTTGTTAAGGCTTGGCAAAATTACACGATGAGTGGCATTCAATCAATAACACACTTATCGCCGAAAATATTTGTATGTCCCCCTGAAAGATTTACAGAGGGTGTTGGGGAACGACTTGACGTTCAATTCCACCATCCTTCTCGTGCAATCGCCGAAAACACGTTAAACCGTTCAATCTATCTAACCCCTAAGCTCGCAGAACTGATTGTTGTACGCAATAGAATGGTAATACCATCAACCCAAGATCCTGATGAGATTTGGCAATATATAGGATTGGCAAACATCATTGCAGCAACGGGCGAATATAGTGTATCCAATGTTCTTGGTCGCCAACTTAAAAGTGGAGTTCGCCGTTTTCATCCGAGAGACATTCTTTTTTCTAAATTACGCCCTGAACTCCGTAAATGCGTTTTAGTTCGGGACGATGAAGATGACGGCTATGTTTCATCGGAGTGTCTTGTTTTTTGCACATTAGAAGACGCTTTTAATGATCCCCTACTAAAAGATATAGCATCCAAAAGAAAATCACTACAGCAGTACCAAGTTGATAGGGAGTATCTATCCTTCATACTTCGTAGTGATATTGTATTCGGGCAACTGGTCTATCAAATTACAGGCAGTGGACGCCCAAGAGTTAACCAATCTGCGATACTTGGATTAAGAATTCCGTTGCCTCCGTTATCCGTACAGCTTGAAATTGTTGCTGCGTACAAAATGGCTTGGAAGCATCATCTTGAGTGTCGAGTTCGGAGTGAAACGGCATTACGAGAAGGAAAGGAAGCCTTAGAAGCAGCGTATAATCATGCAAGCGATAAACTTTGCCCTATATAGGAAAATCATGTAGAGTTCTCAGAAAGTTTGTGTCTAATTTTCATCATCTTTATTACCTAAACGATTTCTGGGCGAATGTTCATCAACTGCTTCGAGGAAATGCTTGAACTTGCGTATCGTATCACTTAGGTCTTCGGCATTTAGTCTGGTCCGATGAATAATACGCCAAAGTTTTCCATAGTTACCCGGGTCAGGTACAAATTCCCTTTTCTTCTCGCTGTAGACGAGTACTTTTTCTCCTTCAATCTTTCCTTTTGTTATTTCTAACCGTACATCGCGCTCTTTAGCTATTTCACTTGCTGACAAAATTACACTAGCAAATATGTAAGGGAATTCACCGATAATTTCTCCATCTTGCTCTAAGTCTTGCCATCTCCAACCGATTAATAAAAGCATGTCTTTGTCGGCGTCAATTAATATCGTTGGTGTACTGAAACGTGCAGCTTGCTCATCTGATTCAGCATCAACAGCCTTCATCTCAATTCTAAGCAGCAAAGTTAGCGTGTCATCGCGGAAATAGAAATCAGGATATTCATGCGCGGTAGCGAAAGTTAATAAATATTTAGCACCGTACCTTTCTTCGATGATAGCATTCATTTCGGTGCTGAGAGCGTACTCAAGCATTGTCCCGATCCGAGTTCGATAGCTAGACAATTGGCGTTTATCCGTTGGCAGAGGTTCTACCTGACGGGTGCGCTTGGACAAGCGTTGAGGACTAAAATTCGCGTTAACTCTCTGGATGGATTCAGCGAGTAATTCATTGAAATACTCTGAAATTTCCTCAATATCTGATTTACTTTGTGAAAGCAGTTCTGGTAGTGTAGGCATAAACAGCCTTATTTACTTTTTGAAGAAGGTCAGTAGCTCGACACTCTTTTGCATCATTTTGTTTTTTGGTATAGAATATGTGTAGCATTATGGTATCATGTGTGATATTTGAAAGCAATCAAAATCATTTAGGTGCAGTTTCAGATTCACTTACTTTTTTCTTGCACTCTGACTTTGAAGTTGCTATGATAGTTGCAAATCTGCACACTTTTCTTGGCAAACTTTGGAGACAGGCATGAACAGTTATCGTATCGCGATTATCGGCTTGGGTGGCATGGGCGGAGCTCATGCCGAAGCAGTGCAATTAGAAACAAACTGTGAACTCGTCGCTGGGGCAGAAATCAACCCTGAACGCGCGAAAGCATGGAGCGAACGGTTCAACGTCAAAGCCATCTATGATGACTACGAGAAGATGCTTGATGAGCAGCAGCCCGATATTGTGATCGTTCCAACACAGGCACCTATGCACTATCCACCAACAATAGCGGCGGCACAGCGTGGCATCCACGTTTTCTGTGAAAAGCCGACTGCCCTAAACCTTATTGAAGCCGACGAGATGGTCGAAGCCTGCGACCAGTATCACGTCAAGTTTGCCATTAATCATATCAAACGCGCCAGTCCATACAACCGGCACGTCCTCTCGTTGATTGAAAAAGGCGAAATCGGCGAGGTGGTGTTGTTGAAGGCGACAGACAAGGGCGGACGCAAGGTGGGGAACTCGCTGATGGAAATGGGCACCCATCTCTATGACTGGTTACGTCTCTTTGCTGGTGATGTCGAGTGGACGCATGCCCACCTCGTGCAGATGGATGGTCGAGAGTCAACCGTTAGCGACATCAAACATACCCAAGAGGTCCACCCGCATGACCGAGATGCCGGACTTGTGCTTGGAGAACGCGGACATGCTTCTTTCCGATTCAAGAACGGCATCCACGCCGATGTACAGTTCCTCGCGCAAGCACAGACCAACGATAACGCCTACGGCATTGATATTATCGGTACCGAAGGCAGAATCGCCATCCGAGAGAGTGTTGGGACAACGATGTTCATCCACAAAGGACAACATAAGACACCTGCAGAAGCGTGGGAACCCGTGCATCTATCCTCCGAAGACCTCGACGAGCAAGGGAATTCACGAGATAAAGCATCAATACGGCTGCTATTGCAACGCCTCATGCTACGCGACCTGATTGAAGCCATTGAGGAAGATCGTGATCCGTTTGCGAGTGGTAGGGACGGTCGGGATTGCCTTGAGATGATTCATACGACATGGGAATCGCATCGACAAAAGGCACGTGTCTATATGCCCCTCACGCCACGCGAACACCCGCTTGAACGGTGGAAAAGAGAAGAAAGTAAGTGAAAACAGCGAACTGATACCTCGCCAGCAAGGAGCGATTTATGCAACGTTTGGATATTCTTCACCCGTCGATTGACGATTATCTACTCGACATTATCCCTGAACGCGATGAAGTGCTTACGGAGATGGAAGCACACGCACGCGCAAATCGTTTTCCGATTGTGGGACCACTCGTTGGGCGCGTTTTGCATCAATTAGTGTTGCTAACCAATCCGACACGGATCTTCGAGATGGGCTCAGGTTTTGGCTATTCAGCGTATTGGATGGCGAAAGCACTGCAAAAACCGGAAGCCTCCATTATTTGTACCGACGGTTCACAGGAAAATGCCGATCGCGCAGCGGGTTATCTTGCACGCGGCGGTATCGCAGACCGCATCGATTATCGGGTCGGTAACGCCCTTGAAATCATCGGCGAAACCGAAGGCGAGTTCGATATCATTTACAACGACATCGACAAAGACGGATATCCCGAAGCATTCCAGAAAGCGATTCCACGACTTAGGAGTGGTGGGTTGTTTATTACAGATAATATGATCTGGGGTGGGCGCGTCGTCACACAGGAACCTGGTAGTAGTCCAGAAGGACTTGATGAGCGGGAGCAGTGGTTCCACACTGCGACGATTGGTGTTAAGGAGTTGACTCGGCTTCTCTATAGTTCACCTGATGTGTTCACAACGATCATTCCGCTCCGTGATGGTGTTTCGGTTGCGATAAAACGCTAATTGGTGGGGTTCTCGTTAAGCTGACATTTTCAAAAATCCACGCTATGAAGGAAAAAAATGAGTAAACGCAAATCTATTTTCGGTCCGTCTAAGGACGAAATCTGGACCCAGATTGCCACGGATATAGGCGGTGAATTTATTGAGGGCGGCTTTTGGGGCAAGGATGTTCTTATTTACAAACACGGTGAGTGGCAGATTCTACTTGATACTTACGTTGTTTCAACTGGAACGTCATCATATACACTCACTCGGATGCGCGCGCCATTTATAAACAAGGACGGTCTCTATTTTAAGATCTCGCGTGAAGGGTTCTTCGGTTCAATCGGTAAATTCTTCGGTATGCAGGACATCGAAATAGAGGATCCGTTTTTCGATAAACAGTTTGTTATCAAAGGCAACGATCCAGAGAAAATCAAATTGTTACTCGCTGATGATAGGATAAAGGAGTTGTGTCAAACACAGCCAAGTATCCATCTCAGTATTAAAGATGATGAAGGCTGGTTTGGGACTGATTTCCCTGAAGGTGTTGACGAATTGTATTTTGAATGCGTCGGTGTTATCAAAGAGACAGCGTTACTAAAAGCACTGTTCGGACTGTTCTGCCTCGTTTTACAGCGTCTCGTTCAAATAGACTCGGCGTATGCAGATGACCCGCAAGTTATATTGAAGTAGTAGTGGTTGATAAACCGCGCCTACTTGGGTTTTATCGATTTCAAGTGTTGCTCAAGGAATGCTTTCGTCAATTCTGGAACCTTTGGATCCTTAAACCAACCGTGACCGCCCCCTTCCACCCTATAAAACTTAACCGATACACCCGCTTTTTCTAACGCGTCCTTCAACAACACACTCTGTTGGTAGGGAACAAGTTTGTCTTGATCTCCGTGGATAATCAGAAAAGGCGGATCGTCTTTGGACACATAAGTGATTGGATTCGCTTTCGCGACGCGATCCTTATGTTCTTGAATCGGTCCGCCCACCAATTTCGACTCTGGCGAGTCAGGTGCGTCATGCACCAGTCCGTCAGGAAGGCGGTGTGCATCCATCTGAAGGAAGTCTGTGGGACCGTAGTAATCGACAACGGCTTGTACCTTGCTGGATACTTCTAAGTTTTCTCCTACCTCAAACGCCTCTACGTCGCCAGTTGTACCGAGCATGGCGACGAGATGACCACCAGCAGACGAACCCCACGCTGCAAACCGGTTTGGGTCCAGGCGATAGGTCTCTGCATTCGCGCGCAGCCACCGAACAGCGGCTTTTACATCCTCAATTTGGGCGGGAAAGATGGCGTGCTGGCTCAAGCGATAGTTGATACTTGCCCCCGCATAACCCGACTTAAGAAACGCCATCGGGACATAATATGTCTTATTTCCACCCAACCAAGCACCGCCATGGACCCAGATAATAAGTGGTAGGTTTTCTCCTGTGTCTGGGAGGTAGAGGTCAAGTTTCTGGCGTTCGTGTCCATCGGTAACATAGGCTATGTCCCGATGGGCTGTTATACCCTCAGGGACTTTCATAGCCTCCGTGGATCTTCGCCGCTGTGCCAGTACCAAGGTTGTGGCTACGAAAAACAGAATCAAAATAAGTATTTCTATAATCTGCATCGCTGGCTTTCTCATTGACTTTCTTCTCCGTTATCGGGGGTTTCATCTATTTTCTACTCGGCTGATTCCGATGGTTTTGCGTCTTCGCCAATCATCGCCTCAAGTTCATCTCTCAAGCCTTGGATTTGAGAAATCTTTTCCGCCATTTTATCAAACATCTGCTGTTTGGATTTGATGCCTTCATCAATGAGGAACGCCGTCGCTTCAGAACGACTGTTAAATTGTCCTGATTCCACAAGTTCGTCAATCCGACTGAGATTTTCCGCATCGACCCTGACCATAACCACATTATTTCTTCTCCTCGGTCCTCTTGGGTGCCGCGGACCTCGTCTTCCACGTTGTCTTCTGCCTTGTTGTCTTGGATTCAATTCTGACATTGTAAATCTCCTTTTTTATAAAATACAGTTAATTGAATTACATGTAATTATTATACACTATTACATAATAGGTTGTCAAATTAAATTTTCATTTGTGGATTATCAGTTCTTTGTCCGCTTATCTTTGTCCGATTAGAAAACCGTGGGCAGAATGTCTAATATGGACGGAAGATTTCGCAGCATTTCGCTAGAAGGTTTTCGCACCAGATCCTGAAAAAAAGACATAAAATCCAATAATTTCTTAAAATTGAATGGTACTGATCAGAAGATTGACATCGGTTGAAATTTGCGGTATAATAGTTTGTGTCAGTTAAACCAATGAGAACAGATTATCGAAATAAGGAGATTCATCCAGATGGCTGAGATGAAATGTGGTAGGTGCGGTTCCGAAAAGGTTATGCCCAATTTACGGATTCGCGATCGCTACGATGCCGGTGTAGGACAAGATTTGGAAGTTGAGGTACAGGGTAACCCTGATGCCTTGATTTTCAAACAGGCTCATAGAGAGGCACTAAGAGCGACTGTCTGTGGTGAGTGTGGTAATGTGGGGCTCTCTATAGGGAATCCACAACGGTTATGGAAAATCTACACTGAACGAGAGAATTCGTAGGATGGCCTTTTATACCCATTCGACGGTTGCTGTTTCAGTGTGTGCATAAACACGGACTATTGATAAATATCTGCGTATATTAGGGAGGCGTGATGGAATTAACCGAGCCGCATTTCAAACGTTTTGTTTTTATTTTAATTGATGGGGCACCCTACGAAACCTTTAAAGCGTTGATTGAAAACGGGGACCTACCGAATATCAAGAAACATGTCGTAGATCGTGGTAGCCTGAACAAAGCGATCTCCACGTTCACCTCAACAACGGGCCCCGCCTTCATCCCTTTTTTCATGGGGTTGTATCCGGGTACAGCAAACGTCCCGGGTCTGCGGTGGTTGTCCAAATCGAACTTTCAACTTCCAAATCGTTTTAAACGACCTGGCATCTGTAGTTACATGGGATTTGAGGGACTACATTTTGCGACCGATTTACCCGATGGTTTTCCCACCCTATTTAATTTCTTCTCACCGGTAAGCAATATCTATAACCCTATTACCCGCGGGTGTCCACCTACCAAAAATCTGACGCGCTGGATTAAACCGTTGGTCTATACTTACGGTCATTTTTCGTATCGATGGCGATTCGTTAATCAGATTGCAGAACGCTACCTACACCGGGCTGCTGAAGCAGGCGATCAGTTTATCGTGTGCCTCTTTCCGGCTGTCGATGCCTTTTCACACCACTTTGGCATGCAGGCATCAGAGGTCATGCGGACTTATCGAGAAATAGACACCGCTATCGGCAAACTTGTCTATATTTTGCAGAAGGCGAATACCCTTGAAGAGACGCTCATTATGATTACCAGCGACCATGGGATGACTGATACACACACGCACATTGATATCCCACGCCACTTAGACGATGGTGGTTGGCGGTGTTTGCACTATCCAAAGATTTGGCGGCAAGGTGCTGTATCTGCCAGTATGGTCTCAGGAAACGGGATGACGCATCTTTATTTTAAAAACAGTTCGGCTGAAAAGGGATGGGGGGAACGGACACCTTTCGAGAAACTCTATCATACAGGTGTCATTAGTTCCCTGATTGAATTGGAAGGATTGGGACTTGTCGCAGGACAGAGCGAAACTGGAGATATTATTGCTCAAAGCCGAACTGGACAGGGAAAAATCTCTTGCCACTCACTGGATACGGATCACGCAAACCTACAGCGTGAACATACAACTGCTAAATGTGCAGACTCACTGCGTTTCTCATACCAATTCACTGGGACAGATCCGCTTGGGTACGGGGTCCACTATAAAAATCTGTCTTCACGCGAAACCCTATGTAAGACCTATGACAGTTCGTATCCAGATGGAATCGTTCAATTGTGGCAGATTTTCAATGCCGAACGCACGGGTGACCTCGTCCTAAGTGCCGAGAGCGGTTATGACCTACGCGCCCGCTATGAAATCCCGGAACATCACGCAACTCACGGTGCTTTAATTGCGGAACACATGCACATCCCGCTTGCCACGAATTATCCAATTGCTGAACAGAGTATCCGTTCTGTTGATGTTTTTCCGACGGTGTTAAGCCTCTGCGGACACAACGTTGCGGGGTATTCCATTGATGGAAGGATCGTCAAATGAACTGTAGCAATTTAATAAATCAGACATAGATTGTGTTTTATGGCACGCTTTCCGATCTTACCAATTCCGTTCCCGTTTTAGGCAAACTTTCCGCCCAATATTTTTCATAAAAATTCTACTTTTTTGCCGAATTGTGTACGCTTTTATCGCTAAGTCGCGTCACTATATACCAAATAAAGTACTTTCCCCTTAGAGGTGTTCGATGAGAAACGACAACGCTGAACTCATTCAACGTATCCTTGAAGGCGACGACGCTGCTTTTGCCTGTTTGGTTAGAAAGTACCAAAAGAGAGTGCACGCGCTCGCATGGCGGAAAATAGGGGATTTCCACATCGCTGAAGATATTACGCAGGAGACGTTCCTACAGGTCTATCGGAAATTGGCGACACTGAAAAATCCAAACCAGTTTCCGGGATGGCTTTATGTCATTACCCATCGCTGCTGTCTCGCGTGGCTCCGTAAGAAACGGATGCAAACGCAACCTTTGGAGGAGATAGACATAACAATGGTAGAGAAAACTTCCTATTCCAGACATGTTGCTGAAGAGCAGGCGGAAAGTGCAGCGGAAGCTAAACGCGAATTGGTCAAAAACTTACTGTCAAAGTTGAAGGAGAGCGATCGAACCGTTATCACCCTCTATTACTTCGGTGAAATGACATACGCAGAGATAGGCGAGTTTTTAGGCGTATCAGCGGATACAGTTCGGATACGAGTTCGTCGTGCGCTGCAACGCTTAAAGAGACACGAACTGCTGATTCAAGAGGCACTCGGCAGTTTCCAACTATCTCCTACTTTAACAGCAAATATTATGCGCGAGATTCCGCGTATCAAACCTCTACCGCCTACCGGCGTGAAGCCACCGATAGTCCCTTGGGCAATCGCCACGTCGACCATTGTTCTCGTTGTAATGATGCTCGGAGCCAGCAACCGATATTTAGCACGTTTCCAGCAGCCCTACAGTTTTGATGCCACATCCGAAATGACCATAGAACTTATTGAAGCACCTATTGTGATAGACCTACTAGCAAAGCCAGATGTCCGAAATCAGGTGGGACGCTCTGGTAAAGGGATCGCTGCCGTTTCCCAAGATTTTGAGACGCTCGCAATAGCGCAATCTCCAAACGAAACCCGCGTTCTCACTCAGGAAGTGCAACAGAAAAATATCGAAATTTGCACCCAAAATTTACTCGTAATCGGCAGTGCGATTCGTGCTTATCAGAAAGAACAGAGTGATCTTCCAGAGTGGCTCTCGGATCTTCACCCCAAATATCTGCCAGATGCAAACATCCTAATTTGCCCCGCAGATACAAATGGGGGTAAAGCAGGCCATTTCCTGAATGTTGATCCGAAAATGCCAGTGAGTTACGGGTACGAGTTTAACCCTGAGTATCGAACGTACAAAAGTCGACAACGCTTGGTGTATGGTGATGCCATGCCACTTGTCCGTTGCCGACATCACGCAAATGATGATTTTCAGTGTCTGAACTTGAGTCTCTCTTCTAAGATTTATGAGTCAACTAATGTTTGGGAATACTCACCTCAAGATATGTATGGGAGTAGCGAAACAGCCATTACGACTTTAGAAGAAACACTTGAGAAACACCCAGATAATGTACATTTCTACGAACTGTATCCATTGCTTGTCAGTCTCTACATCGAAGTCGGGAACGAACCAGCAGTGGATGCGCTTATCGAACGTTTCAAATTAGTCATGAAACCCAATATCGCAGGTTATATTACGCTCTGTAATATGCTGCAGGCAATCGGACGCTATGAGGATATGCTTGCTGTTGTTAAGGCGGCTGAGCGTCAGAATCCAGGTAACATCTTTATTCCTAGGCTATTTGCCTACATCTATGAGAAATTAGGTGATACCGAACTTGCTAAATCCTATGAGAGCAACGCGGATCTGTTACACGGATTGATTGGGAAACCTGCCCCAGACTTTTCCGCTATTGATCTCAATGGGGATTCGATTGCACTGCAGGACTATCGTGGAAAAGTCGTCCTCCTCAACTTTTGGACGATGTGGTCCAGTCTTGGTCTTACAAAAATGCCCTATCTCAAAAAGGTATATGATACCTATAAAGATGAAGGCTTTGACATCATCGGGATCAGCCTTGATGATGATGAACCGAAATTCCGAAACTACATTCAAGAAAACGATATTCCGTGGCGACAGATTCTTGATAACGTGGCTGGCAAGAATTCGATCGCTCGGCAATATGCTATTCGAGGTATTCCAGCAACTCGTCTTATTGACAGAGAAGGTAAATTAATTACTCACGAAGCAGAAGGGATGGACTTGAAGAAATTCGTGGCAGAGGCTTTGAAAAATGAATCCAAGGATTAGCTTAACACGAGATTGAACTTCAAAAAAATACCTTTCGGCGCGGCACTGCCATAACTCGACTATGACAGCGTTAGCCTAATTGTAGCAGAAAACGCCTCTGTTTTGTGAATCTTTTAGGTGAGCCTCTATAGCAAATGGAAGATTGCTATCTCTCCAACGTTTGACTTCATCGGCAATTTCCGATCACCGCCTCTGAGAGAGGTGAACAATATGTTACGGTTTACTATCCAGTCGATGGTTCCAAGGCTGTTTCGCGTTCTTTGTGCTTGTTGTCGGCGGTGGCCTGCTGTATTCCTGGCACGTTATCCGGACAACAGAAAGCGACATGGCACGAGACGACCGATTTACGCAGGGACTTGAGAAATCGAGCGAGACACGCCCCGCAGAAAAGGTGATCGCACCGACAGCGAACGAGTCTCCGGGTCTTGTGAACACGCCCGATGAAACAACGGACATACCGATGAGTTTCTTGACTGGACACCGCAACTTTAGCATGAAGCTGTTTTAATTTTTTCAACTAAAAGAACCGCTCTCTAGGCTTAGGATCGATCAGTAAGTAGACATAATAGATGGATCAGCGTGATAAGCGAGAAGAAAAAGTGGAAACTGGTAAACTTGTTGAGAGGAATACATGATGTTAACTACACTCATTCGCCGAGAACTACTTGACAACCTAATGACATTCCGTTTTGTAGTGGTGTTTATCATTACGTTGTTGCTTGTTGTTGCCAATACATCTGTGTTGATTAAGGATTATGATCGCCGGTTAGCAAGTTACAATTCTGCTGTTAAATCGAATCACGAGCGATTGCTGGAAAGCAAAACCTATTCTAGTGGTAGTTGGGATGTTGTCCGTCCACCAAATCTGTTGAGTATATTCAATGCTGGCTTGGATAAACGGTTGAGTAACGAAATTTTTGTACTTCACGGTCTTGTGCCCACACTGTGGGATGGTCAGCTGCATGGATCAACGAATCCACTTCTGAATCTCTTCTCATCGATTGATATTGTCTTTATCTTTGAAGTCGTTCTGAGCCTAATGTCACTTATTTTTGCTTACGATGCACTTGCGGGAGAACGTGAGCGCGGTACATTGCGTCTTGTCCTAACACATCCGGTGAGTCGTGGTAAAATCTTATTGGCGAAATACATCAGTGCGATGATATGTTTGCTGGTGCCACTTTTGATAAGTCTGCTGTTAGTTGTGATTTTGCTAACGACATCCACCACTGTTTCGCTAAACCTTGATGATTTTCTTCGGATCGGTGGCATTGTCTTGAGTTCAATTGCGTATCTGTCGGTATTTTACCTCATAGGTATGTTGATTTCCGTAATAACTCACAGAACAAGCACTGCGTTAATGCTTGCGATGTTTGTCTGGGTTTTTTGGGTGTTGGTATATCCGAATGTGATTCTTGTTAGGATTACTCCTGCGCAGCCTTCCGAAGAGCGTTTGGCATCCGCTTTTAATCAAATTGAACAGATATGGGAGGCATTCGACAGAGAACGTAAGGACTTTCTTGCCAATGATCCTATTCCTGGAGAGGATCCACATCTTGGCGTGGCAGGTGGCTCAGGTTTCTATGAGACATGGTATAAAGCGAAGTCAACACTTCTATATACCTATATAGTTGGTTCATACGTAAATAAACTTGATGATGAATTCGAACCTCAGGTGCCGCATGTTCAGAACTATTACCGTTTCATCATACCGAGGAAGATTGACGCTGCAGAACGAACATGGCTCGTGCGAAAACAGGCACTGGAATCTGTTTACTTTCGACCAGCAATAGTTGATCGCATCTTTTTGAGGCTTTCGCCAATCGGGATGTATGATGCTGCGACGCAAGCGTGGGCAGGTACAGACTTGTTCGGACTCAGAGATTTTTACGAAGCGACGCGAAAGTATCGAAGGACTGTGATTGACTATCTCTACGATATAAACGCTTTTGGGGATCGCAAATGGTTTTCTGCTGACAAAGGGGCAGTGGATTGGAATAGTTTACCTCAGTTTTCTTTTCAGAGAAGTGATGTGCATATAAATGCGAAGCGAGCACTCCCGGATTTACTCCTGCTGCTCATGATGAACTTAATTCTCTTTATGGTAATATTTTGGGTTTTCCAAAGGAGTGAAGTGTAGGATAGTTGTCAGTTATCAGTTCGGTTTTCTCTCACTGCGAGGCATGAAAAACCTTTCAGTTTTCAGTTAAAGAGGTTTGCAGTGGAACCTTCACAGAGAACGGAAGTGTTCCAAGGACTGTCTTAACTGATAACTGATAACCGATAACTGAAAGCTTATAACTGAGGACTGATATATGATTTGGCATATAACAAAACGCGAACTGTATGACAATCTTAATAGCCTCCGATTTGCACTTACGACTGTGTTGCTTTTCGTTTTGATGTTGATTAATGCAGTTATCCATGTCCAGGAGCATCCTGAGCGTATGCAGAAATATCACGATGCGACCACAAAATCTCTGAATACCTTAAGATCTCGAACAGATTTATTTAGCATTGCACAAGAAGGACCTGGAAATCTTTACAAAAAGCCGTCTTCACTCTATTTTTGTGCGGAAGGAGGTGACATCTTTTTGCCAGATTATACCTACGGCATATCTAGGACTCAGATCGCCAATAATTTAAGGGCTTTCTGGTCGTTGTATTATCCCGCAGCGTTTCCTAATGTATTCAATATACGTCCGGATACTGTCAAAGTAGACTGGGGATTTGTAATCGGGTATGTTCTGAGTCTGATAGCAATTCTGTTCACCTTTGATTCTATTTCCAGTGAACGTGAACGCGGTACGCTCCGATTGATGTTGGCGAATTCAGTGCCACGACACACTGTATTGATTGGCAAATTTTTAGGGGCATTAGTAAGTATTAGCATTCCCCTTACGCTTGCGATATTCATGAATCTATTGGTAATTTCTATGTCCAGAGACATTGATCTTGGTGCAGATGTGTGGATACGTTTATGTATTATTTTCATTATTGCGATTTTGTACCTATGCCTGTTTCTTACGTTAGGTTTGTTAGTTTCGTCATCTGTGCGGAATAGTGCGGTGAGCCTTGTGATACTCCTATTGACGTGGTGTACTTTCGTCGTTTTTATACCGAGTACTGTTGCTTTGATTGCAAGTGGGTTTTCAAACCCAATGACTTATGATGAATTCTACAAACGCGGCGGACAGAACCACAGAGAACTCAGGGATGAATACTTTGCTCTTTTGCAAGAGACGCGTGGGTTTCGAGAAAAAAAGATACAGTTAGATAGTGAGTATGTCGCCAAAGGTACTGAACAAGACGAACGTTTGTCCCAAGAACATTTAAATCAACAGATTGCCCAAATTCAACTGGCACGTTCTGTCACACGTATTTCACCTGTTACGCTTATCCAGCATCTTCTTGAAGTTTTTGTCGGAACAGGGTTTGAACGGCATCAACAATTTTTAGAGAATGTGCAGCGTTATGCACGCGAATACCGAGAATTCGTCACGGATATGGATAGAGCAGATCCCGATAGTCCCCATATTATTGGGGTTCGTGAGGGAATGTCGAAGAAGCCTATCAGCCCAGAATCAATTCCGGCCTTTGAAGATACGCTCAGTCTCAGTCGAGATTTTAACGCTGCAGCTATTGATTTGTTCTTGTTGATTTTGTTTTTTGTTGTTCTTATGTCGGGAACTTATCTTACGTTTGTACGTGTTGAGATATAATACTTATGACAACACTTATTTGTGGTGTAGCAATTGTTATACTTTGGATTTGTCTAAGGTGGTTTAACTGATGGCAACTCGATCGGAAATATTATCTCAATATGCGAAACTCTCTGCCTTTCGTGGTCTTACTACTGAAGATCGTGGGACATATCTTGACTTGGCCTTGGAAGCGGTTGAAACGTATGCTCCGAAAAAAGTGAAACTGAAAAAAATACCATCACAGGATGATAGTCGTTATGATGTACCGAGTAATGCGAAATTATTATTAGGTGCTTTTGTCGTAGATACTAATATTCGTATTGAGATGCGTGAAGAAAATGAATTACGTAAGGTTAATGATAATGGTGATTATGATGAAGATGCTGATCCGGTTGAAATGAGAGTTTATCAGTTGCTTCAGGTTCAAGTGCCATCTTATATTGATCTCGTCCGGCATGAAGATTTATCGGGGCATCAGAGTTATCCTACGCCTTATGCGTCTGGTTATCGATATGGAACGTTTGCGGGTGCTGGTTATGGCTCTCATGATTTGGAATATACTGTTCCTATCGAAGTTGAAGATTTATCTACTCGGCAGTTGTTGGCTTTACGGCTTTATGCTGAATCTGAGGCTTATCAGTATCAGGCAACAAAAAGTGAGAATTTATCAGATATTACAGATAGAGATGCTACAGGTGAAAGTACAACGCTTCGACGTTCTCAATCTGGAATGGCTTTTCAGAAATTAGCAGAGCGGAAAGAAAAGGAATTTCGGAGAGAAATTGTTCGTCCATACTGGGCGCAACCGAGTTATGGGCTTACAGAATATCTTTGGAAAAATCATCGTATATGAGTAGTGTTTAAAAAAGTGTGAGTTGTTCTGGATGTTTAGATTTTTCTTTTTGTTTTCTTTTCACCCATGATTCTCGCATTTTTGCTCGTGTTTTAGCAGAATGTTTTTTACCGAAGTTAGGGTTATTTGAGCCTTTGACTTTTTCAGAAATTTTGGCTCGGCTTTCAGGAGTATGTTTTCGTTTTTTGGCTGCTTCGGATAGTTTTTTTCGTGTTTCTTTGGAATGTGTTTTTCCATAGAAATTGTTGTTTTTGCCAGATGTTTTTTTGCCTTTTTTAGCGTCAGACATTTTTTGACGAGTTTGATTGGATATAGGCGGTCTTTTTCTTCTTGATATTGACATTTTTTCGCGCGTTTCTTTGGAATGTTTTCTTCCTTTTTGTGCTTTGGACATATTTTTTCGGGCTTGGTTTGTTGCTTTTTTACCTTTTTGTGATTTGCTTAATTTAGAGCGTGTTTCATTGGATATTGGGGGGCGTTTTTTGGCAGCTTCACTCATTTTTGTTTTTGTTTCTAATGAGGTTTTTTTGCCTTTATTAAATTTAGAAACTTTGGTTTTTGCTTTATCGGTGTGTTTGTAGCCAATGGAACCTTCGCCACCAGCAGTTAGATTGTATCCATTAGGACTTTGTGTTTTTAGTTTGGCGATAGTGAATTGTTCTACTTTGTATAGTGATTCTTTGCTTATGCCAGGGTAGGAGATGATTTGGATATTGAAGTTTTCTTTTCCGTATTTTTTGATGGCAGCGTGAATGGCGGGACATTTTTTCCCTTGGCTGTTGAGATTTAAGTGATTATTTATACGTGTAGGGAGATTACTATCAAGACCGACATATTTTTTCTGGTTAATTTTACAAGTTAAAATATAGATTCCAGGATTTTTCATTTGGGAACTCCTTGTAGTATAGAATGGATACCTTGTAAATCTTTCGTCAAAAAGAGAGGAGTTGTTGACGCAACTCCCCACTACAAGGT
The DNA here is from genome assembly GCA_028824125.1 of Candidatus Poribacteria bacterium. Taxonomy (GTDB): domain Bacteria; phylum Poribacteria; class WGA-4E; order WGA-4E; family WGA-3G; genus MSPOR6. The sequence continues at coordinate 17,374 of JAPPES010000144.1, forward strand.
ATGATAATTATATCATTTTTGATTGTGTTTTTCAATTGAAATATACAGAAAAAATACAGAAATATACAGAAAAAATACAGAAAAAATACAGAAATTAGGAAGTGGCTTAAACCCACGTACTGTATAGGTTAAACAAAAAAAAAAAAAAAAAAAAAATTAAAAATACAGAAATACGGATGGAACGATTTAATTTTGGGATAGTCTTTGTTTTAGTAGACAGAAAATGATTTTTCTGTAATTTTGTAAAAAACTCTTGGAAGCCTTATATCTATTGAGTTTGTTTTGTTTTCAAAATCTGTATTTTTTCTGTATATTTCAGAGGATTTTATCAATGCCGTATCTTTGGACAAAACGACAGGAAATTCAAAATTATCTGGATACTGAGGGTGGAATTCAACTTGATCATACTGATGAAGGTGATGATGGTTTTAATCCGCGGCCGGAGAATGTTACGGAAGAAACGGCTGAGCAATTTGAGAATGAAGCGGTTTTTGAAGTAGCAACCTTTTTGAGTATCGCTTTCAAACCGGATGCGGCTGATGATGTTGATACGAGTCTTTATGGTCATACGCCTTTGGGATTGACTTCTGATTCACCGCCTGCGGATGCTCATGAAGATGCTGTGCAGTGTCCGGCTTATATTCGGCTTCTTGTTGCGAAGTATGCAGCGGCAAAGATTGCTATAGTTCGTATAGGGTCATCTCTTGGAAATCTCCCTAACTGGGTTCGTGAGTATGAGAATGATGTTTTTGCTCAGTTGAGACGGCTTGTGATAAATGCGAATCAGGTTGGGCGTGAGGCTGGTCAAGTGCAAGGTCTTGTTTGGAATGAAGCACCTATTGAAGATATTTTGATGAAGATGAAAACGCGTTCACAGGCTGTTTTAGAGGTGCCGGATTAATGTTTACTGCGAATAAGCCGATATTTGAATTCCTTTACGCTTATATTAATGAGCATTTTTGTAAACTTTCTGTCGATGATCCTATTTTCTTTTCAGATGATTCTGAGCGTCCGGATAAGAATGATAGACCGTTTGAGAATTTTTATCGGGGTCCGAGAACACTCAGTGATCAAGTGTTAGCGAAACATAATTATCCTTTATCTTGGTTGGAGTTTGGGCATATAGATGAGGTTGTATTTGATCGAGCACCGCAAGGTTATTGTTATGGTCTTCGTTATCAGATGCCTGTTTTTGTGAGAACGTCAGAACTTGTTGGGCAGAAAGGTGCTGTTCATGAGACGTTTCGTAAGGATCTTCAGACTCTTGGAGTAGGAGATATAATATCGGATGTTCTGGAAAAGGCTTGGGCAGATTTGCATAAGGGTTTTTCACCAGGCGGGAATTTTCAGTTTGTAGATAATGCTTTCTACCGTGTTACAGGGAGTTCCGGTCAACTTCCTTTGAATGATGTCAATTGGTGGGTGAAAAAATGGTCGGTTGATGTGAACGGTGATGTTGTGGATACGATTTCTGAATGGAAAGACGTTCTTGATAATGATCCTACATCCCGTGCTAAAACTATAAATTGGGATTTTACAGTGTTTGAGGAAGAATCTCTAACATAGGGGGTGTATGATGGCAACTTTAAAGATGCCGCGTCGTATACTTGTAAATAAAACATATCAGGGGAATGTTACGCTTGATGGCGTTCCTGCGGATTCGAATAATGATTTTTTGGCTGCAATTTCTGGTGCCCCATCAGGAAGTATTGAAATTAGTAATTTGAAGGTGGTTACTGGAAGCTCAAATTTAAAGTATACTTTTGACTTTAAAGTTACGGCAGCAGGTGATGTTGTTGTTACAATAGATGAAGATCATACTTCTCTGGGTGCTGCTGCTATAACAGGAACTGGTGATTTAACATTTACTGTAACAGCGATAGTTTATCGTGAAGGGCGTGCAGAACGGAATCCGGCAGCGAAAAACTATGGCACGAATGTACTTGCGATTGTTGCAGAACAGACGGATTATTTTTCACCGGTTACGCTTAATTCGGATACGCCTGATCCTGGTCTTGTTGAGGGTTTACACGGTGATATAGTTGAGATGCGTCCGCCGTATACATTGACACCGACACGCCAGTTTTACGAAGTGATGCGTCTGAAAGGTAATCCCACTCCTGATCCATCTATTCCGGGAATGGTGATGGGTGCCGGGGAGATGAACTTTTATCTTCAACCGTCTGCGTTAGGGTTCTGGTTCAAGCATCTTTTACAAGCAAATGAAGTAACGAGTACGAAGTTAGAGATTCCGGCAGCATCTAATGGAGATCGAATTTTAGCTCCGAATACTCGTTTTGAGGCTTCCGGTGGTGTTGTTGGTGCAGGGACTAAATTGGATATTTCAGGTATTGTTCAGCCTGAAGATATTTTGCATCCTGCGACTGCTCTAACGTGGAAGCCGCCAGTTGCTATGGTTGCTGCACAAGTTGAGATAACTTTCTCTGCAGCTGCGAATGGGCGTTCTGTTCGGGTTAAAGGGACAGATAATGGCGGTGCTCCTTTAGAGGAAACTGTTTCTGCTCCGGGTACGGATGCTGTTACGACTAAGCAGTATTTTAAGACGATAACTGAGGTTACGCGTATTGGCTCTACGACAGCTGCACATACTTGTGGATTGAAAGCGAAGTTGAGTTCAACGTATCGGCATACCTTGAAATTTGATTCGGATGTCTCTGAGGGGTTGTCGATAGAGGTTCAAGAGGGTAATAAGGATGCACCGATCCGCTATAATGGGGCATTGGTCACGCGTGGGATTATCCGTCTTGAAGAAGTTGCTCGTGCACAGTTTATGATTATCGCAAATGAAGTTGAGCCACGGAAAGGGTTGCATCATGGTGCGGCTGATTCTGGCGGTGATGGGACAACGTTGACGCATTTTTCTCGTCCTAATTTTGATGCTGTCTCGGCACCGGGTATGGCATGGAATATTCCTGATAGTGATGATCAGGCGACTGCTATCCCTGAAGATATGCGAGGTATTTATCGTGTCGCACAGTTAGCGTTTGCTGCGGATAATCGTATCGCGCCTCCGCAGACTGCTTTCGCTCAAGATTTCTTCTATCCGAAGCCCGTTAGAAAAACAAATCGAGAGCTACAGTCACAGGTGGTAATTGACTACTCTAAAGAGGCTGATTTCGATCAGTTTACAGGTGGTGCTACATTTGTCTCTGAATTGATCGCTTCGTCTTATCCGTACGGGGATGCTTATAGTGAAATTCGGGTGCGGAATAATCAGACGCAGCTTGTCAATAACCCGACGCGTGTCGTTCAAGGGCTTGATGAAGTGCTACAGCAGATCGTTATGCGTTCGCATATCGGTGATGCTGCTGATGGTAATGATGATACGGAAATCACAATCATTAATAATCGGGCAATGGTTTAGTTATACGAAAAGGGGGTTATTATGGCTGCCATAAATGGTGCTGTAGCAACTTTGACACCGAGCACAAAGCGTGTGCGTGAGGGTGAAAAGGTCACGTTTTTTTTGGTGACGGCTGATGATGCAACTGCTGATTTTGATGCAGATGGTGGGGATGTTACTGTTACTTCTACAACATCGAATGCACCTACTCCGATTATTTCTGCGGAAAGAGCTGCACCGGACGCTGCGAATGATGGAAAGGTTTTTAAGTTTGATGTTACGTTTGCTCAGATCGATGTGAGTGAAATACCGTATGTTGTTACAGTTCTTGCTGCTAATGTTACTGGTGTTGCTACGAATCTGACTGTTACGATTAATGTGTTTGAGCATCGGCAGGGGCGAGCAGAACGGAATCCGGCGGCGAAGAATTATGGTACGAATGTACTTGCAATTGTTGCCGAGCAGAGTGATTTTTTCGCACCTGTTGTTTTACCTGCACAAACAGTAACGGGGGAGCATCGGATAGAGTATGGTGTTCATTCGGATTTGGTGGAATTGCGTCCGCCGTATACATTGACACCGACACGCCAGTTTTATGAAGTGATGCGTTTGAAAGGGAATCCTACGCCTGACCCTTCTATCCCGGGGATGGTAATGGGTGCCGGGGAGATGAATTTTTATCTTCAACCCTCTGCGTTGGGGTTCTGGTTCAAGCATCTTTTACAGGCAAATGAAGTAACGAGTACGAAGATGAATGTGCCGACTACTGCTGATGGTGATATTATTTTGGCTGCAGGTAGTACTTTTTCTTCTAATGTAATTTCTGCTTTTACGAAGCAACCGGAAGAACTTGTTGCTGAAATTGATAATGTTCCGCAAAAAATGCGTGCTGCTCAGATAGAGATTACTCCGTCAGCAACGGCTGAAGGGGTGAAGTATCGTTTGACTGGAACAGATAATGGGGACGCGCCACTTGAAGAAACAAGTGCTGTTTTACCGAGTGGGACGGGTCCTTGGACTTCTAAACAGTATTTTAAAACTTTGACGAAAATTGAACGTATTCAACCTACTTCTGCGAGGGCTTTTACTGTTACAGTGAAAGCGAAGTTGAGTTCAACGTATAGGCATACTTTGAAATTTGATTCGGATGTTTCTGAGGGGTTGTCGATAGAGGTTCAGGAGGGTAATAAAGACGCACCGATCCGCTATAATGGGGCATTGGTCACGCGTGGGATTATCCGTCTTGAAG
>JAPPES010000144.1:22086-30895 GCA_028824125.1 Candidatus Poribacteria bacterium
TTGTCAATAACCCGACGCGTGTCGTTCAAGGGCTTGATGAAGTGCTACAGCAGATTGTTATGCGTTCCCATATCGGTGATGCTGCTGAAGGTAATGATGATACGGAAATCACAATCATCAATAATCGGGCAATGGTTTAGATTTCCAGCGGAATAGGCACGAGGTTTTTTGATGCTCCTTACTTGTGCCTATTTTGTGGGGGTGGTATCTTGATATGGCAACATTGACTCCAAGTGCATCTCGGATTTATGAGCGAGGTAAGATTACTTTTACTTTGGTCACTGATTCAGATTCAACAGAATTTGATGCTGATGCTGATGTTGATGTTACATCTTCTCCTGTGAATTCTCCCAATTTGGTAGTGGGTTCTGAAAGAGTTTTGTCAGATACTCAGGATGGTAAAAAGAGGTTTGGATTTGATATTACTTTCCCATTGTTGAGTAATTCAGATGCTGAAGTGACTTATACAGTAACAGTTTCAGATGATGTTGTAGGTGTGGATGCTGATGTTTCTGCTTCTGTTGTCTTGTATCATGCTTTTTCTCTTGAAAGTCCAAAGGCTTTATTATTTTTCACGGATGCACATCCTACGATAGATTCAGATAGAGATGCTCTTGCTGCTGATGCTGATGAGGATGTGAAAAATGATCGTGAAAATTTGTTGAAAGTTTTTGATAAGCAGCTTCGGACAAGTGTTGATGCAATGTCCGCTTTTTCAGTCACGTGGGATACTTCTATTTCTTATGATGCTGTTGTATTAGTGCTTCAGAAGGCTACTGCTTGGATAGTCACACCTTTTGATGCTATACCAGCAGCTGCTTCTACGAAGCGGAAGAATGGAACTTTAATACCAGAAGAACTTCAGTATGTGTATATTCCGTTAGAAATGGCAGCTTCAAAGCAAATAGATGTAACGGCTACTGGAACAGGTGCAAAGCTTCGTGAAGTTTATTTTTTGAAGAAGTACTTGGATATGTCAGCGAATCAAGATCGTCCGTTCCGGTACTATGAGCAGAATATGGATCCAGGACGGCGTGCGTATCGTTCTGAAGACGATAGTCTTGTTTTTTATTCTGGCTTGACACCGGGTGGTAAATCTGTTCATCATATTGGTTGGGATTTTCTTCCAAGGGCACGTGTGAATGCTTTACAGAAACTGTTTTTGGGACCTCCTGTTCGGGAGCCTTTTTTTATTTATGCGGATCCTGTTGAACGTCCGAATGTTGTTCATAGAGTTTATTGGAATAATGATTTTATGCCACGTCCTTCAGGAAGTAGTCTGAAATCAGGTTATACATTAGATATGGAGCTTCATGAGGTTTAAATGCTTAATTATGCGAATTTTATCAATCAGAAGACCACGTTTACACCTCGTCTTATCATAGAGATTGGGGGTGAAGATGTTTCGCATCTTTATGTCGAAGGGAGTCTGAAAACTGATCAAGTATTGGATACACCGAGTTTTAATGTTTGGACGACAGGAGTCCTGCGATTTAGTCTTCGGAACACGGATAATCGATTTAATACTCGGAACACATCGAACTTTTTTACAGAGTTGGGGCGTGATGCTTCTGGGTGGCGGACGTTTGTGATTGTTTCGGTTATTTTTGAGAATGATACGGATGCCCCGACGACACCGATAACTTTTTTTAGTGGTTTTGTCGAAGAGGTTAATGAACTTCCTCATGTGCGAAGTGTTAGAATTTTGGCACTCGATTTCTCGGCACATCTTCAAAATGCGCCATTGGATGATTTTGGTGCTTCTTTTCGTGATAGTATTGTAGGTCCTGATGGGACTCCTCAGTATTCAGAGTTATCTCCGATCTATAATTTTCCTGATAATGCTGCTCCTATTTCTTATCGCTCGGTATCAATTTCTCTTCAAGATGATGATGATAATGAAGTTGATATAACAATTTTGACTTCTTTACCAGAAGAAGGTATATTCGCTGATTATAAGTACGCCGGCATTGATTATGATGCTGGCTTGATTTATTTTGGGGGCGAGCCTCCGAATGGCAGTAGTACGTCTATTGATGTGAAGTATAAAGGGGCTTATCGTTATAGAACACCGGAATTCTTGATTCTTGAGTTGCTTGAACATACACGTGTTTATGAGGGGCTTTTATCATCTGATGAGATGGTGTTTGCGAAAAGTCTTTTGAAATCTCCTGTTGTTGAGAGTGCTTTGCCTGTTGTTTCTTCACATGGTAGACCTTATTTTCAAAGAGAAGCTGGTTCATTAAGAATTTCATCGGTGATTCGTTGGATAGATTCGGAAGATAAAAATGGTGTGGAGACATTTTATTTTGGGGGGGATCGTAATCTTTTAAATTATGTTCGTAGAGATGATAGTACGGGTAAGTTAGATGCGTATGGTATTATTTCGCAGTGTCCTGATCCAAGTGCTTCTATTTTGCAGTTTGTTCGTGATGGTGATATTTTTTATGTTTTGACAGCATCAAGTTGGAGAGGTATTCAGGCTCGGTTATGGAAGGTTCAAGGGCAAAATTGGGAACTTTCTCGTGGTGGGAGTTGGGTTACTTATACTGCTGATGCTACGTCTGATGAGCAAGCAACAGTAGCTCATTTTTATGATGATTTTCTTGGGGCTGGTGGTCAGCAAGATATAGTTGCGGATAATCGGAAGAATCTTGTTGATTATGGAGATTATATCTATTTTCTTTATGATAATTTCTCAAATGGGTTATCTGAAAGTGCGCGAAGAATTGGATTAAAACGGATTCATAAAGGTACAGGTGTTGTTGAGACTTTATTTAGAATTGGTTATCCGGGGCGTTATTCAATAGATTTTGCGATTAAGGATAATGAAATATATGTCTTTTACTGTTTGCGTCATTTGGATATGGATTCTCATTTTAGGGTGATGAAGCATAATATATCAGGAACGGCATTTGTGCCTGATGTTGGTTTTGATCCTGATACTGATCTTCAAAATGCTGGGAGTTGGGAAGATGTTTTTTTTAAGATTTGGGGAAATACAGAACGTTCGCGTCCGGCAATGGTATCGGATGTTGTTGTGCGTGATGATAGTGGTAGGTTGAAATTTTATTTTGTTTTGACGTATTCGAGACGGGTTACGCGGCGAGGTTATGCTGAGCTTTGTAAATTGGATTTTGGTTCTGACACTCCGAGTTTTCCTATTACTGATACATCTTCATCTGGTCTTTCTGTTCTAAAACGTTATGAGGATATGCTTTTCTCGGCACGGTCGTTGGTCGTTCATGAAGATGATAATATCTATTTTGTGGAAGGTCAATGGGTTTCAGGGCTTTCAGATGTTACAGATTACCCGACGTTTGATGATTGTGGACATCTTTTCCGTCTTGATCTGATGGATACTATTTGGGATTTGGGGCCTGCTTGGCGGAGTCATCGGGATGCGAGTAAAGTTGGACGCGGCATGCATACGGCTTTTGCTTCTAATATCCATCCAGCGCAAGTTGATGATTCCAAATTTACGGAAGGAACACTTCATTTTATTTCTGGGTATGGTTTATCAGCGAGGTATCCTTCAAGTGATGATCGGAGTGAAGGGAGAGGTTCGGTACAGACAAATACGCTTTCTCGTGAGGTTAAAAGACAAGATAATTGGGTATGGCTTCAGTATGGGAAGAAGCTTTCAACGAAAGTGCCTGTTTTTCCGACGAATGGGAAATATGTTTGGCCGCTGATTGAAGAACTTGCTCGGATTGTTGATTATGAAGTGGGTTGGGTGCCGGGAGATAGAGAGATTGAAGCATTTGATCGTGATGATCTTACGTTAAGATCAAGGAGTTATCTTTTTTTTAGACCACGTAGCGAAATAATGGTTGAGGTTTCTGTTGATGAATCTGTATATGTGAATTTGGGGTCTCAGTTAGATACGGTTCAGATTTTTAATAGTGTGTCTATGACTTTTGGTGGGCATGTTCATTTTTCTGAGGATGTGCTTGATGATGATGACGGACAGGCTGATCTTATCCGAAATTTCCATATTTTTACAGATTGTCTGTCTGGTAAAGATCGTGGTTGGGCAGAAGCAATTTGTGATCGAGTTCTTAATCGTCAAAAAGAACGACGTTTGAAGACGCGTCTTCCGTTGAAGTTCTCTCCGTATTTGCAGTTAGGAGATATTCTAAAGATTACCAGTGAGTATCATTCGTTGAGTGATAGACCTTATAGGGTTACAGAGGTCTTACATAATACTGAAAGTTGGCAGACAGAGATAGAATGTAGAGAAGATTTGGAATCGATAGAGTCTTTGATGCTTCCGATTGTGGGGGATAGGGTGTATGTGGAAGGTGTTGATATTGTTAAAGATTTTTTGCCAGTGGCTTCTGGTGGTCAAGGCCCTTATACGTATAGTTTGGTAAATGCTGATACACCTGTGCAAGATTTTAATAGTGATAGTTTATTGGTGGGTGTAACGTTTTCGCAAGATGATTCTATGACTGATGATGTGGAATTGCCTCGTTTGGAAGGAACGCCAACAGCAGCGACTATAAGGAATGTTCAAAATGAGGATATGGAAGATGTATCTACGGTTGTTCCGGTAAAATTGAGGTATACGGTAACTGATTCTTCTAATCCTCCTCAGTCTGTTTCAAGAGATTTTCAGGTAATTGTGTTGGGGTCTGCTGGTGTGTTAACTTTGCCTGAAATAGAGCTTTTACATATACGAAAGGATTGTGAACAGAAGATTGTTTTAAAGGCTGCTACGGGGGGTGTTCCACCATATTCGTATGAACTGGTGGATTTTGAACTTGATGATGTTGATCATTCTGGGAGTTTGTATTTTGACGGGGCTTCTCGTGAAATTAGAGGTATTGAAGAATCTGGGTATATTGGTACAGCGAAATATAGGGTTACGGATTCTATTGGAAACACAGCAGAAACGGCTGAGTTTCCTGTGTTGGTAGAAGAAGGGGGGATTTGGTCGGGACTTTATTATGCTTCAGATAAGGTGGGGCTTTTGCATAATGGTGCTTCGGGTCAAGGACGGCATCGTGAGTATGATTATGTTGCTGGTGAAAATGGTCGGAAAGCACGAAGTATACCTGTCGGTAATCCATTTGGGACTCCGTTTGATTTTTCTGTTACGCATACTGGGGTAACTTCTTGGAATGGTTGCTGTGCTACTGGAAATTTTCGGGTTTTTGTTGGGCAAGCGGGAGGAAATGGTTTTGGTTCTGTGTTTGAGGGAACTTCTGGTGCGGGGTCTCCGGTGGATTTAGGTGCTGGTGATTGGCGGGATGTTATAGACTTGGGTTCAAATAAGGTAGGCTTTTTTGACTTTGATACTGGAGCTTTTCGGGCTTATACAGTTTCTTCATCAGGACTTGTTGATACTTCGGGTGATGTTTTGCTGAATAATGCTGCTGGAGAACCGATTTTAGTAGATTTGGTTTCAGCTGTGGTTCATGATAATAAAATCTGGGGGATTGTTCGTGGGTCTGACGCACTTCTGGTTTGGGATGTTGCAACAGGGAATCTTGTTGTTGAGACGGTTTTATTTAAATATCCGGTGATGATAGAAGGAATTACAGACTGGGTGGGTATTACAAGGACAAGTAATCATTTTTTATTGCTTCGGTCGGGCTCAACACGAGTCTTTGCTTTTTCAGATACAGGGGAACGTTCTGTTGATGATGACTTGAAACTTTATGGCTGATTTTTTTTCTAAAGAATGTAGTTTTGGTATTGAAGAAATCTGTTGATTGTGTTAGAATATTTTCAATCTGGTGTATCCCAAATTGGATATATCTTGATTAAGCCTCAACATGTGCAGGTGGGTAGGATGAGGAATCCCGTTTTTATGGAAGTTGTCAGTAAAGAGAAAGGCTTCTGAGGGCGAAAACAGCACTGACTTTTTTTTGGTATATGATTAATTCTCTTTGTGAGTGCGGCTTTCAGCGGTAAAGTTGCACTCACTTTTAATTCTGTTTTCTTTTTTATAGATTAGAGGGGCATAAAAACCTTATAGGAGTGTTTTTAATGGACAATCCAACAGATTCTGAAATTCGTAGAACCTTACGTATGGGTATGTGTAAAGCTTTGGATGTTCCATATTCTAAATATGGTCATTTAAAAGCTGGAGAAATTTATGAAAGAGTAGTTGAGAATATTGAACAGAATGAATTGGAGATATCCATGGAAGAAAAGAAGAATTCTGATAATTAGAGATTTTCTCTAATCTTTCTAAAATTTTGAAAAAAATGGGAGAAAATGGTAAATGGCACAGATAACACATGCAGTTTTTAGTAGTGTACTGTCGGTATCCGTAAAAGACTCTTATTTTGAATTTGAAGTTAAATTACAATCGGGGGAAGTAGGGTCTTATGTGGATGAGGCGGTTAAAATAGCTACGCTTACGTATTAAGATTTTTTAGGCGAATTTACACTTGATACGAAATTTAAAGAAAGTGTTGATAGTGATCTTACAGCTGCTGCAGTAACAGAAGGCACTTCAGGCTTTTTAGGTGATCATGCTGCTGATGCTACGGCTAATAGTGCAGCATCTGGCGCGACCGGTGTTAGTGGAGATTACTATTGGAACACGACGAGCAATAAATTTATGTATTGGAACGCCGATGCGACTCTGGCTGCATGGGCGGAAATAAAAACGGATACGTTTTCTGCTATCAGTTATCAGTAATGTTCAATTTGATAGAACATCGTGGGCAAATGAAGCTGCGTTTCAAAAGGCACTTGATACTGGGAAAATCACGTTTCCGGCAAGTGGTGTTATTGTCTATTGGAATGAAGCTGATTCTGCTGTTGATAGTGCTTCGGAATATACAGTTAGTAAATTTAAGTTTATTGCTAAGGCAAATGAGGCCGGCGATCAGAAAATATCGATTAATTTAGAGGCGATTAGAGATGTTGAGACGAATGTTGATGGTGAAGGCACGGTTGAATCTGGTAAGATTCAGGTGGTTGAATTGCCGGATTTTCAGGTGTTCACACACACAGACGAGAGTTTTTCGTTAGAGCGTCATTTTAGAAATCCGTTGCAAAATGAAGCGGATGATACGGTATGGGAAATAACTGGTACTGTATCGCCTGCGAGTTCTGATATATCTTTTGATGGTAATAATCTTGTCGTTGATGATATTGAGGAAACCTTTGTAACCGGGACCAATGGTAATGCAGTTGACGGTAATGATACGTTTGTGGATGTAATCGTTGATGCTACGGCACGGAATGATGCGGGTAGTGTTAAATATGCATTGGTGTTACGTGTCAAGAGTTCAAAGCCAACTATTGTAGATCGGTAGTTTTTATTCTGTCTAATGTGGAATAACTAATTTAAGTGTAAGGAAAAAAGGAGCGAATTGAATGCGTGTAAGAGAATTCAAGAATCTTTTTCTTTGTGTGAGTATCTTTTTCGTATGTTTCTTATCGTTTGTTCAAGCGGAACTGCCGGTTGAGGTTTTCTATTTCAAACCGTCTGATGTCGAAGCTCCAACGCAAGATGAGTTGGATTCAATTCATGATGTGATGGTAGCAGTTCAAGATTTCTTTGCATCGGAAATGGATAGACACGGGTTTGGTCCGAAAACTTTTGCTTTCAACCCGGATATAGAGGTTATTGAAGGTAAGGAGGAACTTAACGAGTATAGACGGGGTATAACGTCTCATCGGAAAATTCAGCGAGAATCTGATTTAATTCAATGGGGGTTAGAGAATCAGGTTTACGTTGTTTTTTTAGGTGGTGCGAGCCATCTTGTGCATGGTGCTTTGGGGTTGTCGCAAGCATTGTGTGCAGTTCACCCTGACCAACTTATTTACTGCAATAATATGGTTCTTGTTTCCGCAGAAATGAAAGAACTTATATTGCCTGGTACTGCTCATGAAATTGGTCATGCTTTTGGGCTTGGGCATACGCATCAACGTTTTATTGGGAACCGAGATAATGTGATGTCGTCTGCTCCGTTTGGGTTTTTCTTAGGTGTCGTAAGAACATTGGAAGAATTCGCACTATCGCTGGATGACGCGACAGTACTTAATGAAGGTGATAGGCTGTCTGTCCAAGAGAAAAGCGAGGTATCAGGAATAGATGCCGATGTAGACAACGATGGAGACGTAGATCTCGACGATGTAAAAATTGTCAAGAGTGGCACACAAAACTCTACACCCTATGATACAGACATCAATAACGATGGTGTTACTGACGAGAATGATTTGGTAATTGTTCGGCTGAAAGCAATAGAAGCGATTATTGCTGCTTCACCGCATAAACGAAAAGTGAAATTTACAACCTGGGGAGCTTTGAAAAAAAGGTAATTTCTTTTTAAGTGTTCGCAAAAATATAGTATTTTCTTGCTTTGAGGTAGGGTCGATGATTCTATCTCAGCATCTACCAAGTGTCTGAGTGAGAAAATAAAGAGTAAGAGAGAACGTGTTTCGGCGCGTTCTCTTTTCTGTTTAATGACTATTTTAAAAATGGAGAAAAAAAGTAGAATGTCATTAAAAGTGAATAGATTTCAGAAGGAACAGGGTGTCGTCGTTCAAATAGGGCTTGATGATATTTGTGAATATCATTATCTAAGTTATGGGGACTGGCACTCGAGAATGGGAAACCAGCACAGACATAAGCAAATTCCGATGTCAATTGCTTGTGAGCGTTTTCGGTATATAGGCATTGATTCTGATCCTGGTAGTATTTCGATATGTTCTAAAAATTATTCTGAAAACTCGCCGATATTTATAAATGAAGTGATTCAATGGCCGGAGCAATTACAACGTATTTTATCAAAGTCTTCCATTTCAAAACTCCATGCTTTAGCTTGGAGATGTAGAAATG
>JAPPES010000106.1 GCA_028824125.1 Candidatus Poribacteria bacterium
ATTTAACACTTGTTTGGAAGTCCTGAAAGGATAAAATTGTCCAAACTATAGTAATTGTTATAACACACAATGTTTTCATGGAATATTCTCCTTTTAATATTATGGAAGTCAATACCACTCCCAAATTTGAACTTATACCATTTCTGATAATCTCTCTCTTATGTAGTATAAACTGTATGAAGTTTAAATAAATATTTCGGTAAGGGGCGAGGTTAGGAAACCTCGCCAGCAGCAGGTGGACATCTCTGCTGGCAAGGCGGGGAATGCCTAAATGGCATTCATACCGTTGATTTCTTCCTAACCTTGCCAAATTACCCAATTTATTTTTTACTCTTCATTTAGTTTGTGCCTTCCAACACCGCAATTCATGAAATTCAGTGATGAGAAATTATTTTTAGAAATGGTATTACATATTTAATCTATAAAACAATTATAGATGTTAACAACCTAATTTATTCACATTATACCAGTTCGCAGACTTTTAAAGTAGTTTCTCTTGCAATGTCAAAAAAGAAATTTGAGCTTGCTTATTTGGGTTTTGAACATATCGCATATACATAAGGCGATGTTAACTGTTGATTTGGCACACGAAGTGCTGCCAGAAAATTACCGACTACAATATCTGTTAGATTTACACATTTGCATAATACTTCATGTCCCCAATTGCCAATGACCGCACGCCACGGTGAATAATCAACTACACTCAACTTTAACGGACCGCCTGTGTACCCAAATTCTATGACATGAAATCCGGCATTTTGCAACAACTCTGCAAGTGTTGTCGGTGGAATCACTCGGTGTGTGGCAAGAAGTTTTGGACTCGCAATTCGGGCTATGGGTGTATACATGCCTCGTAGGTTTGGGGTTGTTGTGAGCATTGTCCCGCCGGGTTTGAGCAGGCTGGACATTTCTGCCAAAACTGCTTGCGGCGAGGTGAAATGTTCAATCAACCCCATTGAATAGACAAAATCAAACTCGGCTGTATGCGTTTGTGTATAGGTAAAGATATCCTCACAAAGAACCGTGCCTTCTACGCCCGCAAGGGCGAGATTACGTTGTGCAAGTTGACACCCTAATTCCGAAAAATCTATTCCGTAGCATTCAGCTTCATAATTTTTTGCGAGATATGGCAACCACAGCGAATCGGCACATCCGATCTCAATCAGTGTCGGGTATTTAAAGTTAGCAAGGGCACGGTGAAACAACTTCGCGAGGTGTCGGTTTGCCACATAAACCCATCTCAGGTGACGAACTTTATGTTGTTGTCCGTCCCAAAGTGTTGTCCAATAGGATTCATCGGTTAGTGGAGAAGCATTTGAATCCATTTTAACCTTCCTCGGACAAAACAGCGTTGTGCTCAATAATAGGACAGATATCGCACAGCTGGTCAGCACAGTAATTTTTGTAGAGTCGGATCATGCCTTGTTGAATTTTTGCAGTAGGACTAATTAAACGCATCGATTGCGCTTCAGTAAAGATTTGCCGGTCTACCTGACGAATAATACTGTTTTCCTGCAATTTAGTATAGTCGCTGTAAAGTCTCAGAATAGCGTTCTGTAATTTCCTACTTTCTGATTCTACTGCCCAAATATACGCAACAGGCAGAATTTTGTTGACCATAATGTCTAAAGCCCTTGATTCTCCGATTAGTTTTGCTTTTTGCGTTCCACCCTTCCCAAAGTTGGCGTGTGTTTCCCAATAACCGATAGGGTCAAGCATCAGAAGGTTAAGAAGTTCAATCCTGATAGTTCGTAACAGCTTAGGTGTATTTACAGTTGCTGCCTTTTCACATGTGGGCAGGAAGTACATCATCAGACTTCCTCGGCAGTGATAGATTAACTGGCTCATTGCTGCAATACGTCGCGTAGGATAGTTATATGGACGAATTTTACCAAACCGCCATTGTGATACGTTCATGCGGTCTGGATGTTTAGCGTGTGCTGAAGCTTCCCATAGTGTCTCTAATGCCACAATGAATGGATCGTTTGTGTCGTTACCAGGCAATGGTTTTTCTGATTGCGATGGTAACAGACCTGCTATACCAAATAGGATAGCTTGAATTTCGTGCTCGGACTTATGATCGAAATCGGAAAAAGGGACACGTTGTGCCAACTCGCGTAGGGGTTTACTGTTTTGTGAGTATCCCAACGCTTCCATGACCCCTTCATAGAGGATTTGCTCAAAATTAAGCCGTGTTCTTAAGAGGCGTACAGCATCCGCTTTTTCTAAAAAACGTTCCGCCCCCAACGATTCAAAAGTATTTTTGAGGTTTTCTATGTTTAATCGGTTTCCTGATACTCGGCAAAAATTAGTTGCGTCAGCTTCTGTCTGGACCGTTTCGTCAAATAGGTCTCCGATAGGAGCGTCAATCCATTTGAGAAGTTCCAATGTTGGAATTCGTTTGCCGTTTTGTAGTCGTGTACGGAGATTGAAGTCGTCATTAAAGAAAACCACATGCAGAACAACACGGTTATATCTTGAGTTCAAATGATGTTTATGTGCGTACCATTCCGAAGATTTAACATGGATTTCAACATCACCGACATGCAATTTGCCATTAATTTCAAGCTCAGCATGCATAAAATCGGGGCCTTCTTCACGGTTCCAGACACCGGGTTTTAACACGCGAATTTCTCTGCCATCAATTGATATCAGATTCGCATTGAAGAAACGTTGCCCATTCCATAATTTCTGCACGAAATCTTCTTCAACTTTATCAAAATCCGGTTCATAAACCTGATCCACCTCCCTAAATTCGTTAGCTGTAAATTCTCTTGTAGGTAAGCCAGGTTTATCAACTTGACTGTATTCACGCATATTCATCTTCCCAGTGCTGTCCCTTATGCCCTGAAGCATTCAATTGTCACAAAACATCTTTGTTGGAGGGGTTTGTAACCCCGATTTTCAGGCTGTATATCTGAAATCGGGGTTACAAACCTGCATGCTGCGGTGATTCACGCCAACAATAGCGAAAATCGACAATTGAATGCCTCTGCCCTTATACCTGTTTTGCTTGCTGTATCTCTCGCATAAGATTTTTTGTTGCTACAAGGGGGGCTGGTTGATTACACACCGCAGAAATAACAGCGATTCCGTGCGCACCTGCTCTGATTACCGCTGCCGTGGTTTGCAACGTGATGCCGCCAATAGCAATCACCGGACACTTCGCTATTTCACACATTCTACGTAACCGTTCTAACCCTTTAGGTGTTTCCGCGTCCGGTTTTGAGGAGGTCTGATAGATGGGACCAAACCCGATATAGTCTGCCCCATCTGAAATAGCTTCAAGGATCTTCTCTTCGGTTCGTGCCGATGCACCGATAATGGTTTCTGAAGAAAGAATTCTCTTCCCGATAGCGACAGGCATATCATCTTGCCCAAAATGTGTTCCTGCAGCGCCAACAGCCAGCGCAATATCTGCCCGGTCATTTACAATCAACGGCACCTCGTGCTGCGCGCATACTATCTGCATCTGCCTCGCTATTTCTATCAGTTCGCGTGTCGTTCCGTTTTTATGTCGGAATTGGATGGTATCCGCACCACCCTGAATCGCAAGTTCTGCCAATTGCGGATGTGTAAATCGAGACTGCAACGTTGTATCTGTAATGACGTGGAGTACTCCGATGTTTTTCATGTTGGCATTCTGTTGAAAATGTGATAAGTTAATTGGAACGTCATATCTTGAGCAACGACGTAATAAAATCAAAATGTCCATTATTAGTATATCACATAAAGGAGATAGTTTGTGAGTAATTTATTATTTCAATCTGGAGATAAGGTGCTTTTCATCGGAGATAGTATTACGGATTGTGGTAGGAGGGGCGATCACGCACCTTTAGGGCACGGATATGTCCGCAAAATAACTGAACTGATTACTGCCAAGTACCCTGAACGCGATATTGCTTACGTCAACAAAGGTATTGGTGGGGATATTGTTGAGGGTTTAGAAAACCGTTGGGATACCGATGTCATTGATGAAAAACCGGATTGGCTTTCAGTGAAAATTGGTATCAACAATGCGAGTCGTCAGCTTGGAGAAGGCATCTCAAATGAAGTCTATCTACCAGATTGGGAAGCGTGCTATCGGAGAATCCTCACACGTGTAAAAAATGAGTTGGATATCCCACTTTTCCTGTTTGAGATTTTTTATATTGAAGAGGATGTTGAAAATCCGCGTCCATTAGCAGTAGATGCTTACAACGCAAGTATCCATAAACTTGCTGATGAGTTTGATGCGCGATTAATTCAGACGAATGATGCGTTTGATAATGCAGTGGCTGCACGTCCTGGTGCGTTGTGGACTACACAAGATGGCGTGCATCCCAATGCAGAAGGGCATACCTTAATGGCGTTAGAATTCTTGAAACAGGCGGGTTGGTAGTTCGTCGGACCACCCATAGCTGTCAATTTAGTGCCCGATTTTCTTCTTGTAGGAGCGAGCTTTGCTCGCGACCCTGTGTCCGATGTCGCGAGCAAAACTCGCTCCTACAGAATGTCCGAAGTGCCAAATTCCAAACGCGCGTTTGGCAATGAATTCGCGACTACGAACGCTTGTCTTCTTAAATTGACGCCTATGGTGTTAAATATGATGTAACCTATCAATATTCAATAGATAACAACTTGAGTTGTATAAAAAATCATTTTATGCAACCTTTTTATCTTCGGTACGCGTTATTAACTTACAAAGACATTTTTATTCTGAGGAGACACATGATGACAAATGATTTTGTACTAATCCAGCGCACCTTAGATGGTGACCAAAAAGCGTTTACCGAACTCGTAAACAAATACCAGAAATGGGTACACTCCCTTGTATGGCGAAAGATCGGTGATTTTCACATTGCAGAAGAGATTACACAGGATATCTTCCTAAAAGCTTATAAAAAGTTATCCACCTTGAAACCTCCGCAACATTTTCCAGGATGGTTATATGTTATTGCCTCGCGGCACTGTATTGCCTGGCACCGAAAAAAGCAGCAATCAACTAAATCTCTGGACGCTATGCCGACTGCGGAACTTGAGGAATTGTGCTATACGCGTTATGAGGTGGAACAGGGAAAAACAGTCTCAATTGAACACCAGCGTGAAATTGTCAAACGTCTTCTTCAGAAACTCCCAGAGAGCGAGCGTACCGTCGTAACGCTGCACTATTTAGCAGAGATGTCTTGCGAAGAAATTAGTCAATTCTTGGGCGTTTCGCAGAACACCGTTAAAAGTCGGCTCCACCGCGCCCGTAAGCGATTGGAGAAACAAGAACACCTACTCCATGATGTCTCAGGTGCCTTCCAATTGCCACCAACCCTTACCGACAACATCATGCGTGAAATTGCACGTATTAAATCAACACCTACTCCCGTAAGCAAGCCTTGGATGCCGTGGGGTCTCTCATTTGCATCGGCATTTTTGGTTATCCTAATGATGGGGATGGGGCCTCGTGCGCTATCGCCTTTCCAGCAGCCCTATAATTTGAACGCGATATCGGAAATGACAATAGAGCTGGTGAACATACCTATTGTCCAAGAATTGGAACGTAAACCTGACGCACTCACTCGATTCGGGAGAACCGATATACCTGATAAAAACAGTGGAACTGGATTCCAAGCGGCACCCCTACTTATCGCAGCGGCGCAAGCAGAAGATACTGACCTTCCAGCAGCAAAATCTGAATGGATTCAGACGAAGGGACCAGGAGGTGTTGGTGTTTCAGGCGTAAAACTCTTTCTTACGTCCGACCAAACCCTCTACGCGATTACAAAAACAGAGCTTTATAAACTCACAGAGAAAGCAGATGTGTGGACACTTGTCAATTCCAGTGATCCGAATCAGGTATTTGATGGAGTGATGGCGGAACGCGATGACACCCTTTACCTCCTTACTTCCAATGAAATCTTAGCCTCAACTGATGACGGTAAGACATGGGATAACCTCGGCAGACGCCCCGAAGGCACTGCCGTTGCATTGGTTGCCACGGATACGGCGATGTACCTCGTTCTCAAAACAGATGTCTTTCGTCTTCGTTTTGAGGATGTCGGTCATGCGTGGGAACTTATAGGAGATTCCTTGCGTGCCTTACAAGGCGACGACGTCTCGGAGGCGGTCAATCCCAAGACCCGTCCTAATCGTGATGCTGCAGACAATCCCGATTTTCGTCCCAGTTCCGTCCCTTTAGATGTACTCGCTCTTAGTAACATGGCTTTCCGCATTTGGGACGCACTTGCCATTGACAACACACTGTTTATTGGAACAAGCAAAGGGCTTTTCCGATTTACCGATGACTGGGAAAAACTACCGGTGCCCACAACACAAGGTATCAAATCGTTGACAGTCGCAGAAGATAGGCTTTATGCAGGCACAATCGTTGGACATCGGATCCCTATGGCCGGGCAGGTACCTATGGAGATAGGACCCCCTCGCGGAGGCGTATTCTCTTCCACTGACCTTGGCGATACCTGGACCGATATTACACCGAAAACCCACATACATTCAATCGGCACTGTTGAGGTCGTTACAGTCGGAGATACGCTGATATTGTCTGGTCACGGTCTACGCTCTAAAGATGGTGGCAAAACATGGACGGTTCCTGAAGAGGACCTTAGGATGATTGGCGTGTCTCCTACTATCGCGTTAGACGAAAACAATTTATACTGCACCGGCATTGGCGGAATAAGTCGATCCACGGATGGCGGTGTCACTTGGTATCCATTTACGACCGGAATAGTGAATTCTCACGTTCGAAATCTGATTATGGTCAAAGACGTTCTCTTCGCGCAAACACCTACAGGAATGCTCAAATCCGCAGATGGTGGGGAGTCGTGGGAATATGTTGACCTAATAAGTGCTGACGAAAAAGCTATACCATTTGTTAGAAGAATGCAAATGAAAGTAGCAGCAGCGAATGGTGTTCTTTATGCAACCAATAGTCAATTTGATAGTGTCACGCTCTTTCGTCTCTCTGCTGCTGGTGATTTCCTACCCGTTGAAGGTGTACCAGATTTTGCAATAGACACCTTACAAACGGAATTGAAAAAAAAGTTAAAGATCGAATCTGATAAAGCAAAAGAACAGTTTAAGACGGAATGGGAGAAAAAGCGTGAGGAGGAAATAAAAAACAATCCTAACGTTGACATTAATAAAGTGAAAAAACAGTTTTTGGAGGAATGGATAGAAAAGCGTATGAAAGCATCGAGGAATGATAATGAGGCGATAAGGATCAATATAAACATCAATCCTGATTCTGATCTTGACTCTATTCTTGACAAAGTAGTGAATTTTGGCAAAGGAGTGAATCTGCAGCGGCTGAGGCTTGGCACACGAGACCAGTTCGCTGAAGAAGAGAGGACAAATGGAACATTTACAGTCGCTGACGATACCGTCTTCATGGTATACAGGTATAAACTGTTCAGATGGCGGTACGGCGAAACGGCGTGGCACGACACAGGTTTGGATTTGGAAGATCAAGATGGGGACTTACCCGCCCGTGAAAAAGGATTCACGCTGGCTACTTCTGGGAACACCATCTATGCCGGTAAACGGCAGGGAAAACTTTTCTTGTCCCAAGATGGTGGAGACACTTGGCGTGATGTCACTGCAAACCTGCCCTTTCATGGATTTATTAAGGAAATACTGTTCGCGGGTTCAACTGTCTATGTTTCAACGGATATAGGTATCATGAGTTCACGCGATGGCGAAACATGGCAAACATGGCACGACCTCACCGATGTTGATGGGAATGTAATTTTCATTGACCGAATTGCAAGCGATGGCGAAACTGCTTACGGTGTATGTGATAGCGGTATCTATCAAGCGGATAAGCAGACAAATACGTGGAAACAGATTATCCCAAAAGTACCACACACGGCAACCTCCTTCGCTATAGATGGCAATACGTTTTACATCGGTACAAGGCAGAACGGGGTGTTCCGCTTCCAGCGCACAAACCAATAGGTTTACTCACTTTTCCGAATTGTTTCAGCAATAGTAGAACCTATAATTAATGGGCCACTTCTGTAGCGCAACCATAGGTGTCAATTTTAGAACACAAACCCGTTTGGACGATGTCTTCAGTCCCGTGAATCAACGCCAAATACGCGTGTGGTATTTGTCGGGGACGATATGTTTATAGAGAAACGTTGAATACCCTATCTTTAGTCCCGTAGGGACGATATGTGTCCAACAACGACACTTATAAACATATCGTCCCTACGGGACTAAAGAAGGTATCAACTAATGATAAAAACTAATAAAACGCCAGTAATTGTGAAACAATATTTTACAAATAGTTATTTAGCACAACTCGTAAAGTCCACTCTAAAACCGATCAACTGTATATGCATCTAACAGCTTTTCGTCAATATCTACACCGAAGCCTGGCGCATCATTGAGCGTGAAAAAACCTTCATGTGGAGAGGGACGGAAACGTTGATAAAGTTCATTTTCAACACCATTTCGAGAAGGACCAAACGTCTCCGCCATGCACGGCATCGGTAAACAGGCGGTCAGGTGCAATCCCCACGGTGTACCTGCTTGATGAAGCCATGTTGGAACGCCAAGCTCTGCCGCTTCGCGTGCAATACGCAGGCATTCTGTGAAACCGCCTGCCCAACTCACATCAGGCTGAATCATATCTGCTGCCTTCCATCGCAAAAGTTCACGAAATCCGTATCGGGTGAATTCATGTTCACCTGAAACAATCCACGTTGGATCTATTTCTTTCACTAACTGCGCCATACCTGCATAATCGTCAAGTGGAATCGGTTCCTCAATCCATTTGAGGTTAGCGTGCTTCGCTGCATCAGCAAAACGGAGGGTATAGTCTACATCCCAACGGAGATAGATATCCGTCATTAGGCCCACATCTGTTCCGATAGCATCGCGTGCGGCGTGTATCATCTCAAGGTTTTGTGCAAAGCCATCTTCGCCTTCAGCGAGTCCGTTTTTGAGTGGAATCTTGCATGCAGTAAACCCGTTTTCCGCATAAAAACCGACATCTGCACCGGTAGCATACGCGGGGATCTGAAGGCGTGGATTATCCGTGAAAAGACTATAGATAGGTGCATCTACTATCTTGCCACACAAATCAACGAGGGCAAGCTCTATCCCACTTAGCGCGTAAATAACAAGTCCACGTCGTCCATAAATTGAGGTGATGTGATAGAGATGCTCCCAAATTTCTTCCACATCAAGCGGATCACGTCCGATGACGAAGTGTTGAAGATGTTTGTCAATAATCATCGCACCCGCAAGTCCACCCCCGCCCAGTCCGTATCCTTTTAGCCCTTTATTAGTAGTAATTTGGACAATTAACGCGCCTGCTTGTGCTGCGAAAGGACCGCGCCAATCGACATGCATATTTTGGGATTTAGTTTGCCCAGGCATATCACCTTTTGCAAAACCGAGAGTCGGCATTGCGCGCGGATTTAGATTGACATGCCATGTGCGGATGCCAGCTACAGTATGGCGAGTTTTGGCACGTGTTTTCCATTGTGTGGAGAGAATGTTTTCGTTGGTTTGCATGGTATTATTCCTATCAGGACTTACGCAGTTTTTCTTCAAGTCCCACTGATAAGGGGGATTTAGGGGGTTAAGGACCTAAAATAACGACTTTTTAACCCCCCTAACCCCCTTATCAAGGGGGAATGCGTAAGTCCTGATTCCTATATAATAAAAATTGGGAGGACAAAGCCCTCCTACATGAGAGTTAAGAACGGCATAATATTAACGCGGTAAGGCATGATAACCTATGCCGCTAAAAAATCCAACCACCATCCAGATACCTACCATCACATATTCACCAAAAATTAATCCAAATGCGATAGGACGGATCCGCCGATATACCGTAGGACCGCCAAACTTGAGTGTAATGTATTTGATGAGCCAACCGATAAAAATAGAAGACCACAAGTGAAACGCAGGATAGGTAGCACCTAAAAGATAACCTATCGGATGCAACGACCACCAGACAAAACTTTGACGCATCCATAACATAAAACCTGTGAAACCTGCACCTGCAATCATGCTGTAGACTTCAAGCCAATTTGTTTCAATCGGAGATTGGATGAGTCTGTTCATTCGGTTGAAATAGCCGCGCGGGGCACCGACAAAGGACCTACCTTGTAAAAACAGCGCGCCTTTGTCATAAACAAGCGTCAACGATGCATAAACGGATACAAGAATAGCAACAACAATTGAAATACCGAGTATCGGCCCGATTCGGCGGCGGACAAGTTGAACTTCATCGGCTGCCTTGAAACTATGCAGAAAGTTCGGCATCATGAACTCTCCCCAATCGCGCAGGAAAGTACGCTGGAAACTGAGAACAGCCAAGCTTTTTTGTCCCATTGCCCCCGATCCGAGTGTGAAATTAATATAATCTGCTGGAAAAAAAGGAGCTTGCACAAGCAACAGTCCACCGTTTACCACCATCCATGATAGGACAACGGATGTAACAAAGATTGAGAGGAGTGTGATAATCGCAACCCAAGTAGTTATGCCAGCAATCACAAAGAACACGACAAGGGTAACAAAACCGAGAAGAAATCCGAGCAGTGCCAAGCGATATGGGAGCGGTTCATCAGAATCGTCTATCACACGTCTATCTCTCGCTATATTCGTTTGTTTGCTACCCAACCCAAACGTTTTCCTGAAAATTGATGCGATATGTTCCCGTCCACCCCAAAAAACAGCAGGCACAAAGATAAGATAGCCTCCCATCACTTGACGGCTACAACTCACCCACGGACCGATTCCGAAACCCGTTGCATTCATAATAATATATTGCAGTTTGAAAAACAGAAAGAAAAACCACAGGCTAAAGGACACTTCAAGCGTTAACAACGCAGCTACCCCGATAACTGAAAAATAGATGGCGATGTTCATCGCTGGCCACATGCCAAGCGCATGCCACGGCTTTTCTGTAAAAGCGCGATGGATATTATAAATCAGTGGGATTTGAGGAACGTTTGGAAAATGTGCATGCAGTCCGTTGAGAAAATGTATTAGCACCGGCAGTGCCATGCCCACCCATAATAGTTTGTTTTTGAAAAATGCGTTGAGAAGTGTTCCACGTTCCGGTTCTGCTGCAAGTTGCACTGGAATTTGGACTAAAGGAAATGAAAACCGCTCGCGTTCTATCCACTGCTTGCGGAGGATCGTGGCGAGGCAGATTGTTGTGAAATAGAAAACAAGGACAAAAAGTCCCCAAATAAGGAGCGGTTTGACCCAAGGTGACCACGGGACATTTCCACCCGGCGAAAGTCCTTCATAAAAATCTGTTACGGCTTGTGTGTCCGTAACGACTAACCACTCTGGGATGTGTGGTTGGAGTGTCTCTGCCCAATCGTTTTCGGGAGTTGTGAAGTAACGTAGTGCAACAAGGCAGGGTAGCAGAAACTGCAGCAGCCCCATTGAAGGGATGCCGACAGCAACTATTAGCATCATCCAAATAACTGTTAATTCAAGGGCGGAGAATGAAAAGCGGCTGCTTCGTGTCAAAAAACGTAGCGGAAGATTGACAACGAACACAAGAAGGAGCAACCCAAAGATTGAGCCAACAGGGAGGTGATTGCCCGCAATCCTTGAATTCTCTAAAAAATAATTGTTGTAGGGGGTGATTGCACATATTCCCCCTACTAAAAGTAGACCTACAAGGATAGCAGAGAATCTGATTTTTGGGCGGCGAGGCATATATTAAGTTTCCCAACGATGGATATTCAGTTCAAACTTTTCATAACGATTGAACCGCAAGGCGCGGTGTGAAGCAGATTCTTCTCACCACGTTGCACACCTGCCACCTAACTATCTTTCCTAATCTCCATCAGCCTCATCTCTAAGAACGGGGTTATAGAGACAGAGTTCTGCGTCTACAATCCTACCATCAGGTAACGTATATTGATTCGGTGTCCCGCCGCCCCACGGTGCTGTCCAATCTTTGCTGCGCTCTTTATCACTATCTTTCTTTTGTTGCACAGCTTCCCAAGAAAATCCACCCATGAGTTGTTCATGTAAGGATGTTTCCACTTCACGATGTTCAGGTTTCCCAGTAAGATTCTCAAATTCGCCATGATCATTTTCTAAATCAAACAAGATGGATTCATCTTCGGGGAAGGCGACATATTTATAGCGAGGTGTTCTCAACATACGCATCGGGCCGGTCGTTTGGTTAGCCCAGTATTCACTAATTGCGGTGTTTCGCCAACCATCCGAATTTCCAGTCATCAGATTTGACAAGTCCGAACCGTCCAGATCATCGGGTATCGGTATACCTGCCCTTGCACACAGGGTTGGAAAGAGATCGTTTAATTCCGCAGGGGCGTCAACACGTTTACCGTGTGTCTCTTCTGTTCGCGGATCATATATTATTAGTGGCACTCTTGCTGCAGCTTCATAATAGCTGGATTTCCACCATTGTCCATGCTCTCCTGCCATTTCACCGTGGTCAGTGGTATAAACGATAATTGTGTTCTCTAATAGCCCATCGCGTTCCAAAATTGTCAGCAAATCACCGACACATTCATCCAGAAATTCGCAGCAGGCATAGTAAGCCGCGCGTGCTTTCCGCGTCTCTTCCTCTGTAATGGCTGCTGTATTGAAAGTCTTTCGTAATCCCTTTGCAAAACGGTGCGTATCCTCCAAGTGCCCCGGTGGAATATTCGGCATGTCCACATTATCAGGATAGTATTTGTCAAGAAGCCGTTTGGGCGCGGTAAGCGGAAAGTGAGGACGACTATAGCTTGCAAGGAGAAACCAAGGTTGATCATCAGGTTGAGACCTTAAGTATTCAATCGTTTCTTCATTGACCACGCGTTCTTGCAGAAGACTCGATGGAATTTCTGTCACCCCAGCATCCTTTGTGCGATTCTTGTTCCCACGGAGTGGATCACGTTGATGTCCCGCACGTCCACGCAGGTCACCGTAAGGACGTGATTGAAATCCGTTGTGCTGTTCTTTGCCACCAAAGTGCATTTTGCCAACAAGTGCGGTCGCGTAGCCGTGTTGTGCAAAATGTGCTGGCATGGTGAGGTGTTCAGGGTACAGGATTGAACCGTTATTCCAAGCGGAGCAACGATGTGCGTATTTTCCTGTTAACATACACATCCGCGAGGGTGTGCAAAGCGGGAATTGGCAGTATGCCGCATCAAAGTAATTTCCCGTTTCTGCAAGCCGATCCAGATTCGGTGTTTGCACAATATCGTTGCCTTCACACCCCATAGCATGAGGACTGTGTTCATCACTTTGAAGAAATAGGATATTCGGTTTTTGAGCCATGCTGCAATAGTCTCCTTTTACTATTAGTCTTTGTTTCAATAAGTAAGTTCACCGTGCATGTGGAAATCAACTCCGAAGGGCAACGCGATGTCCGATTCTTTATTAGCGAAATGTTGTGAAAAATCGACGAGTGTGAATCCAACGAGTTGTTTTGTTTCTGGGTGAAATCGTAGAATTAAATCATCCGCGTATTCAACGTAGTCAGTATATTCAGGTTGACCTCGCGTCACATATAGCACATCAGCTTCCTGATCATAAACAATTTTTAGTTCATCTTTTTTGTTATTCATCTCATGCACTTTTCTAATTGGACATCTTGATGCTTTAGTTTACACGAATTCTCAACGATATTCAAGTAGAATCTGGGTAAAAGTTTTCTCTACAATGAAATGCAAAAACCGATAGCCAATTTCTTAATGTGGCGGTTCTGCTTTTCGCTTACCGACACCCATTTGAATAGCAGGCAGGATGGTATTTGAGATATTGACAGTATAGTCAAAGATTGTCCAACCAGAAGCACCCAAGAATCGCGCAAGATGAATCTGTCCAATCACGGCATCTGGTGTCAGGAGGGAATTAGATGCAGTTGCGCCGATGCCAGGATAAATCGGCACGCCTTTGGGCATGAGGGCAAGCTGCTTCTCTAACAGATCAGTGAAATATTTGGAATCTTCAGTATAGTTCATCGGGCAAACGAAGTCAACATAACCTGCTTTTGCCCATGCAATCCAATCCTGTCCGATAGAGGTAACACAGTCAGGATAGGCACCGAAAACAGCAGTTGAAATCTTTATATCCGGCTTTATCTGACGGGTGCGTTTATGAATTAAGCGAACTAATCGGGTTATCTGTTGCGCGCGCCATTCAATATACGCTTTCGCGTGCTGTCCAGTTCTTGGCAACACAGATGCGGGCCACTCCTGAATATGCTGCCTTGTTGCAAGCATGAATCTTTTATGGCACTCATCACAATAGCAGGCTCGACTTCCCGGATAACGGATATAATCGAGATGGATACCGTCAACATCATAGTTCCGAACAATTTCCATGACAGCCTTCAATTCCAACAGCACGTTTTCTGGATTTGAAGGACAAAGCCAATTGATCATGTCGCCTGTTGATGAGATTTGTGTGCGTCCATCCTTCTGCATTTTATCCACAAATTCCTTCGGAGCACCTTCCAAATTCCATGTTATTTTCCATACATGGACTTCCAACTCGTGTTTATGCGCTGCTTTGACGCATTGTGCAATTTGGTCGCCATATTTTGTAAACTTTGCACTCTGGGGCAACACGCTGCTATCATAATGCGCTAAACCGCCCCATGCCATATTCGGAAAGATCATGTTAATGCCAGCAGCAGCCAATTCCTTAGCAGAACGGTCCCAGTCGCCGGGATATGCTCCCAGTCCAGAATGATTCCACAATGCACGTCCTTCGGTTTCATCGGTTAAATGGGATAAAAAATATGCTTTTGAAAGAGCATCTCGACTCTCCCGCGCTGCGGTCATTGCTTTGTAATAATCCTTGCGTGCATATTCTGTTTGTGCTTGCGTGGTCAAGGTCTTTCCCGTTTGTAAGGCTTGTTGTGCTTCAGAAATTTCGCCATATCCTACAAATTTTGTTAAAGTATCAAGATTTTTTATATGCCCGACAGTTGTCATCGCTTCCAATTCGCGTTTTGCCATTGCATGCTGAAATTCTGGTACAAGATGACCGAGAAGCGCGGCAAGCAGTTGCGTTTTGGTTCGGATATCGTCTGGCAGGAAAACGTGACTGAAAAATACACCTGCTTCACCTATAAAAAACGCGGGATATTCAGTCGATTCACCCGCTGCATTGTACCAATGTCCGATAATCTTTGTTTGTGGACTTGTGGGTTCTGCAACCGTTATGTTCCACGATGCCTGCCGTACAGACTTCGGGATACCTAATATGGCAGGCGCATTAAATTGGATAGAAGCGAACTGTCCAGGAGTTTCTCGGCGCATCCATTTTATACTACGTAAATTCAGAAGTGATGCTACCTCATCCGCGAGGTTATAGGTTACAAACAGTTTGCCACCGCGTGTGACAAAACTTTTCAGGAGAGAGGCGGTTTTAAGTGAAATTTTTGAATTGAGCGGAAGGATAATCAACCGATATGGATTAGAAGATGTATCTTGTAAGCGAGGAATAGTCGCGGCAGATGTTTCTTCCAATTGGTCTGCAGAAAAACCGATGCTTTTCAACATGCGGACAAAACGCCTGCTAACAGAACGGGCATAGTCCACATCACCTTCTGCTGTGCCAGACGCTGTTGATGGTAACAGAATGGCAATATCTGCTTGTTGTGCAGCGACCTCAGTTAGCGCGCTTGTCCATCCAACAAGAACGAACACAAGGATAATAATATTCGTAGAAAAGATTTTGAAATGTCTTTTTTTTTGATGAAAGACCTTAAAAAACATAACCGGTTCCCTTAGCAAATGGTTTGCCGGTTTCCAGTATTCCTGTGCATTGCCTAACGTTCTTTAGTTGCCAAATATCTATCGGGTTGATCTGCACTTTTTTCGCTGATTTGCTCTGTGCTCCGTAAAAACTTCTCAATACCTTGGGCGATAGCAGCTGCTACTTTTTGTTGATACACATCCGATGTGAGTTTCTTACCCTCTGTTGGATTCGTTACAAACCCTGTTTCAACAAGGATAGCAGGGACACTCGTGCCGATAAGCACAACAAAACGTGCGTGTTTAACACCACGATTTGCTGCCCCTGTTGCTGCAACCAATTCCTGCTGCACGTGTGCTGCTAATCTACGGCTATCCTCACTTTTGCTTTCTACTATTAGTCCTTTTAATAGGGTTTCCAGTTCTTGGATACTATAGCCGGAATTTGCATTTTCTCTGGCAGCGATGATTTCAGCGTTTTTATCCGTACTTGTTACATCCAAATAATAGGTTTCAATGCCGTTAGCTTTCGGGTTTTCACTTGCATTTGCATGAATGCTCAGAAACAGGTCCGCTTTGTGTCTTGTGGCAAACGCTGTGCGTTCCTTCAATGGGATAAAACGGTCAGTCTCTCGCGTAAGCAGAACTGTATAACCTTTTGCACTTAAAATCGCGCCGATTTTCTTTGAGAGACTAAGCACAATAGGTTTTTCTATGAGATTCCCCGTCCCACCTCCCGGGTCTTTCCCGCCGTGTCCAGCATCTATCACAATTGTTTGAGCAGTTAATCCGAACTCACGTGTCAGGGATCCGGGGGTTAACATTTCTGGCTCAGCGGCAGGCGGCTCCGGTTCGGGTTTGGCTTGCGGTTTCGGTTCAACCTTCGGTTGAGAAGGAGTTTCATCGGGTATCGTTTTGGGATTCTGTGGTGTTTTCAGTTCCTTTAGTTCTTCAGATGCTGTTGCCACTATTTCTTTTTTTGCTGCAGATTCAATAATTTCAACGTAGAGTGTTTCGGCACGTGTTTTGTAGCCATGTTCTGCATAAGTGCGTCCTAATTCTAACTGCGCTTCTGCTGCAATATCTGTCTCGGCATATCGGTTCGTAACAATCTGGTAGTGATGCGCTGCGCGTGCAGAGTCACCTATCAACGTGTAGCAGCGGGCAATCCAATAGTGTGCCTGGGGTAAGTGCTCTGAATCGGGATAGGTGTAAATTAATCTTCGAAATGCTGCGATGGCACGTTGCGGTGCCGCTGAATCGCCTGCTTTGATGCACCATACCCAGCTGGAAGCGATAACATACTGTGCATCATCCGCAGTTTCACTTTCTGCATCCATGCGAATGATGTTTTCAAGTTCTGAAATTAAGGTATGCCATTCATCAAGGGTCGCCTGTTTTTCTTCGCTTGTGTACTCGTAATGTTGAACCGCTAACTCATTATAACTTGACATGGTAGCGCAGCCTGAAAATAGGACCGCTAATAATAGTATTACTATCCAGATAGAACACGATTTCATGCATTTTACTCCTGCGCTGATTTATTATGGCGCAACCTGAAGGTTCACCTTGTGATATACGGAAATATGATTTTTCTTTTTTGTATTTTTAGCATGATATAAAACGGAAAATTGTAGTTTTCGTTACTAAAAAAGACTCCGGACAACTTAAGGATATATCCTATTGTTGAAGGGGTTTTCAACCCCGATTTCATTTTGTCAGAATCGCGGGGGACACAGAGGACGCAGAAAACACGGAAGAAGGGGTTTTTTGTTCACGCCCGAAGTCTACTTCTAAAACAAAAGACAGGCGGCACACGAGCACTTTCCGCGTCTTCTGCGTCCTCCGCGCTTTCCGCGATTCAGACAAAAAGGGTGACAAAATATTTACACACCCGAATTACAAATTTAATTTGACTTATTCGCCAGAATCTGTTACTATCATAACCTAAGTTGCCACATAAGTAGCACAATCTTCATGAAGATTAATTTATTAATTCGGTAACTTTCCTGCCCGTACGAGACACGCGTACCCCACTGCTGGCGAGGTTTTCTAACCTCGCCCCCTTACCGGAATATTTATTTAAACTTCATCCAGATTGTGTCATAAGGGCGCAAACTGGAAGTTTACGCTACAATATTTTGGGAATTATGAACTTTTCTTACTTAAAAAACGACATCTGCATGTCTAAAATCTTGTAAGTAGCAACTTAGACATTCCAAAAACTGTTCAAGCTTTAGGAAAAGGTGATTTGAACGCATTAAACCTGAAATATAAATTCAAAAGGAAAACTTAACGATGAAAACAACCTTAACAGCACTTATGCTTTTGACTGTCCTTACCTTAAATATCTATGCACAAGAGATTCCATCCACCGTCCTTGAAGGGCATACGAGTGATGTCAATAGCGTTGCGTTCAGCCCGGATGGACAGATGCTCGCAAGTGGGAGTCGGGATCACACCATCCGCTTGTGGAATGTGGAAACAGGGGCAGAACTACGAAAACTCACAGGGCATACGCGTAGTGTCTATAGCGTAGCCTTCAGTCCGGATGGACAGATGCTCGCAAGTGGGAGTCGGGACGACACCATCCGCTTGTGGAGTGTGGAGACAGGCACAGAACTACGGAAACTCACAGGGCATACGAGTGATGTTCGTAGCGTAGCGTTCAGTCCGGATGGGCAGATGCTCGCAAGTGGTAGCGGTGGTTTGCTGGATAATGACGACAGCATCCGCTTGTGGGATGTGGAGACAGGCACAGAACTACGGAAACTCACAGGGCATACGAGTAATGTTCGTAGCGTAGCGTTCAGTCCGGATGGGCAGATGCTCGCAAGTGGTAGCGGTGGTTTGCTGGATAATGACGACAGCATCCGCTTGTGGGATGTGGAGACAGGCACAGAACTACGGAAACTCACAGGGCAGACGGATAGTGTTTTCTATAGCGTAGCGTTCAGTCCGGATGGACAAACGCTCGCAAGTGGGAGTTGGGACGATACCATCCGCTTGTGGGATGTGGAGACAGGCACAGAACTACGGAAACTCACAGGGCATGCGGGTAGTGTCTATAGCGTAGCGTTCAGTCCGGATGGGCAGATGCTCGCAAGTGGAAGTTGGGACGACAGCATCCGCTTGTGGAATGTGGAAACAGGCACAGAACTACGAAAACTCACAGGGCATACGGATTATGTTCGTAGCGTAGCGTTCAGTCCGGATGGGCAGATGCTCGCAAGTGGGAGTTATGGCGACATCATCCGCTTGTGGAAAATCCCCGATACTCGTATAAACATCACTGTTTTACCGGTGGATGCCCCAGCTATCGGAGACCAGTTAACGCTTAAGGTTGACATTACCAGTGGTGAAAACGTTACTGGGTTTCAAGCCAAGGTAATTTTTGATGCGACAGCATTGCGCTATGTGAACAGTTACAACGGCGACTACTTACCAAATGACTCGTTTTTCGTTGACCCAGTCATCGAAGGGAACGAGGTGATACTCGGGGCAACTTCTCTCGCTAACAGCAGCAGCGGGGACGGTACCCTCGCAACTTTGACGTTTGAATTTATTGCTATCAAAGAATCAACCTTAACTTTATCTAAAGCTGCAATTGTTGATAGTGAAGGTGAACGCCTCCCCTTCTTTTTTAAAGATATTAGTGTTATTGTGGGTGTGCCACGACTACGTGAGGATGTAAACCTTGATGGCGTTGTGGACATTTTAGATTTGACACTCGTTGCTGCAAGCTTTGGGAAACCCGCTAAAATACTTGATCCGTCATATATTCCAGGGGATATCAATAAGGATGGTAGTGTTGATAGTGCGGACTTAGCCGAGATTGCGATTTTAGACGAGTATTTCGGGTACAGTTCATCTGATATTAGAGCTCTTCTGAGAGCAGGAGAAGATAATTACGTGTACAATCCGGCAGATGTCAACGGAGATGGTATTATTGATATCGTGGACCTCGTGTTGGTTGCAGGGGCATTAGGGAATAAAGCAGCAGCTCCGGCAACTTGGGTGCGCTATGGGCGTGTGTTTACTAAATCAGATGTGCAGCGGTGGTTAGCGCAAGCACAGCAGCTAAACTTGACAGATCCAACCTCGCAACGCGGCATTCTTTTTCTGCAACAACTCTTGGCAGCGTTAACCCCGAAAAAGACATCCCTGTTGGCAAACTATCCAAATCCTTTTAACCCTGAAACGTGGATACCGTATCAGTTAGCAACCCCTGCAGATGTTAGCATCTCGATCTGGACTGCAGATGGCAAGTTGGTTCGGACGTTAGACATAGGACATCAACCTGTTGGAATCTATCAAGGCAAGAGTCGTGCAGCGCATTGGGATGGGAAAAATGATGTCGGTGAACCCGTTGCAAGTGGTGTGTATTTCTATACATTAAAAGCAGGCAAATTTTCTGCTACGCGGAAGATGTTAATAAAGAAATAGACTCAACATCTCCGATTTTGAGGTAAATATGACAAACAATCCAAAAATATGTGGACATTTCAATGAACAACAATCCGCACACCATAACGCTGGCGAGGCGGGGAATCATCAAAAAGCAAATCTTTTTCTCTCAAATAACGGGGTTGGACCCACAGCTAAAGCAGTGGGATTGCTAAGGAAGTCCCTTCAGCATAGTAGCGTGTTTATGTTTAATATCCTAAATTCCGTAGATATTCTCTATTGACGACCGCAGCTTCAGCAGGTGGGCGCGGTGGATATGGACGATCAAGTTCTACAGAGACCCATCCATCGTAACCGACTGATTCAAGACCTTCAAGTACCGCTTTAACATCAAGCCCAAGGTTGCCCGCACCGAGTTCTGCAAAACGCGCCTTCTCACCAAAACGTTGTGTCCGATAATCCCATGTTTCTGGATCGTCTGCGTGGCAATCTTTGAGGTGAACATGCCCAATCCGATTACGCAAAAGGTCGCTCTCAAAAACCTGCATCGGATCACTACCCGCGGCAAGCATGTGTCCCGTATCAAACAGCAGCCAGAGACTTGGTGCTACCGATAAGAGACGTTCTGCATCATCAACTGTCTCAATCAAGGTGCCGAGATGTGCATGGTGAAAACCTTTGATATGGTGTGCATCGCAGAAAGCGAGAATATCGTCTAATGTTCGGGCAGCGTTTTCAATATCTGCATCACTCGGATTTGCACCACCCCATTCCCCACGACGTAGTGCGGGAACCTCAGCAGCGTTGTTGCCAAGCGTGATATTGAACCTGATTCTATCAAGTCCTGCGCCGCCAGCGTTGACGATATGCATCCCTAAACTGCGTGCAAGTGTCGCCATTTCAACAAGACTTTCTGCTCCTTCAATTGGAACGCTTTCAACACCTTCCCAACCAGCATTGGCAACTTCGCGCAACACTTTTTCCGGATTTTCTCGCTGTTCACCGCCAAACTGGATAAGATGGCATGCGAATCTTAATTCACTCATATTTGTCTCCTTAATAATTATCCTACCGAAAGATGTATTTTCTTTCCAACAACTTCTGCATACTTTCTCAAAGTTGAAAGCGTAACATTCTCTGCGTGGTTTTCTATTTTTGAAATAGCAGATTTTTTGGTATTTAACTTTAGTGCCATTTCTTCTTGGGTTAATCCTGCCTCTTCCCGAGCTTGTCGGAGGAGCACACCAAGTTTGAATTCTAAGTATCCTTTTTCATAATTTTCTGCAAATTCAGGATCTGTCATTTTACGTTTTTCTACGTACTGTTTTAAATCACTCACTATATTTTCCTCCTAAAGTAATCTCGTTTTCTTTCCTCTGCTAACTGAATGTCAGCCTTTGGAATTTTCCGTGTTTGCTTAGAAAAGGCATGATTTAGAACAACTAATCTTGGACCATCAAAAAAGGATAGAATCCTGAAAGTATCCCTACCAATGTTAACCCTTATCTCCCAAATATTATCCGTATCAATAAGTTTTTTGAAGTATTGTTTAGGGATTACCTCTAATTCCTCGATTAAACTTAAGGTCCAAGTAACTTTTGCACTCTGCCTTGCTGTAAGGGAATCCAAAAATTGCTCAATTGGGCAATTACCCGATTCCGTACGGTAGAAAGTAACTTCTCTCATATTTAAAAATTAACAACATTCTGCTAAAAGAAGGTTCAAAATGTATCGCCTATGCGTTTTATAAAGTTGTTCATTTAAAACTTAATTAGTGTTGAGTGTTGTTAAAGATAACCTTTGATCTGGGTTATGATACAACCAAACCTCCATGTTTTTCTTAACTGCAGTCCACTCACTGTCCAACATTGAATACCACGTAGTATCCCTGTTTCTACCTTTTATAATCATGTGCTGTCTGAAGATACCTTCAAACTTGAAACCGAGCCGCAATGCCGCTGACCGAGAACGTTCATTTAGGGAATAGAGTTCCACAACATCGGTTTGTGGGTTGACTGGCGATAATGTAATGAATTTACCTGTATAATCTGTTTTTTGAGGCACACCAACATGAACAATAGGTTCAATAATATTTTCAACTTGGAGAGACGATTCTGTCATAGCAATCCTTTTTATGTTAGTTATTTTGCGGGGGCGTATTTATATTTTTGTTAGTACTCAGGGGGCAGGTCGTCTCGCTGTTTCATCGAAGTAAGCTGCATTCGGATTGTCAATCCAATCGCCAACCCAACCCAGTTCTTTCAGTCCGCTTTGAACAATCGGCAATGTCCCGCGTAATTCCTTCACCGGTGCCCAATCACGCCAGTTCTGGTCAGCTGGTGGGTCGAGAAAGTCTCCAATGCCACCCACTGCCCGTTGAATTGATGGATATATCATTGCGCCCAGTTGTGTCTGTTTAGCTGCTTCAACCACCCATTTTTCGTAGGGAAACGGGTGTCTCTCAGCGACGCAGCACATTTTGCAGAGGTACTCAATGACATTTCCAATCGCGACAAATGCCGTTTCCACCTTATTGCGAGCTGCCATAGCCAAGGGCCCGCGCTGCGAAAAATAATACTTGCCGAACATCCATTTTAACTTGCGTTCCGCTACCGCCAGTGGATACACGCAATAACGATGTTTCAGTTCCTCAGCAGTACTTGAACAACCGTAGAGAGTTTGTGAAGTCGCAATAACCCACATCATCTCATCTGGACACGTCTCCAACCACGCCCGCAGGTCACTTTCATCATAAAACGACCAGTGTGCTTCAAAATCACCCCGATCAACGAAGAGTTGCCAACTTTGTTCATAAGTCTCCCGATCTTCATCGGATAGGCACCGTTTATCGCCAATGATACATAGGTCAAGATCCGACCATTTATCGGTGAAACCAGCAGCACGACTCCCAATCAGCATGAGGACAGCACGTTTACCCATGCGTTGGCAAAAACCTACGGCTCGATCAACGAACTGTTGATCTTCTGGACTGAAACAGATGTCTCCGTTCATTCAAACACCTCCCAGAACGGTTCTTTATTTTAATTCTTTGGTAGAGTTGCCAAAGCTGCCTCAATCTTGCTGATCGCTTTTTTCTCGGCATCCAAAGCTGTTTTGACGGCCTTCACTGCTTCTTGCCTCGTGGATTTCGTAAAACTTTTGTTTTCTCTGCAGATGTTTACCAGTTTTACTATGGCTTTGATTTCTTCATCATAAAACTCAGCCGCATCGGATAGGGCTTGACTTGATACTTTTGGAAAGTGACCAGCAATTTCGCGGAGATATGCCGCAGCACTCTCTCGCATCTCCCACAATATCCAAGCTGAATGCTCTGTAAACCCTATATCAACATCACCACTTTCCAATGCCTGTTTCCAAAGTTGGTATGCAGCAAATCCCACTGCATCAACCTTGTAAGGGGCATTTTCCAAATCAAACCGTGTGCCATTTGCGAAAGCAATAGCGTTTTCAAGTGATTTAACCTCCAACGCCATCCGATCATAAGGTTTCTTTTTTCCAAGCACCATAACACAATACCAACCGACAGGATCTATATATCCGAACTGATCGTAAGGAACAGTATACTCGGTTTTATGGTGCTGATGCCAAACGGTGTATGTTTTCTCGGTTTCATTGTAGCCAATGAGCGATGCCCATCCATAAGCACGTACACCACTATCCCGCTGCGCAACTGTCATCGGTTGCCACGCAATCGCTGGTATGCCTCGGTCAATACTCGCTTTGACCTTTTCCCATGTCTCATCTTTAATATCCTGAAGTTCTTTCGGTGTCGGTGCGGACTGTTTTCCTTTAAGTACGGCTTGAAATTCCTGAAATTCATAACCGATGTCTGCAATCATCTCCCATAGCAGCCACCAATCAATGTTGGCTTGTTGCCAGACCGCGCTGTCCCCTGTTTTCATACTGAAACTGAAGGCGTGTCCAAATGTACCGGTTAAACGTGGGATTGACCAATCCTCTCCAGCAGCTTTGAGCATCGGATGTAATGTTCCTATAAAAGTGCTATCGCCTTCTACCGGTTCAACTCCTTTAAGGACCTTTTTAGGGAACACTTTTTCTTTATGAAAAGAACTGTTGCGTTGTGCCTTATCGGAACCCACTGATCCAAAAGTGAAGAACACAGTGAGGCACAATAGGATAAAGAAAACTCTTCTTGAAACTGAAAGCCTAAAATCTATCTCTGTTGGGCGGGACAGGAATTTGATATGCATAATCTGTTTAACAATTTATATCAGTCATAGGGCTATTAATTCTTAGCTTGGATAAAAAAACAATAAGGTTTCTATTTGAATATGTAGTGCCAGTGGTGGAATTGGCCATAATCAGTTGCGGAGGCTAATAAATCAGCCGCAATATTCTGTTTAAGACTATCTGGGATAAACATACTTGTGTTTTTACGGTTTTCATGAAAAATGCGACTTTGCGCTGCACGAATCACCTTACATTGTTCCTGGGCGGATAACTGCAACTCAACAAATCCCTCAATCCATAATCCACGATAGGTTAATGTGTTGACAGGTATAAATCGGACATCCTCTACTCCGTTAGTAGCGGATTCACAAGTCAAAGGATCCCACAGGAGAAGGCTAAGCACTTGAGTATCCGTTGTAAAACCAACCTTGGAAAATGCCCGCTGACTTCCATCATTATTGACACGGATTGATGCCTTCGCCCAATGCGCGCCCAGATGAGAACCATAAATTAATGCC
Source organism: Candidatus Poribacteria bacterium (assembly GCA_028824125.1). Classification (GTDB taxonomy): domain Bacteria; phylum Poribacteria; class WGA-4E; order WGA-4E; family WGA-3G; genus MSPOR6. The sequence goes on from JAPPES010000106.1 coordinate 24,830, forward strand.
TCCTCAATCAGAGAAGTTCCTATACCTTTTCCGCGACTGGAGGCACGAACAATGATAGTATCTATTTCCCATCGAGGTATCGGTTCAGAAAATAAAAAAGCAGAAAGGAAACCTATCACTTTGCCAGCCTCAACTGCAACAAAGACCTGATGATCAGGTGATGAGATATGATCCGTGAACACATCAAAGAGAAGCAAATCTCCCCATGTCTCTTGTAATATTCGGTGGATTGCTTCCGCATCATCTGGACGCGCAAATCTGACATCTGACATTACTTCAATGAACATAGTACAGTCAACCACTTGGGTCAATCGGATGGCTATACCTGAGCCGATCCTGTTTTTTCTAATCGGCTAACGTTTGGATGTACTTTTTACCCATTTCATTATATCGTCAACCACTTCGCTATGAATAGACTCGGGTTTATCGCCGGAGTGTCTGAAAAACCCGTGATCGCAATCAAGGTAATTTTTGTATGTGAGATTATCTTTTCCTCGTTTGACCAAATCCGCAATGAAGTAATCGGAGCCAATTGCGTTCTCGTCTAAGGATCCGATCCCTAAAAAAATGGGGAGTGTAATTGCGGCTAAATTTTGAAGCGATACGTCAAAACAATACGATGCCCAACGTTTATATGTATGTCCATAGAACTCTTGGAGCGATTGGGGGTTGGTACGGATGTCTCTATATTTTGAAGTAAACCAATTGTATTTTTCAATAAACTCCTGCCCGGAGATTTTTCCGGATTTGAGTTGTCTTCGTAGACTAATGAATGCATCGAACAGACCGTGGGCAGCGGAGAAACCCAGAAGCACAAGATGGGTCACATTGCGGTTGGTGGCTGCAACACCCGCTGCAACATGGGAACCTTCCGAGTGTCCAATGACAACAAGTTCATTTCCATCATACAGGGTATCGGCGGATTGGAAGTAGTCGATCACACGATTTATATCATCGACCCGTCCAAAGAGCGTTGCATGTTCGATATATTCCTGACTCGCCCTCTCATAGCCGTGGAAATCCTTGAAGTCTCCCAATTGAACACCCCGTTTTTCTATGCCTATGACATGCCAATCCTTTATGAGATGCTCAAGTGCGCTAAACAGAAGTGGTGTATAGTACTTCCCATCTTTCTCTGAGAAAAATGAATTGGCTCCGGATCCTTGCAAGAGAAGGATTATCGGTTTTTTTCTCGGTTCGGCAGTTCCATCACAGCGTAGATAGCAGATGATAAGACTGTTATCCCCACGAGGCACCTCAAATTTCAGGAGGTTGTACGCGTTAATAGGTATCATCTTTTGTTTGTATAGTGCAGCTTCCTAAGTTCCGGGTTTAAACGAAATCCTTCCTCACGTTTTTGAGCCATGTCTTCCCAAGTAGCATCGCATTCAATAAAGTGTCTCAAAACATCCTTAGCGCCATGTACAACCGGCGATCCGTGACCGAAACACATAAGATCAAACTCAAAATGCAGCAGCATTCTGAGGGAAAACCGTGCTTTGTTGATATCTACAAGATATTCAGGCGCGTTAATTCCAACTTTTCCATCTGGAATGCCCTTGTCTTTTCTGCCACCACTGAGCAGATCACCAAAGATGAATGCACCTCCGTGAGGTCTTAAGTAGAAACTGACCTCCTCACCATGACGGACATTTGGTACACGCACGACCTCAACGAGATCCCAAAGCACATCTCTGTCAGCGAATGTCCTATCATAAGCAAATTCAGCTTCTTGCACCTGATTTTCATGTAGCAAGACTTCGCATCCCCATTTATGTTGGAATTCAGTCAAGCATCTTTCATGATAGGTACAAGTCAGCATTAAATGCGTTGGCCTACCAAGTTTATTAAGCCATTGAATCTCACTTTCTGAGAGTGGAAGTGGATCTATCAACGCTCGGATACTCTTGCTCTCATCATGCACAAAAAAACTATTCCAGTTATATGCTTGATTCCGCGATGCACCGTGAATTTCCGCCCAAGTAAACAGATTAGGAGCTAGTTTAGTCAACATCCCTATCACCTTTGAGCATACCCCAAGTCGTTGCAGCTTTGTCCAATGGGGACACACTCAAAACCTGATTCATATCTTGCTGAATCTCAGCTTCAGTCAGGACACGGTTATAGATGACAAATTCATCAAGCATTCCCTTATAGGGCCACGCACCGTCTAACCGATTGCCGAACCAATGATCTTTTTGAGAAGTCGGAATTTCGCCTTCCAGTTTATGGGTCTGATCAAGTTTGCCATCAATATAAAACCGAAGTTCTTTATTAAACTCATAAACCGCTGCAACATGCGACCATTTATTGAGCGGAATACTGCTTTTTGCGCTGTTCCATGTTCTCCCACCTGCACCGCCGCTGCCAATCCATACTGATGGTTTACCTTGATGGATACTCAAATAATACGTGTGAGGGTCTGCCTGTCCGCGCACATTGCGATAATCACCGATACTTTGTGGATATACCCATACTTCCATCGTTAAACTCTTGGTAATCGCCAGACTATTTGACGCTTTGACCGCAACGACACCTTGTTGAACTTGTTCATTAAAAAACACCGCTGATTTAATCTTTCCATTTTGCATCCACTTGATATCACCTTCAAGCGTGCCATCATTTCCCTTGCCGCTTAGGTCATCAACATCTTTGCCTTTCCCCTCATCGAATGAGAGATAAAGTACCATTGCGTTATCCTTAATCGCATCACTTACAAGGGGTAATGTAAAAATGAATGCCGCACTCAGCAGATAGAAAGCTATTCTTATCATTTCTAAACTCCTTTTCAAAACACTTAAAGAAACGTCTGAGGACAACGTCTTTACTATAAAAATGTACCTACTTCCAGTCGTCGTCTGGCGGGTAAATGTTGTAACTTCCGCCCCCAGCGCCTTTAAAATCGTTCTCAGCGAACCAATCTTTGACGGTATCCCGCCACTTAATAAAGTGCGGGGTTTGTAGATGCGCTTTGAATGCATCTTCGTCTACATATACCTCATAAAGCCAAATCCGATTTGGATCGTCACCGTCCTGAATTACATCAAATCTCAGACAACCGGGTTCATCACGAACTGAACCTTTTGCATCGTCTAACATTGCTTCTACGAATTCTTCTCTGTGACCTTCTTTAATCTGAATCGGTGCAATAATTACATACATAATCTTTTTCCTTTTTCATATACATTAGGTGTAATATAAGCGAAACAATTTCCTTCTGGTACCCAAATTAGTTTTTATTATGCCATAATTTGGAGTAGTTGTCAATTGCATCATTCGGAGGAGTATGTAAAATTTTTGGCACAGAGGTACAAACTTTTGTTCTCTTTAGTCCCGTGAATCAACGCCAAATACGCGTTTGGTATTTGTCGGGGACGATATGTTTATAGAAGCGAGACCAACCCTCTCTTTAGTCCCGTGAATCAACGCCAAATACGCGTTTGGTATTTGTCGGGGACGATATGTTGTCCTTTATCGTCCGGGTTGATGATGCACATATCGTTCCTACGGAACTCAATTAAGGTGGTGTTAACGTTTTCTATAAACATATCGTCCCTACGGGACTGAATGGCATATTTCAAATAATAAAACGCATAAAGACAACACCTAAGTGGGAACAGGAACACATACCCACAATAACAGTGGGTTTATTTTACCAAAAACTTTACACCCATTGGGAGTAGGTAATTTAGCTTTATAGTAAAATCCGAAATATGTTACATTTCAATGAACAACATCCCCGCACCATAACGCTGGCGAGGCGGAGAATGCCTAAATGGCATTCATACCGTTGATTTCTTCCGAACCTCGCCAATGTCCAGGTAATTGTGGATTTCACTATAAGAATTGCCAGTTGGTGTATGTTACTCAGAGTTTATAATTGTCCGTTGGGTTTCGCTGCGCCCTACCTAACGGACAATATCACTGTGTTGAATATCAAGATGAAATTTTCCACGACCACCATCAATTCAGATGCTAAATACGGAAAATTTCGCCTAACTTTCCACCGAGAACACGCCCCGCACCGAGTAAACATGCAATTAAGATTAACATCCCGACAACGCCAAGCGCGCTTGCGATATATGGACCTTGTCCAACACGTTGGGAAAGCGAATAAATCGCTTTTGTAATGGGGTAGTACTGGTTTTGCGTTGCTAAAATCAGGCTTTCACTTACCTCAAGCATAGAGAAGGAGAAAACCAGAATCGCACCTGCCAGGATATTCGCGAATACCAAAGGTAACGTGATTTTATAGAGGGTTCGAACGGGCGTTGCGCCCATGTTCTGTGAAGCTTCTTCATAGGATATACTGGTCTGTTGGAAACCAGCATATATTGAACGTAACATATACGGTAAACGCCGCACAGCGTAACCAACAATTAGCAGAAAAGTCGGGTTTTTTCTCGGATCAATAACAGCAATAAACTCGTCTGGCAGATTCCGTAGGAGAGATGAAGTGCTTGAGAAACTCCCCATATATCCAAACGCAATTGCAACTCCAGGGAGTGCCAAGGATAACATAGCAAGCGCATCTAACAAATTGTGGAACGGAATGCGTTTACGGGTGAGGAGATAAGCGATTGCAACGCCAACAATCAGTGCGATTAACGTGCTGAAGATGCTGTATTTCAGGCTGTTGAAAATGCTCGGTAGTGTATCAGAATGCGTAAACGTCTCAACATAGTGAGCAAAAGTGAACGATTTCGGTAGCACTGTCAAGTTCCATTGACTCGCATCCGGTGTTAAGGACATCAAAATGACGCTGATGTGTGGTAGTAATGCCGTAAATGTCAATCCACCGATAAACAGATAGATGATGCATCGCATGCTCCACTTTGCGTCCACTTCACGTGAAGTCACGTGTCCACGGCCAAGCATTTCATAGTGCTTGCTGCTGGTCCATCGTTTAGAGGTGTAAAAAGCGAGTGCCGTTAGGACAATAATTAGGACGACCAGCGCATAACCCATTGGATTTACGTTCGCCTCGGTCACTTGTCTAAAAATCCTGACTGCAATTACTTCGTTATAATTAAAAATCAGTGGTGTGCCAAGATCAGTGAATGCCCAAATAAAGACGAGGATTGCACCAGCAAAATAACCGGGCATCATCAAAGGTAATGTGATTCGCCTGAATATCTGAAACCGTGATGCCCCAAGGTTTTCTGCGGCTTCCTCCAAACTCGGATCAACATTCGACAGTGCAGCAACAATGTTTAGATACATTATTGGGTAAAGGTGCAAAGTTGACAATAGAACTACGCCCCAAAAACCTCCCGCAAACCAGTCAATAGGTTCAGTTTTAGTTATATCAATCAGATTAAGTTTGTCAAGAAGCATATTTATGCTACCGTATTGTCCGAAAAACTTTTGCATGCCGAGAGCACCAACGAAAGGCGGCATTATCATCGGAATCAGGATGATAGATCGCAACAGATTCCGGGCTGGATACCGGTAGCGTGTCAAGAAATATGCAAGCGGAAGGCTTATAATACTTGTCATCAGTGTAACCATCACACCGATCTTGAAACTATTGATAACCAATTCCCGGATGTTCGGATCGGTTACCATCAGTTTGAAATATGTTAGGTCGAACCTGTTATTAATCCAGAATGCTTCTTTAAAGACATAGAGAAGGGGATAGATAAGGAATATGACAAAAAATAGTGTTGTCAGTCCGAGGATTAGCGTGATGGATGGTGTTAAATCGTATTTTCGCCTAATTTTTTCAATTAAGGTCAGTTTTAGGTGCGGGTTATCTTTTGCCTCTTGGCGATTGAACATCTTTTTCTCCAAACATAACAATGAGCAGTCCATTTTGCAAATGCTTTTAAATTATACCCTGTATTGCGTTGAATTGCATCTTTTTTTATTGTATTGATCTAATTTAACGACTTGTGTTAGTTAGTTCTTTTTATGTAATATTATGTTTTACACATTTCCGGGACCGAAAAGCCGTTGTCCAGATAGTGATATTATTCGCATCGCTTGGTTATTAGAG
>JAPPES010000047.1 GCA_028824125.1 Candidatus Poribacteria bacterium
GCCAATTATCCAGGATTAAGATTGGCTTGCGTGTTGTGAATAGCACCGATTGAACTCAGACGGTCAATGATTTGCGGAATAACAATAGGTTCAGGTTTTTGCGGAAGTATTTTTAATATTTCGTGTACATATTTCAGACCTCTATAGTGCGATTTGAGATCTAATACACTATATTCAGGATTCTGACATCTGTATTTTTCCATAAGTTTTGCACTTACATTTACCATAAACATTGAAAGGTTCGCTGCATTGTTTACAGGGGTTTTGTTGACATTCATAAAACCTCGCAGACCCCAATATTGTTTTGCATCCCGAAAGTTGAACTCGATTTGAAAACGAAGCGAATAATAATCTATCATTTTTTTTTTTTGCGTCAAGTTCTAAATCAGAAGTGAACAATAAGACGTGAGCTTGCTGTTTCGTGGTTAGGTTTGTTTTTTTGATACAAATGACATTCAATAGGTCTGGGAAATTTTGTTGCGTAGTTCCATTTGATACACATCGGTTCTCAGGGTGTCCACTGTCTGTGTAAAAACAGAGTATTTTTTATCAATCTTATGTGAATGTATCCGTTCTCCATAGATTGCGGGTCGTCCGTGTCCCTTGTACGATGTCGTTGGTGGAAGGGACAACGCAGCATCGGCACGCAGTTTTGAAATAAGATGAAGACCACATTGATTTACCATCTGTAAAGCGTTATTATTCCCGAAATATCCATCCAGGACTAAATAACGGATAGGTATCAAGTTATCAATGCGGTGTAGCACCTCTTTGAGCAACGTTTGAAGTTGTTTCAAAGTATCACTGAGAACGACATCTCTTTTATTTTTGTTTCGGCTCCCTTTTGGACGCCCGCGTTTAGATTTTGATGTCTTTGTGTCGTCTGACTCTTCAGTTAGAGAAGCAGCAGGATTTGAACTTGTTTCACAGCGAACGATTTGCTCAATAGCTATCGGGTAGGAACGCCGCTGAGATACACTGACTAAGGATACGGCTAAATACGATAAGCCGTGAATGCTTTTCCCATGCAATGAGGAAAAAAGCGCGATAAACCATAAGTGCATTTTCTATCTTTGTTTCTGACGACTTCATCGCCTGCTAAGATGTAAACACCCTTATGATCCAGCAAGTGTGTGCGAATAAACGTCCAGCACATTGTCGTCCAAGGCAGAACCGTATTGAAAAAGCGTTGTATAGTGCGGTAGCTACCTCCTTTTGAAGTCCAACGAGAGATATTTAACATGGTGACTCGTCCTGTCATCGCAAGCAGTGCAAATACAACTTGACATAACTGACGGATCGCTGTTTTAGATATACATGGATTAAGAACTGCAAAGAGTGCTATAATTTCTGACATGGGTTTTTGTCCTTTTTGTTATGTTATATAGTGTAAAACTATAAGACAAAAACCCATTTATAGTGAAATCCAAAAATATGTTCACACTCCCTGGTAGGTGCGGTTTCTAACCGCACGATTGGACACAGGTTCGGTTAGGAAACCGAACCTACCGTCGTGTCCAAGTAATTATGGATTTTACTATAATTCAACTAATTTTTGGCGAAGGTATTGTTAACTAACACAAGTCGTAATTATAGGTTTATGATACTATAGAATAATTGACTTTAAGAAAATCTGAATTGCAGGTGGCCCACTATGGACACAAAACGCCGCAGAAGTTTTCAGTTAGAAGATGCGAAAGGGAATAAACTTGCTACCGGTGTCATCTATGATGAAGGAAATGTTCAGGTGTTATGGCGAATAGACTGTGGGTACACAGCTGAACAATATGCTTCTCTGAACCCTGTTTTAGATTTAATGCCGGGAGTTGCTGTGCTACGCCTCCAAGATTCCGAGTGAACATAGCAATTTCTCTTTCAACGAAGCCTCCGATCAGCCAACTTAATGATTTGCCCACTTTCCTGCGCAATATACATATAACCGAGTCCATCTAATGTTACCCCTTCTTGATCATCACCCGGCAATAGGTAGCGTTGAAGGTGTGTACCATCTCGTTTGAGTTCTACCAAAAGGTTTGTTGTATCACTGATTAACACAAGAGAATCTGCTTTTGCATTGTAGGCAAGTCCAGAAATATCCAAGAGATTCATCTCAATATAACGAATAATAGTACCTTCAGCCTCTGTTGCGTTAGACGTAAGAAGCGGCACATTTACTTCACATATAACCGAAGGTTCTCCGCCAGGTTTGCGACTAAATGATTGATTACCAATCCAGAATGTCCCGCCCTCCGGGTGTGTTGCATCTGGAACAAAAGTTATTGCTTCTATCCCCATACCTCCCTTTTTTAGGAGTGGTTTCCCTTCAAAAGTACGATTGATTTTAAATTCCCGATGGATCGAAAGTGTCTGCGGATCAATTTCCAAAATGGTTTCGTCATCCTCAACCGCTGCGTAAAGCCAGCCCGTTATCGAGTGAGTCGTAATTCCTTCAAGGTCGCGTGCTTGCAACGCCTTCGTTTGGATAACCGTACCATCTGGACGAATTTCATGAATATGTCCCTCATCATCTACAACAAACAACGTCCTTCGTCCCGGGTGATAGGTTACACCAGACGGTTCCGTAATCGGTGTTTTGCTAATATTGCCCACCCAGGTATACGGAAGTTCAATTGGAATCAAGGCAGCTTTCTCTTTCCGATCAGCGTCTTCTATCCTTACCAGAAAGTAGACCAGGAGCGCGCTGACACACATAAAGCAACATAAAACGAAAATTTTGTTATTGCGCACGGTGTTACCCTCAATCTTTGGGTAGCAGATTTGTCAAAATATGAAGTCAAGAATGGCTCAGTAGAAATTATTTATATTTCCAAAAATCCCTGTCCAAATGGTCTGTGTCAATCTCCTACTGTTTAAAAAAACTATCATATTTTTTTTGAGGTGTCAAGTACAAAAAGTAACATTAACGCTGGCGGGGGGGGGGGGGGGGGGGGGGGGGGGGGTGTGGGGTTTGGGGGGGTGGTTTTAAATAAGAGACGACACCAACAACAAAGAAGGAGAA
>JAPPES010000029.1 GCA_028824125.1 Candidatus Poribacteria bacterium
TCATGCTTTTGACTTCTTAAATTGACGCCTATGGTTCGGTTAGGAAACCGCACCTTATGTGTCAATTTAAGAACAAAAATACTGGATTATCTCTTGTGGGAGGGCTTTGTTCGCTCGATTTATTACCCAAAGGTAGGCGCGTTTTGTAAACGCGCCGTTTATATCGTTTGACGTCTGGGATCGGCGCGTGGACAAAACGCGCCTACCAGGGTGGCAAACCGCTAAATTGACGCATAAGGCAGAACACGCCTATGGTATCCTGCATTGGTTAGGAAACCGCCAAATCAACGGTATGAATCATGGCGAATGCCTTATGCGCATTCGTCTTTAGGCATTCCCCGCCTACTGAGAATTATAGCGTCAATTTGGCGTTAGATAGCCACACCGGATTAGAAAATTGTTGTAAAGTATTTTGTAAAATTACTGGGATTTCATATTTGCCCAAGTGGTTGTTAGTTTATTTGTATCAGGAGCAACATCGTAAACTCCCTCAGTGTCCAAAGCGATTCCAGCTACATAATTCAATCCTGTAAGAATATCTGTAACATTTGAACCGTCAAGGTTCGATCGTCGGATTTTTCTCTTATGTATTATTTTCCCATTATGCTTTTGTGTATCCAGTTCTACCCAGTATATTTTGCGGGAATGTGGATCTAGGGCAATATCGGTTGGTCCATTCAATTGGGTAAAGAGGGTTTCAACATTGTCACCATTAAGAGCGGACCTTCCAATCCTGCTAATCCAGGGATCAGTCCAGTATACGTGACGACTGCGTAGGTCAAGTGCGAGTCCAAATGGAGCAGGTGTAGTGCCGAGTTTTTCATAATTAGATCCGTCAAGGTTTGCGCGTCCGATATTATCATTAAAAGAATCTGCCCAATACATCTTCCCTGCTTTCACATCAAGTTCGAGGCTTTCAGCATCAACTGTTGTGGCAAATATAGCACCATTCACAGGTTTAATTTTTATATCTTCAATATTGGATCCGTCATTATCTGCACGCGAAATTCCCCATGGTCCCCTCCAATTTCCCCAATATATCTTACTTGCATTAGTGTCTATAGCAATGCTGCCGGGAAAATGTAGACGTTCATTCTGTTCTGCAATCTGTGCTTCACGATTGAAAATTACTTCAATATTTGATCCATCAAGGTTCGCACGGTAGATTTTTGAGGTGTCAAATTTAAAGTTGTTAACCCAATACACCTTACGGTTGCGTATATCCAAGGCAATATCTTTCGGCGATTCCAATTCTGTTAGGACATTTTCCATATTGGATCCATCAAGGTTTGCCCTTCTAATTTTATCAGATTCTGTCCAATATATTTTGGCGCTTCCTTGCCCGAAACTTATATTTTGGACAACAGAAGTCAGCAAAATCGCAACGAAAATAAATACAATCCATTTTTGCGTCAAAACACGATTTTTCATGATTTAGCCTCCTTCTTTTTTAATTCTGTAAAATTTGGCTTATTTCCTAATAAGCATTTTGCGTGTAGCCGAGAAGTCGCCAGCATCGATCGTATAGAGATAAACACCACTGCTCACAGTTTCACCTTTGTCATTGCGTCCATCCCAGTAAACTGCTTGCGATTGTGAGGAATAATCCCCCGCAGGCATTGTCCCTGGGGATAAGGATCGAACCAATTTGCCGGTTGGCGTATAGATACGAATCGTAACATCATTTTTGTCCGCAAGTTGAAACGGGATCCATGTTTCTGGATTAAAAGGATTAGGAAAGTTTTGTAGCAGTTGATTTTTCTTTATCTGTCCGAGTGTGACAAACTGCTTACCTTTCGGTTCAACAGGATAGGGTAGGAAAGATATTAGTTTTTTTATATCATAGATCAAGTATTGACCTGTGCCATCGTAATCGCGTGACATCAGAACAGAGCCATCCTGACTGAGAGAAACATAACTTGGAATAGAAAACGGATGTTTGATAGGTCTGCTTGTTCGCCAATCCCAGATTTGGAAGTAATCGTCTTGGGTAGAATAGAAATTAGCAAAGAAATAACGACCGCCTGGACTAAATTGCACTGGACCTTCTGTATTCAAAGTTGTTAAAAGCTGCGGTTTATCCGGTAAGAGTTTCCAGATATGTATCCCATTTTTCCCGTTTCCTGCTAATACTGTTGAACCGTCTGTATCGGTCATAAATGCAGGTGATGAATCAAATGTTCCTTCCCAGGCGTATTGGAACACGTAAGTATCTGCCTCGCGTTTCCACAACAGAATCCAAGGATGGTAGCTGTTATTATCAATTCTTGTCTTTCCAAAAGATGCAACGTATTCTTCATTTTCACTAAAACCGATCTGATAGGTGCCGCCGGGTAGTGTAAGATTCATTGGTGTAGTGAGTTGCTGTTCTTTTTCAGGAGATTCAACGTTCAAGATAGCCATCTTACCCCAATGATCTACAACAGCAAGGAGTCTACCGGAAGAACTAAAGGTAACTTTCTCTGGAAGTCTAAAGTAATGCGGAAATTGTGTTTCAATCTTACCCGTTTGAATGTCACGTATTTCAACAAAAGGTTCTTTACCGACTGCGAATTTTTGACTGTCAGGAGAGATAGTGACTGTGTTAAATTCATAGTCTTCTGCTGAAACAAGTAGCCGCATCTGTTGAGAAGTGGCATCCCACGATTTAATAAAGTATGAAGATATGGCAATTACGGTTTTACCGTCAGGACTCAACGCAACATCATTATATCCAGAATAAGGCCACTCAGCGATGAAATCTGTCCACATCTGGTGCATCTGTTTATTTTCAATGTCCCACAGTATTTCCCCATCCACATATAATAAAAGTGCCTTTTTACCATCAGGAGAAACTGTTATCGTTTTTAAACCTTTAAATTCTGTCTCAAACATATCAATTTGTTGGCCTGAATTGACATCCCAAACGCGGACCTTGACATCCCAACCTTCCCAAGGGTCAGTGCCAGACCGACTCCACCCAACCATATTTGTGGTAACATATAGATGTTGACTGTTTGGACTGAATGCCAAATCTGTAATTCTTGTAAATCCAATTTGTGCCTTCCATAGGAGTTGTCGGGACTCGATACTCCACAGATATACGGAACCCGGTTGACTGTCATAGGATACTATGTATTTTCCATTAGGACTGACAGCTACACCATTTACCCAACTGCCTACGTGTCCTTCAATGTGTCCCATCAATTCGCGTGTTTCTACATTCCACAACTCAATATCCGGACGTTTTGATGCTACAAGTAGTAGTTTTCCATCTGTAGAATATACAACATCCTGGTGACGTCTTTCACCTTCCATTGTTCCAACAAGTTCTCCAGTATGCCAATTCCAAAGATGAATCTCATCGTCAACAGAGATAGCAAGCAATGGTTGAGTAGGACTGAATGCTGCCACATCAATGCCGCCTTCAATTTCCCACGTAGCTATCCGTTCGAGAGCATTAATATTCCAAATTTGGACTTTAGTTTTCTGTGGATATCCAAATGAATTAAAAATTGCAAGATGTGTACCATCTGGACTAAACACAACTTTGCTGAAATAGTCTTTATTACCAAATCTATCTATGACTTCACCTGTATTGGCGTCAACAACCTGAATGTGTGATGAGACAACGCGTAGGATTGTCCCGTTGTTCAGGAAGGCATGTTCCTTTGGACGCGGTTGCCCAATCGTGGCAATAGGTTCAATTGCAAATGCAATATAGGGCATGGAGAAAAAGCAAATTAGTGTGATATGAGCTTTCAAACTCTGCCTCAAGAGATAGATAAGTGTTTTCATAACGAGCCTCCAATTTTTTTTAAGTACATTAATCCAAGTTGCTACTTATAAGTTTTTAGACATGGGAACACCGTCTTTAATGAAAATATGTTGAAAATTAGCCAATATTTGTAGCGCAAACTGTCAGTTTGCGCACTTGCAGGCACAATCTAACAGATTGTGCTACAAGGTGGCAACTTAGGTTACATTAACACAGTCCAAAAATCGTCACAAAAAATACATTGAATTATAGTTTCCATGACAGACAACAGAGGTGTTTTATCCATTATAGGAGCAATTTTGATGCCAAAGACAATTTGGGGTAAATAGGCAGTAATTCAGATACAAGGAGGTATTCAATACGAATAGACCTGCACGTTTTCGTGCAGGTCTTGCTGACGTTGCACGATTTTGGGCATTCACTAATCAAAACCGTTAATTTGCTATCAACCAATTAAGTGAGGAAGCATTCATCAATCAATCATCTCATTTATAGTTTGTATCATCTGTCGCAACCTTTTCAAAAATGATAACATGCTGCCACGGCAAACCATCAAGCGTCTCAATCCAAGAAAGCGGGTGCGGTGTCGCTTCCTTAATAACCCGCAATTCAGTCATCTTGTGCAGACGTTTGATTGGCACATAAGGTTAAAATGATTATCCATTCTTAACTGAGATAGCATTTTTGTCAAATATTTTGATTTAGATTATAGTTTTTGTTGAAGGTGTATCAAAAAAGTGGTATAATCTAAATTAGGATTGTCAAAAGATATTCAAAGATTACAATTTATTGTGGTTTTTCCAAATTATTGCATCAGGAGAGAAGAATGCAAACAATTACACATACTGAAGTGCAAGCGTTAGTAGCAAAACTCCCAGAATCCAAGTTACCGTTAGCGTACCGTTTGCTGCATTCCTTAACAACAACGGAAGGCGAATCACCTCAAGCGAAATTTATACGTCTTTCTGCCGATGAACGTCGCCAGCTTCTATCGCAACAGGCAGAGCAGATGAAAGACTATTACGAACAGACAACAGATGAACGCACCGAATGGCAAGCTGGAGATTTCGTTGATGAATCCTAGTCGTGGGGAAATTTGGTTAGTTGATCTTAACCCGACACGCGGAGCTGAAATTCGGAAAACGCGTCCCGTTGTTGTCGTGAGTTCCGATGAAATAGGCGTGTTACCCATTCGACTTGTTGCCCCAATAACAGAATGGAAAGACTCCTTTGCTGATAACATTTGGCATATAAAGTTAGAACCCGATTCAACAAATAAACTCACAAAACCTTCTGCTGTTGATACTTTGCAACTACGGGGTCTTGATACACTAAGATTTGTTCGTAAAATTGGAGAAGTCCCACTGTCAATGCTAAGTCTAATTATAACTGCAATTGCAGCAGTGATTGAATATGATCCTATCCTTTTACCATAAAGGCAAATTGCTTATATCTTTCATATTGTCAAATAATACAGAAAAACCCACCTATTCTGTCGCAACCTTCTCAAAAATGATAACATGCTGCCACGGCAAACCATCAAGCGTCTCAATCCAAGACAACGGGTGCGGTGTCGCCTCCTTAATCACCTGTAATTCGCTCATCTTGTGCAGACGTTTAATCGGCACACTGTCATCTTCCAAGCGGTATTCTACAAAAGCCACGCGACCACCTACTTTGAGAGCACGGCAGATATTATGCATCATTTCGTACGGATGCGAAAATTCGTGGTAGACATCTACCATAATCGCGAGGTCAACCGAATTTGGTGGTAGTTTCGGGTTGGTAATCGTGCCTAACACACCTTTGATATTGGTAATACCTTCTTCTGCCATTTTTTCAGCAAGGATGTCGAGCATCTCCTGCTGAATTTCAACACCGTAGATGGTGCCTGTTTTGCCAATTACAGGTGAAATACGCCGAGCAATATAACCTGTGCCGACTCCAATATCCGCAACAACATCTCCCTCTTTTAGTTTCAGCATTTCAATGAGTTTATTCGGCATCTCTTCACGTTCACGTTCTGGACGTTCTAACCATCCCGCTGCGAGATGTCCCATAACCTGCGATATTTCGCGTCCCATATAGATTTTGCCGATACCATCTCGGCTTGGGGTGCGTTTTTCATAACGTGTGCTTGCCGGGCGTGTCATGTCTTTTTTTGAATGAGAATCGCTTTTCAGTGAAATTGTTGCATAACTAAACAAAAACAGTCCGCCAACAAATATAGCACAAATCTTTATGATATTTCGGGGTTGCAAACCCCTCCAACAAGAGTTCAGGAATTTTGTAATCATTGGTTACCACCTTCCGAGATAGAGTCCTCGGTTTTCCATCGGTATCGGCACACGAATGCCCTTTTGCCGTTGTGAGTCTACGATGGCGAAGACCATTTCAGTGCTACGATGCGCAAGTCGAATGTTACCTTGCGTTTCAGTATCGGTGTCAAGTGCTTCTACGATGTCCTCAATACACCCTACGGTGCCGCTTTTCCGCTCAAAAACGGGGAATTGTGCGTCTAAAATTTCATTAAACTGCCCCTGCCGTTTGCGGAGTTGAAAACCGAGTCCATTGTTGAGAGAACGGACTGTACCTTCACTGCAATTTACTTCAAATTCGTATGCAGTGCCGAGAATACTGATGCCGTTAATACCGTTCTGAAAACGGATGAATCCCATCACAATTCCCGGATCGGAATCGGTGCGGTTATCCTCAAAATCAGCATCATCAACAGCGACATTGCCTTGAACGTATTCTATCGGAGAATCGCTTGCTAAAAAGAGGATCAGGTCGGCGGCGTGTGTGTAGCCCCATAAAGCGGAACCCCCCGAATAAGCGATGATAGAACGCCGTTCACCTAATTCACCACTCTCAAGGATTTCGCGCATCTTGATGTAGCCGGGTGTAAAACGTCGCTGCGTGCCGAGATTGAATTTGATGTTGTATTCCTCACACACCGCAAGCATAGCGTCCGCCTCTTCCATAGAGGCACAAAGCGGTTTATCGCAATAGATGCCTTTTACGCCGTTTTCTGCGGCAAATTGTGTGATGTCAGCATGGTTACCGGGACGTGTAGCGATGCTGATAATATCCGGTTTCTCTTGCACTATCATTTCTTGATAGTCAAGGTAGTACTTTGGGATGTCCCATTTGTCACAAACGGACTGCGCTTTTGCCTCGACCACATCTGCGGCGGCGACAATTGTTGTTCGTTCAAAAGCGGTATAACCCGCAGCATGTGAATACGGTA
Source organism: Candidatus Poribacteria bacterium (assembly GCA_028824125.1). GTDB lineage: Bacteria > Poribacteria > WGA-4E > WGA-4E > WGA-3G > MSPOR6. The sequence continues at coordinate 7,008 of JAPPES010000029.1, forward strand.
GGGCACCGTGTGGTGTTCCTTGCACCTCTTCATCAATGGTGCCGCCCATCCGTCCGCAGCCAACGATACAGACGCGATATTGTGTGGTTTTCATTAGAGTTCCTCCATTAAATTTCGTCTTGAATGCTCATTTTGTTAAGCGGTTAATCGGACAATATCCTGTTTGACAACTTCCTTTACATGTCCATAAGATGCAGTTTGTGTCAATTCTTGTACCTCTGGTGACAAGCGATTGACAATAGCCTCTGGCAATCCGGACCTACCTTCATATTGGGGACGGTATCGCAGAATAAGGAATCGCCTATCTCGGTCTTTCGGTCTCCACTGCAAAACACCGTGTGTCAAAAGTTCAGAGATAACAACAAAGTCGCCTGCTTTCGGTGTAATATTGGTAAAAACGTCGTCTGGTATCGGATCAATGCCATCCGGTCCCGGTGTCAGTAGGGCTTCTGGTCGTTCAAATTGACTCTTATGCGAACTCGGAATAACAATCAGTCCACCATCACCAGGGTTCACATCTGTCAAGTAGAAAAACGCCACAAAATCGTTGCAATAGATTTGGCTATTCTTAACTTCATACCGTGTGAGCCAGTGCCGACCCTCTCGCGCGCAATGCAAACCAGCAGGATTTGTTCCCATCGGTTGCCTGTCGGGATTGTGCTGTTCAAGCGTAAGCGTCCCTGTTACAAACCGTGGTTTATCAAAGGTGAATTCTTTGACAAGGGACCAGATAGCGGGATGCACCGTCATCGCTTCAAGGGATCGATCAAACGCGAATCCGTGTTCATATCTACCGCCTTTGCCGGGTTCTAAATCTCGTGGACGCGTCGTAAATCCTTCGGGACGTTCATCAAGTGGCATGTGGATATATTTGTCAACAGCCGCTTGCGCTGCTTTCAGGGCATCCCCTGTAACAGCATTTTTAATATGCAGATAACCTGTAACGTCAAAAAGATAACGTTGTTCTGGTGTCATTCTCCGTTCCCTTGTAGCACAAACTTTCCAGTTTGTGTTCTGTTAACTCAAGTTGCCACCTATTTCGTAAATTCTCTTGTAGGAGGGGTTTCTAACCCCGATTTATTACAAAAGACACCATGAATCAAGGAAAAACAGTGTCTTTCTGTTCACAGTTTTGTAAGTAGCAACTTGTGTTATATTAGGACTTACGCATTCCCCCTTGATAAGGGGGTTAGGGGGGGGTAAAAAGTCGTTATTTTAATGATTTAACCCCCTAAATCCCCCTTATCAGTGGGACTTTAAGAGAAAATGCGTAAGTCCTGTTATATTAGGTTAACTGAACATGTTCCTGTTTAACAATATCCTTGATATGTGTATAATGTGCGTGTTGTGCAAGTTCACGGGTTTCTGGAGAAAGTCTTTCCATCACTTCAGTCGGAAACGGGTCTCTGTTCCCTCTACTGTCTTGAAAAAACTGCGTCTTGTAACGCAGAATGAGAAATTGGCGATACCGTTCCTTCGGTTTCCACTGCAAAACACCGTGTGTCAAAAGTTCGGACATCACAATTGCATCACCTGCACGTGCGGTAACATTAACGAGAGCCGGATGGAGTTCATCTGGCGGATTCTCTGGGTCTGGAAAGAAAATCCCTTCTGGTCGTTCAAAAGCTGCTTTATGAGAACCTGGTAACACCACTAACCCACCATCACCAGGATAGACATCGGTAAAATAGAAAAAGATTGCAAAGTCGTTGTTATGAATTTTTCCATTTTTGACGACATAGCGTCGCGTCTGCCACCCGCAATCTTCACGGGCGCAGTGTAGCTTACCGATGACCTGATCATGCTCAGGACCTTTTGCGACCAGAGACCCACGATTAAAACGCGGTCTGTTGCTGGTCAGTTCCTTTACAATGCCCCACGTTTTCGGATGAAGTGTGAGTGCCTCAAGCGATCTGTCATAAGAAAAACCGTTGGAAAACCCACCACCACTATAACTGATTCCCGATGGGAGTTCGTCCGCTGGCGTTTGGACACATCGTTCAACAGCATCTTGTGCATTTTGCAATTCTCCTTCACTGAGAACGTTTTTTAGGTGGAGATAGCCTGTTAAATCAAATAGGTATCGTTGTTTAGGAGTCATTCATATTCCTTCCCTTATGTTTATGCGATGAATTGTATCATATTTTTTTATATTTTGAAATAAAAATTAACTCCTTTTGTAGTGGCAGGTATCCGTACATACCCTACAAGTGAGTTGAAATAGTTTGCAGAAAAGATCTGCAAAAATTGTGAGATGCGTAGTATAATGTTTGAAGACGAAATGGAGGTTGTATATGAAACTCGGATTTGTGAGTGCGATTTTGCCTGATCAAACATTGGCAGCGGTTGTCCAATTTGCGGCTGATACAGGCTATGATTGCGTTGAACTGATGTGCTGGCCGAAAGGAAAAGCGGAAAGACGTTATGCAGGCGTTACACATATTGATGTAGCAGCACTTTCTGAAGCAGAAGCAGATGAAATTTTACAGTGTGTATCGGATGCGGGGATAACAATTTGTGGCTTAGGCTACTATCCGAATCCGCTGACACCTAACGAAACAGAAGCGAAAATCTATAGTGAACATCTTAAACAACTGATTCTTGCTGCGAAACGCCTATCGGTAGACATTGTAAATACGTTCATCGGTAGAGATCAGACACGCACAATAGATGACAATTGGCAAAGGTTCAAACAAGTATGGAAACCCCTTATCCAATTCGCTGCAGACCACGGCATCCGCATCGGCATTGAGAATTGTCCGATGTTTTTCACCGAAGACGAATGGCCCGCAGGGCAAAACCTTGCGTATTGTCCTGCGATTTGGGAACGGATGTTTGAAGAGATTCCTTCCAAAAATTTCGGGCTTAACTTTGACCCATCCCATTTTATATGGCTCCAGATGGACTATCTGAAACCGCTTGCCACTTTCGCTGATCGCATTTTCCATGTGCATGCAAAGGATGTCCGTTTAGATAAAGAACGGCTTGATGAGGTTGGAATTCTCGCAACGCCGCTGGCGTATCACACACCGAAACTGCCAGGACTTGGTGATGTTGACTGGGGACGTTTCTTCTCGGTCTTGAACGATACCGGCTATGATGGAGCAGTCTGCGTTGAGGTTGAGGATCGTGCGTATGAAGAGACGTTAGAGACACGACAACGTGCGTTAAGGCAGAGCCATATATTCTTGAGACAGTTCATCGGGTGACATAATGGACTATTACAACTGGCTACAAACAGAATACGCGGAGCTTGAACAAGCAGGATTGCTGCGCCGCCTCCGCACTGTGATGAGTCCGCCGACAAACACAATAACTCTTGATGGACATTATGTTGTGAACCTCGGTTCAAACAACTATTTAGGGCTAAGCACACATCCCAGAGTAATTTCCGCAGCGGCTTCTGCAGTGATGGTATATGGTGCTGGTGCAAGCGGATCCCGTCTGCTTTCAGGTAACATGCATGCCTACACAACTTTGGAAACTAACCTTGCCGAAATAAAACGCACCGAAGCTGCACTTGTGTTTAGCTCAGGTTATGCTGCGAATACAAGTATTATTCCTGTGCTTGCGGGGGAAGGTGACCTCATCTTAAGCGATGCGCTCAACCATGCAAGTATTATTGATGGATGCCGCCTCAGTCGTGCTACCAAAAAGATTTACCGACACTGTGATGTAGAACACCTAAAAACGTTATTAGCAGAGTCTTCTGATTTTAGGCAGCGACTCATCGTGACAGACGGTGTTTTCAGCATGGATGGTGATATTGCACCGCTACAAGATATATACGAAATTGCCTTGAATTATAATGCGATGCTGTTGGTGGATGACGCACACGGATTTGGCGTTTTAGGAAAGGATGGGAGTGGCACCGTTGCGCATTGTGGATTAGAAGGACGAGATATTATTCAGATGGGAACGCTCAGCAAAGCGATTGGTGGACTGGGAGGGTATGTTGCGGGGAGTCGTGTATTGATTGATTTACTCATCAACCGAGCGCGCGGTTTTATTTTCACGACAGGACTTCCGCCCGCGACATTAGCGGCAGCAGATGCAGCACTCAAGGTCATGCGTTCTTCACGGAATTTGCGGCGACAGCTACTAAAACATGCAGAAACCATGAAAGATGCGTTAACGAATTTAGGGTATACCCTATTGCCGAGCGAAACACAGATTTTGCCAGTGATATTAGGGGAACCGCAACGTGCAACAGATGTCGCTGAAGCATTGCTTGCAGCGGATGTGTTTGCACCTGCAATTCGCCCACCGGCTGTGCCAGCAGGAACAAGTCGTCTACGTGTTACCGTGATGGCAACGCACACAGATTTAGATATAGAGCATGCGTTATATGGGTTTGAAAATGTGCGGCACCTTACTTGTGATGAATGAAATAACCTATCTCATAAATCATTTGTCCTAACAATAAGTGATGGACAGTTTTGTTGAAACTTCACATACTCACGACACAATTACTTGTTGAAATTATTGTGTATTTATGTGAAACTATGATAAATCCAAACTGAAAGAGAACCTACCAAAATGAGCACAAAAGCACATGTAATTGATTTTGACAAACAGAAACCCATTGACCGCGGCACAGGTGTCCAAACAGTACCGTTAGCAGGTAAATGGCTTGATTCAACATCGCTTACCAACGGCATAACAATGTTTGAACCCGGTGCAGCAATTGCCCGCCACTACCACAATTGCGATGAATCCGTGACAATTCTTGAAGGTAAAGCCACTTGTGAGGTTGACGGTGAAGTCTTCACAATGAACGTATTTGACACTACGTTTGTTCCTGCTGGCATCCCGCACAGGTTTTGGAATGAAAGTGAAGCACCGATGAAGATTTTGTGGACTTATGCCTCTGTTGACGTAACCCGCACCTTTACAGAGACAGGTGAAACGGTTGGACATTTGTCTGCGGGTGACCAAGCGGTTGTATCGTAAACAGGAGGTGTGATAAATGTCCGTACAAACTTATATTAAGGACAATCAGGATTCGTTGTGTGAACTACTACAAGAACTCGTCAGAATTCCGACTGTCAATCCACCGGGTGAGAATTATACTGAGATTGTTGAACTACTTGAGGCAAAGTGTCAGGCGTTGGAAATGAAGACAAGAGTTGTGAAGGTGCCAAAACGACGCGCTGAACAAATTATTTCAAACGCCTCAAGCCATCCACGGCTGAACCTGATTGCACGCTGGGATGTCGGTGCAGAAAAGACGGTGCATTTCAACGCCCATTACGATGTCGTGCCAGTTTCGGGGGAGTGGCGTTTCGATGATCCGTTCAGTGGAAAGATTGAAGCGGAGTGGCTTTATGGACGCGGTGCGGATGACATGAAGGATGCCATCGCTGCGCTGCTTTTTGCAATTCAGGCTGTTCAGGAAACTGAGACTGAACCGCTTTTTAACATTGAATGTTCGTTCACTTGTGATGAGGAAACTGGCGGGCAGTTAGGCGCGGGATATATCGTTGAGAAGGGATTGGTCAACGCGGATTATGTCGTCAGCTGCGAAGGCGGGTCAGAAATGAACATCGGCAACGGACATAACGGTGTGCTTTGGCTGGAAATTGACATCCACGGAAAAGCAGCACACGGGTCACAACCGGACAAAGGGATAAATGCCTTTGAAAAAACAGCCGAACTTGTATTAGCGTTGCAAAGGATAAAACGCGATCTGAAATCGCCAGAACGTGCATTTAAACTGCCTGATGGCGGAGAACGTTTTCCAACTATGAACATTGGTGGAACGTTCCGTGGTACTGAAGGGGATAAAGTCAATACTGTGCCTGCACATCTCACATTCTCAATTGATCGGCGGGTTACACCGAATGAAAACCTTGAGTTTGCAGAGCTTGACTTACGTGAGGCAATTTCAGGTGCATGTGAGTACTATCCAGATTTAAAAGCAGAGGTGCAAGCAATCTTGCGAATTGAGCCGTGTTTAACGGATACTGATTCTGCTTTAGCACAAGGTTTTGCTGATGCGGTGCGTACTGTCCGTTTCAATCAACCGAAATTTAAAAGCACTGCTGGATTTACTGATTTGCACTATTTTGTCAGGACAGGTTTGCCAGGTATTGGTTACGGACCAAGCGGTGAGGGTGGGCATGCAATAAATGAACGTGTGTATATTCCCGATCTGGTGCGGACTTCTGCCATCTATGCAACCTTTATGACGCGCGCTCAGCTGTAGTTAAGGAACAAATACTATGCAAAACCCAAAACCAGCACCATTTAATGTTGTGCCAGAGGACACCATGGGAACAACATGGGCATTGCCAGAAGAAGCAATCGCGCGGTTTGGTAGAGGATACCAAGACAATAGCGGTAATAATGAGATAGCCCTTTCTCCTGATAACACATATTTCACCGTTGGCACACGCATAGGACTCTGGTGGTACGACATATCTTCAATGTCTCCTATTGCGTTATGGGAAACGGAACGGGGAATGATTTCTGCTGTGGATATTTCATCTGATGGTAAACTCGTTGCATTTGCTAATTGGGACGGTTTCATTAAAGTACGGGATATTCAGGGTGGTAAATGTATAACACAGATAAAGCGGACAGAAAACCATGTTGTTTATAAACATTTAAGATTTTCTCCAGACAGTTCCCGGATTGCCATCGTAAATCGGGACGGTATTGTTGAAGTGTTAGATATCCAAAGTGGTGAATGCATTGCTCAAATGGAACAAGAATCAAATGATAGGCAGACAAACCGTATTTCCAAACTCCGATTTTCTCCGGATGGGCAGCACGTCGCCGCCACAAAAGGAAATCAAACTTATTTGTGGAACCCAATGGCAGGATCAATCACAGCTAAGTTGACTGGGAGGAATTTTGCTTTCTCCCCGGACAGTCGCTTGTTGGCGTGTGCGAATCTGCACAAAGTCCCTGATATCACACCCGTTCGTTATGCAAGCGATGTTTCTGTGTGGGATATAGCAACAGGTGAACGCGTCGCTCACTTTACGGAACATGAGGAATGGGTGTGGACTATTAGATTTTCACCCTGTGGACAGTTCCTGGCATCAAGTGATAGCAGCAGAACACTAAATGTATGGGATCTAACAAAGGGTGTGATCAAAGAAGCTTATGCGGGCTACGGGCAGCCTTATTATTTGCCTGATGGGACGCTACTTGCGACCGTGTTTATCCGTGGAATTATTGAGGTATGGAACGTTGAACAGCATGAAAAATTACAGACTTATGAACAGCAAGTTGAAAGTATTGGTTATAAATGGTTTTCAAAATGTCCGAAGTTAGTGGTTGCCCACACTTTATCTGACAAGCGGACCATATCTGAAAAAACACACACCTTTTCAACGCTTAGCGAACCGATCTGTTTTCCACGTAATGCCCAATTTACCGATGGAGAGGCACTTGCGATCCGAGGTATTAGAGGAGATATTGTGTTGTGGAATATAAAAAGCAATCAGACACAGAGAATGTCAATTCAGAATGAATTTAATGATAGTATCAAGTCTTTTACTTTTTTATCCGGAGGGGACATACTCGCTGTTAACTGGACCCCCAATATCTACAAAGTGTATAAAATAAATAAAACAGACGAGATTCCGATCGCTGAATTCACGCCTCCTACGCAGTTAGGGAATGATACATTTGCAATTTCAGAAGAACGCATTGCTTTTGCGGGAAAAGGTGGTATAATCTATCTCTGGGATCTTAAGAACAGTGAAATACCAAGGCTATTTAAAGGACATACAGATCACGTCTGGGCGTTGGCATTTTCACCATATGGAAGAAAACTCGTGAGTGGATCAAGAGATAAAACTGTCCGACTATGGAACGTTGAGATAGGTGAGGAAATCGCTATGTTGCCGTTAGAAAAACCGATCACAACTATGGCATTAGCCTTTTCTCCGTGTGGCAACGTGATTGCTGGCGGAATGTTTGGCAAACTTCTCTTGTGGTGTGCTGAAGAATTGACGCTACTACACACAATTCCACAACCCGAGGACAATCTAAAACCTTATGTACTCACCTTTTCACCTTGCGGGCGTTACCTTGCATCTGGCACTTGGTGGCAAAAAGATATGAAAAAGATGGCAATTCGGTTGTGGGACGTTGCCACCGGTGAAAATATCCACACCTTCTGGGGACATACAACAGATATTGAAATACTGACGTTTTCACCAGATGGTGCGATCCTTGCAAGCGGTAGCTTTGATGGAACCGCTCTGATCTGGGATTTAAAGCCTTTCATTGGTTCACAAGGTTAATAGACGCTGGATGTTAATTTGTAAAGGAATGACACAATGCAAAACCCAAAACCTGCACCATTTAATGTCGTCCCAGAGGATACTATAGGAACAACCTGGGCATTGCCGGAAGGCGCACTCGCGCGATTAGGGAAGGGGTATTATCAACAAAGAGAGAGTGAGATAGGAATTTCTCCAGATGGCACATATTTCGTCATTGGCACTCGTATGGGACTCTGGTGGTACGAAATGTCGTCAAGTTCACCCATTGCTTTGTGGGAAACGGAACGCGGTCTTATTTCTGCTGTCAATTTTTCTCCTGACGGCAAGTGGATTGCCATTGGCAATTGGGATGGTATCATTAAGATACGAGATGTTCAGAGTGGTGAGTGTATCACAGAAATAATGTGGATGAAAAATAGGTACATTACCTTTTCTCCAGATAGCAATTGGATTGCCATCGCCTCTCAATCTAAGCGCATGGTTCAAGTATTGGATCTTCAAAACGGTGTCTGCATCGCGGAGATGGATTGGGAAGGACATGAACCCATAAGTGGTATTTCACGATTAGATTTTTCACCTGATAGAAAACTCCTCGCCGCTACAGCAGGTTGGAATACTTATGTATGGCCATCAGAAACTGGAACACCGATTATGAAGTTTGAGGGAAGACATTTTGCTTTTTCACCAGACAATCGTCAGTTAGCGTGTGTTACACAAGGAGATAAAACACTAAATGTGTGGGAATTTGGAAAGAATATGCCAAAGATGATATATAGTGAATCTGGACCAGTCAGGAGAAACCCATTTTTCTCACTAAAGGGTGAACTACATGCTATTGAGGATCGACAAGACACAATTGAAGTCTGGAATGTAGAACGCCGTGAAAAGTTACATGTTTTGGACCTACATCCAGAAAGTATTGAAGCTACAACTATAAAAAGATATCCACAATTAACTCTCTCCGACACAGATGCAGATATCCCTCCGCATAAAAAGGATAAATGTAGAGACATACACAAATCCTCAATATTGGGTGAATCTGTTTACCCTGTGGGACAGATCCATTTTTCACTGGATGGACAGAAACTATTATGTAGACGTACAGAAGGAGGCATCGTATTGTGGGATGTTGAAAGTAAGGAAGCACAGCAAACTTTAATGGAGAGAATATTCACCAAATCGTTCACTTTTCGTTCTGATGGTAACATCTTGGCTGTTTCCTCTTATAGAGATCGTTCCAATAATCAACGGACTGTCTACGTGTGGGATGTTGATAAACCTGATGAACCGATTGCCGAATTTGAAATCGCTCCACAAACGGAATCAATAGGACTTATAGTATTTTCTCCAACAGGTGATCGGTTTGCGGGAAGAGGCATAGATGACACGATTTATATATGGAATTTCAAACAAAAGGAAAAATTGGAACGTCTTACAGGACACACAGATTTCATCCGGTCATTAGCGATTTCTCCAGATGGCAAACGACTTGCAAGTGGATCATGGGATAAAACTGCTCGGCTTTGGGATGTTGAGTCAGGCGAGCAAATTTCGACACTGCCCCTGGATGAACCTTGCACAACTATGGGGATAAAGTTTTCGCCGTGTGGTAAGATAATTGCTGGCGGAATAGAGGGCGAAATTCGGTTGTGGTCTGCTGAAAACATGAGTCTAATCCGGAGGATACCGCAGCCTGAGAACAACCAATGGGCTTATGCACTCGCCTTTTCACCGTGTGGTCGTTCCCTTGCATCTGGAACTTGGTGGCAAAAGGGCATGGAAAAGATGGCAATTCGGTTGTGGGATGTTGAAACGGGTGAAAATATCCATACCTTCTGGGGACATACGACAGACGTTCAGTCCCTCGCCTTTTCACCTGATGGTACGCTGCTGGCGAGCGGCGGTTTTGATGGCACGATTTTGTTGTGGGATTTAAAACCATTCACCAGCTCTTCAAATTGAGATGCACTCAATACCAATTAGGTAAGGAAAGTATAAAATGCAAAACCTAAAACCTGCACCATTTAATGTCGTCCCAGGGGATACTATAGGAACAACTTGGGCATTACCGGAAGGCGCAATCGTCCGATTTGGAAAAGGGGACGTAGATGAAGGTGATGTTAAATTGTCTCCAGATAGTACATATTTCGCTGTTGGAACTCTCATGGGACTGTGGTGGTATGACGTGTTGTCTATGTCTCCGATTTCATTGTGGGAAACGAAAAGGGGAATGGTTAATTCCATCGATTTTTCTCATGACGGCAAATGGATTATCATTCGTACAGCGGATGACCTCATTAAAGTGCTGAATGTTCAGAGCGGCACGTGCGTCATACAAATAAAAGGTCAAGACGCTTTTGGTGGACTTGCCTGCTCATCGAACGGCGAGTGGATTGCTACTGCAGCGATGCAGGGGGTTGTGAAGGTATTAGATATCCATAGCGGTGAATGCGTTGCACAGATGGATCGAGGTACCCACGAATTTAAATCGAATGATATATATCAACTCGAATTTTCGCCAGATGGTAGCCTCCTCGCCGCTACAGCGGCCAATCCCAAACTTTCGCGTGATGGGCAGGTGCTGAACCCTGACACAGAAGGCATGCAAACTTACGTATGGGATCCAAAGACAGGTGAGGTAATTGTCAAGTTTGCTGGTAGAAATTTTGTCTTTTCTCCGGACAGTCGTCTGCTGGCAGGTGCAGCTTTTGACCAAACCTCTGGTGATACCGATCGCGTTGACCGCTGCGTTTCAATATGGGATGTAAAAACCGGTGAGCGGACCTCGCATTTCTCAACGCATAGGGATTGGGTGGAGAATATAACCTTTTCGCCGTGTGGTGAGTTTCTTGTGTCAAGTAGTAGAGATAAAAGTCTGCGCGTGTGGGACATTGCAAAGGGTATACAAAAGAAGACTTATACCGACTCTGAAACAGATTGGGGACTTCCTTTCTACTCGCCAGAAGGGAACTTATTGACTGTTGTATTTCGTTATGAGAAGACTACTGTAGCCCTTGACATCTGCAGTGTAGAACCCCGTGAAAAACTACAAACAATTGAACTTGTGACAGGGAGTGTCGGGGAAAAATGGTTTCTTAGATGTCCAAAGTTGGCTATCGCCTACGCGTTATCCAGTAAACAAATGGATGGCAAAACACATACATTCTCAACACTGCGTGAACCTCATTTTCCGTGGCCCTATCCCAAGGTGGCTTGGTTGGACAACCAAACACTCGTAAGTACCCGCGATTATCCTGGTATCGAGTTATGGGATGTTGTCCAGAAACGCACGCAGGAAACATTAATGAAGGATAAATATATTCATACTTATACTGTTTTGCCCTGCGGAAAGATACTGGGCAGCAACCTTAGTAACAAGACAAAAATTTGGGATGTCAGCAACCCCGATGAACCTATTGCTGAGTTCACGGCTCCTAAAGAACCCTCAGATTGGGTGCGTCACGAGGTGTTCGCTCCTACTGGTGATTGGATCGCAGCCGGAAGCAGAGAAGGCACAGTCTATGTATGGAACTTCCAGAATCCTGAAGAGCCAATGCTTCTCACAGGACATACGGATTACGTTACATCATTGGCGTTTTCGCCAGATGGCAAGCGGTTAGCGAGCGGGGCGCGCGACAACACCACTCGCTTGTGGGATGTTGAGTCAGGTAAACAAATTATCTCACTACCTATGGATAAACCTCGCTGGATTATGGGGATAGCGTTCTCACCGTGTGGCAAGATAATTGCCGGTGGAATGGACGACGAAATTCGCTTATGGTGTGCTGAGCAACTGACAACATTACGCGCAATACCGCAATCTGAGAACACTCGACGGACGTACGCGCTCGCTTTTTCACCGTGTGGCAAGTATCTCACATCTGGCACTTGGTGGCAGAAAGGAATGGAGAAGATGGCAATCCGGTTATGGGGCGTTGCTACAGGTGAAAATATCCATACCTTCTGGGGGCATACGACAGACGTGCAGTCACTCGACTTCTCGCCGGATGGCATGCTTTTGGCAAGTGGGGCAGATGATGGTACTATCCTACTGTGGGATGTCAAACCTTTTATAGATATGTAAAGAATTTGCTAAACGAATTATCTGATTGTCTCACCATTCTGCAGGAAATACTTACAGGTATTTTCGGTTGGAATCTTTCCGCTGAACGTGTTATCATTTTCTTATGGCATTCGCTGACAATCTATTGTAGAGGAAACTTATTATGATTATCAATCGACTTATTGCCAAAAACTGGCGAAATTTTCAGCAGATAAATGTTCTACTTAGAGAACGGCAGTTTATCGTTGGACCAAATGCTTCGGGCAAGTCGAATCTGCTGGACATTTTTCGTTTCCTCCGAGATATTGTGAAAGTAGATGGTGGTGGATTTCAAAAAGCAGTTAAAGATCGGGATGGTATCTCCAAAATTCGGTGTTTAGCCGCTCAACATGACCCTGAAGTTGCGATTGAAATTCACATCGCTGATACCTCAGACGCACCTACAACATGGCAATATGCACTGGGATTTCGTCAAGAACCTCGCGGGCACCGTCGAGCCTATCTTACTCATGAAAAGGTTTGGAAAAACAAAAGATTGATCCTTAATAGACCGGATAAAGATGACAACGAAGATCCAGAGCTCCTCACGCAAACTGCTCTTGAACAGAGTGCTACCAATGCAAAGTTCCGGGAAATTGGCAAATTCCTCCGAAATGTTACTTATCTCCATCTGGTCCCACAATTTATCCGATTTGCTGATGCGATTCAGGGCAGAATCATTGAAGACGACCCATTTGGACAAGGATTTCTTGAAAGAGTTGCAAGTGTACATCCAAGTACCCGTCGCTCGCGCCTCAAAAAGATTGAACATGCTCTTAAAATCGCACTTCCGCTGTTTGAAAAATTGGAGTTTGTACGTGACAAAAACACAGGATACCCACATCTACAGGCGCACTATTCGCATTGGTGTGCAAATCAAGAGGGACAGCGCGAAAACCAATTTTCGGATGGGACGCTACGTCTTATCGGCCTTTTGTGGTCACTTCTTGAAAGTGATTCAATAGTTTTGTTAGAAGAACCCGAACTTTCTTTAAATCTTGGAATCGTTTCTCAACTTGCCCCTTTGATCTCTCGGATGCGGAGAAACAGGCAATGTCAGGTGTTAGTTAGTACGCAAAGTGATGCTCTTCTCACAGAACCGGGTATTGATGGCACGGAAGTGTTGATGCTCACACCCAGCAAAGAAGGAACAGGAGTTAAGCCATCCTCTGATTTTCACGATGTATGTGGCCTCCTTAAGAATGGGTTTACAGTCGGTGAAATCGTGTTAAATAGATATGCAGAACAACTGGATTTATTGGAATGAGATTAAATAGCGTAATTCTCGTTGTTGAGGATAGGCTTAGTGATGCAGTTGCGACTAAAATTCTTGATCACTTTGGTATTGAAATTGAACGCAAAACTGGATATAAGGGGAATTCTTATCTTCAACAAAAAGCACAGAGCTTCAATGAAGCCGCGCATGAAGAATGCGGTATTTTTATGTTAACAGATTTAGATTCTGCCCAAAATTGTCCACCAAGACTTATTCAATCTTGGGTTAAAGGCTCTCTCAACCCAAAATTTTTCTTTCGCGTTGCTGTTATTGAAGTTGAGTCATGGGTAATGGCTGATCGGATAGCACTTGCAGATTTTCTATCAATTCCAGTGAATCGTATTCCAAGTCCGACAGACAATATTCCTAATCCAAAAGAATATCTTGTCTCGCTTGCAAGAAGGTGTAAAAACAAAAGACTACGCGAAGCATTAGTGCCAGCACAAGGTACAACACGCAGCGTAGGAGATGAATATAATACACATTTGAGCCAGTTTGTCCGAGATCGTTGGGATTTGCAACGCGCTGTTTCTGTATCTCCAAGTCTAAAACGGACTTTAGACCGACTCAGTCAAGAAAGGACTGTAGCTGATCAATGAACAAAAAATTCCAACGCCACATTGAAGATTTTACATGCGGGAATTGCGGTGTGTTTGTAGAGGGAGATGGCTATACCAATCACTGTCCGAAATGTCTCTGGAGTCAGCATGTAGATGTAAAACCTGGGGATCGCGCTGAGACTTGTAAGGGGCTTATGGAACCAGTGGGGTTCACCATGAAACAGGGTAATTATGTTCTAATTCACCGTTGCACCGTATGCGGTATAACTAAAAAGAATAAGACATCAAAAGACGATAAGTTTGATGTCATACTCAACCTACAAGGAGAATAAAATGGGTACAAAAGAGATCATTTCAATCATATCTATAGTTGCTGCTGTTATTGCTGCCATTGTTTTGGCGGTTTTGCTCAATTCAACTACTGACGAGCTCAAGCAAACACAAGCAGACCTGTCTACTACTCAGACGACATTACAGACAACTGAAACTGCAAAGATAGGTTTGGAAAAGAAGTTAGCTGAAACTGAAAAAACACTAAAAGAGACGCAGACTGAACTAAATCAGACGAAAGAGATATTGGAAAATGCAAGTGAAGCCGCCCGAAAAATTGCTGCCGAACGGAACAAACTTCAGCAGGACAAAACCAGTCTTGAACGCGAAAAGGAGAATCTCCGCGCAAAACTGACCGAGATTGAATCGGAATTACAGCGGATTCGCGATCAGTCGCAACGGTCAATTGCCGCTATCCAAGAAAGATTTAAGGATACAGTTGGGGCTGTGCTGGATGAAGCAGGACGGTTAACACTTGATGTCAAAGGCAAAATTCTGTTCGAAACGGGTAGGGCAACCCTGAGTAAAGAGGGAAAAGCACTCCTGGACGCAATTGCAGAAGAGGTATTGCTAAACCCAAATTATACAGATTATGCGATTCGCATTGAAGGACATACGGACAACAACCCGATTGCGGGTTCAGCACTACGGAACTGGGACCTCTCAACACAACGGTCAATCTCCGCAGTCAAGTACTTGCAGGAAAATGCTAAAATTGATCCAGTACGTTTATCCGGAACGGGATATGCCTTCTATCAACCAATAGATACAGCAGAAACAGACGCAGCGAAGGCAAAAAATCGCAGGATTGAAATTATCCTCGTACCGCCACAGGATTTCTCGGCGGAGCTGCTCAAATCGTTACAAGGTGTGATGGAATCTATTGAGGCAAAGTAGTAGATTGCTATTTACGGAATATGTCTACTTTTCTGGTATTTCTTCTTTTTTTGCTGATTTGGTTTTCGCTTGGCTTGCGAGTTTGGCTGCTTGTCGTGCAAGTCGTTTTGCAGCATCAATCTGTTCCAGCATCTGTGCATTTGTCCACGAAACTGAGACGAGATAGCGGACATCTTCAGGTTTGTTCAAAGTCTCAACACCAAGAGCGATCTGAAGTCCACTATCGGCAGTGTACCGCAGACCAGCATTTGCCCCCTTTCCATCAAATTCCAGACTGAGCGCTATATCACCTCTTGCAAAAGCGGGATGCAGTTCTGTGCTTATACCTGTGAACAATCCGATTGGACTCTCATCAAACGCAAAGCGGTGATTACCGACACCGATATGCCCCGAAATAAGGTGAATTCGCGGCAGATTAAAAGTCTTACTGATTACAAGATATGCTGAATTAGCATGATAGGTATTCCACTTTTGTTCAACATTATCTCCGAGATTGTCAATACCGATTGCTACATTCGGTATTTTTCCACTCTCATTTAAAAGTTGTGCTTTTACGTGTCCTAAGAAGGAACGCGAGGCATCATTGTCCTGCGGGAGTATGTGTGATGCGCTAAGCTCAATTCTATCAAACATCCCGAAGTTGACACGGAACGCAACAGGATCCCGTTTGAAATATGTGGTATTTTGGAAAGGGGCATATACCCCTACTCCGAATATACCGTGCTTTAGCACCTCACCTGTTGGGATATCCATCAATCCACTGTCCGTAAATATCTCACTGGCAACAGGAGCGGATAGCGTTAAGAAAGTAGTGAATAGGAAAGTAAACAAGATTAGATAGCGTCCCATTGATGTTACTCCATGTATTTGATGCCGGTAGGCGTGCCAATAATAACTTTGTCCGCGCGGTTCACAAAAATACCGTTCTCAACGACACCAGGGATATTATTCAGTTGCAACTCAATCTTTTCAGGTTCAGGGATTCCATCAAAGTGGCAGTCTAAAATGTAGTTTCCGTTATCCGTAACCAGTGGGTTTTCAATTCCACCTCGTAAATCTGATTTTCCACAGATTTTATTAACTTCCCGTTGTGTTGCCTCCCACCCGAACCGCACAATTTCCACCGGTAGTGCAAACGAAGTACCGAGCACACGAGAAACCTTGCTTTCATCAACGACAATCAAGATTCGTTTGGAAGCGTTTGCGATAATTTTTTCCCTAACAAGTGCTGCACCGCCACCCTTAATCAAGTTGAGATGTGCATCTACCTCGTCAGCACCATCAATTGTTAATTCTATGGTAGGATGCATTGCGAGTATTGAAAGCGGAATACCCTGTTCTATGGCGATTTTTTCGGTGCCATCGGAGGTTGGGATTCCAATGATACTGAAACCGTCTCGAACCATCTTTCCAAGTTTCAATAGGGCATAGTAGACGGTAGAGCCAGTCCCTAATCCGACAACCGTCCCGTCTCGGACCTCCTCTGTGGCTTTTTCTGCAGCAATCTTTTTCAGTTGTTCTGTGTTCATTTTATAACTCTATTCGTCTATTTTCACGTATTGCCTGTGCCGAGGCGAGACTAATCCGAATTGCTGAAAGTGCTACCTCAGCATCTGCTAAACAAGGGGCATGCTGTGTTGCGTTTTGAATTTCGGATAACCACAGTTCCTGTAGTGTGGGTTGTGGTGTTTTTGGAATTGTTAACTCCGTAACCCCGTTTGGTGTTGAACATCGCCATCCGCTCCCATCATCGCTTAATGTGCCCTCCGTGAGAACATATCGCGCATGTTGTTCAGCGGTGTTAATAGCGATGCCACCCGCCCAACTCCACTGACCGATGCCGCCTTGTTTAAACGCAACGGTGACGCTATTGACAAAGCGGTTATATTGTCCCGATTCGGTTAAACCCTCGTAACACGCAGCACCCTCTACCCACTTAGCCTCGCCGAACAAATCAACAATAGGGTAAATATGATAGATAAAGAAATGTGCAGGCGTTCCCGACACAGATAGGTTAAAAAGAATCTCGGGACGCGCACCACGGCCATGGGTTAAGCGCACAAATGAGGTAAGCAGTAATTCACCCAATTCACCTGTTTTCTGCTTGAGTGCAGCGTGAATATTAGATACAACCTCTGGATGGGAAACTCGGAGGACGCGATGGTGTGTTTTGGCAAGATGTAAAGTCTCTGCACCTTCATTTACATCGTTCGCGAGCGGATATTCTACAAAAACATGTTTATCTGCTTGCAACACCGCGATCGCAATTTCACCGTGGCTATTATTATGTGTGCAAATCACTATGCCATCTATATCGTCACGTTCTACCAGTCGTTTCCAGTCAGAGATAAAAGTTGTAGCATGTTTAGCTGCAAGTTGGATCCCTGTTTGTTCGTTTCTGGAGGCAATTGCGACGACTTCAGTTGTCGCAATTGATGAAAACCGATCAGCGTGGTGCCGCGCCATGCCTCCTGATCCGATAATCCCGATTTTAATGTTCTTCATGCCCAGCCTTGACTTTCACCACCGACGCGCGTTTTACTAATCTTCTCGTAGTAACCGCTCTTTCGATATGCTGTTAATGGATGCGGGTCTCGTCCCATCTCCAAGCGCACCTGCTCAAGTAACGGGTTCACGTCTGTTTCGGACGCCCGTTGGAGGATGCTTTCTGCTTCAATCAAGTCCGCTGCGTCTTGTGCTGCTGCCAAAGCATCTCGGTCAACTAACAGTGCCTTTGCATACGCTTTTTGCAGGTTGCATACCGATTGGATGCTCGCTTCCACCTTCGGTTTCAAATTATGGCTTTGGTCAATCATATAGGCAATGTCGGTTTCCGTATCAGGATCAAGCTCTGCAGCGACAAGTTCAGTGTAGATTAAAAAGAGTTCTTGTGGATTGATAGAACCTACCGTTAGATCGTCGTCTGCATATTTGCGGCAGTTGAAGTGGAATCCACCAAGTTTACCTTCATCAATTAGGGACGCAACAATGAATTCAATATTCGTGCCTTGCGGATGATGTCCCAGATCAACAAGGACTTGCGCTTTCGGTCCCAGTTTTGTTGCCATCATGTAAGCGGTACCCCAATCCGCTAAATCGGTATGATAGAATGCTGGCTCAAAGAACTTATATTCAATCAGCATACGGGTAGCATCAGGAAGTGCATCGTAAACTTCACCTAACGCTTCTGTCATCCACTGCTTACGTTTTCTGAAATTGGCTTGACCGGGAAAGTTAGTGCCATCGGCAAACCACAAACTGAGTAAATCTGACCCTGTTTTCTCCATTATCTCAACACATTCTAACATGTGGTCAATTGCGAGACGCCGGACCTCTGCCTCCGGATTACAGACGCTACCGAGTTTATAGACTTGGTCTTGAAAAACGTTTGGGTTAATCGCGCCGATTCCGATCCCGACATCTGCAGCATACTGTTTCAATGCTTCCCAGTCATCGGTTTTATCCCATGGAATATGAAGTGCTACGGTAGGCGCTACACCAGTGAATCTGTGTACAGTGGCTGCATCTTCTAAACGTTCAGCAGCATTTCTTGCTGCACCGGGCTGTTCAAACACACCGAATCGAGTTCCAGAATTCCCATAACCCCACGAAGGTGTTTCAATATGTTGCTGTTTGAGGTGTGCCTTAATTGTCTCTATCTGAATTCCCTGTTTTTCTAATGTTTCGGCTAACAGGTTATAAGCTGGACTGCTGCTCATACATGTCTCCTGATTACAGTTCATATTTTGGGAACAATTATATCATATTTCCGATTTTTATGTAAAGATCATCATGCAATTGGGCAGGGTTATTTAGTTTCGGTTTTTCGGGTATATTTCATCATAAATGTTAATATTATATAATAGCATTGTAGGTCGGGTAGAGCGTGCGCGAAACCCGACACGTTTAGCCCCAGTAGGGTTTAGCGAACGCGGTTCCCGACCGAAGGTATTAACTTTTTTTTATTTGTATTATAAACATAATTTAAAATTTTATAAAATTCTTTTTTTGGTGGGTCCGCGTTTTCGAAAACCCCAACCGTTTTCCCCGCCTATGGGTTTCGCTACCGCTCTACCCGACCTACGATATTCACTTTTAGTAATACTCGTCAACAGGTAATTCATAAAACTAAATAACCCTGGCAATTGGGTGTGTAAGTTTTTGACAAAAGTTTGGGCTAAGGTGTGTTGTCTGAGACGCTTACCATTTTTCTGGCTGAATCGCAGATTTCACTGATTACGCGGATTACCCTCGCTGTGCACATACGCTCATTACAAAAAATGCATCTTGATGGACCAAGTCAGTAATCCGCGTAATCAGTGATTCAGACAATACACATGCCAAAATATTTACACACCCATGCAATTAGCAGCGTTATTTAGTTTTCGATTTTTCTTACGCTTTTTATACTACCTGCTATGCACCCAGAACGGTAGATGCAGTTAGGAAACCGCATCTACCGTCAAAAAAAGATAAATTCCGTTAATTTGGTATAAGTCCTGTCAAATTCACAAGAATTACTTGCCCATCTCTTTTAATGCTTTTAGGCAACGTTCCACTGCCTCTAAAGGTGGGAACGCATCACTTTCATATTCAACGATATACCATTGTGTACCGCCTGTCGTTTCACAGACACGGAAAATCTCTTGCCACGGCACGCTGTCTTCACCAATAATAGGGCGAAAACCAGCATGTCCATCTTCTTCACTCTCTGATAGAGTATACGGCTTGAGATGCACCGTACCGGCGCGACCCGGATATTTCTCCAAAATGGCAACAAGATCGGCACCTCCATTGAGAGCATTCCCCATATCCAGTTGCATCACAACCCCATCGTTTGTGTTACCGAAGAAAGTATCCCACTGAATTTCGCCATCCATAGGTGAGAATTCAACGTGATGGTTATGATAGCCTGTTACCATGCCGTGCGGTTCCAGTTTGTCAGCAAGTTCATTGAAGAAATCTGCTAACTTCAACCAATCTGCCCGCGATTGACGCAGTTCCCCAGGAATACCCGGAACAATAACATAACGATTTTCAAGTACTTTGTTGAATTCAATCGTGTCAGCGAGGGTATTCTCTTGAACGAGATTAAACGGTGTATGCCATCCACAACAAACTAACCCGAATTCATCAAGGTAACCTTTCAACTCTTCCGCGGAATGTTGGGGTGGACCTGCGAATTCTACGCCTTCGTATCCCATTTCTGCGACCGCCTTTATTGTGTCGCGGGCATCTTCTGCTAACTCATTGCGGACAGAAAATAATTCTAAACCAATTGGTACTCTTGCCATAATTTTTCCTTTCCTGTTTTCTCTGTGGTATACATTCATGCCGATAAAATTTGTTTCGCAACGGACAATATGCTATCATTGAAACACTACATTGTCAAGTAAGGATATTATGAATCCCAACTATATATTGCCTTTTCAGGATAGACTTATTACCGACTTTACTTTATAGGAGCGATTGATGCAAATAGGACTCATGGAGGGAACAATTCGACGGGAAACGCTGGAAGAAACCCTTGATGTTGTGGCAACGCACGGTATTCACCACTTACAATTTCATGTTTCTGCAGGTAACCCACCACTTGCCAAAATTCGGAAGGAGTTGGATGCTCGGCAGATTAAAGTTTCAGCTCTTTCTGGCACTTACAACATGATTGACCCTGACGTGGAGAAACGCCGCGCGGGATTAAGTATGTTACGCTACGTTGCAGAGCAGTGTGAGGCGCTTGGCACATCAGTCATTACACTTTGCACCGGTTCTCGCGATCCACATAATATGTGGCGCGCTCATCCTGACAACAACACCGCGTCTGCATGGAAAGACCTCGTTGAATCTATGGAAAAGGCGTTGATAATTGCGTAGGAATACGAGGTGACGTTGGCGTTTGAACCGGAAGTCTCAAACGTGATTGACTCGGCACAGAAAGCGCGTTCCCTGCTTGATGAGATGCAGTCTCCTTACTTGAAAGTTTGTATGGATGGCGCGAATATCTTCCACAAAGGTGAGTTGCCAAAGATGCGCGAAATACTTGATGAGGCGTTTGCGTTGCTTGGCGAAGATATCGCGCTTGCACACGCGAAGGATTTGGATAGGGATGGGCAAGCGGGACATCTTGCTGCTGGCACAGGAGTGCTGGATTACGATCAATATCTCGGTTTACTAAAGAGGTGTGGCTATAGAGGGGCGGTAGTTCTGCATGGGCTTTCTGAAGATCAGGTGCCTTTCTGTGTAAAATTTTTGCAGGAAAAGATTGACGCGTTGTAGAACTTGTCTGCACCAAGATGGACAGTAACATCGTATAATGTGAGCTTGGTATAAGAAATATGAAGTTCTTAATTTTTTGAATTCTATTCACATAACCGCGGTAGGTTCGGTTAGGAAACCGAACCTACCGGCCTGGGGTATATAGCAGGTGTTAAAAGTTCGTCCGAAAAACTAAATAACCCTGTAAACAACAAACTTTCCTTGCAATCTCGCTTTAATTATGGTATCCTATCTATATAAAAATACACAATTGGGGATAAAACAATGAAATTAGGTTTATGCTCCATCGCTTTTCAAGATAAACCGTTGGAAGAGGTTATTGAAATTGCGGCAGATTACGGGTTTGATGGCGTTGAAGTTTGGGGTAAACCGCCACACATGCCAGTGGAATACGATAAAACATATCTCAAAGACATTCGGGATTTAGCACAACAAAAAAGGCTGGAGATTTCTGCTTTTGGGTCCTACGTTGATCCTTTGATGACTTTCCACCAAAAGCATTTAGAGGAAGCGTTTAAAATTGCGCACGAACTCGGCACTGACCTGATTAGAATCTGGTCAGGAGGTGGGCCGTCAAAATCCATTGCTCCTGCAGATAAACAACTTATCCTTTTTCGGTTGGTCACTTTAGCGCAGTGGGCGAATTTCCGAAGCATAAAATTGGGCATGGAGATGCACAATAACCATCTGACAGACACTGTCGATAGTATCTTAGAGATAATTGAGACTACAAATCAACCTTCTCTGAAAACTTACTATCAACCGCTTGCCCGGTTTGATGCGGATGAACCTCATGCCGCTGCACAAAAACTCGCACCTCATGTTGTGAACGTGCATGCGCAAAACTTTGATGAAAACGGAAAAGCATGTGCTATCGCGGATGGTATCGTTGACTATAGCAGGGTTGTTGAGACGCTCAGTGGTGCCGGTTATGATGGTTACATTCAGGTAGAATTTGTACACGGTGACAACAAATTAGAAGCATTACAACGTGACAGAGATTACCTTGCAAGTTTAACGACACCTTTAGCCGAGCGTGCCTTGAAAGATTTAGACACCGAATCTGTATAAACAGAGTATGCGATTAGAAGTCGGTATTATCGCACTTGTGGAAGAGGCTTTAGGGACAACAGCAGAAAAACGCGCGCAGTTTGATTGGCTTTGTAATAAGCCGAGTCGTGAGCATTTTGGTGATTATTACGACATTTTGATGGAACTTTACGATGAACTGAGAGGAGACTGGGAAGGAACATCAGCAAAAGCAGATGGATTCCTTACACCGGATGCCTATTTTCCAGAACCTTATCACTTTATCTTTGAGTTTGATGAACTGCAACACTTCACTCAGTTCCGAGAACAGACATTTAGGTTTTATCCAGAGGATGTCCCGCTTGCCTACGCACCGGAGAAATACCTAAAGTTTTGCCAGCAATATCACACTGAAGCACTGGCAAAGGGGCCTGATCGTTTTCGCCGCGCTACTGCAGATTTCCCTTACGTAAACGGTCGTGCAGCGCAGCGCGCTTTTTTTGATACGTTCCGAGATTGGTTGCCGCCACAACACGGGCTTAATCCAACAGTGAGACTCGCGGAATTCGAAGTTAAACCTATCCTCAATGGAGAATTAACTGGAGATGCCGCGAAGGCACACATCAAAAAGTTAATATGTGAGCGACTTGCTGATTGCGAATTAAAATAACATAAGTTGCCACCTATTTGCGAATGCTCTTGTAGGAGGGGTTTCTAACCCCGATTTATAACAGAAAACGTAAAAATCAACACCTATTTGCGAATGCTCTTGTAGGAGGGGTTTCTAACCCCGATTTATAACAGA
>JAPPES010000002.1 GCA_028824125.1 Candidatus Poribacteria bacterium
CTGGGTTTTTTACAAACCCCCGCTAAACTACCCAATTTATTTTTTAATCTTCATTCAAGGGAGGAATGCGTCCGTCCTGAACCAATCAATTTCCGCACCTGTTTTCCAATATCAGGGCTGCGCATCAGCGATTCACCCACCAAAATAGCGTTTACATCTGCTGTTCGTAACGACTCTACATCTGCCCGCGTATAGATACCACTCTCACTCACAACAACCTTTTCCGCAGGAATAGATTCGCGCAACCTGAATGTCGTTGCTAAGTCGGTATGAAATGTCCGCAAATCACGATTGTTTATACCGATAATATCAGCACCAATATCTAACGCTATTTCCAACTCCGCTTCTGTATGTACTTCCACCAGAGATGCCAGCGAAAGTGAGGTGGCAATGTCCATAAAATCGCGCAGTTGCTTAGGCGTTAACACCGCTACAATTAGGAGAATAGCATCCGCACCTGCAACGCGCGCTTGATAGATATGATACAGATCAATCGTAAAATCTTTTCGCAGCAGTGGCACATCTACAACTTCGCGAATTAAGGAGAGATATTCAAGGCTCCCCTCAAAAAACTGAACATCTGTCAACACAGAAATGGCTGCAGCACGATTTTCAGCGTAAGTTTCAGCTATTTGAACAGGGTCGAAATCTTTTCGGATAACTCCTTTGCTTGGGGATTTTTTCTTTACTTCGGCAATGAGATTGATATTATAGAATTGTGCAATTGCATGACGAAAATCCTTTGTCGGTGGGAGGTTCGCTAACTTCGCTTCTAATGTGCTAAACGGCACCTGCTCCTGTTCGATCTGAAGTTCTTTCTGTTTATGAGCAATAATAGTATCTAATATCATAAAGGCACGATTATTTATTTGATATCAATTTTAGGCTTTCCAGTTTTTCCAACGCGCTTCCAGAATCAATAGAATCAGCAGCAAGTTCCAAACCGTTTTCAAGGTTATCTGCTTTTCCACCAGCAACAATCGCAGCAGCAGCGTTTAACAGCACAATATTTCGTTTAGGTCCTTTTTCACCGTTAAGAATACGCGTCGTTATTTCTGCATTTTCTTCCGGTGTGCCGCCAAGTAACGACTCTGGTTCGGTTTTCGGAATCCCAAGAGTTGTCGGATCCAGTGTGTAGGTTTTCACTTCACCATTTATAAGTTCAGAAACGCGCGTGGTAGTTGTTGTCGTGATCTCGTCTAAGCCATCGTTTCCATGCACTACGAACGCATGCTGTGTGCCAAGATTGTTGAGCACATTCGCGTGTAACTTTGTCAGTTCCGATGCATAGACACCAAGTACCTGGGCTCGCGCACCTGCTGGATTGGTTAGCGGTGCAATTGTATTGAAAATAGTGCGGATACCAATTTCTCTCCGTGGACCAATTGCATATTTCATCGCGCCATGCAGCATCGGCGCGAATAGAAAACCGATACCCACCTCATCTATACATTGCCCAATATGTTCTGGTGGAATCTCTATATTCACACCTAATGCCATCAGGACATTCGCACTTCCGCTTTGCCGAGTTACGCCTCTGTTACCGTGTTTAGCCACAGGCACGTTTGCCCCCGCAACCACGAACGCTGAGGTTGTTGAAATATTGAACGAGTGTAGTCCAGAACCGCCCGTACTACAGGTATCAACTACCAACGGCTGCTTTGTCGGTACCCGCGTTGATTTGTCACGCATCACGCGAACACCACCGATAATTTCATCTATCGTCTCTCCTTTAAGACGCAATGCGGTCAAGAAGCAAGCAATTTGAGCATCTGTCGTTTCCCCTTCCATAATCTCATTCATGGTTTCAATCATCTCTGCTTCAGTTAAAGGGTTCCCCTCAACAACTTTTTGAATAGCCTCACGAATCACGTAATGTTCCTCCTAACTATACTTTTTTCTATTTCTCTACAATTGCAACTTATGTTGGTTTACGGATTGTTTGTTATTTTCACAATTATAGCATCATTTTAGAAAATGTGGTATAATATTGCAAGCATATCCAGATTAAGTGTGACAATTGTCTGTTTCTTTATCTAATCCAATGCATGAAAGTTAAATCACGAATAGAATAGGAACGAAACTTGCATATTTTTTAGACGAAACCCACGAAGTAGAATTTAAGGCTAATCTAAAATCAAGACACAGCATATTCAAAATGATGCAAAGAGTAAACTACTGAAAACAACTTGTCCAATACCGTTTTCTTATGATATAATAAATCTTGACAACGTGGAAACTGTATAGCGAATTTGAGATTGTCCGTTCCTTTGGAATTAATCCGAAGTTATGTTGCCCTAAAAGAATATGCTGTTAGATGTCAAAAAGCCGAAAGCATCTCGAATCGCACGCATTGAAAACGATGCCCCAGAAACGTTTCAACAATTACTTCAAGACTATTGGACGTGGCACTATGACGATTCGCTCTATGATGCTGCTAAGCTACTCTTAAGCATTGATTTAGGTTGGGAAAACGGACCACAACTCATAACACCTCCTATTGGAGAAGTAATTTCGCCTCTGGGGTACGCGCTTGCGCATGCTGAAAAAGAAGTTCGCGAGGCGGCACTTCAAATCTTAGATATAACCGTATGTGTGCCTGCAGGAACTGCGCTTATCGGTGAAGAATGCACACCATTGGAAATTGATGAATTTGAAATCGGTGTCTATCCTGTTACCAATGCGCAATACTATCGATTTGTTCAGGAAACTGGATATACACCACCAAAGGAATGGCAAGACAGGACTGAGTTAAGTTATGAAAGTTATGCATTGAAGGGTGACCATCCTGTCGTTTGGGTGAGTTGTGAAGATGCGGAGGCTTACGCTAATTATGTTGGCGGAAGATTGCCCTCATTCGCGGAATGGCAGTACGCTGCACGCGGCACTGATGATAGACTTTTTCCATGGGGATATGAAATAGATAAACCACGTTGCAACACTACTGAACTCGGTGCTGAAGGCACAACACCTGTCGGCGCGTTCAAAGATGGTATCACTCCCTTTGGATGTTATGATATGATTGGCAATGTTTGGGAATGGACCTGCACTCCTTATGACGATGCAGAAACTTTCCGTGTTGCTTGCGGCGGCGCGTGGTATTACAATCACGACTACAGCACCTGCACCAGTTTCGATTTTTTTAGCACGAACTATGCAGAATTTGTGATAGGATGTCGCATAGCTCGTTGATGTTGCATCAGCATCATTATTGAACAAAAATCGTTATTAAGTTGCCACTTTTTCAGGAATTAGGTGTTAAAATAATTGAGGTTCAAGAAACGGAGTTAACGGATGAAAGACAGTAAAACCGATGACGAACAGGTCTCGATTAAAGATGTGTCCGCTAACTCTCCGCTAAAACGTGATGAGTCGGTTATTTCATCAGAAAGATTACAAAATCGGGTTATTCAGCGCGGACGTTTAGATATTCATCTTCAGCAGGCAGCAGCGAAACATTTAAAACAGGGAGCAGATGCCTTAAACGCGCGTGACTATGAAAAAGCAATTGAAGAATTTCTTCAGGTAATTCAACATAATCGTGAATCTGCTGAAGCACACTTTCACCTCGGTTTGGCTTATTTTATGTTAGAAAACTATGAGAAAGCCATTGACGCTTACAAAATGGCGATTACATGTGAACCGAGCGAAGTGGCTGTATATATCAATCTTGCAGCAACCTATCGCATGCTAAAACGTTATGACGAAGCTATTGACGTTTACGAACACGCTATTCGATTTATCCCGAACCACCCAGAATTACATTCGGAACTCGGGACAGTTTATTCTCTTCAAGGCAAACGTCGCGAAGCGGTAGAGGCATTTAAAACAGCAATGCGATTGAAGTTAAAACCTTCTAAAGAATATCGGTCTACGGAAACAGAAGGCACCGAAGAAGAGTAGAACCAGACTGTGACTTTACTGAAATAAAAGGAGAACATCATGATAGTTTCAGACGAAGAATTGATGTTGGAATGCCGTAAAGGAGATATGAGTGCATTTGAGCTGCTTGTCAGAAGATATCAGGATGCCCTTGTTAATTATATCTATTACATCATCAACGACTATCATCGTGCGGAAGATTTAGCACAAGAGACGTTCCTTCGTGTTTTCAAGAGTGCGAGTCGTTATGAACCGAAAGCGTCCTTTAAAAGCTGGCTGTATACGATCGCTACCAACTTGTCAAAAAACGAAATCCGAAATCGGGTACGTCGGAATACCTATTTCCTGGAAGATATGGTTGACGAAGGTGAGGATGTTTATCACTCCGAATTTATGATAGATACGCGTTACCAACCGGATATCCTTTATGAAAAGAAAGAACGCCAACAACTCATCAAGAAAGCGTTAAAACAGCTTCCAGAAAATCAACGTTTAGCATTAACACTCGTAACATACCAAGAGCTTAGTTATGAAGAAATTTCAGAGATTTTAAATTGTTCAATAGGAGCGGTGAAATCTTTAATTCACCGCGCACGCCAAAATATGAAAAAATTACTTATTAAGGCTGGAATAGGGGGTGGGGTTAATGTTAAAATATAAAATAAACGAATGTAAAAACGTTCAAGCACAACTTTCAGCCTATTTTGACAGTGAAGTCCCTACGTGGCAGCGCCATCTTATTCGGCGGCATCTAAAACAGTGCCCAGATTGCGGTTGTCGAGCCAAAGTAATAGAACAAACAGATAAACTTCTTCGCTTTGTAGAACCGGTGAAAGCCTCAGACACCTTTCTGTCATCTGTAATGTTACGCGCAACGACAATAAAGGCAACTCAGAAAACGCACCAGTCCATCTTTAACCGCCTTGGGTGTTTCGTTGAAAGCTTGCAAATGTGGATGCGGGACAATATACGGTCTTATAATCTCGTTTACACGTTTGGGTTAATATTTTGTGTATTTACGATGATAGGTGTAACGCTCTATTCACCTCGTATTGAGAAATTAAACCCTTTTACCCAATTCCGTTCTAAATCATCAGAAGTTCAACAAGAAAGACTAATTTCGTTTGAAGTAATTTTACAAGAAGAACCGAAACGTTCACTAAAAATTCGTTGATGAGGTATAAAGCTATGAATAATAATCGTCGTACTATTAAATCTTTCACGCGAAATGCTTTGTTAATTTCAATGGTTCTCCATGCTCTTTTTCTCATTTCGCTGTTTTATTATATTGTTAGTAATGAGTCTATTTTACCTGTTAAAGACAAGATCGCAGTATCGCTATCAACGGTACCGAGATCGCTTTCACAGAAAACGCCCATCAAGCCGATTACACGTCAACTTAAAACTAAATATGAGGCAACAAAACCGCTTGCTATAGTTGAATCGATCAATCCACATAACGCGTTTAATGCTAATCTTGCGCCTACAACACCCATTATTACGGAACAACCACGGCTTGAGGATACGAAAACCTCACCGGATGTAAATGTGAATGTGAGTACTGCACTCAATCAAATTCGTCCGGTTGAAAACGGATTATCAACTGTAGAAGCAGCCGAACCAACCTTAGGATCACTTGGGACAAAACGTTCCGGGACGCAAGGTGTGCATCGTGCCACGACCCGGTCTACGCTGAATATCGCTGGATCAACAGGTGTTGGTAGTGATGGAGCAACCAAAATAGGTGATGTCTTGGAGAACAAACCATTATTGCCAAATATCAAATTTAGCGATGTTATAAAAACCCTTGCTAACCAAATTGTTGGAACAAGTGAGGGAGGCCCTATTGATGTCGTATTTGTCATTGATTCAAGCGGTAGTATGGGGGATAACATACTTAATGTTGCGAAACATTTGGTAAATATGATTGATGTATACGAGTCTTCTGACATTGACTATGCCCTCGGCTTATCACAATTTTCAACGTATCGAGCCAACAACCACAAAGGTCCCACCAAAAATGCGATTCAAATTCTTCCATTGACAAAAGATATGAAAGAATATAAGCGCGAAATTCGTGATATTATCATTCGAGAAGACGAAAATGCGTTAGATGCTATTGTAAAAACTGTCAATGAAATGCGGTTCCGTGCCACATCCAAAAAACATCTTATTGTTGTCACCGATGAACCGTTCACAAGTATAGAAGGCAGGACATTAAAAGATGCAATTGACATCTGCCGAGAGTTTGGCATTTATGTCAATGTACTGGGTCTTCCTGAGAAGGAACACCAAGAACTTGCCTCTGAAACGAATGGTAAATGGCACAAAATTCCTGGTGAACGAAACCCCCAGCTGATAGCACAAGAACGCAGCACCGCCTCAACATCAAGTACAAAGGACAATGCTCTTAAAAAAGCAAAATGGGAAGGTATTCAGCGAGTCGGCCTAGGATTGATTCAAAATACTCGTAATGAACCTGTGGATATCATTTTATTTATTGATGGAAGCAAAAGCATGGAAGACAAACTCCCACATTTTTTAAAACAGTTTGATGTTTGGGTACGGGACTGGGACAATGCGCTCCTTAATTATCAGTTAGGTGTGGTTAGATTCAGTTCGAATGATTCCGATAATACAGTAGATGTTTTCAATCCACCGCAATCATTGGTTCAGGTACAAAAAATCATTGAACTGCCGTGTCAAGATGATGAGTATCTCTTACATGCAATTGTTAAAGGGTATAATCAGTTAGAACTTCGACACGAGGCAAAAACCCATCTTATCCTTGTCACAGATGAACCTATAAAACAAACATCTAAATATACTGATGTCATCCAGTTTTTAGAGAAAAAACATGTTGTTGTAAGCGTTGTCGGCACTTTTGATGATTTTCAAGAAGAAGTAACTCTTAAGACCGGGGGCGTGTGGGTGCCAATCCCTGAGGGGCATTTAGTTGATGACGAAAATTGGTAAGGTTTAACAAGATTCATTGATGAGGTATAGACAATGAAAAATATAAGCCTCCGGACCGTGAAATCTATAACGCGGAATGCGTTACTTATTTCGATGGTATTTCATGTCCTTTTTCTTATTACGCTATTCTATTTTTCCGTCCGTAATCAACCACTTTTATCTACCCAAGATAGGATCAATGTAACACTGTCAACAGCACCAAAACAGCTGCCCTCAAAGAAACCGATAAAACCGCCAGTATCTCAACAACGCAGAACAACGGTGTATGAACCCACGAATATACCAGTTGCTAAAATTGAATCGTTGAGCCCTCAAATTGCGTTTCAACCTCGTCTTGCACCTACGGAACCCGTTATCACAGAACAACCTCGACTCAAACAGACAAATACTGCTCCGGATGTGAAAGTGAATGTCAGCACCGCGCTCAACGAGCTACGACAAGTTGAAAATGGCTTATCAAAGACAGAGGCAGCAGAGCCAACAGTAGGAAGTTCTTTCGGTTCAAAACGTTCCGGTATGCTGGGCGTTCAACGCACATCTACCCCTGCTACACTTGATATTGCTGGAACAATAGATGCCGATGGTATTCCGACTACTATAACAGATCTTCATAAGAAAAAACAGCCTTTACCATATATTCCTTTTGGCAATGTTATGAAAAGTCTTGCAAATGAAATTTTGGAAACAAGTGAGGGCGGTCCGATTGATGTCGTTTTTGTTATTGATGCCAGTGGTAGTATGGGCAATAATATTACGGCAGTTGCTCAACATTTAACAGAAATGATTGATGTTTATAAATCCTCAGATATTGATTATGCACTCGGTTTAACTCAATTTTCTACCACGAAAGAAAAAAACAGAAAAAGAAACTCTATTAAAGTTCTCCAATTAACAAAAAATTTACCCGTATACAAACAGAATATACATGCAATTACCCCTGGTAGAGACGAAAATGCGTTGGATGCTATTGCGCAGACAGTTAATGAAATGCAGTTCCGTGCCACATCCAAAAAACATCTCATTCTCGTCACCGATGAACCGTTCACCAGTCTTGAAGGTTTAACAGTGGATAACTCAATCGCCCTCTGTCGCGAGTTTGGCATTTATGTTAATATCCTTGGCCTTCCAAACAAAGAACATCAATTACTTGCATCTGAAACGAATGGCAATTGGCACGCTATTCCTGAAGATCCAAAGAGACAAAAAGCAGCACGCCTTAATACACCCCAAACAGCAAGGGCAAGAGTACAGTTGCTTAGAAAGACACAATGGCAAAAAGCCCAAAGGATCGGTAAGAATTTGCTTCAAAATTCTGGGAATGCACCAGTGGATGTTGTCTTGTTTATTGATGGAAGCAAAAGCATGGAAGATAAGCTACCACAGTTTTTACAACAACTGGATACTTGGGTACGCGATTGGGATAACGCACTCATTGACTATCAGATAGGTGTCGTGAGGTTTCGGACAAGCGGATCAGTAGATATAGTCAATGTTTTCAATCCACCGCAGACTCTTGGGCAGATCCATAAAATCCTTGAACTACCAGGTCAAGAAGATGAAAACCTTCTACATGCTATTGCTGAAGGTTTTAGACAGATAAAACTCCGCCGAGAGGCAAAGACCCATGTTATCATTGTCACAGATGAACCTATAAGTGAAAACTCATCAATGGCTTCCGCAACAGCTACCCTTCTGTTCCTTGAGAAAAAATTTGCCGTAGTAAGTGTTATAGGAACTTTTGACCATTTCCAAGAAGAGGTGTCCCGTAAAACAGGAGGACTGTGGATTCCAATCCCTCTGGGACATACAACTAACAGCAAGCACCACTAAGATTTTATTAGCGAGTGTTTTTATGAATGTAATCTGCAATTCTATAACTTGCGCAAGCAGTTTTTAATGACGAATAGCGTTACGAGGAAAAGTACAAAGTGAAAATTGCGGTACTCGTTTCAGGAAGCGGCACCAATCTGCAAACGCTGATTGAACAGTTGCATGAAGACGAAACCATCGGCATTGAAATCGCAGTTGTCATTAGTGATCGGCAGAAAGTTTACGCATTGACACGCGCAAAACACGCTGGTATACCGACACAAATTGTCAGAACCCAAGATTTTGAGAATCGTGTTGCTTATGATGCGGAAATTTCAAAACACATTGAAAACTATTCGGTAGAACTCATTGTGCTTGCAGGTTTTATGAAGTTGTTTCAACCCCCGTTCGTCCGCAAATATCGTAATCGGATAATTAACGTGCATCCAAGTCTCTTGCCCGCTTTCCCAGGTGCAACCCCTGTTGCTGATACCTTGGCTTACGGTGTGAAGGTAACAGGTGTTACCGTGCATTTCGTTGACGAAGACGTAGATACAGGGCCAATTATCGCACAGACGGTTGTCCCTGTTTATGATACAGACGACGAAGAGAGTCTACATAAACGGATTCAGATTGAAGAACACGAACTTTACCCAAGAGTGATAAAGTGTTACGCACAAGGTAAGTTGAAAGTTGAAGGGCGAAAAGTTAGCATAATAACATAAAAAATTTAAGATGCCCAATCGCAAATCCTCTATCTTATTTCGTTTTTTCCTCTGTAAACTTAAAAAATAATGTTAGCAATCTCAACAATGTGGAACGCTTTGAAGCAACCGGATGGGGCTGCTTTATTTGATGAATTGAAAGACCTCGGTTTTGAAGTCATCGCTCTGAGCCGTCATCTCACACCTGAACAGGTGGAACAACTCAAACCGATCCTTCGGAACATCGGACAAATGCCCGCTTGTGCTATCCAGAATTTTTGTCCAATTCTCCCTGGAACTCCACAGTCAGAAGCAGAAAACGACAAAATTCTGCTATCCAGCCTTGATAACGATGAACGGCAGGAAGCAATTCGCAGAACTATTGAAACAATGGAGCTTGCCGTTGAAATGGAAATTACAACAGTGCTGCTTCGTCTCGGTGCAGTGGATACTTATGATCGGTCGTATCTAATGACTGAATTCTATGAGTATGGTGAGCGTGAATTTGAGGCTTTTAGTAAAAAGGTGACTGAAGCAACGGAATGGCGAAAACGCAAAGAGGCAAAACATCGTGATGCTGTGCTGCGAAGTCTTGATGAATTAAATGAACACGCACTCAAAATGGAACTATGCATTGCAATTGAGAATCGCCCGCACTATTACCAAATTCCGAATTTTGATGAAGTTGGGTTGTTTTTTGATGAATTTTACGGTAGCCCAATGCGTTATTGGCACGATGTTGGACACGCAGCGTTGCAGGAAAAACTTGGACTCTGCTGGTCACACAAATGGCTTGAAACATACAGTGAACATCTTATCGGCGTGACACTGCACGACCTACAAGAGCTTGAACTTTATCATCCGCCTGGTAGTGGTGACTTGGAATGGGATGAGTTGTTTGCACAGATTCCCTCTGATGCCGTGAAGGTAATTGAAATTCAGCATGGAGAAACGGAAGCGGTAATACAAGCAAGAGAATTGTGCGAATCGTTAATGAACACCGAAAGTGAATCATAATCTTTGCAACACTCTCATTGCCAGCCCGTTTTCGCGCCCAGGCGATCATTTTCATAAGCGCTGTCCGGAAAGCTATGTCTCATATTGTTCGCCGCTTCGGCATTACTGTTCCAACTCCCAAATAAGCACTGTCCCATCTGAACTCCCGCTTGCAAGTGTGCGCCCATCAGGACTGAACTTCACAGAATTAACGAACCCTCTATGTCCTGTAAACATTGTTTTTAATTGATGTTTGTTGATATCCCAGAGGTGAATGTCCCAACATCCACTTGCAAGTGTTTTTCCATCAGCACTAAAAGCAAGAGACATGACAGACCTGTTGACCTCCTGATCTGCTACGAAAATAGTTTTAAGGTCAATGGTGATCGGGTCCCAAAGAAAAATAGTTCCACTTACATCAGCACTTGCAAGGGTGCGTCCATCAGGACTAAAGATAACACAATTGACTTCTTTCCTATGTCTATTGAAGCTCGCTTTCAATTCTTGCGTCCGCGTATCCCATAGACGGATAGTTTTGTCAAAACTTGCACTTGCGATAGTGTTTCCGTCTGGACTTATTGCAACAGAGCGTACTTGATCTGTATGTCCTTTTAAAACTCCTTTACGGTAACCAGAGAAAACCCCACGCAATTTTTCAAAACTCGATTTTTTCGGAGTTTTTATGTTCCATAACCGAACCGTCCCATCTGAACTTCCACTCACCAACGTTTTGCCATCGGAACTAAAAGCTACGCTGCTTGAATGGCATGAAATTCCCTCACCTACGTTCTTTCCATGTCCTTTAAGTGTCATTCGGTATTTTCCTGTGTCCACATCCCATAAAAGAATCTCTGCTTTCGAGTCAGAACTCTGTATACTAATACTTAAACTTGCAAGTGTTTTCCCATTTGGAGAAAAGGCTACGGATTGAACCCATAACGGATATGGGTGACCCGTAAATACTTGTTTGACATTACCAGATGATACATCCCACAGTCTTATGTTTTCTCTCTCATATCCACTTGCAAGTGTTTTACCATTAGGACTAAACGCAATTGAATGGACTCTCGGCCTGTGGGGGGGTAGGAAACACCGAAGCCCGCATTTTCGAACATCTGCGGTGTCTATATTTAATAAAAAGATGCCGGATTCATTTCGCCAAGGGTTTCCTTTTTTCGCAGCGAGGGTGCGTCCATCGGGACTGAAGAGAAGATGGTGGAATGAACCTTTTGTTCTGAGTTTTAATTTATATTTCCCAGTAACTGTGTCCCATAACTGTATTTCATTTTGAGTAGAGAGAGCAAGGGTGCGCCCATCAGGGCTGAACACCATTGAAGATACTCGTTTACTTGAGATTTGGAAAAATAATTCGCCCTCATCAACATGAATTGTTTTAACAAGTTCAGGTCTTCCTTTGAGTGTTTTTTTCAGTTGTTGTGTCTGTAGATCCCATAGTTGAACCTTATCGTTGTTCTGACTAACACTGGCAAGCGTCTTTCCATCAGGTGTAATTGATAATAATGTTCTCCAGCGCGGTGCTTGGACTTTGAATGCCATTTTAATTTTTCCAGTTTCAGCATCCCACAAGTGAATCCACCAGTCATTGGTACCAACGAGTAGTTTCCCATCTGGACTATAAACTATTCTTCTTATTCCATCTGTGTCTTTTATTTTCGCTGTGTCTACATCCCATAATAGGAAATCCCCACTGTGCCAACTCAAAATTGTTTGTCCGTTAGGACTAAATACCACATCACTCACAATACTATGTGGTGTCTGAATGTGTCTGTGTTGTCCTGTGCCAATGTTCCATATTTTCATCACACCATCAAAATCACCACTTGCAAGCACCTCTCCATTGGGACTATACGCTATGGCAGTTACACCCCTTTTATGTCCTTCAAGTGTGGTTTGAAGTCGGCCGGTATGCAAATCCCACAATTGAATCCCGGGATTTTCCGAATTATCTATCGGACTTGCGAATGTTTGCCAATCGGGACTAATAATAGTGTCATTGGGTTTCCCGTCCATGCTTCCTGTTAATAATCTTATCTCTTTTCCTGTTTGGGCATTATATACCCAAATTCCGATTGAGGAAAATACAATAAATTCACTACTATCAGGTGAGAACTGAAATGAGGTTCTACCAGCAACATGGCTGATTTTTCCTTTGCCAAGCCTTAACTTCGCACCTTCCGGCAATTCCCATCGGGTGTAGTCTTCGGCAAAGATTTGTGGAAGAAATGTTATGATAGATAGCAGTATTGTAATAAAAATGCGTGTTGGTTTCATAAGTTGTGCACTCCTTCCTATGAATTACGGTTCCACTTCCCAGATGAGTATTGTCCCATCCGCATTTCCACTCGCAAGTGTTCTACCATCATGACTGAACTTAATGGATTGAACAAATCCTTCAGACCCTTTTAGCGTGAATGTTGATTTAGGTCGCTGCGTTCGCATATCCCAGAGAGTAATTTTACTTGCCACTCCACTTGCGAGGGTTTGACTATCAGGGCTAAAAGTAAGGAAGGTATTCCCTAGTGGGTTTTTGCTTATGAGAGTGCCTTTATGTTCGGTAGTGACAGCATCCCATAAGTCAATTACACCATCCGAGTTGCCGCTTGCAAGTATTTTGCCATCTGGACTAAACTCAAGCGAATTGAGTTTGGCACGTGAACCGAAATCATCCGTATAATTAAGGGTAGTTTTAAGTTTTCGGGTGCGCACATTCCACAAGCAGATAGTTTGGTCATCACTTCCGCTTGCAAGTATGCGTCCATTTGGACTAAAGGCAACCACCTGAATCTTGTCCGTATGTCCTTTAGAATCACGCAACTGATTACCAAAGATACCTCTACGAATTCGACCTATTAGCGAATCACTTATTATTGATTTGACATCCCACAACCGGACTATATTATCCTTGCTGCTATTTGCAAGCGTTTTTCCGTCTGGACTAAAGGCAAGGTGTCCAGTGTGGTATGCGATTCCTCCATTCCGAGAACTCTTGCCACCCCCTTTGAAAGCCGTGATTTGTTTTCCAGAGATAGTATCCCACAAGATTATAATTGATAGAGAAAGTGGATTATATCCTGCAAGAATTTTTCCATCTGGTGAATAAACCAAAGATAGGATTTCTCTTTGATAATGCATTTGAATGTTGGGTTTTTTCTGTTTACCAGTCGCAAGATCCCATACTTGAGGAGAACGTTCATGTCCAGTTGCGAGGGTTTGACCGTCAGGACTGAGTGCGATTGATTTTACCTCAGTATAATGTTCTGTAATTATGTGTTTCAATCCAGATTTTTTGATGTCTTCTGTATTTATATCAGATAAAAGGATGTCGTCACCATTCCATGATACAAGGGTGCGCCCATCAGGACTGAACAACAGATGATATACATTCCTTAATCCTTCAAGAGTTGTTTCACGCTGTCCAGTGAGAACATTCCATAATACTATCTCCTCATTCATATAAGAGACAGCGAGGATATTTCCATTTGGGCTGAATGCAAAAGAGTTCACTCGATTCGAGGGTTCTTTGACTTTTTTTCGTGAACCATTCGTATCGGTTACAATTATCTCAACAGGCACCGGAGCTCCTGTGAATGTATTTTTGAGTTTACCGGTCTGTACGTCCCATAATTGCACCGTATAGTTGTTTTTCCCTACGGTAGCAAACCATTTACCATCAGGTAAGAATGCTAAAAAAGTTCTCTTACTTGTCCCCTTAAATTTCATTCCAATTTTTCCTGTTTCAACATTCCAAAACAGCGTGTCTTTACCATTATTACTTGCAAGTATTTGTCCATTAGGACTAAAATCAAACCGAAAACTATTTTCTGTATTTTCAAATATATGTCTGAGTTCACCTATATTTGTGTTCCATAACATGATACCTTTGTAGCCATTGGTTGCAAGTGTCTCTCCATCAGGACTGAACAAAAGTGTATCTGGCCTATCTCCAACATTGATAGTTTTATAATGGCCAGTGTTAGTATCCCATAATCGTACCGTCTCATCACCGCTTCCTGAAGCAAGCACATTTCCATCGGAATTAAAGCTGATACAGGTAATACTATATGCATGACCTATATACTTATTTATGGGTTTCCTGGTAGTGACATCCCAGAAATGAATTTCACCGTTTTTGTCTCCACATACGAGTATACTGCTATTAGGTTTAAAAGCCAACCGCCATCTGACTTTATCCAATTCCATTGGATAAAGTGCAAGTTCTTTCCCTGTTTTAACATCATATAACCAAATTCCAATTGAACTCATCACTGCAAGCTGCGTGCTGTCAGGTGAAAAAATATATGGAGGAAATTGGTTTAACAGGTTTGTAGGAATTTCGCCCTTGCCAAGTCTAAACTTCGCACCTTCCGGCAATTCCCATCGGGTGTAGTCTTGTGCAAAGGTAGGTGAAAGAAATATCATAATGAGCAAGAATGTTATAATAAAAACGCGTGTAGGTCTCATAACTTAATTCCTCCTATAATATTCATGCTTAAAATATGCTTTTTGTTTAACCCATCTGATACAACATCAAATAAATAATCACGCCAGTTACGGAAACATATAGCCATATTGGCAACGTGATTTTTGCGATGCGACGGTGTTTATCAAACTTCTCGCGCCATGCCAAGTAGAGGGTGCGCAATGCCAACGGCACGATTGCAAACGCCAAAATAATATGAGAAATCAGTATAGCAAAGTAGACAGGACGGATCCATCCCTGCTGCGTAAACTTGGTTGACCCTGCATTTGCATGGTATATACAATAACTAATCAGAAAAAGCACTGACACTGCAAAAGCCGCAAGCATACATTTTTTGTGTGCAGCAATTTTCCGTTGCCGAATTAACACATAGCCTACTGTTAACAGGATAGCACTGATTGTATTTAAAGTCGCATTGACAGTTGGCAGATCTGAAATCTCAAGCATGGATTCTCCTTCTACCGGGGCCACCGATATGCCTGCACACCTCTGGAATTTTCCAAAGCGAACTCCCACCTTTTGCACCATGTTTCATAATCGGTTTGGCAAGCTTCTGGACGCAAGCGACTCCGCATCAGAAACGCGGGGTAGTAGGGCCTGCCTGTCGGTTGATAAACATCGTGATAACGGAGATCAAAACTCCATCGGACAGTCTCTGATTCATTCGGTTTTGCGCTGTGGAGTGTGTAATTATGGAATAGAATAACACCACCTGCCCGTATCGGCAATACCTTCGGTGTAAGGTTTGGTGGTTGATGTTCAGGTAGAACCACTAATCCGGCATCGTTCCAAGTGTGCGTGAACAACCCCATTTTATGACTGCCCGGTAGCACTTGTAGACACCCGTTTTCCAACGTTGCATCCACAATCGGTATCCAGATAGTTAACATAAAATATGGGTCGATATCGGGCCAACAGACGCCTGCGTCCTGATGCCAAGGTGTCGGATGACGTTGCCAAGGTGTCGGATGACGTTGCGAATCTCGTTTCGGCAAGACAGCGCGGATATGTTGAATAGGATTGCACACAATCTCAGAACCGACAAAAGATTCAGCAAGGTCAAGGATTTTCGGGTTTTTGAGAAAGTTGAATGTCGCTTCCCCACGCGCACGCATGATATCTAAATCTCCAGTTACTTCTGATGCCTCAGCAGCGAGATGAAGCAAACGTTCTGTAAACGGTTTATCAGCGTAGGTAGAGGTAACTTTTCCCTCCTTGTGTAATCTTTCAGCGCGTTCAGCGATAATTTCAGAGTACTCCGCAATCACAGGACCTAAGTCCTTCTCGTCTAACACATCTTCAAGTAGCAAATATCCGTTATCGTAAAAAAATGAAACTTCAGATTCAGTTAATCGCATAATTGTGCTCTCCTTGCGTTGGACTTTATCCCATCTTTGTTCAGAGTGATTGAAGACAAATCTGTTAGAATTCGTAGCTGATTCCTGCCTGCAGATTTAACGGATTTCCCGGTGTAAAGTGAATCTCCGATACCGGTTGTGCCTCATCGGCTAAGCGTGATTCTGTATCAAATTGTGCCTCGTTCCAATCAACATTAAAGAGATTTTCGGCGGCGATAAAATATTTAAAAACACCGTACGTGTAGGAAAGCCCCAGATTTACCAATGTATAACCTTCTGCGGTCACGCTATTATCCTCATTCGCGGGCCGATCACCGATATAGCGATAACGGAGACTTGCGCCGAAACCGGAAGGATGGGCAGCGGTTAAACCACCAGTTGAAGTAATGCGCGGCGCAAGCGGAATCTCGTTTGCATCAGAAGGTTCATCTACGAATCTCCCTCTCGAAAGGTTGACATCTGCATCTATCCACATCCACGAAAGGATCTGTCCTCGCCCTTCAATGTCAATCCCGATCCGCCGTGATTTGCCGCTTATTTCTGTTTCCCCTGCATCTCCTACGAAAACTAATTCTTCGGCTAATTCCAGCCACCACCCAGCAAACCCGATATTGAATCGGTTCCAAAATCGATGACGCGTACCGATTTCAGCACCAATCGCACGCGGCAACGTACTAATACCAGCGTACTCACGGTTAAAATTCATTTGTGTGAGGCGCTCAGTAATTTGGTTGTCCTCCAATCCTTGACGATCAAATGTACGCTCCATATCCGAAATGGTTTGTTCAATTACAACATCACGGGCATCGTTGGAGTGGAACCCGGTACCGAAATTCAGAAACACATCTGACGATTCTATAGGACTAAAAACCATATTCAATTTGGGATTGAACATTACTTCCTGTGCATATCCTGAAGCATGCGGTAAGACGACCATTTCATTCGACAACGTGTCAAGATGGTCTTCAACGTTAAATGTGAAGTAATCACAGCGCAAACCGAGTTGGAATCGTATTTTTGGATTGATGACCAATTCTTCTTGTGCCCAGAGAAACAGGTTGTGTTCAATTATGTCTGAATTCACGTTCTGTGTTAACCGCCTGCGATTTGGGCTGTGCCAGAGACTGACAGCAATATCGTCAGAACGAAATCCTCCTCCGAAGGTTGTGTTGGACTGTATTGAATAGATAGATCGCTTGAATTGATATTCCGTGTTCAAGCCAAAAATGGTGCGGTCATCAGTCTGTTCGATCATGTCACCGTTTTCATGATCTTCAAGAAAGAAGGTAAAATTTGAGAACAGTTTGAAATTATACCGACTGAAATAGGGTTGGATCAAAAACCTACCATTGTCGTCACTTTTTAATGAATAGGTTAAATTGAGATTCTGTCTGCCAGTCTGTCCACCTTCAAGGTTATCAATTGTTCCGAAGCGTGTAATTAGCCCGGTGTCAACAGCGCGTTGAGGAATCTGACCGGAGGCATCCCATGCAGAACTAAAAGAACTTGCTGAAAAAGAAAGTTTACTCGTTTCATTCAGATGTATATGGGATTTTCCGAAAAGATTTAATCGTTGGAAATCCTGCTTGCTTTCAACTGCCCCATCCGTATTGTAAAATTGCCCAGCAAAATAAGCGTTTTGATGTTCACTGATAGTAGGTAACTGGAACATGCCGGTAAATTTTTGTGTATTAAACTCACCTCCCTCAATTTTCAGTAGGTTTCTATCAATATGGTCTTTAGTACGGTACATAACCGAACCCGCAGTCGAGAAATTACCGTGTCTGGCAAAGTAAGGACCTTTAAACACGTCAATCGAATCCACTAATTCAGGAATAATAAAATGAAGGTCTGCGTATCCTTGCCCATGTCCATGTGATACCATATTTACGGGAACACCATCAGATGAAATAGCGACATCTGTTCCATGGTCAGCATCAAACCCGCGTAAAAAAATCTGTTCAGCTTTGCCCCCGCCAGCGTGTTGCGCAATCACAAGCCCTGGTGCCAGTTGCAGCATATCTTGCGCCGTACTTACCGGGCGAACGTTCAGATCAAACTCTCGGATGGAGCTTGAGGAGGCTGTGGAATAGACCCGTTCACCTTTGACTAAAATTTTATCAAGCTCAATCACATCATCAGTAGATGCGGAATCGGTTTCAGTTTTCACATCTTCTTTCTGAATAGATTCTTCTGCTGCTTGAGATGCCCCTAAAAGTAACAAAACCAATAAAATAGACAATAGTGTTGTTGATAGATGATGAAATGACAAAACAATTTTTTTCATAATTCTCCTTTATTGCACTCTCTTTTTTATGAAGTGCGTATTCAAATTTATATGCGGAAATCTTTTATAATTCTCGCATTATGTCAAGTGTTAAAATTGGTAACAATCACAACATATTCATAAACATTTATAAGACGAAAACAACACCAAATGTGCTTATAGTATTTGTCGAATCTCTGTAATTTATCATTTTTCAAAGAAATAAATATTATGATAAAACATAAAAATATGTAGACACTTTCTTTGAATTTACCGCGTTTGTAGGCGTGCAATTCATTGCGCCTCTTTACATTCAAGGTGTTTTTGAAATTCGGGCAAGAACCAAAGTGTGAAAATAATTTTGGATTTCACTATAAAAAGAAATATAAGAGGCGCAATGAATTGCGCAACTACAATCGTCGCTAACCGATAGAAAACTGTGAGGTAATTTTAGATTCATAATTTACTTTATCCCCATCTTTGTTCAGGCGGATCGAAAACAAAACCGTGAAAGAACTTCCGTTGCTCTGGCGAGAGTTGTGAGTTATAGAATGTTTTCGGATACCCCCAATGTTCCTGTGAAGCAATCATCCACGGATGTTCATAGGCGTAATATAGCATTTCGCGAGATCTCTCCGGTTTGGTGAAGATACCAGCAGAATGCCAGAGTGCATTATG
This sequence comes from Candidatus Poribacteria bacterium, assembly GCA_028824125.1. Classification (GTDB taxonomy): domain Bacteria; phylum Poribacteria; class WGA-4E; order WGA-4E; family WGA-3G; genus MSPOR6. The sequence goes on from JAPPES010000002.1 coordinate 19,171, forward strand.
GAACAGGATCGCACTTCCCGCTGGCGCACAAACTTCTAATGCCCCCGGGTATTGATATGGATACCGAAGGTCTTCATGGTTCGGGTCATGCATGGCTTTATGACTGCCCGGTATGAGCCACAGATTTCCCTGCCCTCCCTCCGTCATATCTGTCAAATAGTAGCCGACTTTGAGTTGTAAAAATGGTATCGGGCGCAAGTTTCGATAGCCGTTATCGTGTCCATCAATGTGCCATCCCATCGGGCGATCTATCAGTTCCGCACCGTGCTCAACAATTGCATCGGAGGCATGATGATGCGGCATCTCATTGAGTAGCCCCGTGACGTAAGGTAGCATCGGTTGCCAATCCAGCAGTTCTAAGAACAACGGATGATCGCCAAGGATATAGAAAATACGGGTGCTTTTTTCACCGTGAATATGTGTCATTCCTGCGTGCGGTATACCTTTTGCTTCACATTCCCGGCGTTTTTCAATGGATTCGGCAAGCGCGTTTCTGAGGGCTGCAATATGTGGACGCTCAAGAAAATGCTCTAACACTAAATAACCGTTATTTTCAAAAAAGAACCGTTGTGCATCAGTTAATTCATGCGTCATATACGTTACCTCTGCTGAGTATAGTTTTGATGGTGTTATTCTGGACACTTAATCACTTAATGTGAATATCCATGTCGGGTTTCGCTTTGCTCTACCCGGCCTACGAACTAATGTAAGAGGCGCAATAAATTGCGCGACTACAAACGCATGTGTTGTTTATGAAGAGTCACCACTCAGAAATGGTATTATACCATTTCTAATTGACAAAGTATCGTTCCAATTTTTGAGTCTTTTTGTAGGAGCGACCTCGAATCAACACCATAGGCGTCAATTTAAGAACATGTATCTTGTGAGATAACTTTGTAAACCCAATTTAGTCCATACACCTTTCGCACCGCTGGTGCTTTCGGTTTTGGGTGATACGGATTCTATACACATTCCGCACCGCTGGTGCTGAGATATGATTGACCATAGCCTCGGAGAGGCGAAAGGTGTATAGAAAACGTTAATCCCGTCAGGAAGCAAGCCCCAGAGGGGCGAAAGGTGTGTCAGATACACACGTTACTTACTAAATTGACGCCTATGGAGCGACCTCGAATCAACACCAAATGCGCTTGGCGGAATGCGCGTTTGGCATTCCGCATGATTTGTCCAAATCAACACCGAATACGCGTGTGGTATTCGGACAACCGATTTATGAAATAATGTCCTATCATTATTTAGAAATGGTATTAGATTAAATCAAACAACTTTGCAGCGTTTTCTCCAAAGATACGCGCACGTGCTGTATCAGAAATATCCATATCCTCAATTAGACCTACAAACCGCGGCATATCAACCCACGGGTGGTCTGTTCCGAATAGCAGACGGTGTTCACCAGCAAATTGATATGCGTAATGCAGCGCCTGCAGTGATGGCGACACAGTGTCTAAAAAGATGTGACGAAGATATGCACTCGGTGGTTGTGTTATATTTTCTCTTGCTCTGCCTAACACCTCAGTCTGATGGTCTAAACGTCCACTCATATAGGGTAGAATACCTCCCACGTGTGGCATCACGATTTGGAGGTTTGGATGACGTTCAAGAATCCCGCTCAAAATCAATCGCAACAAGGCAAAACTATTGTCTACTTGTAATCCCATCATACCGATCATCCAGTGGTCTTTGATTGCCTCACCCCACGTTGGCACGGTGGGATGCATCACAATCGGCATTTGCAATGTTTCTGCATGTGCATAAACCGGTTCAAACTGGGGGGCATCAACAGGCTTACCACCGATATGTGAATAGAGCATTATCCCGCGAAATCCCAACGCCTTAACTCTATCCATCTCCGATATTGCCTCATCAGGATTTTGCCACGGTAGGCATGCCAATCCTGCAAATCGGTGTGGATGGGTATCCACAAGTTCTGCAATGGCATTGTTAATTGCTTGTGCGCCTTTGTTGCCCAGTTCAGGTGAAAGCATGCAAGGTGGTGGTATGTTGGTGCTGAGCAGTGCTATGTCTACGCCAGCTGTGTCCATATCCTTGAGTTTACGTTTCGGGTCGTAAGTCTCGTCTCGTAGCCGAAATGTTTGAACATCACCGTAAGTGACGATCGCCTCACTGCCACTGCGAATTACTTGTGGTGGATGCGGGTTTTGGGCAAGGATTTCAATGTAGGTTTTTGGAAATATGTGGCTTTGGCAATCAATTCGCATTTTTAATATACTCAAAATGGAATGTCCGATATCTTCTACAGAAGGGATCTAACAATCAAATGTTATGTTCCGCTATGCGGACTCCACTTTACCATGAAATCAGATGGCATCTCATGAATAAACATGGATGCAGAACGTTCACGGTCACCATAACGATAGATAGTGGAAGATAGGTAGAGTTGATCCTGTGCACGCGTCATTCCGACATAGAATAGGCGGCGTTCCTCCTCAATTTCTTCTTGGGTCATATTCCGTTTCCACATCGGAAAACTGCCTTCCTCCATACCGATAATGACGACAACAGGAAATTCAGTGCCTTTCGCAGCATGTAATGTCATCAATGTGACCTTTTTAGTTTTATCATCCATTTCATCAAAATTGGTAAGTAATTTCTGATAATCCAAAAAGTCGGATAGACTTTTTCCATCGCCGATTTTATTAAATTTCAATAATAGATTTCGGAACTTCGCCTTTGCCTCTACCCATTCTGTATCTTCTCGGAAAATTGGTAAGTCAGATTGCTGCAATTGGTTGATGAATTCCGCTGCTTGTTCTTTTTCTGTGGAGTCAAAAGGGAAATCGTCAGGCAAAGTGGAATGATGCGTTTTGACAAACCGCTTTGCAGCATTTAAAAATGCGCTTACTTCGTTCAAGTCGTTGTGATCCTCAGGGATACCTGCTTTGGAAAGGATACCAACCCCGACAAGGGGCAGAAATTCTGTGAGCGATTTTACTTCCCGTTTTTGCAAATCAATCTGTATCAATTCTTTAAAGATTTGTCTATTGGTTTCAACATCTTCCATTGCTCTATGCAAACGTCCATGTTCAATCCCAAATTTTTCTGCAAGCGCATCAATGCCTCGGCGCTGGCGCGGTAAAAGCTTTCGCGCTGTAACAAGTGTATCATAGTACGGATTTGGTAAATTTCTCTTTAGATATGTCTGTAAATCGCGTTCGAGAATAGGGTTATCATATTGAGCCACGTTATGACCAATTAGGATACGATCTTGGATAAAACTACAGAATTCGGGGAGAACTATTTCAATGCTCGGAGCATCTTTAACGTCCTCTGTGCTAATTCCGTGAACCCGTGTAACCGCAAGAGGGATATGTCCTCCTGGTGGTTTTACCAATCGTTCAAAACTTTCAATTTCATTACCGATGACATTCAGACGTTTTGCGGCAATTTCAACGATGTCTGCTCTTTTAGGATTGATACCTGTCGTTTCCAAGTCGTAAATAACCATATCTGCCATGTTTGGCGTTTCAAAACGACTCAAAAGTCGTTGACATAGTTTTAGCGCGGCGATACTTCGCACACTCTCTGATTGTATTTGAATCATGCCTGTCTCTTTAGAGGTAGTAGTGCCGATGAGAATTGTTCGCGCTGCTGTCCCCTTTTCTCCAAGGTCAGTAAAGTCGCCAATGAGCAGATTGACTGCGTTTCCGTTCAGTATTGTTTCACTTCCGCTGGCACCCACAGTCGTAGAGTGAGAACTTTGTTCCTCAACATTTAATTCTTTAGGCAAAAAGTGGATACGCACATTTTTATTTAGATAGGTTTTGAGCGTCTGATGGATAATCTCTGCTGCACAATACGTATCAATTCCGTAACTCGCTGTAATCTGAATTGGCTCACCACGATCTAACGCGCTATAAAGCACATCCTGTGCAAGTGCCAAATTTTGCATCTCCGGTTGTTCTTCAATGACTGACAATTCTTTGGTACGGTAAGGAGAACGGAAAAGTTCTAAACGTGCAAAAAGTTTTTGCACAATTTTATCAATTTCTTCACCTTCAATATCGTCCGCCAGTGACTGAAGTTGTTCCCAAAATCTACGAATATTTCGGCGTGTCAAGGGCCCAACATCTTCTGGATATTCTTCAATACTCTTCAAGAGTTCTGCCAACGTCAAGTCTTTACGTTGGGCTAACCACTTCAGGCGAACCCATGTCAAATCGTCAATCCGTTTTTCAGGAAAATTGATGGCGTTTTCAAAGTCGCGCGGAAGTTGCCATTGGGTAAAACAGAGATAGGAGAGAATGCCTTTAAGATTATCATCGTCAAAGGAGTTGGTCGCTCTAATCCGCTGAAATTCAATACCGGTTCGTAGTAACTCTTCTTCCAACACATCGGCAAGTTTGTGCGTCCGGTAAAAAACCGCAATGTCACGATAAGAGAAGTTGCGTTGTTTCACCAAGTTACGGATGATCTTGATTATAGAACGTGCCTCCTCCGTAGGAGTGCTGAACGTGTAGTGATAGATATTTCGCCCTTCATCCTTGTGGGTTATGAGAGTGTGCTGTTGCTGCCGTAGTGGGTTCTGTGCGATGACCTCCTGCGCAGCGTGTAAGATCGTCTCACTACACCGATAGTGATCATCTAATTCAACCGTTTGGGGTGTAAAATCTGATTTGAAATTCTCAATGTACTGCGGATTTGAACCTCGCCAGCTGTAGATGGATTGATCAGCATCAGCGACCACCATCAGATTATATTCTGGTACAGTACAGATCAGTTGTAAAAGCCGATATTGGACGCTGTTCACATCGTGATATTCGTCTACAAGGATATGAGAGATCGTCTGATGATATCCCTGTTGCACTTCTGGAGCTTTTTCAAGCAGCGCGACTGTTTTTATGAGGAGGTCGTCAAAATCAAGAGCGTTGTATTCGTCAAGTTTATGCTGATAGGTTTTGACTGCATTTTGGATGTTTGCTTCTGCATCTGGGTCGTCTATTTCAGCGACAATATCTGGATCAATGAACAAGCCATCCGATACATCGTTGCGTTTGCATTTTGCATCGCTGATGATATTCCGCAATCGCCATGGCGGGTAGTTATACGAATTCAGATTGAGTTCGTTGACGACTTCCAATAATACCTCGTCTTGGATTTCTTGATCGAAGATAGCAAAGTTTTCGCTCAGTCCGATATGATGGGCATGTTCGCGAAGTACTTTTACACAGAAAGCATGAAAGGTGCTGACTTTAATGTTAGAACCGTGCGGCTCACCGATTTCGTTGTTGACACGATCTCGCATCTCTTGTGCAGCTTTATTGGTGAAGGTGATCGCAAGGATGCTTTCTGGTTTAATGCCGTGTTGACGAATTAGGTAAGCGATGCGGTGGGTGATGACTTTTGTTTTACCTGTGCCAGGTCCTGCGATGACGAGCATAGGCCCATCTTTATGTATTACAGCTTGTATCTGTTTTTCATTTAAATCATGGAGAGTGTTCATCTGTGTTTACCACAAGAAATTGTATTGTCTTTTAGGCTTAATATGGCACAATATCACGACATGGCAGCTTCCACCTTCACAAGTGTTTAGTATATCCTATTTGACGCAAAAATTCAAGTCTTTTTGAGCAGCGGGCGTATAAAGTTTTTGGCATTAACCGTTGCTTTTTCTTATATGAACACTTGACATATTCCACAGAGTTATGCTACAATGTACTTAAGAGTGAGTAAATTTTTTCGCTAAACAGTGTAAAGGTGCATCCGAAAATGTGTATAGAAAAAATCATTAGGAGATATATTTCCAGGAGGTAGACACATGGCTTTTAGTGATTTCAAAACAATTTCAGAAGTGCTGGAAAAATTTAGAATTACATACACAGTAAAAGATTTCGTCCCAATTGAAGAAACCTCATGTGTCCCCTCACAACAATTTTTGCAAGAATTTGAGTTTTGTACACAATACATTGATATTTTTGCGTCTGAGGCAGCGCGTTGTGAGGCTATTATTTTTCCGATTTTGAAGGAGGTCTACAAAGCCTACGCGGACGATTACGCGCTCTGGATTAAGAAAACCATTACCTACGATGAAACATTAAGCGGCACACCGGATTACCTAATCTCTACACGGTCTGAGTTAGGCATTCCTGTCGTTGGCATACCGCTGATCATCCTCGTTGAAGCAAAAAAGAACGATTTTGACCAGGGTTGGGGACAATGCATCGCGGAGATGCTCGCTGCACAAAAAATAAATGGGGATGCCGAGTTCCCTGTCTACGGCATTGTCAGCGACGGGACAACATGGGAATTTGGACTACTCGTTGGCAATACCTTCACTCGCAATAGAGTAAGTGTGACGATGTACGATTTACCCCTTCTCTTCGGAGCAGTTGATTTTGTTTTCAAAGCGAGCTGCAATGGGCATCACACGCATGCACTGGGCGAGAATTCCACCGATGTGTAAGTTCTGAATTGTTTGATTCACTTTTTCAGAATTATGCAACCGTTTCACCCTCAATCGGCGTCACTATATATAGATTACTTATACAATAATTTACAGTAGATTTTCAATTAACGATATACCATTGATCGGCGCGTTTATAAAGCGCACCATAGGTGTCAATTTAAAGATATATCCTATTGTTGGAGGGGTTTGTAACCCCGATTTATTCCCCAAAGGTAGGCGCGTTTTGTCCACGCGCCGTTTACAAAACGCGCCTACCAGGGGGCGAACCACTAAATTGACGCTTATGGCGCGTTTATAAAGCGCACCTACCCAGCAGCTGTTTACAAATTTTATATTCATCATAAATCGAAACAACCCTAAACTGTTTTTTTATTAGAGAAACTCAGAATTAAAAAGGAATAATTATGCAAACACCACAACACATTGACCAAATGGATGCTGATGACGTTGCTGCAATTGACGAACTACGCGATGTCTACGACCAACTAAAGAAAGCACTTGCAAAGATCATTATCGGGCAGGAGCAAGTTATTGAAAATTTATCGATCTGTCTGTTTTCGCAAGGGCATGCGCTGTTAATGGGTGTCCCTGGCTTAGCGAAAACGCTTTTGGTGAGAAAATTTGCCGAAACCATGGCATTAGAGTTTAGCCGAATCCAATTCACACCTGACCTGATGCCGATGGACATCACTGGCACCGACATCCTTCAAGAAATTCCAGGTGGCAGACGCGAATTTGAATTCGTAAAGGGACCACTTTTTGCCAACCTTATCCTTGCTGATGAGATTAACCGCGCACCTTCCAAAACGCAGGCAGCAATGCTTGAAGCAATGCAGGAACACAAAATCACGGTAATCGGCAGAACCTACCAGTTAGATCCGCCGTTCTTTGTTTTAGCAACACAAAACCCCATCGAACAGGAAGGGACATACCCGTTGCCGGAAGCGCAATTAGATCGGTTCATGTTCAGAATTGAGGTAGACTACCCAGCACGTTCTGAAGAAATTGAAATTGCTCGGACAACAACCGGCATGTCGCTACCTACATTGGAACATGTCCTAACAGGCGATCGAGTCATAGCGTTCCAAAACCTTGTTCGGCGTGTCCCGGTATCTGAACACATCTACGAATTCGCTGTTGACTTGGCACGTAGCACACGACCCAAAAGCGATGCAGCCCCTGATTGGCTTAAGCCTCTCATCGCTTGGGGAGCAGGGCCACGTGCAGTTCAATATTTAATCCTCGGTGCGAAGGCACGTGCTGCGCTTAGCGGTAGTTATATGGCGCGCCTTGAAGATGTGGTCGCAGTCGCGAGTCCTGTGTTAGCACACCGCGTCATTACTTCCTTCGCTGCCGAATCCGAGAACATTACCAGTCAAGACATCGTTGAACGACTTGTGGAAGAACTGTCTGAACAAGGATAAAACATGGCATTACAACTCAAACGAGACTACCTTAACCAAAAAGTCTTGGAACGTCTTTCAACGCTACAACTGCATGCTCGGTTGCCGATGATAGGCAGCGTATCCGGCAAACATCGTAGTCCTATCCGCGGTTCAAGTCTTGAATTTGCTGAATACCGTAAGTACGTGCCAGGTGACGATACGCGAAGACTTGATTGGCGTGCTTATGCCCGTAATGACCGTTACTATATCAAGGAATTTGAGGCAGATACAAACCTGCGAATGTGCTTAATCGTTGATACCAGTGGATCTATGGGATTTGCTTACAACGGGACCAGTAAACTTGACTATGCGCGACGTATCGGTGGCACATTAGCCTATATTGCCGCGCTACAAGGCGATGCCGTTGGGCTCTACTGTGCAGGCACAAGATTTCATAAAGAGATTCCACCGAAGCGCAGTGCGACACACCTCAGCGCGGTGCTTGATGAACTCGGAGCAGCAGAACCATCAGGTGAAACAGGGTTAGCAGAAGCACTTCACGAAACCGCTGAACGTGTCCCACAGAGAGCAATGATTGTTATTATTTCAGACCTATTCATTGATCCAGAAGTAGCGCGAAACTGTTTTGAGCATCTACGATTCCGTAAGCACGATGTAGCTGTGTTCCATCTAATAGAACAAAACGAACTTGATTTTGAATTTGATCGTCCTATGCGGTTTGTTGATATGGAGGGTGGCGAACCTATATTGGCAGACCCAGTCATTGTAGGCGAGCAGTACCGCCGTGCACTTGAAGTATACCTTGAAAAGATGAATGAAGTTATCCGAGATACCGAAATTGACTACCATCGCATCTGCATTCACGAAGACTACGGGGATGTACTCGCACGATTCTTATTAGGACGAACCCCTAAAAAAGCATAAGTAGGCTTTCGGTTATCGGTAGTCGGTTTTCAGAAAAGACTGGCTCTACCAAAAGAATGAATATGCAAGATTTTAGAAAATCGCAGATAACTGACGACTGAAAGCCGATTGCTAAAAGCCAATAACCAACTATGAATTTCTTACAACCCTTAGCATTAATAGCACTTCCCTTAATGTTGCTACCGGTGATTATTCACCTGATTAATCAGCAGCGGCACCGGACTGTCCCTTGGGCAGCGATGATGTTTTTGATGACTGCCAAACGCATGAGCAAGGGCATGGCACGTATTCGTCATATTCTTATACTGTTGATGCGTACGCTTGCTATCGCAGCACTGATTTTTGCTATCAGTCGTCCACTCTCTGGGGGCTGGTTAGGAAGTATCGGAATGGCTAAACCCGATGTCACTATGGTGCTGCTCGACCGATCTGCAAGTATGGAAATACAAGACCTACAGGCTGGCGAATCAAAGAGGTCTACGGCACTAAAAAGACTTGCACACTTACTGGAACAGGGAGATTATGGAACACACCTGATTCTAATTGATAGTGCCACTGGACAATTACAAGAAATAGATTCACCGAAAGCATTATTGAGCCTACCTATGACTGAATCAAGTGTTACGAGTGCCAATATTCCAGGCATGCTTGAATCTGCTTTAACCTACCTCAAGGCAAACAATTCTGGGCGTGCGGATGTATGGCTCTGTTCTGATCTCCATGAGAACGATTGGACTGTTGACAGCGGGCGTTGGGATGCGATACGCGACGAATTCGCGCAATTAGACGGTGTGCATCACTTCCTGCTTGCATATTCAGCACCATCTTCGGACAACTTATCGGTCCGGGTGGAAAATGTCCAACGGTGGCAACGCGGCAATGAAGCAGAACTCATCCTTGACGTAATGGTTCGCAGTGATGGTAATAATGTCTCAACGCGAAAGGTCCCGATTGAGTTTGAAGTTAACAACGTGCGTTCTGTGGTGGAAGTTGAACTCGACGCACGCGGTGGTTCTTTACAAGGACATCGCATTCCTATTGATGGCACACGGACTTCGGGATGGGGCTCTGTCGGGTTGCCCGGTGATGCAAATCCCTTGGACAACCGATTTTTCTTTGTATTTTCAGAACCCCCTGCGCGGAAATCGGTGATTGTCAGTGATGATGCGAAAACTGGCGAAGCGTTTCGGCGCGCACTCGCTATCCCCCCAGACGCTCGACTTCAACATCAGGCAGAGGTGTTTCCCACGAATCGGGTTGGAGAGATTGACTGGGAGAGGACAGGATTATTGCTCTGGCAGGCAGCTTTGCCTAACGGGTTGGTTGCGGAACAGATTCAGAACTTCGTCAACAACGGACGTGTGGTTATCTTCTTCCCACCGCGTCAGAATGCTGGGGCGCAAATGTTTGACTCACGTTGGAACGACTGGCAAACACCGGATGATGAACAGACCTCTCATATTTCGTGGTGGCGTGGCGATACAGACCTGTTTGCACATGTAGATAGCGGTAACCCTTTACCTTTGAACGAACTACGGACATATCGGTATCGTGCTATTGAAAGTACTGGAACACCACTGGCAAGATTTGACAATGATGCACCGCTACTAACCCGTGTGAATACTGACCACGGTGCAGTTTATTTTTGTAGTACACTCCCTACAGCGCAGTTCTCGTCTTTTGAACGCGATGGCGTGGTGTTCTATGTAATGTTGCAGCGTGCATTGGCAGAAGGATGTCGCGCCTTGACTGATGCGTCTCAACGTGACGCTGCGTCCGATGCGCTTGCAGATCGTGAACAATGGGAGGCGATCGCACCTGAAGGGGACGCAGTATCCCTTTCGCAACGCGGATTACATGCTGGCGTGTTCCGAGACGAAGCATATTGGGTGGCAGTAAATCGCAGTCAAGCTGAAGATGCCGCTAAAGCAGCGCCCGTCCAAACTGTAGACTCGTTATTTGATGGATTATCTTATCGGCGAATAGATGTTGAGGTAGGAGATACATCGTCCTTAGCTAATGAACTCTGGCGTATTTTTCTTATTGCGATGGCGATAGCACTTATTGTGGAAGCGGTGCTGAGTTTGCCGAGTAAAAAAGCGGAGAGTAGTCCTCTCGTAGATCTAACTGCAGCAGATGCAAACGCTGATTAAACACATATTATAGTAAAATCCGAAATATATGGACATTTCAATGAACAACAATCCTCACACCATAACGCTGGCGAGGCGGGGAATGCCTAAAGACGAATGCGCGTATGGCATTCGCCATGA
>JAPPES010000077.1 GCA_028824125.1 Candidatus Poribacteria bacterium
GCACAATCTGTATGAAGTTTAAAAAATAAATTGGGTAGTTTAGCGAGGTTAGGAAGAAATCAACGGTATGAATGCCATTTAGGCATTCCCCGCCTCGCCAGCAGCAGGTGTACATCTCTGCTGGCGAGGTTTCCTAACCTCGCCAAATTACCGAATTAATAACTTAAACTTCATTTAGATTGTGTCTGTGAGGACGCAAATTGCCAGTTTGCGCTACGAAAACTTGCGAAAAATGAATTATTCTCTATTAAAAACGGTGTCTGCTTGCCTAAAAACTTATAGGTAGCAACTTGGGTTATAAAAGGAGAACACCATGCCATATTCTGATTATACCTCCGAAGCCATTGTCGCTCGCGGTGAGGAAATTTATCAACAGTTTCGTGACGAACTTGAATCTCAGTACAAAGGACAGTTTTTTGTCGTTGACATTAAAACGGAAGATTATGAAATCGCTGACGAGGATTTAGTCGCTACAGAACGTCTGCTGGCCAAGCATCCTGATGCTGTCACTTACGGTTTGCAAATTGGCTTTGGAGCCGCCTATCGTCTCGGCTTTAGAATTTCGGTGCCGACACAATGATTATAGGAAAAATTAAGGCGAATCGAGAAGCCGTGATTGAATTGGAAGTTATTGGCTTGGCTCAACGAGCGAAAATTGAGGCGGTACTTGATACTGGTTTTACTGGCTATTTGATGCTACCGAGCGATTTAATTAACCACCTCAGCCTCCAACTGATTGGTACCCGAAACGTGATCCTTGGCGATGGGAGCAATGTTACTCTTGATCTGTATCGTGCGAAAGTGTTATGGCACAACGTAGAACGCATCGTGTACGCTCTGCGATCAGACGCTGAATTGTTAGTTGGTATGTCCTTGCTTCATGGAAGTCGCGTGACGCTGGATGTGGTAGCAAATGGCAATGTAACAATTGACGTTTTGCCGTAAGTGATTGCCTAACCAGCAGCAATACTTACATAAATGTTGATACGGACATAAATCAAAAATATGCTAAACCCTGAATTTCTTACCAAACTTGAACAACTCCGCATCCATTGCCAACAACCGGTTCGTGGAAAATTCAGAGGGGATCGCCGAAGTCTTAATCGCGGAACCGGAGTTGAATTTGCCGATTATAGACTCTATGAACATGGAGATGATCTCCGTTATCTTGACTGGAACGTCTATGCACGTCTGGAAAAATTGTTTATCAAATTATTTCAAGCGGATGAAGAGGTGTTGGTCTCCATTTTGATGGATACAAGCCAGTCTATGAAGTTTGGCGAACCCACGAAGTTAGCTTACGCGAAACAGATTATTGCAGCGTTAGGTTATATCGCTTTAGCGAATTCGGATCGCGTAGCACTTTATACGTTAGCAGAACGTCTGTTTTCAGCGTTGCCCCCAATTTATGGCAAATCACAATATTCGCGTCTTCAGAAAACACTTGCGACAATTGAGGCAAATGGGACAACGCAGTTGACGGAATGTCTCAAACATTTTGCAGTGTCCCAACCCCAAGCAGGTGTTGCGATCATTGTTAGTGACTTTTTGGATTCCGCGGGCTATGCGGAAGGTATTAATGCATTGTTAGGTCGCGGATTCGCATTGACATTAATTTACGTTCAATGTCTTGAAGAAATTGAACCGCCGCCTGCGGGCGAGTGGCAGTTAGAAGATGCTGAAACGGGTGAAATAAAAGAAATTACAATCAATGATGAGACAATCGCGCATTACCAAAACCAACAGAAAGATTTTTGTGAAGACTTACACCGTTTTTGTACAAAGCGAGGTATCGGTTATGTGCGTATAAGGACAGATATTCCGTCCGAGTCTGTAATTTTACAGGACCTACAACGCACAGGTTTTATTCAGCGAAAACATTGAACGTATACGACACGCAGCAAGGAGAAATCACATGCAGAAACAGTTTGCACACACTACATTAGAACTTATCCAAGGTGATATAACGAAAGCAGAAGTTGACGCGATTGTAAACGCAGCAAACGAAAAACTCATCGGTGGTGGCGGCGTAGATGGGGCGATTCGGCGCGCAGGTGGTGATGAAGTTGTGAAAGAATGTAATGAAATTCGGGCGCGCCAAGGCGGTTGTCCAACTGGTACAGCGGTTATCACCACAGGTGGCAACCTGTCAGCACAACATATTATTCATACTGTTGGGCCTATCTGGCAGGGAGGCAACGCTGGTGAAGCTGCCCTTCTTGCGAGTTGTTATAAAGAGAGCCTTCAGTTGGCTATAGAAAATGAGGTAAAATCAATCGCTTTTCCATCAATCAGCACTGGGGTTTATGGATACCCGACAGAGAAAGCGGCAACCGTGGCACTTGAAACAATCCGGGGTTTAGCAGAAAGTAATAGGACGATGCCGGGACTAATCCAGTTCGTTTTATTTGATGATGCTACTTTTAATTGTTATTCAGAAGCACTTACAGCACTTTAATTACAAGACTTAAGCAATCAACAACCAGATAGATTGAACGTACTCAGGGGTATGTAAAGTTTTTGACAAAAGTTTGGGCTAAGGTGTGTTGTCTGAGACGCGTACCATTTTTCTGTCTGAATCGCGAATTACCGCAGATTTCACTGATTACGCGGATTACCCTCGCTGTGCATATACGCTCATTACAAGAAATGCATCTTGATGGACCAAGTCAGTAATCCGCGTAATCAGTGATTCAGACAATACACATGCCAAAATATTTACACACCCCACTCAGAAAAGGTTAGCAATTTATGCGTCTTCTTGATATAATACTTAATCTAGGAACAGTAAAAAACTAAATGGAACAGTAAAAAACTAAATGGAGCAGTAAAAAACTAAATGTGTTTGAAGTTGCACGGTTTGTATGGATACTCTTTTTTGATAATGTTTAAAAGGAGATACTATGAAAAAGCTAAACTCTTTTTTGGGTGCACTCATTCTTTCAC
>JAPPES010000014.1 GCA_028824125.1 Candidatus Poribacteria bacterium
TTGCAACTAATATAAAACAACTTTATGGCGATAGGTAGCAACTTGGGTTATATTAACCTAAGTTGCTACTTATAGTAGACTTTAGAATTAATTGGACATTATGTTCGGTTCGGTTCGGAAACCGAACAACCGGGGGTGTTGAGCATCAACCTGTTAGTTTGTGCAGATGCGGACACAAACTAACAGGTTGTGCTACAAGGTAGCAGCTTAGGTTATCATAGTATATGTTTCAAATATCAGAGGCATAATGCAATATGAAAAAAGCAAAAGATAATTCCAATCTACTAAACCCAAACTCTTCTAAAATGGACAAGACCGCATTTTCTGTCACAACGCTTTCTGAAAAATCAGGTGACAAGGAATATTGGCTTTCCAAAACACCACAGGAACGTTTGGAAGCACTTGAATTGATGCGGCAGATCAACTATGGCTACGATCCAACTACCGCTCGACTGCAAAGAGTGCTTGAAATTGTTGAACTCCCATCAGATTATATGAGGCAGACAAATGGAAAAAAGACAACATAATCAATCTGAAACGAAATTACCATCTGTGCAACAGACACTGCTGACCGCTGAAGACCTATGGAAACAGGCGGATGATGGTTATCGGTATGAATTGGTGAAAGGGGTAATACGTAGAATGCCGCTGACTGGATTTGAGCATGGGATTCAAACGGTTAAAATTGGAGGATGTCTTTGCGAACACGTTGGAAAACACAAATTAGGATATGTTTGCAGTGCTGGAACAGGATTTAAAATTTTTCAAGACCCCGATACCGTACGGGCGCCAGATGCGGCATTTGTTCGCCAAGCTGCAATTGACCGACAAGGCATTCCAAAAGGTTATTGGGAGGGTGCTCCTGACCTTGCCGTTGAAGTTATCTCTCCAAGCGACACCTATACTGAGGTCGACGAAAAAGTGGATGAATGGTTAATTGCAGGCTGTGCAATGGTGTGGGTTGTAAACCCGCGTCGAGAAACAGTAGAGGTGTACAGGTCCCCTGAAGATATTACCGTTTTGCGTGGCGATGACATCCTTGATGGCGGGGATGTTATTGAAGGGTTTCAGTGCCGGGTGCAGGATCTATTCGCTTGAAACAGCATTGTTACAGACTTTAATCTTCTATTCCCGATCCAGTGTATTGAGTTCCTTGTCAGCTTCCCGTTTGTAAGAATCCAATTTTCTGTGGAGTGTCCGCACCCCGATACCAAGAATTTTCGCCGCCTCTGTTTTATTTCCGTTTGTTGCTCTAAGGGTTTTATAGATAGCGGCCTTTTCAATCTCTGCCATCTTCATACCAACCCAACCGACGATTTTTCCTTCATCAAGTACAGGCAGATACTCTCCCTGATCTTGTGGGACTTCGTGCTGTTCCACCGACGTAACGATTGAAGTTACCTCATCATGTGTCAGACTTTTAAATCCTTCTTCACTTGCTGAAAGCACCTCTAATGCTTTTCTAAAAATCTCTGCTGCATCGTCTGCTTCGTCAATTTGCATCCAATCGCTATTCTCTTCAGGAATAGAGAACGGGACCTGATCATTAGGGATAGAAGTTGACTTAAGCAAACGGGAAGCATAGGCAATAAGTGCTATAATCGTCTTATAAATAGCAGCAATATTCTCTGTAGTTATGTCTCCGGTGTTCGGGTGAGCAACTTGTATAGATGTTCCCGGTTCATCAATAATTTGAACAGGCAACTTGGGATGTCCAAATTCTGAATCTATGGGAAAATCTTTTAGTTCAAGTTCCTCGGAAGTGGCTACGATGATAGCAGTCTCAACGGCATTCTTGAGTTGTCGGATATTGCCGAGCCAGTCTGCATTTTCGAGATAGTTAAGTGCATCAGGCTCTATGCCGACAATGTTTTTATTATGTTTTGTGCTTAATTCAGAGATAAAAGCATGGACAAAAAGGGGGATGTCTTCGCGTCTGTCACGTAGCGGAGGAATTTGGATACGGAAGAGGTTCAGTCGGTAGTAGAGGTCTTGCCTAAAATCTTTTTGCTTAACCGATGCTTCAAGGTCAACATTTGTTGCTGCGATGACTCGGACATCTACTTTTACGTTTTTCTCACCACCGAGTCGGACAAATTCTTGTGTTTCTAACACACGCAGAAATTTTACCTGCACTTCGGGCGACATTTCGCCTATTTCGTCAAGGAAGAGTGTACCACCATCTGCGAGTTCAAATACGCCTCGGTGTTGACTCGTGGCACCTGTGAAAGCCCCTTTTTCATGTCCAAAGAGTTCGCTTTGCAGAAGGTCTTGGTAAAGTACACCGCAGTTGACTGCTTTGAAGAGTCGGTTTTTACGATTGCTGTTTTCGTGGATAGTTTGCGCGACAACCTCTTTGCCAACACCTGTTTCGCCTGTGATGAGGACAGTCGCGTTTGTTGGCGCGACCTGCGCGACTTGGTGCCAGACTTCCTGCATCTGTTGGGATTCACCGACAATGGGAAATGCATTCGGATCGGTAAGGGGTGTTGGAAGATTCATTTTTCTCTCCCTGAAAAACCATGAGGTAGGTTGCCTAATTATTTTATTAGATAATGTCAAGGATTAGTTGGGGATTCTCTTTCACATCTTCAAACACCTGAAAACCTTGACTACATGCAGCTTCACACAACTTTTTGAACACGGTCCCTTTTGCTCTACGTATATCCCTAAATCCATCATCAAACTTTAGTTCGACAGCATAACAATTCGGCAAATCTTCAGGAATCATTTCTCTATATCCTTTAGTCTTTGTGCAAATCAGAAAAATTTGGGTAACCGTATCCGGAACATCAAAAGGGCACTTATCAAGTCTCTGTCCCTCATAAAATGGTTTTCCTAACAAAAA
>JAPPES010000015.1:0-13847 GCA_028824125.1 Candidatus Poribacteria bacterium
TAACTTTAGGACAACCGCCCTATTTATTCAATCATTTTTTTGGCGAAGGTATTGTAAAAAGAGTTTATATTTTTTCGGACTATTGCTGTTTATATTTGCTGTTGGATGTCAAAACGACAAAACAGAAGACATCACAAATGCCGAACCTACGGTTGAGGAGAAACTTAACGTCGTCGCCACAATTAGCATGATTACTGATATTGTAAATAACGTTGGCGGCGATAAGATTGATGTTACTGGGATTATCGGTGAAGGGGTTGACCCACACCTCTATAAACCGACAGCAAGAGACGCGAAACGACTGATGGAAGCGGATATTATCTTCTATAATGGCTTAAATCTTGAAATCAGAATTACAGGCACCGTCCTTGATAAAATGAAGGATAAAACGAAAGCTGTCGCTGTTACGGATGGGATCGATCGATCACGCCTTCGGGAAGCGTCTGAATTTTTGGGTGGATATGATCCGCATGTTTGGCATGATGTCTCGCTCTGGATGAAAGCATCTGAAAGGGTTCGCGACACATTAGCTCATTCCGACCCTAAAAATGCCAGACATTATCATGCAAATGCCAAAAATTATTTGGCAAAGCTGCAAACTTTGCATGATGACATGCAGATACTCACCGCACAGATACCTGCTAAACGCAGGGTTTTGGTCACAACACATGATGCGTTCGGCTACCTTGGCCGCGCTTACGATTTTGAAGTACGCGGACTCATGGGGATAAACACAGAAGACGAGGTAGGCATCACTGATGTCAGAGAACTTGCTAAGTTTATCATTGAACGTAAAATCTCAACGATATTTGTTGAAACATCAGCAGCTCCACAAGGTATCCATGCGGTTCAAGCGGCAGTTAAAGCGAAGGGCTTTAATGTTAAAATCGGTGGCAATTTATTTTCTGATGCAATGGGAACTCCTGAAACGTCTGAAGGTACTTATCTCGGGATGATGCGCTACAATATTGACACTATTGTAAATTCGCTTCAAACGGAGTTAGCTTATCAGGAGTAGTGAAGATGTGAAGTGTGGTAGGTTCGCGGCAAAGTGATTTGTGATGTAAGGCGGGGTCTATGTACCCCGCCTTTTTTGCTGTGATTTAACTCAGATTATGCTCTTTACCACTTTCTTCCATTTGCTTAATTTATGCTAACGCAGCCTTAAGTTCCTCTACCGCCTTAATGGCTTCCTCAATCTCTCCTCTGTATACATTTACAATGATTGCATGGCTAAGAGGATTTAAGACACAAGTCCGATATTGTTCAATTTTATTGATAACTGAATTCTGTAAAAAAGGGCTTCCATCTTTTTTCTTTCCAGTTTTTATTGGTTGCCAAAAATCTTCGGTGGTTAATTTTTTCGGGTTTTCGCAATATCTAACGGAGAGTTTCTGCTTTTCACAGAATTTCTTGATTATACCTTCAAAAGCTGTGCGTAAATAAATTATACTTGCTTTGTAGTCATTCTCATCAAGAAATTCTCTCGCTTTCTTAAGGTACGGTGCATCTTCCTTGCATACCGGTATTTCGTATTCATCAGTGGCATTGAAATAAAATTCTGTATATTTCCAATCTTTTTGACTTAACCGTTGTTTGGCAGCCTCATACCAGGCTTTATCATAAGTCGTCAAAAAGATTTGATACTTTCTGAAATACTCCTCTAAAATATCAAGTACAGGAAATCGGTTGGACATATCCAGTCCGATTAGCACATCATCAAGGGCAAGAACTCTCAATCCACTTTTTGGGTCTGGCAGAAGTAGAATTGATGAAAGATAAATGGAAATAGCAATCGCTGACAACTTTGCTTCATTTAGCAAAAGGTATTGTTTAGAGACATCTTTGTCAAAGAATTTGACATTCAATAGAATTTGCTGGTTATCAAGCGTTTTATTCGTATGATTACAGGTAACGCCTTGAAAATCTAAATCAAGGTCAACTTTATATCCAAATTTGCCAAGAAGGTCGCGCACCTTCGGGCGCAGTTCATCTAACCTATTTACTAATTCATCATTAAATTCTCCTACTTTTTGTTCAAGTGTGGCAATCTTGTTTGTTGCGTTACTACGGGGATAGGGGTCTTTAATGCAATCGTCCCATGCATCAGCGAGAGTTTGATCTGTCACGGGGTTAACCGTATTTGCTAAAAGCGTCTTAACAAGCAAATCAAACACATTCACTGCTTCACCTTCAGGTTGGAGATAGTGAACTTGCAGTAAATCTTTATAGTCGAGAAATCCCTTTGACTTTGATGCTTCAGTAATCAGTTCATCATTTGTTTCTCCTTTGACACGCTGCGACCATTCATAGGTATCCTTCTTTGACCACCGGTCCGCGCGGAGAGAAAGCTTGATATGACCTGGATCCTCAGCAAACATGTTCTGATGGTTTTCAAACTCAGTATTTTTGCCTCTCTCACTGTCCCTGTCCGCACTGGATTCAAGAAAATACTTTAGGGCAAGATATAGCGACGATTTTCCACTTCCGTTCTCACCGTAAACCAGTAGATTCTTTCCAGATTTGCTGAGATTCATTTCATAATTTTTAGGAAAAGCTCTGAAATTTTTAATCTCAATGTCGGTAATTCTCACAGTTTACCCTCAATTATACGTACTGATTTTACACTATCCAGATAGTAAAGGTTACGCCGGATAGGATGTGTTCTTTCATACAGCAGCTCAAAGATGTCTCGTAACACAGTCATTTTATCACCCTCAATTTCTTCACATAAAGGCAGCTGTTCCTCCAACAACGGTTGAAAGAAGTGTTTGTCCGATTTATGGAGTTCTTCGGTCAGATATGCCTCATAAACCAAGCCCTCAATGACCCGCTCAAAATATCCGAGCATTATACGGTCGCGAGCGTGTGTTAAATCCTTGCTGTTTATCGTTGGCTGTTGCTGGAGATAGATCAGGTAGTCAACGATTTTAGCAATGAGTGCCTTTTGTGTTGGCGTTAGGTCAGGAATCGGAATTTGTTGAATATAACCACTTCGCACCTTAAGTGCTGCACCTGTTAATTGATCTGATACCTGTGAATAGAACCACTCCACAGTGCGGGAATTCAGAAGACCACAAAGCCACGTTTTCTCTGTAGGAATTAGATAAGACGTAGTGCCATAATAATAACCAGCAGCATCAACAGCAAAAGTCTGATGGTTATAGGTGTATGGACAAACCAGTTTTGGTTGCTCAAACCGTTCCGCAACCCTAACAGATGCTGACAACTCATACCATTCTCTTCTGATTCTTCTTTTGTTCAACTGTTCTATGTGATTTTTCAAGTATTTTAAAATTGCCGGATAGTCGTCAATTGCTATACCACGATAGGTAAAGATGAGCCACTGATGCGGTGTGTCAACATGCCATCGTTTTAGATCACGTCCTTGCAAAAACGGTTTCAATATATCTACGGATGAGTGGTGTGATGCAATGAGTTTACCCCGCGTTGCTCTGTCTACTACGAACACCTTGCTTGGGTATGTGTTGATGCCGATAGTAGGTTTTACCTCAAGGTATTCACCTAACGAAATCCCAGTATTGCGAAGTTGCTCTCGTAAATTTACAACATTCGGTGATTCAACTGGATTGCCGTGAGTATCCAATACCCTTCGCGTCTTTGGGTAACGGGTCCTTCGACGTTCTGTCAATAAGAGTGCAATGTCTTCCGGCAATTTAACACTGTATCGCTTCTCAAATGCTTCAACATTTTTGTACTCATTGCGGAATGAAGCGATGATATCCATACCCATTTTTTGGGCAGTAATCAAGTCTGCCTTGGTTTTTTCCCATTCTCTCAGATGTAACCAAACCTCACCGCGATTGTAATAGGCTATAGGATCCTTTGTGTTTAATTCTATTGCCTTGGTATAGTCTTCAAGTGCGCGATCAACTTCACCTTTATAGAAATATGCCACGCCACGATTGTTATATGTACGGGCATCGTTAGAATTGAAATGTATAGCCTTGTTATAGTCTCTAATCGCCAGATCATAGTTATGTTTCCTACTGAAAGCATTCCCGCGATTTTGATAAGCATTTGCATTGTCTGGTTCAAATTCTAAAGCTTTGTTATAGTCTCTAATTGCTTTGTCATGTTCTCCTCTGTTACTGTAAGCGGCTCCGCGGTTATTATAGGCATCCACGCTATCTGGTTTGAGTTCTATTGCTTTCGCACAGTCCCTAATTGCTTTGTCATACTCACCCTTGATACCGTAGGCAGCTCCGCGGTTATTATAGGCAGTAGCATGGTTCGGATCTAATTCAATCGATAGCGAGTACGCCCTTATTGCCATATCTAGTTGTTCAAGTATCAGTAAGGTGTTTCCATGTTGGAATTCCGATTCAGCACGTAGTTTTTGTTCTGATGTCTTGGAGTACTGATCAATCTGAGACGGTAAAGTGTTTATGGTTTTTCGGATTCCATCCACTACATTTTGCCATCCTTCGCTCTGATTGTTCCACTCGGAGATTGGTATACCTTTGTCGGGTAGAGCTTGGAAACTACTAAGTTGGTGATGTAGCCAATTGCAATTCTCAAGGATAATAGGGATAACTCTTATTTCTGTGGTTAATGCTTTTGCCAATTCTCTGTTGCAGTTTTCAGAAGCAAGACTATTATCAGAAACGAGGTAAAGGAGAAGATCAGAATCAGCAAGGCTACTCGAAATAGCATCACGCCACTTTTTACCCGGCGTAATTTCGTTATCGTGCCAGAAATCTATCATGCCTTCATTTTGCAGCACGGCAAGACGTGTTTCCAATTCATCTTTTGCTTGCGTATCTTTATGTGAGTAGGTAATGAATACCTTTAACGGTTTGCTCAAGACTTTTACCTCCGCAAATGCAGGTCGTTGGTGAAAATAATAACATATCCACCCAAAAAATTCAACCGAATTCTATTGAACACCTCTGCTTTTCGTTGATTTCTTCGCAAAAATAGTGTATACTGCATTATGGATATAGTAGAACATATTTGAAGTGAACCATTATTATGGAGGAAATTTTTTAATGGCAACATGGTTTAAGCGTTACTGGCAAGTTTCATTTATCGGCACGCTGATTTTAGCCCTATGCATCATAACCTTTACAGAGAAAACGGAATCGCAGCAGGACGCAAAAACATATCAAATTGATGCTGTGCATTCATCCGTATTATTCCGCGCAAAACACTTGGGAGTCAGCTATAATTACGGTCGGTTCAATGAATTCTCAGGATCAATCACGATGGACGAAACTGATGTTTCAAAGAGCAAAGTTGAATTTGAAGTAAAAACCGCAAGCGTTGATACTGCCAACAAAAAACGCGACCAACATCTCAGAAGTCCCGACTTTTTCAATGCCAAGCAGTTTCCTGTAATCACCTTCAAAAGCACAAAGGTGAGTGCAAAGGCAGGACAAGAGAATATGTTGGAAGTGACGGGTGATTTCGCGTTACACGGTGTGAAAAAATCTATCACCGTTGATGTTGAAATTACGGGAAAAACGAATTCCCCACAAGTTGGAGAAGCCATTGGATTCCTAACAACGTTTGACATAAAACGTAGCGAATACGGGATTAATTTCGGTATGGAAAGTGTCAATGATGAAATTCAGATTACTGTAAGTATAGAAGCAGCACATAAATAGACATTTTTAAAAGAATATGCGTGCTACGATAAAGCGGGGTCTTAAGCAGTGCCAACTTTCAATCAGTTGTTTTTCAATTTGCTTTTGCCTGCTATCGTTTGCGGAGGGATTTATGCTGTCGTAGTATACCTGAGAGGACGCGATCAAGAAAAGGCATATCTGCTATGGTTAACGACTGTTGCTCTCGGAATAGGATATATCATCGGGTATCTCGGAATAGAGAAAAAGCCAACTTTTCCGCCAAGAGAAGGTATACACTGGCTTTTCTACTTCGTTCTTTTTGCACTTTTTAGCAGTACTTATTGGAATTCTTCTCGTTGGCGGCGATTAGTATCACAGATTATCTATTCTGTCGCTTTACCGCGTATATTATTGAATCCATACTTTCAGCATACTTGGGGAACTGTTGAAGGAATTATCTGGTGGGTCGGTTTAAGTGCTGGAATTTTTGTCTTTTGGAATATCGTGGAACAGAGTTTTTCTGCAATACCGTCTAAAGCCGCTACCCCATTTGTCTACTTTGGACTTTCAGGCGGAACCGCTTTAATTATTGCACTTTCGGGAAGTTTGCGAATCGCTCAACATGCAGGAATATTAACGGTTCTTTTCGCTACGATTTGGATTCTCACTCTTGTTCTACAGCGCAGTAAAAAAACTGATCCCAATAGTAACCAGCACGTTTTCTCTATTAGTGTATCTCCAGTAGTAACGTTCCTTTTTATTGGCGTTTGGTTAAACGGATATTTTTACGCGGAGGTTCCGTCAGCAAGTGTGATTCTATTAGCAGTATCACCTTTTTTGGCACAGGTCGGACAGATACAAACAATTCAGAAGTTGGAAAATCGAAAATCAATTTTTGTGCAAGTAGGACTTATAGCACTTTGTGTAAGTATTGCCGTAATTATTGCAGTTGTTCGCTCAGGTTTTTTTGGTGGAGACGCTTATTAACTATTCAATCGGAGGAAAATCAGAATGCAATTCAAATATCGTAATTTTTCAGGGAGAAACCAGCAGGGTACCATCGTTTCATACACTATTATATTTATTCTTGCAGCCGTGCTCTTCATTAACGGCTGCGTTAAGATGGAAGCGACACGTAAAGCGGATTGGGAAACTAACTTTACAGACCTACACTTTGTTAACGCAAAACAGGGATGGCTTGTTGGACTTGGAGGCGTAATTGTCCATACAGCGGATGGAGGGAAAACGTGGCAGAAGCAGGAAGTAAAAACTACGGGCGACTTCAAAGCGGTCTATTTTGCTAACGAAAAAGATGGATGGGCAGTTGGCGATGAAGGTTTAATTGCAACGACTGATGATAGCGGTAGGCATTGGTACTTACAAAAAAGCGGGACTGTGGCAATGTTAAGCGATGTCTTCTTTGCAAATGCAAGAGAAGGATGGATCGTTGGCGAAGATGCTCATGTCCTCTATACGAAGAACGGTGGAAAAGAGTGGAAACGATATGAATATGTGAGTGAGTTTCCACTTAACGGTATATGGTTCATTGATGATGACAAAGGGTGGGCAGTCGGCACGTATGATAGAATTTTCCATACCAAAACCGGTGGTGAATCATGGCAGGAACAGAGTAATCGTTTTGAAGGTGAACGCGATCGAATGATTAATGATAACAAACAGGTTTTCTTTATCAGTGAAAATGAGGGATGGATTGCGGGGAGTGACGGTTCAATCTTTCACACAACGACTGGAGGAATCAATTGGGAACGTCAGGATAGTCGTATTCCGCTGATTAATGGACACGTCCGAGATACCATTAATAGTATCCATTTTATAGATGAAAACTATGGAATTGCTGTTGCGGATGTCGGCTTTATCACCCGTACAGAAGACGGTGGGGATAACTGGCAATTGATGGAGAGCGGAACCGAAAATAATTTAACTGCGGTTCAGTTTACCACGCAAAAAGAAGCTTGGGCAATCGGATGGTCGGGTACTATTATGCGGACGACAGATGCCGGCGCAACATGGGAGATGGTTAGCGGCACGACAGCGAACGATCTGCAGAATGTGCAGTTTACTGATGCTAATCGCGCCATTGCAGTCGGTAAACGCGGCACGATGGCTATAACCAACGATGGCGGAAAAACATGGAATGAATTAGACACAGATATCTGGGACGGCATTTGGAATATCTATTTTGCGACTGATAAACACGGCTGGGCAGTCGGTGAACGTGGACTTATTGTGCATACTAACGATGGTGGGGCAAACTGGGAACGTCAACGCGCCCCCTCAGCATTTACACTTCGCTCTGTCTATTTTATTAACGCCAAGATAGGTTGGATTGTCGGAGACCTTGGCACAATCCTACATACAATTGATGGTGGAGAAAATTGGCTGCCACAAATCCCTGTCGGTGATTTTCACTCACTTATGCTAAAAGGTGTGTTTTTCCTTGATGAAAAGAGAGGGTGGGCAATCGGATGGCCGGGTATATGTATCGCTACACAAGATGGTGGACTGACATGGAAACAGCAGACTACTGATACCTTCAATGAACTTTACGCTGTCTACTTTGTTGACGAAAACATAGGCTGGATTGTCGGGCAATTTGGTGAGATTTTACACACAAAAAATGGTGGAAAGGATTGGAGTATCCAACACAGTCGCACACAAGAAAATTTGAATAAACTCTATTTTGCTGATGCACAGCACGGATTAATTGTCGGCGATAACGGTGCTATGCTTACCACAATCAACGGTGGGAAAAAATGGGAACTCCAAGAAAGCGGCACCGAAAATGACCTTTACGGATTAGCACTCTCACCCGATGGAGTGGTCGCTGTAGGGAAAGGTGGGATAGCAATGCGTTACTCCGTTGAAAAGGCGCAATTGCCAGCGAAATTACCGCCTGTCGCAGAGGAACCAGAAGTCGTAGTTGTTGAAGAAGAAACACCTGTGGTGCCTGTCGTTTACCATTGGGATATTATCCGTCAAGCTACATGGCGAACAGATTTTGCGGATACACATTTTGTTGATGCTGAAAACGGATGGGCAGTAGGCTCTGGTGGCGTAATTGCCCGCACAACAGATGGCGGAAAAACATGGCTACCGCAACATAGCGGCATAGACGAAAATTTGCGTGAAGTCGAATTTACAGACAAAAATCACGGGCGCATCCTTGGATCAAGCGTTTTACTTCTAACAGCAGACGGGGGAGAAACGTGGAAACCTATTGTCAGCACAACGCGTCAGAACTTACCACGCATAAGTATGATGCAATTCATAAATGAAAACGAAGGATGGCTTGGTGCATCAATCGGGCAAATCTTGCGGACAACAGATGCTGGAAAAACATGGGAAGTCCAAAAAACCGGTACAACAAATGCAAATATCACGGACCTTCACTTTATCAATAGTCAAGAAGGTTGGGCAGTTGCCCCGCAACGCCGTGATGGCGGATTTATTCTACACACTGTTGACGGTGGCAACTATTGGAAAATTCAGGCGAAGACCAATCAGCCAGGTATTGCTGTCCATTTTGATGACGAAAAACATGGTTGGGTTATTCTCGGTAATGGGAATTCCTTGTTAACTGAAGATGGTGGCGAAACATGGAAGCTGCGGACTACTACACAAAGTCAGCGCGGCTTGAGACGTATTACCTTCCGTTCACATATACATGCGTGGGGAATTGGAGGTGGCGGCGCTTATATCACGGAAGATCAAGGTGTAAACTGGGAGCTTATTCCTGTTTCTACGGGAGATAATATGTTCGCAATGCGACAACCGTCACCAGGAACACCTGAAGAAGCTGAAAGAGAAGGTGCCGAGGATAAAGAAGAAAGTACGCAACCTGCTGAGGAATCGCTCGCTGATATATTCCAAAGACAGCTCCGGCAACAGCGACAACAACCTGGCCGCCTGGCACCTGAGGGCACATTGCCACCTAACCCTGAGCAGGTAAGTCCAAATCCAACAACCCAACAGCCATCCCCACAACCTGAACGGAGAAGACGGTTCGGACGTGGTGGTGGAGGTGGAATAGCCAGTGTTTACTTCCTTGACGCACAGCACGCCTGGGCAGTCGGGAGTGCGGGGAGCATTTATCACACGGCAAACGGTGGGGAAACATGGAAACGTCAGCTTGGTGAACAGCAGCGTAATGATTTCCGAGAAGTTCTCTTTTTCAATGACAAAATCGGCTGGATAGCGAATAATGATGGCACTTTATTGGAAACGCAAGACGCAGGACAAACATGGGAGAAACTGGCAATCCATACCCGCCAGCATCTCATCGGTATTCACTTCGCCAGTCTTGAACCCAAATGGGGGTGGACAATGCGACGGGACGGAACTGTTCTCTATACCACGGATGGAAATACCTGGACAGCAGGTGAAACACCTGAGCGACCACCATTCTTTGAAGGGGAATCCCCCGGTAGATTCTCACTAAATGATGTTGAGTTCGGTAAGTTTTCTGAAGGGTGGGCAGTGGGCAGATTCGGAGACATCATTCACAACAAAGATGGCGGCCCCACGTGGACTCTCCAACGCACCACGACAAACGATACACTGATGAGCGTTGATATGAAATTTGCCCCTCTCGGTTGGGCAGTAGGGCAAAGTGGAACCATCCAACGGACTATCAACGGCGGCGACTATTGGCGATTGCACGAATCCAATACGGTTTATGACCTGAATTCGGTTTCATTTATTACGAAACGGATAGGTTGGGCAGTTGGACAAGGCGGGCTTGTACTAAAAACGGTGGATGGCGGTTTTACATGGCAACCGAAAATGAGCGGCATTGCCAAAACGCTACACGGTATTATCGCACTTACTGAACAGGAACTCTATGCAGTTGGCGAAGAAGGGACAATCATTCGTTCAACCGACGGTGGTGAAACATGGGAACAGGAACACACCGATATTGACAATAACCTTTATGTGATTACGCGTGCGAAAAACGGTAAAACACTTTGGGTTGTTGGGCAGTGGGGTGTAATTCTCCGCAGGAAATTAGATACTTCTCTGCAAGCATCAGCGCGATGAAAGACTTTGTGTTGTAACAATACCGTATCTGCATAGGTCAACGAGAAAAAAATGAGATATTTCGGAACCCAAGGCCGTGTGCGTTCTGAGCAGCATTATGTTGTGCCACGCACTGAGGAAGTTAACGATTTCATCAACCGCGTCAAAGCGGGCAAGTACATTGTACTCTTCGCACCGCGCCAGACCGGCAAAACTACCTTTTTCCGATTAGCACTTGACGCACTCACCGCAGAAGATCCAACCTATTTTCCTATCCAGTTGGATTTTCAAACGATGCGGAATGCTGCTCCTGTTACCTTTTATGAACAGCTTTATTATATGATTCAGCGACAAATTAAGAGCGTTTTTCAAAAGCGCGGTGGCGCGCCTTCTGATGCATTGACACAATTCTTGGAAAACACAACCCTAACCGATCATTTTTCGATGGAAGAGTTCTTTGAGAACTTTGGAAGTTTCTTGGACAGCGATTGTCACAAGGATGTCCCTGCTTTCAAGAAGGTTGTGCTCCTTATTGACGAGTTTGATGGCATCCCCAAAACAGTCATCAGCGATTTTCTGTATTCACTTCGCCAAATTTATCTCTCTGAAGAAATGCAGTGTCCCCACAGCGTTGGCATTGTAGGTGTCAAGAGCATCGCGCAGCTCGACTATGATCGGTCCGTCTCACCGTTCAACATCCAGGATGAATTTCGTTTGCCGAACTTCACACTTGAACAGGTACACGAACTTTTTCAACAATATACAGACGAGGTCGGACAATCCTTCGCCCCTGAGGTACTTGAATCCATTTACAAACAGACAGCGGGGCAACCGTTTCTCGTCAATCGATTCGGGCAGATTCTCACCGAGGAATTCAACATTCCAAAAACTGATCCGATTAGCACGATGCACTGGGCAACGGCACATGCACAATTACTGCAGGAACAGAACACGAATATCACTCATCTGACAACCAATATTCGTAGAGACCCACGCTTTGAAACTATGCTGATGCGGATTATGGCGCGTGATGAAAGTGTGGAATTCAATTTACACAACGATATTATTAATGAACTTGCCACGTATGGTGTCATTGCAAAAGGCTCTGACGGTATGTGTGAAATTGTTAATCCGATTTATCTATACTGCATCCTGCAAACATTCAAGCCGGTAGTTAATGGATTGGAGGACGAGTATTTTTTAGAAGATATAGAAGACCCGTTTTCTGAGTACCTCACATCTACTGGAGAGATTGCATTAGAGGCGTTACTGGATAACTTCCAAGATTTTATCAGACGCGTAGGGTTCAGGATTCTACAGGTGCCAGGGACACCGCGAGAGTCCGTGGGCAGGCACCTCCTGCTTGCCTATCTTGACCAGTTTGTTAAACTCGTTGGCGGTGTGATGCACATTGAGGTACAAACGGGACGCGGGCGGATGGATCTCATCGTCAACCACAATCAGCGAAAATATATTGTTGAAACGAAAGTTTGGAGAGGCAATAACCGCTACCAGGCAGGTAAAAGACAGCTCGCTGCATACCTTAAATTAGAAAACGTGATGGAAGGGTATTATGTCGTATTTGATCATCGGCGCGAACCAGAACCGCGGGTGGAGACAGAAACCGTTGAAGGCGTGAAAATTCGAAGTTATGTGATCCCTGTGATCCAAGAACAACCTTCCGCTCAATTCAACCTACCATACGAGAACCCTTAAGAATTGTTTAACGCTTATAGTCCAATCCGAAAATATGTGGACATTTCAATGAACAACACTCCCGTCACCATACCACTGGCGAGGTTAGGAAACCTCCCAGCGGGGGACCTCTCTGCTGGCAAGGCGGGGAATGCCTAAATGAAGATTAATTTATTAATTCGGTAACTTTTCTGCCCGTACGAGACACGCGTACCCCGCTGCTGGCGAGGTTTCCTAACCTCGCCAAATTACCGATTTATTTTCTTAATCTTCATAAAGGCATTCATACCGTTGATTTCTTCCGAACCTTGCCAATGTCCAGGTAATTGTGGATTTCACTATAAACGGGATGAAGACAACCTCAATTAGCGTTGCACGAAACGTGGTAGGATTTTCGTTGGAGGTTTCATAGAGAAGGAAGAAATGACAATCGTAATATTCGGACTTGTCGTTTTAATTATAATTGGCGGTGGGGTGTTGATCGCACGGTTGGCAACCGTCGCAAAGTCCAAAGGTTCCTGGGCATGGGGAGTCTTTATTCTTATCTTCCTTATCTGTATTCCGCTTTTTCTGTTAGGTATCTGTGTGTGGTTGCTTAACTATTACAACATAGACTTCGGACCACTTAAGAATTAACCCATTTCCGTAGCAGCGGAGTCTGTGTTGTCCGTCCCTGTGGCATTAGAAGATTTTCCCGCTATGTAGAGAAACCAGAAGGTCAACCCGATGGCAATGACAATCCATATTAACCCCCAAACTTCTGTCGAAAGAAATTGGGTCTCTTCTGCCAGCATCCGAGCATCAGAACGTAAATTTGAGCGATCCAAAACATCACTTTTAATGTCAAGTATTGCATAGAGGCAACTTGTTACGCCAATGATGCGTAATATCCAATCATTGACCACCTCAGGCAGAAACAATCCCAAAAGAATTAGCACTACCCCAAAACCGATGCCGAAAAGGTAAGTGAACGTATCGGAACCAAAACCGATGGTGATTGCCACCATACCGATGCCGATGAACACACTCACCACTTTACCAAGACGAGTCCTTGCTGCTAATAACAGGATAACACCACCCCATAACAGACTACCGAGATAACCAGCGGATAGTGTCCAGAAACGAGACCCTCCCCGGGTAAGTGCAAGACCGCCTTCATGCTGATTTATCTCAATTTTGACGATACTGCCTCCAGTAGCAATCGCTGCAAGTCCGTGGCTCACTTCGTGCATAAACACAACGAAAATCTTGAGCGGGTAAATAACCATAGTATTCCACAATAGCACGATAGCGATAAAAATTAAGAGCAGGGCAATATAACGTTTAAAAAGTACCATCATCTATCCTCTGTAGAAAATCCGGGCATATATAGACATTTCGCAGTAAGTGAGCATTGTAAGAGCAACCAGAGGCGTCAATTTAAGGATATACCCTAATGTTGGAGGGGTTTGATGAAGATAAAAAAATATTTCGGTAATTTGGCGAGGTTAGGAAACCTCGCCAGCGGCAGGTGTACATCTCTGC
>JAPPES010000015.1:13857-29036 GCA_028824125.1 Candidatus Poribacteria bacterium
TTTTTTTTTAAAAAAAAAAAATTTTTTGTTAATTTGGGCTTGTTTTCAAACCCCCCCCCGGGCCTGTTTTACTGCCCCGCTAGCGGGGTTTCCTAACCCCGCCAAATTACCGAAATATTTTTTTAAACTTCATGTACCCCCTCCAACAAAGATGTTGTGACAATTGAATGTCTCTGATGCTAATATCAAATTCCTTGCATGTTTATTAGCAATCTGATATAGTATATCATAAGAAATGTAAATATACACCTAAAAATGAGGGTTTTGACCTCAAAATGTGTCAATGGGAATAAGAATAAATGAATACTTTCGGACACCTATTTCGGATTACTACTTGGGGTGAATCGCACGGCGGCGCTGTCGGCGTTGTTGTTGATGGATGTCCACCGCAGATTGACCTTGATATATCCGCTGTCCAATATGAACTCAATCGTCGCAGGCCGGGGCAAAGCTATCTCACCACACCACGTCAGGAAGGAGATGTCGTTGAAATACTCTCTGGTGTGTTTGAAGGCAAAACACTCGGCACGCCTATCTCCATGCTGGTGTGGAACAAGGATGCACGTCCTGATGCCTACAATCATTTGAAAGACCTTTACCGCCCTTCACACGCTGATTTTACATATCAGCAGAAGTATGGCATTCGGAATTGGCAGGGAGGTGGTAGAGCAAGTGCAAGAGAAACCATTGGGCGCGTTGCAGCAGGGGCAATTGCAAAGCAGATTCTACGTGAAAAATGCAATACCGAAACGCTCGCTTATGTCAAACAGATCCATACATTGGAAGCCTCAGTAGATGCAGACACGGTAACACTTGAGGAGATAGAATCGAGTCCAGTGCGGTGTCCTGATCCAATTGTTAGCCCGAAAATGGCAGAACGTATTGATCAAGCACGCCGCGATAGAGACTCTCTCGGCGGTATAATAGAGTCAGTTTGCCGCAACGTTCCCGCTGGTCTTGGTGAACCTGTCTTTGACAAACTCAAGGCAGATTTAGCGAAGGCGATGATGTCCCTACCTGCAACAATGGGATTTCAAATCGGGTCAGGGTTTGATGGTATTACCATGACAGGTTCTGAACACAACGATGAATTTTACAACGAGTCCGGACGAATTCGTACCCGAACAAACAATTCTGGTGGTACACAAGGTGGTATTTCGAACGGCGAAAATATCGTGTTTCAAGTCGCTTTCAAACCGACAGCAACAATCGGAAAACCGCAACAGACAGTGGATATGGACGGAAACGAGGTGACATTAGAGGCAAGCGGACGGCACGACCCGTGCGTGTTGGTACGTGCTCCTGCTATTGTAGAGGCAATGGCAGCACTTGTTCTCATTGACCATCTCCTACGACACCAAGCGAAATCCTAAACGTGCACTATAAAAAGAAAAATTACGAAAACAGATATGGAAGGTCAAACGATCATAACAACACATGATGTGGATGAACTGTTTATCTCTACCGTTGTACGATTGATTCAACGGCGTGCCTTCCCGAACCTTCGTAACATTATTGCTAAAACGCATTCGGCAGACATTGCACGCTGGTTTCCGCGCCTCCGCCCCGAAGCAAAGAGTAGCCTCTTCACACTCCTAATTGAAGAGAATCGAATGGGTGAGGTACTATGTGACCTCAATAGTGCAGATATAAGTGAATTCGTTGAGGAAACAGAATCGGTAGTTGTTGCAAACGTCTTACGCACGATGCCTGCAGATGATGTGACGCGGATTCTCTCTGAGCTACCTGAAGAGAATAAAGCAGAACTTCTAAATCTGATTGAAGGAGAAAATTCTGAAGATATTGAACGGCTCCTGGAATACGAAGAGAGAACTGCAGGTGCCATCATGTCACCGAATTATTTCGCTTTACCTGAAGAAACAACCGCAGCTGAAGCAACGGAGAAGATTCGGGAACTTTCTGAAGTAGAAATGCCGCCGATCACCTTCTATGTCTATGTTGTTGATGAAGATAATAAATTAAAAGGGGTACTTTCGTTACGGCAGTTGGTGCAAACGAAGCCAGGGACACCGCTCAAAAATTTGATGACATCACACTTATACACCGTTCACACCGACATGCCGCAGGAAACAGTAGCACGTGCAGTCGCTCGCTACAATTTACTCGCCATTCCAGTCATCAATAGCATCGGGCAGCTGGTAGGCGTTGTTACAATTGACGATGTAGTTGATGTGATTAGAGAAGAAAATACGGAAGATATGCTAAAGATGGCAGGGACCGGCGATCTGGATATTACTTCTCGTTCCATCTTTAGGAATACCCGGGCACGCTTGCCTTGGCTACTTGCAAGTTTTGGTGGTGGTTTACTCGCTGTCTATATCATCGGCATTTTTGAGGCACAACTGCAGCAAATTGCGGTCTTAGCCGCTTTTATCCCAATCATCATGGGAATGGGAGGGAATATTGGTACACAATCCTCTACCATCATTGTGCGAAGTATCGCTCTTGGTGAGGTCGGTGTTAAAGATACATGGCGGGTATTGTGGCGTGAATTTAGCACAGGAGCATTACTCGGAACAACTTATGGAGTCTTACTGGGAGGGTTTGCCAGCATCTTTCCGCTATTCCGAGAATATGCGTGGAAGTTACCGCTTGTTGTTGCACTTGCTATTTTCGTGAATATGATGATTGCAGCAACGGTGGGAACAATCATTCCGATGTTTTTCAAACGTATCCGTATTGATCCTGCGGTTGCAACGGGTCCGTTCGTTACAACTGCAATTGATGTGATTGGTATTTTTACCTACTTTTTGTTGGCAAAAATTTTTCTCTTTAAGTAAATCTTGATTCATCACCACCGTGAACATAGGGTATCAAAAATGGCTACGGCAATTGAAATCAAAGGAATCGCACCCGATAAGACTTTGGAAACCTGTGCAAGACAGATTATTGTGTCTTATTTCCGAGAAATGATGTCTCATAAGAAAGGTGCAATTGATGGTACAGATATTAAATTCGTGCATGATATGCGTGTTGCCTCTCGACGGCTGCGTGCGGCAATGGACAATTTCGCTGACTGTTTTCAAAAAGAACCGTTCAAAAAACATTACAAACAGGTACGCACTATCACACGAACAATGGGAGTGGTCCGTGATCTTGATGTCCTTATCGAGCGTTTTCAAAACGAGTTGCAAACCTTATCAGAAGTGGAACAAGGTGATATTCAAGGATTGATTGAACATCTGCAGCAGGAACGGGAAGAAGCGAGAAAACCGATGGTAAACCTGTTTACTGAACTTGATGCAAGCGATTTTGGGACACAATTTCTGACATTTTTTGAGGCAGAGGCATGAAATGGCGAAACCGCAGAAGATTACAGGACTCAACCCGAAACAAAGTTTTCGTGAAAATGCCCGGACCATTCTTCCACAAAAGGTTGAAGAGGTTTACACATGGGAGCAGTTTATACAAGATCCAGAGAAACGTGAAGAACTCCACAACATGCGGATTTCTATTAAACGGCTTCGGTATACGATGGAGTTTTTCGCTATAAACTACGATAAACATTTTACTGATTTGATTGAAACTATTATTGACTTACAAGATGTCCTCGGCGATGTCCATGATAGTGATGTTGTTTTAGAGGTGCTGACGAATTATAAAGAAAATTGTCAGTCATCTGAATTGCCAGGAGTTGACACACTTATTGCACGTACCCGTGAAACTCGCAATGCCGACTATCAGGCGTTTTTAGAAAGATGGGAGCAATTATCAGCAGCAGGTTTCAAACAAAAATTACTTGCAATTATTGCGTTATAGCAAACGCATACATATTAAAACAATACTAATGCATAGAACCTGTTGAACGTGCTATTTTGGGTGAACGGCACGACGGAGCGTGCCTACTGCCATTATAAAGGAAATGAAAATGAACACGAATGTTATCGGGGTAGATATGGGTGGCACTAAGATTCTCGCCGCTGTTGTTAATGAAGAAGGTAATATCCTCAGCACGGCAAAAATTCCAACGCAAGCGAAAGACGATACGTCTATCGTGATTGATAGGATTGCAGACTGTATCCGGGAGGCTTTTCAAAAATCAGGTGTCGCAGCGAATTCTATTCAGGCAATCGGCATCGGCGCACCGGGACCGCTTGACCCGGAAACAGGAGTCGTTATTTTCGCACCGAATCTCGGATGGAAAGATGTGCCGTTGAAAACTGAATTGGAAGCACGTATTGACATCCCAGCATTCGTTGACAACGATGTGAACGTAGGAACGCTTGGTGAACACACGTTTGGTGCTGGGCGTGGTATGCAGAATTTAGTCGGTATTTTTGTCGGCACTGGCATTGGAGGTGGCATTATTCTGAACGATGCGCTTTTTCACGGTGCAAGCAAAACTGCGGGAGAAATCGGGCATATCATTGTCAAAGCAGACGGACCTAAATGTGGATGTGGTAACCGCGGGTGTTTAGAAGCGTTGGCAAGCCGTACCGCGATAACAAAACAATTTCAAAAAGCCATACTGAAAAAAGGTAAAAAAAGCATACTTACTAAACTTACCAACGGTGATCTCGGTTTAATTCGGAGCGGCACCTTAGCTAAAGCACTTCGTAGCAAAGATAAATTAACGTTGAAAGTATTCAAAGAGGCAACAAAATATCTTGGTGTCGGAATCGGTTCTATTGTGAATTTTTTAAATCCGGAGATGATTATCCTTGGTGGTGGTGTCGTTGAAGCACTTGACGATACATTTATAGACGGTATCCGCAAAGCTGCGAAGAAATATGCACTACCCGATACATTAAAAGGAGTTCAGATTGTGAAGGCAGAACTGGGAGATAACGCGGGTGTGCTTGGTGCAGCTGCATTGGCAAGGCAAAGGCTCAAAGTGGGATAATAAAGATATCAAAATGAAAGGGGGAACAGATCCATGTTAGTTGATGATAATAGAGAAGAACATCGGATGATAATTTTTGGGAACGATAGCCATCCTGTACAAGAGCGGTTAATCGTGAACAATAAAACAAGCGATCGCGGCGTTCTGGCGCAGAAGGTTCACGAGGAATCTTATACTGTGACCTTGTATGCGTTGTTAAAAGATTATGGTCTCACGCCTGTTTTTCGGATCAAGCCGCGCATACGTTTCCATCGTTCTAACTATGACAATCTCTCATCAAGTGCTCCCCTCCAATATAGCCTCAATGATATTATCCATTTTGCCGAACTGAAGCGCGGCACTGTTTTGATGGAGAAAATTGACGATGTCAAATTAGCGGAGATACTTGGTGATGCGCCAACCATTGCAGGAATGGCAGACGATCCCGCTTTGCAACTCGTTTCACAACGTGACGTGTCGCTTCGCAACCCGCCTTTCAAAACCAAAACAAAGGTCTTTGGAAAAAGTGAAGACGAAGGCGTAGAAGAGGCAGGTATCCCTATCGGATCGTTCCTCGACGCGCTTAATCAACCACAACGTACCGAGCAGATTTTCAGAAAGTATTCACGCGGCAGCGAGTTCGCACGCGATTTGCGGAAGGCTTTAGAAAACTACGAAACTTATGAGTTTCAATTCGGTATCTATTCTCGATATGAGCGGCGAGATTGTGTACTGGCAGGCGGCGATACTGAAACAAGCGGATACTATCGCGCAACTTTTGACCCATGGACAGCACTCGGATATATCCGTACCAGCGGTGATAAACAGCAGTTTCAAATCTTGGCACATGAACGCGGTACCCGTTGGGAACATAAAGTTATGTTGGAGAAACTTGATGCTGCGACGCTTGAACGTCTCGCTACGGAAATACCTAAACTTCGCAGTGAATATCTAATCGGGCGCGTTCTATCTAAAAGCCAGACAGCATTAACTCGTCTCGCACAACTCCGCAAATCACAACTAAATCTGACAACCGATTTGGATACCGGATATACCCTTCAATTAGAGGTACCTATTCCTGAAAAGCGGTTCTCAGTGATAGATCACCGCCGAAAATTGCGCGCTGTGTTTAATGGTAATAAAGGTTATTGGCTCCATCCACTCAACGGAGAGTTTGTTGAAAAACACCTTAACTTGGCAAAAGGTGTTCAGGATGGTGTTGTTTGGACACTTGATAGTGTCGATCTGCTGACAGGTCCTCTTCCACTAACAGAGCAGGATGAGGAATTTTCTATCACTAAAGTCCTACATCAAAACAGGTTTGTGGTGCGTTCTGCTGAGGAACTTCGCGAACGCCTTCCTAAAAACGGATTTGAGAAGTGTTGGAATGAATCTATTGACGAGGGAGGCTATACCGTCCTTAGTCAAGCAACTGGCAGAGTTTATGTCGTGAGTTACGGACGGAAGATTACCGGCAGTATCCGTAAAGGCAAAATTAAAAAAGATGACGCAGCACATTATCTCTCCATCGAATACTTGGGAATAGCCCCGTCGCGAGCAGAAATATCGCGTTTTGAAGTGCCAGCAGAAGCACAACGCAGTTTCTTTGATAGGCTTTTTAGAAGAGAACCTGTCCCGCCTTTCTACAGTCAACTAATGCAAACTGAGACGCAGGTTATTTATGAGATGAAAATGCTGGCGAGGCATTGTAAAGAGAAGTTGAAGATTCCATAAATCTGCTCTTGATCTAAGATGTTGATAAAAAATTGCTACTACATTAGGGTTCCGAAAGGGAAATATTGATGCTAAACCGCAAAAAAGTCCTAATCACAGGCGCAGCAGGCTATATCGCCGGACGCATGCTACCAGCATTCCGAGAACGCTACGACCTTGTCTTACTTGACGTGAGAACCACAAATCGGCAAGGAGAAGAAGTTAAAGATATTCAAGTCGTTGACGTTAGCGACCCTGACCGTGACCTATACAAACACTATTTTGAAGGTGTTGATGCAGTTGTCCACTGTGCATTCCAAGGTGGCGGTTTTGAGAATGAACTCAACAACATTCAGATGGCATACAACATCTATCAAACCAGCCTCGAAATTGGTGTTCGACGCGTTGTTGTCTGTAGTTCTAACCACGCAGCAGACTATTACGAGAATCTTATCTGGGCAGGCAAATGGGATTTTGTAACACCAGAGATGCGCCCGTTGTCAGATAATTTCTACGGGTGGGCAAAAGAGGCGTATGAACATCTCGGTTTTGTTTTTGCAACAGGTTTCAGAAAAAATAAGAAGATCCAGAATGTACAGATCCGTATCGGTGCACCGCGGGAGACAGATATGAATGATGTAACAGCGGACAATTATGAAAAAATGCATCGCGCACTTGGTGCATATTTGAGCGTACGTGATCAGGTTCAACTCTTTGTCAAGAGCATCGAAACGGAAAATATAGAGGACGAAAACGGAATCCCATTCCAGATTTTCTACGGTATCAGCGACAATTCACATAAGTTCTGGAGTATCACCAATGCACGAGAGGTGATAGGTTATGCTCCAGAAGACAACAGTGCATTCCGTTTCGCTGAGCGGATCGCTGAAATTTTCAAACAAACGAAAGATAAATAATCCCTCCTATATTTCTAATACCAAAACTTAAAGAAAAGGGTCGAAAGGAATAAATTTATGAGAAATTTCTGTGCGAAATGTGTCTGTTTCGTAATTTTGCAGTTCGTTTTAGTAGCTTCTGCGTTAGCGAACACGTTGACGCTGGGAGAACAGGGTGAAGTGCTTGCGGAGACGGACCGCTATGTAGCACGCTTTGAAAAAGGCGCGCTGATACACTTTTACAACAAACTCACTGCTGAAACTTATACACTCCCTCCGGAAGGTCCCTCAAATGCTCGAAGTGGTATCTCAATACAACATAATGAAGGACAATATGGACGGCATGAATTCATAGATGATGCTTGGGAAGTAAAGTCCAAAAGGTTGGCACCTCTAAGTGTAGAAGTTGCGTATCATTTTAATCATAGATATAGATTGGATAAAACGATTCGGTTCCACATTGGGATAGATGCCGATACCGGGGATTTGGTTATTCAGCAGCACGGTATTTCACAGCATATTGTCGCGGTGACGTGGGGATGCGGATACCTCAATAGTCAGCAGGTTAACTTAATAATTCCCGCACATTGTGGTGAAATTATTGATGCCTCCTCCGAGATTGACAAGAGAGGTTATGAGTATCCAGACAAGTGGGAAACGCCACTCGCCATCCTGCAAGGTGGAGATGGCGGATTTTTTGTGCGCAGCACAGATACAACGTTTCGGTTCAAAGAAGCCTACTATGTGCGGAGTGGCGAACATTTCGGTATCAGCTTTCAGACAGACAATTTCGCACCTTTCCGGGAAAAGAATGAGATAACATCCGTTGAGTGGCGGTTGAATGCATACCGAGGCAACTGGCAAGTTCCTGCGGAAATTCACAGAAACTGGATGGAAACCGCTTTCCAACCCAAGCAACCGCCCGCATGGGTCAAAGACCTTGAATTAGTTATCTACGCGCCTTATAACCCCCTGGATCCGTCTGTTCTATCACTGCTTGCAGAACACGTAAATCCTTCAACCACTCTATTGTATGTAATAGGGTGGTACGATCCCACCATGGGACTGGAACCTGATTATCCACCTGTTCCCGAATGGGGTGATTATCTCGAAGCGGCGCATGCTTATGGCTTCCGAGTCATGCCGCGTATAACTTTTCATGGGTGTTCGCCGTATAGTCCACTTTATCCAAAATTTGAGAAATATCAATTTCGACACCCAATACGAGGACATAAACTCGGTTATGCGTTGGATGACCCAACTTATGATTACCCAACGGCTTACATCAATCCAGCGTCAAAGGAGTTTAGAAAATATATGGTTGAGCAAATGAAAACGCTGTACGAAACCTACCCGATAGATGCATTGCATTTGGACATCAACACCTCTGTCGTAAACGATGCCAATGGGCTTATTGACGGGTTAACCGCAGCAGAGGGGAACGTCCTACTGCATCAGGAGTTAGCCGAAGCGATGCCGGGCATTGTGCTTGGTGGGGAAAATGCTCATGAAGTCACCTTCTTCAATACGAACTTAGCGCAACGCTGGAGTTATTATAACAAACAACCACATCCCATCAGTTCTTTTCTCTTTTCAACTTGGACGATCCCCTACGGTTTTCATGTGCCAAACCCAGATTGGGAGCCTGAACGCTACCAACAATTTCAGGAGGCTTACATAGTATGGAATGTTTTACCAACTATCCGCATCCGCGCTCCTGGGATGTTGACGAATCCAAACATGGTTAGAACACGGGGTTTCTTGGAAAGTGTCCGAAAGGGACAGAGTTGGGAACAGACGTGGAACATAGATGTAGACCTGGATATCGTCGGCGATGTCAATGGCGATGGCGTTGTAAATATTCAGGACTTGGTGATTGTGGCAAATGCTATTGGTAAAGCAGAGCCTGATCTGAATGGCGATGGTGTTGTGAATATTCAGGACTTGGTGATTGTCGCACAAAATTTTGATTAAATCATGAAATACTCTTGACAAGACATACAGGACTCCAATAATGCCGAACCTCACCGCAGAAGAACTCATTGATATTTGCCTCAACGTCTTTCAAAAATTGAATATCCCACCATCTGAAGCAGAAATAGTAACCCGCTCTATGGTAGATGCCAACCGCGTTGGACACGATTCACACGGTGTTATCCATCTCCCAAAGTATGTGCAAGAATTGGAAGCGGGGTTAATCCAACCTGGTGCGCCAATAGAAACACGACACGAATCCGCATCCATTGCGGTATTAGATGGGAATTGGGGTTTTGGTCCCGTCATTGCAACACATGCCGTTGCGTTAGCAATTCAGAAGGCAAAGCAGACAGATATTAGTTCTGTTGCTGTGTCGCGGTGCAATGAGGTGGGGAGATTAGGTGGATATGCATGCCTCGCGGTAGATGCAGAGATGATTGGATTGCTCATGGTAAACGACCATGGCGGCGGCACATGTGTTGCACCGCACGGAGGCATTGAAGGACGACTCTCTACCAATCCGATTGCGTGTGCAGTGCCGATTGAAGGGCAGAATCCGATTGTGTTAGATATGTCTACAAGTGTTGTCGCATCGGGAAAGATTCGTGTCAAACAGCATCGCAACGAAGCACTTCCGCAAGGCTGGCTCATCAACGCGGAAGGAGAAACAACCACCGGGGCAGAGGATTTCTATGGAGTCCCGCCCGCTGCCTTGTTGCCTTTTGGTGGGATGGTTTCCGCACATAAAGGATTTGGCCTCAGCGTAATTGTGGATATTCTTGCAGGCGCTCTGACAGGTGCGGGTTGCAGCCGTAGTGATGATGCGCGCGTTGGTAACGGGTTGTTTGTGCTTGTGATGAATGTGGCAAGTTTTAGGGAATTTCCTGGGTTCAGTGCCGAGGTAGAACGATTTATAGCGTATCTTAAGTCCGCGAAGCGCGCTGCTGGTGTTGATACAATTTTGATGCCAGGGGAACGCGGTTGGCATGAACAACGCAAACGTGAACAAGAAGGTATCCCGATAGATATGGAGACATGGCAGCAGATTCAAGTACTTTTGTAACCCACAACCTTGAGCTCGGGTGTGTAAAGTTTTTGCATGTGTCTGAATCGCGGGTTACATGGAGGATGCGGATTTCGCGGATTATTAAGTTTGGGGCTCCTAAACGCCTATTCAAAGTTTGCCTAAATCTTTTGAAAAGGAACTTATCTTGCCAACCTCCCCTCCGCGTCTTCCGCGTCCTCCGTGTAATCCGCGATTCAGATAGAAAAAACGGTAAATGTCTCAGACAACGCACCTTAGCCCAAATTTTACACACCCTTGGGTAATGAAGCGCTTGACAACATGCAGTAGAAAAGATATAATTGAAAACGCGGACTCCATACAACCTATTTCAATCTTCCAATGTAATGCTATTAACAATCACGACGACTTATTCTCCTGCAACGGACCTTGGGTTTCTGTTGCATAAACATCCTGAACGACTTCAAACCTTTGAACTTACCTTTGGGCAAGCACATGTCTTTTATCCAGAGGCGAATAAAGAAAAGTGTACCGCTGCATTGCTGCTTGATGTTGATTCCATTGGGTTGGTTCGGCGGTATCGCGGGCAGGTTAGCGAGAATTTTACGTTAGCCGAGTACGTCAATGACCGTCCTTATGCTGCCTCCTCATTTATGAGTGTAGCAATCGCTCGGGTCTTTAGAAGTGCTTTATCTGGGCAGAGTAAAGAACGTCCTGAACTTGCAGATACACCGATACCTTTAAGCGCAAAGTTGCCTACGTTACCCTGTCGGGGTGGGGAAAAATTTCTGCGGAGGCTTTTTGAGCCGCTCGGTTATACTCTAAATGCTGAACGACATATATTAGATGCACAGTACCCGGATTGGGGAGAGAGTCGATATTTTACCGTCACGCTTGATACGACTTGCCGTCTGCGTGAACTCCTTACACACCTTTACGTTTTAATCCCTGTACTTGATGATGAAAAACACTACTGGGTTGATCAGGCAGAGATCGAAAAGCTCTTAAAACATGGCAGTGATTGGCTTTCCGATCATCCAGAACAAGAATCTATTGTTAATCGTTATCTAAAATATCAACGTAGGCTTACCCGCCAAGCACTCGCTCAGTTGCGTGAAACAGATGTTGATAAAATTGAAGAACAGGTTCAGGAAGAAGTACAGATAGAAGAACGACTCGGTTTGAACGAAATCCGTTTAGCTAAGGCTACTGAAGTAATCAAACATTCTGGTGCAAAACGTGTTCTGGATTTAGGGTGTGGCGAGGGCAAACTGCTTCGTAAACTAATGGCAGAAAAACAGTTTGAAGAGATCGTAGGGATAGATGTTTCACATCAAGCGTTGAAAATAGCACAACAACGTTTGCATTACGATAGATTACCAGAGAAACAGAAGGAACGTCTCAATCTATTCCAAGGCTCGCTTTGCTATAGAGATAAAAGGTTGGCGGGATACGACGCAGCAGCGGTGATAGAGGTAATTGAGCATTTAGATGCTTCACGTCTTTCAGCATTTGAGAGGGTTCTTTTTGAATTCGCCTGCCTCCAAATGGTTGTGTTGACCACACCAAACGCGGAATACAACATAAAGTTTGATAATCTGCCTGCTGGACGTTTTAGGCACAAAGACCATCGTTTTGAGTGGACACGGACCGAATTTCAATCTTGGGCATCGGATATTTCTAAACGTTTCGGTTACACCGCAGCGTTTCACTCGATCGGACCAACAGATGAAAAGGTTGGTTCACCAACTCAGATGGCTGTGTTTACTCGAGAAAATCCTAATGGTGAAAAATCTTAATATAGTTAACTTTGAAAGTGTTGGGACACTTTGATAAACCCGTTTTGGAATATAACGGACAATGGAAGTGGTAGCATAAACTTCCAGTTTGTGCATATTTGACGCAAACTAACAGTTTGCTCTACAGAAGTGTCCTATTAATTGTCGGTTTTACTATGTGTTCCACTATTCAACATAATTGTTTGTGAGATGTTTTAGAAAATATGCTTATCAAAATTCCTGATCCTTCACTTGTAATCCTCATCGGTGCTTCAGGTTCGGGCAAGTCTACCTTTGCACACAAGCATTTTAAGTCAACAGAAATTCTCTCATCCGATTTCTGCCGTGGTCTTGTTTCTGATGACGAAACCGACCAGTCTGCAACAACTGATGCATTTGAGGTACTGCATTTCATCGCTGCAAAGCGACTCGCCGCTGGAAAATTGACGGTGATTGATGCCACGAATGTTCAACCGGATGCACGAAAATCTTTGCAAACACTTGCGCGTGAATATCACTATTTAACCGTTGCCATTGTGCTGAACATTCCACCAAAAGTTTGTCAAGAGAGAAACGAAACTCGTCCTGACCGAAATTTCAAACCGCACGTCATTCGTAATCAGACCAGTCAGTTGCGCAGATCACTACGCAGTCTTAAACGTGAAGGTTTTCGGAACTTCCTATATGTCCTGTCTTCACCCGAAGAAGTTGAAGATGCGCAAGTG
Source organism: Candidatus Poribacteria bacterium (assembly GCA_028824125.1). GTDB lineage: Bacteria > Poribacteria > WGA-4E > WGA-4E > WGA-3G > MSPOR6. Next base: position 26,814 of record JAPPES010000015.1, read on the forward strand.
GAACGGCAGCCGTTGTGGACAAATCGCACAGATGAGCATGGCCCATTCGATATTATCGGTGACATCCACGGATGTTATGATGAACTTGTTGAATTATTGGTAAAACTCGGCTATGAATTTTCAACAAAAGAGAATGGCAATCCTGTTATTATTTCACCACATGGCAGAAAAGTCATTTTCGTTGGGGATTATGTTGACCGTGGTCCTAAAGTTGTTGAAGTGCTGCGATTGGTTATGGAGATGCACAAAACAGACGTGGCAGTTTGTGTCCCAGGAAATCATGATGTAAAACTTGCGCGCGCACTTCGCGGTAAAAATGTGAACCCAACGCACGGCTTAACAGAATCACTCTCTCAATTTGAGAATGAATCAGAAGAATTTAAGGCACAAGTTGCAGAATTTATTGAAGGTTTAATAAGCCATTATGTTTTTGACAATGAAAAGCTGGTAGTAGCCCATGCTGGAATGAAAAAAGAGTTTCAAGGAAGGGCATCCGGGCGCGTCCGAGAATTCGCACTTTACGGTGAAACGACAGGAGAAACGGATGAATTTGGCTTACCTATTCGGCTTAATTGGGCAGAGGAATATCGTGGTGGTGCTACTGTTGTTTATGGACACACACCGGTTGCTGAACCACAATGGATAAATCGGACTATTAACATTGATACCGGGTGTGTGTTTGGTGGCAACCTAACAGCATTACGCTATCCTGAAAAGGAACTCGTTTCTGTTCCCGCTCACCAGACCTATTATGAACCGGCCAAACCGATCCTTGATGAATCGGACAAAAGAGCTTCATCAGAAAACCAAATTGATGAGGGTGTCTTGGACATTAATGATGTTATAGGAAGGCGAGTCATCAGTACCCGCTTAAATCACAATGTAACAATCCGTGAAGAGAATACCATCGCAGCACTTGAGGTAATGAGCCGTTTTGCAGTTGATCCGAAATGGCTTATCTATCTACCGCCAACAATGTCCCCAACTGAAACTACAAAGATATCCAATTTATTGGAACATCCTGCTGAAGGCTTTGCTTATTATCGCAATCAAGGTGTATCCAAGGTCGTTTGGCAGGAAAAACACATGGGGTCGCGTGCTATCGTTATTGTGTGCAAAACTCCAGAAGTAGCCAAAAAACGCTTCAGTACTTCGGAAGATAGGATTGGTGTCTGTTATACACGAACAGGCAGACCTTTTTTTGATGATGTCGCGATGGAAACGGAACTGCTGAGACAAGTCAAGGATGCCGCAGATAGTGTTGGTTTTTGGGAAACTCTGGAAACGGATTGGTTCTGTCTCGATTGTGAGTTAATGCCGTGGTCTGTAAAAGCACAAGAGTTATTGCGACAACAGTACGCACCCGTTGGTACTTCTGCCCGTGTTGCTATCGGAGATGTAATCGCGTCTTTAGAAGGGACAGAGAAGCGCGGGATTCAGGTGAATGAGATATTGTCCAGCTATCAACAACGTTCAATTGCTGTTAGCGAATATGTAAATGCCTATCAGCGATATTGTTGGTCTGTGCAATCTATTACAGACCTCAAACTCGCGCCCTTTCATCTATTGGCGGCAGAAGGGACAGTGTATTTTGATAAAGACCATCTGTGGCACATGGAGACTCTTTCAAAACTTTGCAACAGTTCAGCGGAGAATCTGTTGTTCGCAACTTCGTACGGCACGGTTGATCTAACCGACCCCAATAGTGAAACTGAAGCGATACGTCAATGGGAGGAACTCACCGCACAAGGTGGTGAAGGTATCGTCATCAAACCATTAGAATTTATCGTTAAGGGCAAACGCGGGATCGTTCAACCTGCTGTAAAGTGCCGAGGTAGGGAATATCTACGTATAATTTATGGACCCGAATACACATTACCCCACAATTTAGAACGACTGCGTGCCAGAGGATTATCCCTCAAGCGTTCGCTTGCGATCCGAGAATTTGCGTTAGGCGTGGAAGCACTTGAACGGTTTGTACATCGTGAACCGTTGTCTAAGGTTCATGAATGTGTTTTCGGTGTATTAGCTCTTGAAAGTGAAACAGTTGATCCAAGACTATAACATATTTTTTTAACAGGATTTATACCAAATTAACAGAATTTATTTTGTTTTTTGGTTACAGGTGCGGTTAAGAAACCGCACCATAGGCGTCAATTTAGTGCCTAATTTTCTTGTTGGAGGGCTTTGGAAGCCCGATTTTCTTCTTGTAGGAGCGAGCTT
>JAPPES010000137.1 GCA_028824125.1 Candidatus Poribacteria bacterium
CGTGTGCCTACTACCTTTAAACGCATATTTAACATCGGAATTATTTATGCACACCTCTATCTAAATTTCGGGTTCTCTGCTTTGTAGGGCAATTTTCCACTTTCTAAAACAGAGACGTTCGATGTGGTTATTCACACCGAACGTCTTTGCAGTTGAATCGATAATGTGGCGAGGTTCGGAAACCTCGCCAGCAGGGGGTTTCCGAACCGCTTCATGCGTTTAGGAAACCGAACCTATCACGACCTCAGTTGGGAAGTATATCAATAACGTTGGGGCGCAGGTTGTACAATCCGAACCCCTCTGCTGTGGGTAAACGGAAACTTAAATTCTACGGTTTGGTAACGCTGTGCCCCTCCGGAAGGCGGGGCTTTTTCAATTGGCAGAATGACGGTAAGTTCAGCGGCATTTCGTTTTACCTGTGTAAATGGGACGAAACCCTCTACACTCTTTCCGGACTCAACACCGGTGCGATGTGCCCCGACTTGCCTCTCTACAATAGGCATTCGCTTTTCAAGCAAAATCTCTTTCGCTTTTTCAAGACCGTTTGTGACATAAAGCCCAGAGGCACGTGACATATAAGAGAACCGTAGCCTTAAATCTTCGTAATTAAGACCTGGGTAGACGTTTTCACCCTGGTCAACTACTGTGCATTTTTTTGGATCAAAGATGATGTGTTCAGTTCGGTGGTTGGTAATTTGCACGTAATACACATCCGTTTTGTCCCCTTGATTGAGTGTTTCAGTCTCGTAAAAGGGAGAAAAGGCGTTCCCACGATTATACTTCCGATCCAGATCTGCTCTACGCCAATAACAGATGGAAACGGTAATTCCATCTTGTGTGCTGGTGAGAATATTCTGTTTTGCATGTGTTTGAAATGCCTGCGGATGATCTGAGACAAGTATGACGTTCACTCTTTTCCTGTCTTCGTTTTGCTTGGGTAATTCAATCTGTGGTTCCACCTCTGCCCAATCTGTCAAAAAACTATTCCAATCGTCAATAGAATAAGCGTACTCTGGAAAAGCAAGCATATATGTTAATGCTTTAGTGTTTGCCTCGTTCACCTTGGCCAGGCGAAAACCGACTGTTTGTAGTCCATGCTTATCTAAAACAGGCTTTGCCAGGTCTTCGGAAGGAATTGCTGGAATAACCACTTCAGGGGAAGGATCATTTAAAGCATCTGCGATATTATGTACTGGCTGAATTGGAGACATACTTGTTAAGGACTGCCCACCACAACCTGATACGATAAGTCCTAACAAAAAAAGCATCCCCAGATTCAGTAGTGCCCAATTTCCGTGTTGTACCTTAATTTGCCTATTTTGGCATGAACGCCTTCCTACATATCTTAACGCACTCACGCAAGATTTTGTTTGCCTATTAAACCATTTCATAGATAAAATTGCCTCCTTGTTTGCTATTATGATGAAGATTAAGAAGATAAATCGGCAATTCGGCAAGGTTAGGAAGAAATCAAGAAATCAAGAAATCAACGGTATGAATGACGTTTAGTCATTCCCCGGGTATGAATGCCATTGGGCGAATACGCCAAATCAACGGTATGAATGCGCGTATGGCATTCCCCGTATGGTATTCGCCATGATTCCCCGTATGGTATTCGCCATGATTCCCCGCCTTGCCAGCAGCGAGTTGCGCCTGCATGGGACAGAAAATGACCGAATTAATGAATTAATCTTCATGAAAATGGCAGCTTAATTAGTTGTTTGTCATAAGACGTGACTTTAAGATACCATACCCACAAATTTTCGTCAACAAGATAATAGAGTTTTATTTGAAGTGGACGCGTCCCAGAATTAAATAAATTACCTGAGGATACTAAATTTGCCAATTTGTTGGACAACCGTATCTGCTTGTGTTGCAGCGATGTGGTAAATATAGATGCCTGCAGCGAGTGGTGTTCCACGGAGGTTTGAACCGTCCCACTGAAATTTTTCAGGGGCAAATACATTTTCCTGTGTTTTACTATAGACCTTCTCTCCTTTGATAGTGAAGATTTCAAGGGACACGGTATCTGCGGACTGGGAGGCAGAGAGTTGATACGCAAACGTCATTTTCGATGCAGATGGACGAAAAGGGTTCGGGTAAACACGGGTCTGTGTAAGCGCAAAAGATTCAGGGTCAAGTTGTTCTACGAATAATTTATATGACGCAACGCTACTGAATCCGCTATTAGATGTTACTACGAGATATAACATCTGTTGAGTAGGGGATTGGTAAAGAATTTGGTAACCGAGTAGATCAGCTGCTTTTTCACCCATTGCTAACGTCTCATCAGCTGTCCGAAGGGACAGACGGTAATCCAGATTTGCTGGAAAATCTGATAGTGTTGCGCGGACTGTTACACCGCGAGCAGCTTCAATTTTATAAGAATCCTGGGTATCCGAAGCATCATATAAAAAGGAGTAGTATGGTTGACCGTAGAAAATAGGAAACGCTGTTTCTACGGTATTGTTCGGTTCATAAGTATCACCAAATGAAACGAGTATCTTCATGACCGGACCTTCAGGACCAATATTAGTGATAGATATACCGGTTGGTGTTCCATTGTTTGCACTGCTGTTGGGCAGGGTTCCTGGGGTGAACGCTGTTTGGTGATCATTTGCAGAGTAGGCTGCGCCTTCAGTAATGGTTGTAATATCTATAATGTCCGGATCATCGGGATGAATGCCGAGGTGTTCGGGATCATTTGGGTCTTCAAGCCATACTTGTTGTGTGGCAATATAACTACCAAGGTCACGCACCTGTGTCTCATCAATGTGCCAAATGAGGATGCCAGATTCGGGTAAATAGGTATCAAAGGTAGCCCCGGCGGCTTTGTACCGGTTTTCAATGAGAAAAAATTCTTTGTTAGTCGTAGCACGCGTTTCCCGCGTATGTGGAATATCAATTTTGAAAAGTTTGTCTGTTTTGGGTGACAGCTCAAATGCTGGAATAGATACCTGACCACTTTGAGTGATGTTAACAGGTTTAATCCAACCAACGCGCCCATTTTCTGGGCGGGCATCAAAGTCCCATTTTAGATACCCCATGATATGGCTGGGTGCTAATCCATTTCCGACAGTGCCGTCCACTGGACCTTGGAACGGACCGAATTTTCCCATCAAACCCCACTTGTGATCGCGAGGGCCTGTGAAGTGTGGTTGGTAAACATCTGGCGCGCCGAAGTCGTGGAAGAATTCGTGAAAATAGATACCTAAGTGAGGTTTATCAAAATCCGGTTCTTCTGCGACAACGATGGCGGTATCAACTCGGACACCATCAACGATAACATTGACATTTGGTGTTAAGATTGACCAGATATCGAAATCCTGATCAGTGGTTGCTTCGTCATTGCCCGCATGAATGAGAAAGAGATGATCAACGACTCCGTCTTTGTCGCGGTCGTACTTTGAAAAATCGACGGTTGCGTCTACAGCACGACACGCTTCTGCAATTAACTCCTGATAACGTGCGACATTTCTTAATCCTTCCCCATAATAACGCATCGGTTTCTGTGCGCGAATCCATTTGTTGCCTGCGGGCAAAACGCCGCCTGCAGGGCCCGGCTGCACATCCATCTGTCCGTAAGAATTTTCGCGAAAGTAGGTTTTTAGGGAGACACCGGTTTCTGCAAATAGGTATTCGTTGAATTCCGCGCTGGTTCTTTTGCCGGGTTGGTCACTGAAATCGATTTTGAGGGCAAGGACATATTCGATGCCATCCGGTTGTAGGACACTCTGTTCTCTTGCGAAGCAACAACCATCCAACGCTTGTAAATATTTTGAGGTGCTGAGTTCAGAATTCTGCCCCGCGGAAGGTTTCGGTTTCATTTCACCGGTAACCGGATCGATGTCAAAATAGAGATAAGGGTTAGGGGGAGCAGCAAGACTAAATGTTGTAGCCGTGAGGAGACATCCCAAGCAGAGCATGATAAATGCAGAAGACCTGTTAATCAAATTCACCACCACATTTCCTGCATAAGATATAAAATTGGATGTCATCAGAATGGGCGTGTTGTTTAATGAGGTCCACTGCTTGGTCGGGCAAATCTGCGTCACATTTTTGGCATTTATAGAGCGAACCCTCAGGTTCAGGAAATTTTCTGATATCCCCCCAGATGTCATGGAGCCAGTATTTAAATTCCCATGGAAACTCGGTCTCAACAGCTTTTGAAATTTCTACTGCATGGCGAATTAATTTTTGACACTCTTCAAAGGTTGCGGGTTCGTACGGGTGGGGCTCTGTGTTGAGGGGAATCGATTTGCCTTCGGAGACGGTTTCGGGGTTAAATCTGCGAGAACGTGTGAGTAGGATTTGGTCTAACCGTGTCCCTGGTTCTCTGCCTTTTGACCAGACGCGGTAATAGCCGCGTCGTTTGACGTTAAAATAACCGGGGATTGACTTTCCGAGTGGATGTGTTGAAGTATCCCATATCCAACGGTTCCATTTAGAGTTGTCGCCGGGAACTGCCCAAATTTTGATTGCATTCGGGCCGCCTTGTTCGTCCCAAGGATAAGGCTCTACATCTTCAATACCTATCCAGTAAGAGTCTTGACTACCCGATTTATAAAAAGTGCGAATCCATACGTACCACTTGCCAGTTTTTGGGATGTAAATGTCATAAATACTGCGAGCCCCTCTGGCGCTGTCAATGGCTTTGCCGTTAGAGGCTTCTGCCTCGTCTACAATCGTCACACCGTTATCAAAATGCATTGCAGTTTCTGCTTCAATGATAAGTGTATTTCTTGGGACACGAATTAATTCTTGTGTAACATTTTTTTCTTCTCGCTCAATATCTTCTTCCTCTTCTGGCAGTGCTTGTTCTGGTTCAGTATAACTATTGCCGAACCGTTGACATGCGCGTTCAAATTGTTTTTCGGAAAGGTTTGCATCGTAAAAGCAATCTCGGACTCCTTTTTTCCAGAGGTCCAGGAGAAGAAACATGGCTTTCAGATTTCCGTCAGGCCTCTTGCGGGTGCCGACAACAATAAGCATGCCGGTATCTCGTGAACGACTGACAAGACACAAGTGGAGTGGGTATTCAGGCGAGGCAACTTTTCTGCTTTTCACTATGAGGGGGCTATAGTATTTACAACGATGGTCACATCCGGGTATTTTCGCCCGTTTGGCACTACAACATTCTGGGCAAATTATCATGTTACTGAGAGCTGGGCATGCACGTTTCCCATTACCGGAACGACATGTCCGGCATCTGTGCTGTTTGGTACGTTTTTGTGTTTTAGAAAATCTCTGATGGCGCATGGCTTAAGTGACGGGACAACGTTTTTTATAAACATATCGTCCCTACCAAATCAACGCTATGAATGCGCTTTTGGCATTTGGCGGGTTTCGCAAGTCTACCCATAACCGTCAATTTAAGGAACACAACCTCTTGCGGGAGGTGTTTTCAACTCCGATAAATCGATATGCAAAGTAGTAGGCACACGTCGTGTGCTGTCCATATCCCAAAGAATGTGTGGCGGACGGCACCAAATCAACGGTATGAATCATGGCGAATGCCATAAGCGCATTCGCCTTTAGGCATTCCCGCAGAGCGTGCCTGCTACTTTTAAATCAATACAATTTACTATAAACAAAACTGTTAACGAGACGTTCTGTGATTTATTCAGCATCTACATCTACATCTACATGCACTTCGGGAGCGTCACTTGGGCGGTTAACCAGATCAGCGAGATATTCTGCGATTTTGTCTGCGATTTGTCCGGCATCCACATCGGCAAAGTTAAAAAGTTCCTTGAGCATCGGTGAAATCGCACCTGTGTCAAGCAGCGTATTTGCAAACCGTCCCATGCTGCTTCGGTTGATACCGCCCTTGCCATCATTGTTGCCCATATCAAGAATTTTGATGCTATCAATTTGCTCTACGGGACGCATCATTTGTTCAATAATATCGGGAGCTTCTTCAATCAGTTCCAGGATAGCTTCTTGGACAAGGACACGTTGTTCAGCGACATTCCGTGCTTCGTATTCCGCCATTTCGCCCTGTGCTTTGGCTCGTGCTTCCGACAACACAGCATCTGCAAGACGTTCAATTGGTTGTGCCTGTGCTTCGGCTCCGAGGATTGCAACATCACGTTGCCATTCGGCACCTTTTATCTGTTCGGTAGCAGTAACATTGACTTCCGCCCCCATGCGTTCTGCCTCAGCCTCTAACTGCTCTTTCTCGGCAAGTGCTGTAAGCTGCTGTTTATTAGCAACATCGATCTTTCTATCTTCGTCAGTAAGCGCGACACGTAATTCTTGACCGATACGGGCCTGTTCCACCGTCAACAACTTATTGATTTCAGTAAGTTCCACCTGCTTGTTTTGGTCAATCTGTGCGGTTTCAACGACGAGGTTCTTTTCAATCTCACGCTGTTGCACCTGTTGTTCTTGCGCAAATTTCGCAGTCAACACAGTCAAGTCTCGTTCAACATCTCGCAATTCAACACCCTCTTCCTGAACAATACGGGCTTTTTCTACGAAGAGTTGTTTTTCAAACTCACGCTCTTGTACCTGTTGTTCCATACCGATTTTATTGACTTCAACGGCTAACGTCTTGGCGATCTCTGTGAGTTCCACCTGTTTGTTTTGGTCAATCTGTGCGGTTTCAACGACGAGGTTCTTCTCAATCTCACGTTGTTGCACCTGTTGTTCTTGGGCGAACTTCGCAGTCAGCACAATTAAGTCTCGCTCAACATCCCGCAACTGCACACCCTCTTCCTGAGCGATGCGTGCTTTTTCTACCATCAGCTGCTTCTCTATTTCGCGAACTTCAATTGTCTGTTCCTGTTCAATTTTCTCCATTTGAACAACGAGATGCTGTGCAATTTCAGCAAGCTGCACAACTTTGGTTTGGTCAATTTGTGCGGTTTCAACGACGAGGTTCTTCTCAATCTCACGCTGTTCTACTTGTTGTTCTTGCGCAAATTTCGCAGTCTGAACTTCCAATTCTAACTCAACTTCTCGTAATTGGACACCCTCTTCCTGAGCGATACGGGCGCGTTCAACCTCCAACTTCATTTCGTATTCACGTTCTTGAACGACCTGTTCCTTTTCAAACTGAACTATAATGGTTTCAGCTTCACGTTCTACAGCATAGACAGCAATATTTTTCTGTTGATCAGATTCTGCCCATGCTTGCTCTTGTTCTGCTTCAAGGATCCGAATACGGGCTTCAACATTAATTTGTTCGATGGCAACTTCTTTCGCTTTAATGGCAGCCTCTTTATCTCGCTCTTGTTCAGCAGTGATTTCAGTAATTTCTCGGATACCGACAGCGTCAAATCGGTTGTCGGGATTGAGCATTTCCATAGGCGTTTGATCAACCTGGATAATGGAAACGGTATCAAGTGTCAATCCATTATGGAGTTTCAGATTTTCCCCGCAAGCATCTTGAACGTTGTCAGCGAATTCAAGGCGTTTCTGTAGAAGCTCTTGAATTTCACTTTCGGCAGCGACGCTTCTTAACGCACCATCCAACATTGGTTCAATTAATTCACGGATAGTTTCTGGCGTCATGGATTTATCGCCGAGAGCTTGGGCAGCTTTTAATATTTCATCGTCATCAGGATTAACCTTAATATAGAAAACGACTTCAACGTCGGCTCGGTTGAAATCGTTGGTAATTAAGGATTCAGTGGCTTCGCGAACCACCTCAATTCGCATGGTGTTGAGGGAGATCTCTTTGATTTCATGGATAATCGTGTTAACCCAGAGACCACCAGTGATACGAATCTTCTCTCTCGCACCACCTGTTCTGACCAAGGCGATATCTGCTTTCGGTATCCTATAGCGGATAACGGATAATACACTAACAGTCAAAGCTCCAAATAAGACAACGGCTATAACACCCATCCAGCGCAACACATTAGATTCGTTGGTTTGGTTCTGATCACCATTCGGATCACCATCTGGCATCAGAAAATTATAGGCAAAATACCCGATGGCACATACAACGACAATTAGAAATATAACAGCAAGAATGAGACGCATTAATTTCTCCTATGGTAAAACTCTACGTTTCAAAAAATGTTTTTATTGGAACATTATATCATTGTTCTGGCTTGTCCTATAACGTCCCTTAAGGGGTTGGCGTGGAGAGGTTTGCCACGCGAGACTTGCAAGATAACAGAGTGTATTTTCAATTAAAGGTTTCGCGACAGCGGTTTTATGAGCGTCCCGTGTATCTACGGCAAAACCGACGTAGTATCCGTCCCCCCACTGTAACTGGATGCCGATTGGGCCGCCATTGTCTTCTCTAACGACCAACTTTTGATAACTTGGGTCATTGGTAACCCAATGGTCATCTGTGACCAAATTATCCACATTGATCTTATGGGGCCATGTAAACATACCGGTTTTTTGCCCATCCTCGGTAATCGTAACGTTGGCGTCTTCAGCATCAATGACGTCAATAGGATGACGATCTACAGGTAGCCAGTCACCACGCCATGCCGTTTCAGATGCGTGGACTCCATCAGGTGGGACGATATTGTTATCCATAGCGGATGTCCACACGACACCCCCTTTTCTAACGAAGTCTTTGATTGCATCATCCGCGTCTTCAACGAAATACTCTCCGTCATGCCCGGTGGCAAACCAAGTGAACCAAATAATATCATAATTGGAGAGCGTAACGTTAGAGAGTTTGACAGCATTATTCGGGTCGCCTCGGTTATCAGGATTATCGTTAATATGGACTGTTGTATATTGAAATTCTAAACCTTCAAGCGTCGTGAGAGATTGCAAAACAGCGGGTTCGCCCGTTAGATTATCACCTACAACAATTAGCACGCGAAAGACACCTAACGGCACAATCTTTATGGAGGACATGATGTCGGAAAACGATTGTGAGTGGGGTAGCTCGCGAAGATTCCTGACGGACTTCTGGAATTCGCGAGAGTTTAAGTCTAAGTTGATCCTACGTCCTTCAAAATTGACATGTTCGTAGAAGATGATATGGCATCCACTAAAAGGAAAATTCGGCCCGCGCTGAATACGGACAGAAGAGATCATATCATTCATGCCGATTTCGAACATTGAACTGACATCGCGCATGATAAGACTCCGCTGACCGCTGAAATCCACATCGCGAAACACTTCTATGATAACAGGAACTGCTCCATACACTGGCGGGGTCGGATGTGCAGCTGGACTAAAACTTATAGCTGTAATCGCATCACCGAAATTGTAAGGTATCTCGTGGATGTTTGGATAGAATCCTGGTGCTAAGACCAATCGCCTGCCTTTATAATTGGCATGTTCATGAAAAATTGCCTTGTAGTTCGGAGACGCAGTGAAACCGGGCCCTTGGTATATCTTAATAGAAGAGATTACGTCCTGGGCGCCTATTTCTGTTGTATTCGGTATGGATTCTACGAGGGTTATCTTGCGTCCATGAAAATTGACATGTTCAAAGACTTCGACGACTAACCTCGGTGTGCTTGCCATTTATTTTCCCTTCGCTGAAGGTCATTGTATCTATTTTAGTTTAATAATCTATTATATCATTGATTTAAGGGATTGTCAAGGTAAAAGAGAGCAAATGTTGCTGGGTGTGTAAAGTTTTTTGCATGTGTGTTGTCTGAATCGCGGATTATCGCGGATTTCACCAAATCAACGGTATGAATGCCTGTTGGCATTCCCCGTGTGGCATGCTGCATGATTCCCCGGATTTCGCGGATTTTATAGTGAAATCCACAATTACCTGGACATTGGTGAGGTTAGGAAGAAATCAAGAAATCAACGGTATGAATCATGGCGAATGCCGTACGCGCATTCGTCTTTAGTCATTCCCCGGGTATGAATGCCATTTAGTCATTCCCCGCCTCGCCAGCGTTATGGTGCGGGGATTGTTGTTGATTGAAATGTTCACATATTTTGAATTTTATTATAATGCACTGTTCGATGGAGTGTTTTGGAGGTTAGGAAGAAATCAACGGTATGAATGCGCGTGGCAGCATGCGCCAAATCAACGGTATGAATGCCTGTTGGCATTCCCCGTGTGGCATGCTGCATGATTCCCCGCCTCGCCAGCAGCAGGGGACGCTTGTTTCGTGCGGACCGAAAAGGACCGTTAATAAATCAGGACTTACGCAGTTTTCTTAAAGTCCCCTTGATAAGGGGGATTTAGGGGGTTGAATACTTGAAATTACGCCTTTTTAACCCCCCTACCCCCCTTATCAACGGGGAATGCGTAAGTCCTGATAAATTAATCTTCATTCAGTTTGTGCATATTCGGTAGCAACTTAGGTTATATTATGAAAAGATTCTATCCCAATTCAACCGTTCGTCCAGTTGCCATAGCTTCAAAAGCAGCATCAATGACGCGCATCTGATTTACGCAGCTTTCCGGTGAAATACGGTGCGATTGACCTGTTTTCAAACATTCACACATGTGCTCAAGTTGCATAGCAAACTGATTAACAGGATCAATATCAATCACTTGATGACCTTCTCTATTCTGTAGCACAATTTTAACTGGAGAACCACTATTATTCCATGCGGCATCAATTCGAAGCATGCCACCCAGTCCTGTCATCTCTGCATACTGTCCACCAGCACAATTAAAGCCGGTAGAAATCTGTGCGGTTTTTTCATTTGGGAAAACCAACAATAGATAAGAGGCATCATCAACTTCTAATCCTGCTTGAGAAGCACCGGAGACTCGAATCGGTTCAGCACCGAACATAAATCGCGCATGGTGGATATTGTAGCACGCCAAATCATAAATACTCCCACCCCCCTTCGCTTTATTAAATCGCCAATTTGCTTCAGGTTTCCGTGTTTCGGGACCGCCCCCGCCACCACCTGTGCAGAAAGTGCTGCGGAGCGTCATGAATTCTCCGATTGCACCAGAGTCGATCATTTCTTTCGCCTTTATGTGCATCGGATGGTGACGAAACTTAAACGCTTCTGCGACGAGAATACCGTTTTCTTGGGCAGCACCAACAAACGCCTCCGCTTCCGCAGCTGTTGATGTGAAAGGTTTTTCACACAAAATCGCTTTCACTTGACGGGATTCGGATATTTTTATGCCAACTTCAGCGTGAAATGCTCCCCACGTGCAGATAACTGCAATATCCAAATCCTCTGAATCTAACATCTCATCTAAAGAGAGGTAACGATTTTCGGGGGCAACATTGAATTGCTCACCAAAACCGGCTAATGCGCCTTCCGATACATCATGGATTGCTGCTAATTCAACACTCGGTGCATCTTGACACGCGTTGCCATGGGCACGGGCAATTCCGCCAGTGCCAACGAGTCCAACTTGGTAAATTCCATTTTTGGGCATAATAGTTCCTCACTGATTTTCTTTATGGTTAATCTGCTGTTAATGAATAACCGTTTTCAACAATCGCTTCACGTAAAAACTCAAACGGCAGCGCACAGGACTTATCAACTCTTTTCCAACGTGCAACCGTCTCCGGACGCACTATAATCCGTCCTAACGGGATGCCTAAATATACTTCAAGCCGTTTGAGTGTTTCCTCCTGTTTTAGCACAAAATCCTCAAAACGTACGTGGATAACATGTTTCGGTTTCGGTGTCGCTTTCATCAACTGATATTGATAATACCAAGAAATCGCACGTCTTTCGTAAATATCATCAGTCTGTTGATAATCAATACCAAAGTCGCGTAAATTATCTGTTTTGTGGCTACCCAAGATACAGTCCCTTGGGTCACGAATCCAATGGATAAAACGAATTTCTGGAAACATACGCGCTATCCAGGGATACACAAGGGTCGTCTCTGGTATCTTCCAGCCTTTATTTTCGGACTTGTCACGCAGCACATCCGATAAATAGGTATTGATGAGCTGCTCAAACTCAGGGTCAATCGGCATCGTCCACAACGGATCGAAATTCCACGATAACCCGCCTTTCCACTTAACATATTTCGCCATCACGCGGCATGCATCGTACATTGCGTGCGGCGGAATCTTATCACCAGACGGATTGAGTTGGCTACCCATATAAACACCGCTGGCGTACAACGTATGTGAAATGGCGCGTGTTCCAGAATGCCCACGACCAATCACTGTGATCAAACTTTCCATAGTAGATATATGTTACATAAAAAAACTTGTTTATTTTTAAAAATTAAAGGATAATAGTTATAGATGAGGATATGCGTTGTCCTCAGATACTTGCCCAATTGTTTTTAATTGCTTGATAACATTGTAGCAAAAATCTAAAACAAAGCAAATTATTTTTTAGAAAGGACTTATATCATGCACAAATTTTTGACAGTAACGAGTCTTTTCGTACTGTTAGTCGCACTTGTAGGGTGTGAAAGAGTCCAAAAGGTGGTTGTCCCAGAAACAGTCGTTGCCCCAGAGCCCATCAACACGGTTAAAATTGGGTTCCTCGCCTCGGGGAGCCGGGTGACATATCCAAACGGTGCCCAAATAGCGGTGTCCGAAATAAACAGAAATGGTGGTTTACTCGGTATGCCTGTTAGTCTGGTAACCGAGGTTGGAATCCTTACACCTGACGCTGCGGTTGCAGCGGCATCAAAAATGATTTTCGACGATGGCATTGTTGCGCTTCTCGGTCCCAACCGTTCTGCACAAGCTATTCCAATAGGGCCATTAGTCCAAGAACACAGATTGCCGATGATTACCACAACAGCAACAAACCCTGCCTTAACAGAGACGAGCGATTTCATGTTCATGGCATCCTTCACCGACGAATATCAAGGGGCTATGATTGCACGGTTTGCGAGAGAGGAGCTCGGTTTGACTTCTGTTGCAGTGCTCACCCAAAGTGGTGAAATCTATACTGAAGGACTATCTGAATTCTTTATTACCAGTTTCACTGACGCTGGCGGTAGAATTGTTGCAAGCGAGTTCTATGAAATTAAGGATACTGACTTTACTGACCACCTGAACACCATTGCAGCGATGAACCCTGAAGCTCTTTTCATTGCTGGATGGGTCACAGAACTTGTGCATATAATACAACAGGCGAGAGACTTCCCGTTACGCAATGCTGTTGGTGAACCGACACTTCTTCTGGGTACAGATACATGGGATAACCCGATTTTGCTCAATAACGAAGATGTTGAAATCGATGGCTGCTTTTTTACTGGACATTTTTTTCATGCATCCGATAGACCAAGCGTGAAAGCATTTGTAGAAACCTATCAAGAAGCGTACAAGGAATTACCATTCGGGGGGCACGCTGTCAGTTACGATGCAGCAAAAGTCCTCTTTGAGGCCATTGAGAGGGCGGGAAGTTTTGACGGTGAAGCGATCCGGGCACAGTTAGCAGCGACGGAAAACTACATCGGCCCAACAACGATTGCCAATTATAACGAAAAACGACACCCAACGAAAAGTGTTGTAATTTTCACCATCAAAGATGGAGAAAAGCAATTCTACAAACAGATCGACCCTTAATTTTGGGTCGGTGAACAAAGGAACTTTATATGCAGAAATCAATAGCAACATTTTGTTTAAGTTTATTAGTGTTAATATTCATTGGATGTGACAACGTCAAAAAGGTTCTGGCACCCGCACCTGAACCAACGGTAAAAATCGGTTTTATCGTTGCTGGGCAACGTATCACCTACCCGTACGGTGCGGAAATGGCAGTAACAGAAATTAATCAGCAAGGCGGGCTATTTGGTATGCCTGTTGAATTGATTGGTCATATTAACGAAGAGGCGGTCCCAGAGGTCTCTGTTCAACTTGCTGAGTCACTGATTGTTGAAGACGAGGTCGTCGCGTTGATCGGACCGAATCGTTCTTCTCACGCTGCTGTGGTAGGTCCTGTTGCACAAAGACATCGGATACCGATGGTTACCACAACTGCAACAAACCCAAATGTCACACAAGCTGGTGATTTTGTGTTTATGGCATCCTTCACAGATAGCTTTCAAGGTGCTGTCATGGCACAATTTGCCAAAATGGAACTCGGTATCTCAACCGCTGCGATTATAACACGAAAAGGCGACCTTTATACGGAAGGAATATCCGACTTCTTTTCTTCCAATTTCAACGGCCTCGGTGGAAAGGTCGTTGCTCATGTGTTCTTTGAAAGTGGTACAACAGACTTTACAGAACAGTTGGCACAAATCGCTGAAATGAAACCTGATGCGCTCTTTACAGCCGGTTTTGTTCAAGACATTGCCGATATTACACAGCAGGCACGAGCAGTTCCGTTGCAAAATGCTGATGGTGAACCCACAGTTTTCCTCGGCGCAGATTCATGGGATAGTCAACTGCTGTTTGCTGACGAAAATGCTGAGATAGAAGGTAGTTACTTCAGCGGTCATTTTTCGCCCGATACAAACGAACCGAATGCACGCGCTTTTGTTGATACTTACATGTCTATCTATGAAGCAACACCTACTGGCGGTGTCGCTGTAAGTTATGATGCGGTCAAATTGCTTTTTGAAGCGATAGAACGTGCAGGTAGTCTGGATCCAGATGCAATACGTGAGCAACTCGCTGCGACTGAAAATTATATTGGTGCAACGAGTATCACTCGCTATAATGAAAACCGTCATCCTACTAAAAGTGCGGTGATTTTCACTATCCAAGATGGCCAGAAGCAGTTTTATCAACAGATTGACCCTTAATAGTAGTAGGCACACTCATGACGATTTATTTTTTAATGCGGTTTTTATGCCCAATGCAGGTGGACCCTGCTGCTGGCGAGGTTTCCTGACCTCGCCACATTACCGATTTATTTTCTTAAACTTCATTTATAGTAGATTTTAGAATTTTTTATACACTCTGCACCAGCGAGGTTAGGAAACCTCGCCTACCGTGGGAGGTAAGTGTATAATTATTTGTATTTTTCACCATAGTTTGTGTTACTTACATGACAACTTAGGTTCTATCATAGAAAAAGGAATAATCAAATGAGTATTAGTGTCGGAATGGTCGGCTTAGGGATGTTCGGTCCCTCGTTTATCCAATCTTATAAAGCACATCCAGATGTACATCGACTTGCCCTATGCGATTTACATGAAGACCGGTTGTCAAAATGGGCAAAGCAGTTTGAGATTTCGGAGACGTATTCAAATCTTGACGATATCTGCAAATCGGATTTAGATGCACTTGTCATCATCACACAACATTGGATGCACGCACCACAAGCAATCCAAGCGATGGAAGCAGGAAAACACGTCTACACCGCTGTCCCTGCTGCAGTGTCGTTAGATGAATGTGAACAGCTGATTAGAACAGTTGAACGGACTGGCATGACCTACATGAACGGTGAGACAAGTTATTTCCGTCCAGAGACAGCTTTTTGTCGGCAGAAAGCGGCGGAAGGTGCGTTTGGTGAGTTTGTGCACTGTCGAGCTGAGTATTTCCACGATATGGACCACGGACTATACGATGTGCTAAAGAACCGATGGGGTGATCAATGGGGTAGAGATAAAACCGGTTTTATCCCGATGTATTATCCAACGCACTCAACCTGTTTTCCAATCTCTGTGATGAATGCCCATGCCACTTCGGTTTCCGCACAAGGATATATCTATCCCAACGATGATTGGTTTCGGTTAGACACAATCTACAAAAACCAGTTTTCTAATGAGGTCGGTTTGTTCACGATGAGCAACGGCGCGACAATGCAAATCTGTGAATTTCGACGGATTGGACACCCCGGATCCGAACGTGTCAGCGGTATTTATGGAACAGAAGGGAGTTACGAACAGAATCTTGCGGGGTGTGTTTGGGCAAGTAAAAATGAAAGGGAGATCGTCCAACCTACACAGATGCACGAATACCTCCCAGAAGAACTTGTAAATAATTTAGGTGGACACGGTGGTTCACATGCTTTTCTGGTGCATGAATTTGTGGATTCAGTCAATCGACAACGCCTACCGCGTATCAACGTGTGGGAAGCGGTTCGGTATTGTGCACCGGGACTTGTAGCGCATGAATCGGCTCTTAAAGATGGTGAACTACTCCAAATTCCGGATTGGGGAGATGCACCAAAAGATTAAATGTAAAATTACACTTGATTTTAATTGTTTTTTAAAGTATACTATTTAATTTAATAAAAGGTTTCCAACAGTACACAACGCTTTATCACTGTTGTCTTTCAAGTTTTACCCAAATAATAGTTTGTCGAACATTGATTAATACACCAATGAATATGAGGTTATTTTAAGGAGTATAGAATGGCTATTGAATACGCGGGAGCTTATGATGCATCTGCTATCCCTGCTGATGTTGCCCGCGAAATTGAAATTTATGAGATTCAACTTGGTCGGTTCCAAGCCGGTCAAGTGGAAGAGGCAACCTTTACTGAATTTAGACTTCGGCGCGGCGTTTATGGACAGCGCGATGATCGGTCACAAATGATCCGTGTCAAAATTCCATTTGGTGGACTCACAGCAGCACAGCTTGAAATGTTAGCAGATGTAGCTGAAGAATTTTCGGATAACATCATTCACATTACAACGCGTCAAGATGTGCAATATCATTACGTAGACATCAACACCACCGCTGAGTTGATGCGGCGCCTCGCAAGTGTTGACATCACAACAAAGGAAGCATGCGGTAATGTTGTCCGAAACGTCACAGCATGCCCCATCAGTGGTGTTTGCGAAGATGAAACGTTTGATGTAACGCCTTATTCTAAGGCTCTGTCTGCGTTCCTATTAGGACACCCAGACGCAGAAAATTTCGGACGAAAGTTCAAAATCGCATTTTCTGGATGTGAAGAACACGCATGTGGCTTAGCAAGCATGCACGATATCGGCGCGGTTGCTGCTGTCAAAGAAGTTGACGGTGAAATCAAAAAGGGTTTTAAATTCTATGTCGGCGGTGGACTCGGTGCGGTCCCACATCAGGCGAAGGTCCTTGATGAATTCCTCCCCGCAGAAGAACTCCTACCCGTTTCACAGGCAATCTGCAGAGTTTTTACACGTTTAGGTGAACGCAGAAATCGAAATAAGGCACGTCTGAAGTTTGTCGTTGCAAAACATGGCATTGAAGAATTTCGCAAAATGGTCTATGAAGAACGTGAGACTCTTCGCCACGACCCACAATGGACCGCATATCTTGACAATTTAGATGCTTTCAATGAGAGCCCGCTCAAACCTCCGACACAGTTGAACGGTGCTTCAAAACCTGAAGGGTTTGATGAGTGGTATCAATCTAATATCCGCTTACAGAAACAGCCCGGATACGCATTTGTAACAATCACGCTTCCACTGGGAGATATTACTGCTGACCAAACACGTGCTTTGGCAGACATTTCCCGTAAATATGTGAAAGACACGATCCGTGCTACAGTGGAACAGAACATTGTACTCCGCTGGGTTACGATGACAGATTTACCAGCACTCTATAAGGAATTAAAAGCAATCGGGCTGGGAGATCCAGGAGCTGAATCCTTAGTAGATATTGTGGCTTGCCCTGGTACTGATTCATGCAAACTTGGTGTTTCTTCTTCGCGTGGTCTGGCAGCACATCTGCGAAACCACTTCATTGAAGCAGGTATGCATAATGAGATTGAGGACTTCCGAATCAAGATTAGTGGATGCCCAAACTCATGCGGACAGCACCACATTGCTAACATTGGGTTCTTCGGTTCTACTAAACGAATAGAGGGACGGAACGCCCCCATATACCAGGTGCTACTCGGTGGACACATGGTAGAAAACGCCAGTTCTTACGGACTTGCTACTGGAAAAATTCATGGCAATTTTATTCCTGCATTCATTGAAGAATTGACTGGAAAATATGTTGATGAAAAGCAAGATGAGGAATCCTTCACTGACTACGTCGGACGACTCGGTAAAGCGGAAATCAAAACCATGTTGTCCAAATACGATAAAATTCCTTCTTATGAAGAAGCACCGGAATTTTACGTGGACACGGGCGACACGAAAGATTACCAACTCAAAACTGGTGTCGGTGAGTGTGCTGGAGAGGTGATAGCACTTGTCTCCATGAAATTAGAAGAAGCAGATCGTCTTATCTATGAATCCGGCTTGAGTTTGGAAAAAGGGACTTACCAAGTTTGTGCCGATAAGGCATTTGAGGCAATGATCCGAGCTGCCGATGGACTCCTGACGACTGTTGGCTTGCAATACATTGACGATGCAACGACTGTCAATGAATTCAAAACCCATTTCTTTGATACCGGTAACTTCTTTGCAGGATACGGGGCACACCTGTTTAAGGCAACGGAAGAAGATGCTTCTACGTTTGATCAAGAATTGGCACACCGACGCGTAGAAGAAGCGACCCTCTTTGTTGAAGAATCGCATCACATCTACGGGCGCATGCGTATTAAACAAGAGGAAGAGGAAGCCAGTAGACGCAAGACACGTAGATCGCGTCCTGCACCGAAACCGAAAGTTGTCAAGGAAACTAAACCTGTTGAGGAAATCACTGATAGTCTTGATCTGAAAGGTGTCGCATGCCCGTTCAACTACGTTCAAGCGAAGGTTCGGTTGGAAACGATGCAAGTCGGTCAACTCTTAGAGATCACTATTGATGATGGTGAACCGATTGAGAACGTACCGAAAAGCCTCACCAACGATGGACATGATATTCTTGACACCAAGAAGATCGGAAAACACTACCGCCTTACGATTCGGAAAGGTGAATAGGATTTAGCACAACATTTATAGGTTTCGCAATATTGTAAAATGAAGATAGGCGATTGCTTGTCCAATTGTTTCGGACAAGCAATCGCCTTTTTATATACCAAACAATTGTAATACCATTTCTAATAGTGGTTTGTCATTGACTTACGCATTTTTTCTTAAGGTTTTTTCTGTAGACAGGTATAAGCGATCAAGGCAGCAACTGTGTTCACTTGGAAGTTAACAGGACTTCTATGCCGTGTGTGTTGTCCCTCTGTCTGGCTTTTGAGTTCTTTATTTACCGACTCAATGAGCATCCGTTTTTTAGAAGTGCTGCGTCAGTATCAGAAATAGGTTCAGGTTTCATATTCTTACGCACCTTGTAAATGAGTATCACACCATTTTCTTGGAGTCTCTCCCGCAGACTGCGGTGTTGAATCTATGAAGGAAGTCCCACTACATTCACCGAAACGGGTGTTCAAAAAAATAGACAACACAACCAATACCTCTTGTGAGAGCTGCACAAAACGACTATAACTCACAAGGTTTGGAAACGCCCAACGCAGGTGGCAGCAGACATAATCCTGATAATAGGTTTTAAAGTTTTTATACCGCTTATGATGAAAAAGCACAAGTATCGTCATGACTTCACTCGGATGAAGGCACCTAGGTCTGCCACGCCTATTGCGGGTTCCGGATATTTCTGGCAACTGGTGTTGTGCTTGATATTGTTCATACAAAAGAAAAAAGTCGTCAACTTCACAGAAAAGTGTTATCATATCCATCAGAGAACTCCTATGTAAGTATTTGGTATACTTCATAATAACAAAGGGGTTCTCTATTTACCAGTTTTTAATTATCAAACTCACGTTAAATTACGTTAATACCCGTATTCAGGAGGAAAAATGGTTACTAAGCGTATCCTGTTAGAAAAAGAGAATACCAGTGGTACTGTAGCAGAAGTGATCCGTGTGTGGAAAGTGATGAAATTGGTATCAATATTTTCTTTAGTGTTTATAATGTCCATAGGTTGTGGAGAGCCTAACTTGGAGAACCCGAAAGTTCGTGAGAGGATTCTTGCCCAAGCGATAGATTATCGCAACATACAGAACCGCTCCACCCCCTCAGGTGAAGATTTGGCTTATGCCCCTAATCAAAACCATCCCTATACAGGATGGGTAAAAGGGAGTGGACCAGTTATTTACGAAATCGGCAATGCTGTTGGTGCTATTGGATTTCTTATTCATGTCCAGGGAGGTAAACCCAACATTTATATTAGTTGGTACCCGAACGGGCAAATTTCAGAAAAAGGCACCTTTAGGAACTTCGAGAGAAATGGTGTGTGGACAAGATGGCATGAGAATGGTCAAAAGTATGAGAACGGAACCTATAAAAATGACGAAAAAGATGGCTTGTGGGTTCAATGGGACGAAAATGGAGAGGAGGTTTCGCGTGAAACCTATTAAACCTGAAACATCAAAATTTCACTCATGTAAAAAGTGTGTGCGGTTGCTTTCAATGAACGCAATGGTAACATAGATTTAACTTTTTCATTAGCACTCATTCTTTACATGAACCCAAAGTTTTTTAATTGTAACGACTTGTACCAGTTAACTCACCGTTTTTGTTATTTTCACAGATATTAGGTTTGTCATATAAACATATCGTCCCTACCAAATCAACGCCAAATGCGCGTGGCAGCATACGCGTGTGGTATGCTGCATGATTTGTCGGGACTGAAGACACTGTCCCAATGAATTTCTCCCTAAATTGACAGTTATGGTTCGATTTGCTAACCGAACCTACCGATCAGGCAGATTGTGCTACAAGACAAACTGCAGTACGAACGCTAAATTTTTAACGGAGGAGACCGAACTATTGCTTGGCGTCAAGTATCTGGAGCGTTTGGGTTGACAGCCTGCATATCAGCTGAGGCGGTCGATTCGGATTCGTCCTCTTCCTCTGGGAACGGGATCATCATTGTTTTCAGTATCTCTAACATGTCTGGATGGTAACGTTGGACTATCTGAAGATTTACTGGCCCGTTTTGCCCAGGTGGGTCTATTACCTCATACACATCGGGTTCAATTTCTTGGACTTTGATAATTTCGTTGTTCTGTTCTTCCCCAGATGGGGAGAGGGTAAATGCTTCCATCACACCTGGTTCGATTTCTCTCACATGGAGGAGTTCGTTTGTCTCGTTTCGCTCAGCGGGTTTGGCTTGTGGCGTGGGAGTGCTACTGTCGTCTTGCTTGGTTTGTGCCATGCGAACGCTGCTGTCGTATCCTTGATGTGTGATATTCCAGCGTTGCATGAGCGGACTTGCGATAGCAGCGAGTTTCTTGAGCAGGTCAAGTTTCTCTGCGTACGTGAGGTTCTCCTCGGGTTCAGGTTCTTGCATGAGGCTGGTGCATTCATCCAGCACTGTATCGTATAGGTTGAGGAGTCGATTGATAGTGCGTTTGTTATCTTCTTCGGTACGCGTATCCTGTTCTGATGGGGTAGGTTTTTCTTTATTTTTCATACGTTATATTTTATCTGATACTGGCATCGCATTTGAAGGTAAACCGATGCGGCGAACAATAGATATCCCATAGATATCCAATAGGTTTGCGTTTTATGTTGTCTAAATCGCGGAGCACACGGATTTCACGGAAGACGCGGAAGGGTGTTGTTGCTGCCGAGTTGTTTTTCACAAGTTTGCGTTTTATGTTGTCTGAATCGCGGATTATGCGGATTTATCGGATTTCGCAGATTATTAAGTTTGGGACTCCTAAACGCCTATTCAAAGTTTGCCTAAATCTCTTGAAAAGGAACTTATCTTGCCAATCTCCCATCCGCGGACTCCGCGTCATCCGTGTAATCCGCGATTCAGACACACATGCCAAAAACTTTACACACCCATAGTTTTTACTGCTTGAATTGTGATGCGAAATGTGCTATACTATACCTATAATTGATAAAAAGAATGAGAGAACAAAATGCATCTTGATTTTCAAAACGTGCTGGATCTGTCTTACGTGGTTGACGAAAATAGCCCGCGAGAATTACCGATTGATCCTGTGCATATTTATGACCAGGCAACATTAGAAAAAGATGGTTACTTTGAAAGCCGTGTTGATATGTCTGGTCACTGCTCCACACATATTGATGCTTCCTGCTTGATGTATCCAGACGGGTTTACTGTCGCAGAGATTCCGAAGGAAAAATTGACTGGGCATGCGGTGTTAATGGACTTTTCTGCGATTAAGAAACCGAATGATGCAGTGACTGCGGAAGATGTTGAAGCATGGGTAACAGAAAACGGAGAGATTCCGCCAGACAGCATCGTCTTTATGCGGACAGGAATGGATAGATTCGTCTATCAAGATAACTTTAATCGCGAATGGATTGGCTTTAGTGAGGATGCAGCTGAATTTCTTGTTAAAAAAGGAATTAAGGTTATCGGCACAGATGCATGCAGTATTGATGCTGTGGAAGGACATCCTCCGATATATGATGGCTTACCCCCTGCACACCTCGTTTTTCTTGGAGCCGGCATTCCGCATGTAGAAGATTTGTGCAATTTGAGTCAACTGCCGACACACTTCTATGTGGTAATTGCACCGTTAAAGTTGGCAAAAAGTTCTGGTGCGCCGACCCGCGTTTTCGCGTTTGTATAAGATTGCAGCAACGGACGCTATCCTTTAGCAATGCTTGCGCAAGAACCTCCCTCAGAAAAGAAAATGATACCTGATATCCCCGAATCGCTTTTAGACATATTGCACGAAATCGGTGAAGTCGGTGGTAAGCATGCCTATCTTGTTGGTGGATCAGTCAGAGACCTTCTGCTAAAACGACCCACTTTTGATATTGACATTGTGGTGGAAGGAGATGCGCTTCGGGTTGCAAAAGAGATGCAAAAACGTTGGGAGGGCTCCCTGCAGGTGCATGAACAGTTTGGCACGGCAACAGTCACACCAGCGGATCCGACTAAACCAAAAGTAGATTTTGTCACTGCCCGGCGTGAAACGTATCAAAAACCTGGAACGTTACCTAAGGTAGAAAGTGGCACGATAACAGAGGATTTACAGCGGAGAGATTTTTCTATCAACGCATTAGCAATGCGGTTAGACGCGGCTAATTTTGGGGACGTTATTGATAAAACTGACGGTCTTGCCGATCTTAAGACCGGCACCGTCCGGGTTCTTCACAGCAAAAGTTTCATAGACGATCCAACCCGTATCTTTCGTGCTTGCAGGTATGCGGGACGTTATGATTTTCGTATTGCAGATGCTGATATATTGTTAATAAAGGCGGCAGTCCCACTTTTAGCGCACCTTAGTGGTGAACGGGGACGAAATGAAATTGACAGAGTCTTACTTGAAAACAACGCGCCACAGATTGTGCAAGAACTTGCGAAATTGGGTGTCCATCAGGCAATCTTTTCGGGCTGGAAAATCTCTCGGACTTTCTCGTCTGATTTTCAAACGGCACAACAAGCAATCTCATGGGCATCAGAGCATATTACTGAAGAAGATTTTCAGCCGAATATTGTGCGATGGATGTCGCTGTTCGGGATAAGTAACTTGCATGGAATGCCGATATATCAGATTGAGGCACTCTGTTTTAGACTTGTATTGGAACACCAACTCGGCCGTATAGCGAGTGCCACGCAAGTGTTGAATCAAGAAATTCCTTCAAAAAAAACTGTCCGATTCGTTTTTGAAAAACTTGGTTTGAAACTATCTCAAAATGCTTCTATTTGGGACCATAATGGAAAATGGGGCATCGTTGATGCCGAAAACAAATTGACTTACGTATATGAAAATAAAATTATATATAAAGTACAGACGCCAATAACCGCATATCGCCAATTGTTGCCTATCTTGGATTCTTTAACTGAAACAACCGCACCGAGCAAAATTTACCAAATCCTAAAACCTTTTTCGCTTGAAGCACTTGTTTTAGGATATTCGGATACCAATTTATCGGACGTACAACGTAAAAGTATTGGAGATTATCTGAATACTTTGCGCAAGATACAACCCATTATCACAGGTGATGACTTGATTCAGTGGGGTGAGAAACCGGGGAAAGATTTTGGATCAATACTGTGGGATCTGTTTGCGGCCCAATTGGATAATAAAATTAACTCTAAATCGGAAGCATATTCACACTTTCAGCAACTTAAAGCAGCTGTTCCACGCCAATGAAGTTGAATGAAGTCCAAATAGGCCACAATCTAAATGAAGATTAAAAAACAAATTGGGTAATTTAGCGAGATTAGGAAATCTCGCCAGCAGCAAGTGTACATCTCTGCTGGCGAGGCGGGGAATGCCTAAAGCAGCATGCGCGTGTGGCATGCTCCATGATTCATACCGTTGATTTCTTCCTAACCTCGCCAAATTACCGAATTAATAACTTACACTTCATACAGATTGTGATACAAAATACTCAGGTAAGTATAAATAAACATGTTTACGCCAGAACGAATATATCAAGCAATCCTTATAATAACACAGTTCATCATTCTGTTGACCTTTCATGAATGGGGACATGCCAAATCCGCCAATATGTTAGGTGATCCGACAGCGCGCGATCAGGGACGTATGACCCTAAATCCAGCAGTGCATATTGATCCTATTGGCACGCTATTTTTGCCTTTGATTGGGGCACTCTCCGCGGGAGTCGGATTCTTTGGTTGGGCAAAACCTGTGCCGGTTAATCCATATAATCTCAAAAGTCCGAGAAGAGATATTATGTTGATTGCTGCGGCAGGTCCTTTTATGAATATCCTATTGACCTTCGCGATTTTCAGCATTATTAGAATATTGGAACTTACTCTTGATTTTCAACCCTATAATTCTGAGATACATTTGGCAATTTTCAGATTTTTAGTAACTTCTGCTCACATAAGTGTGTTCCTTGCAGTGTTTAACATGTTACCACTTTTCCCGTTAGATGGGTTTAGTGTTGTCAACGGATTGTTGCCAGAAGGTGCATCACGCCAGTTTTCAAAACTTGCTCCTTATGGAATGCCAATTCTGATAGGTCTGATTTTTTTACCTTATATATTACCGATACCAAGTCCGTTTAGATTCTTATCTATAATAACTCAGGATATAGTTAATATAATTGCCAAAATCGTTGGAGTTCGTTAATAGAAGAAAGACCGTACTTTCTAATGAAACTAAAATGCTAACGAATATTTCACCTACTAATCCTTCTACGCATCCCATTTACGCTGTCAAATTAGACGGTTTTGAGGGACCACTTGATCTGCTTCTCCATCTGATTCAGAGAGAGGAGATGGATATTTACGATATTCAGATTGCTAAAATTACGGATCGGTATTTGGAATATGTAAATCTGATGGAGCGGTTAGATTTGGATATAGTATCCGATTTTTTGGTGATGGCGGCAACACTGCTGCATATAAAATCCCAAAGCATTCTGCCGCAAGTTGTCTCAGATTCTGAGCATCCGATAGGTAACCAAGAGCAACTTGTTCAACAACTTTTAGAGTACAAACGTTACAAAGAAGCAGCACAAGTTTTAGATATTTATGCTGAACGCCGCACCTCAATATACAACAGAAGCGCAAAGTTACATGCTGATTTAGACGGAACACGGACTTATGAGATAAAAGCTACACTTTTTGACCTACTCACTGCCTTTAAGAATATCAATGACCGAATTGCTCAGGTTGAACCGGATGAGGAGTACGAGACAGTTGAAGAGGAAACGATTACCGTTGAGGATAAAATAGCCTTTATTGAAAGCCAATTAGAGAGGGCAGACCAATTGCTTTTCGAAAGTCTATTTCCACTCTCTTCAGGTAAAATTGATCTGATCGTCACATTTCTCGCTGTTTTAGAACTTATCCGAATAGGAAAGATCGTTACTGTACAAACAGGTTTATTTGAAAGTATATATATTGTTAAAGTCGTTGATAGAGAGAATACTACAACTACCGCATAGAAAGTATAGGAATCATCGGAAAAATGGATTTGGAAAATGTTACAACTGAACATCTGATGAGCAATCCAGATGTAGCGCCAGAAGAGAACATAAAATCGATATTGGAAGCAATTCTGTTTGCTGCGAGCGAACCGATTTCGGTGAAACAGTTTCAACACGCAATGCCGAGGATAAACGCTCGAGAAATTCGAAAAGTACTCTCAGAACTTCGTGATGAGTATCAACAGATGAACCGAAGTTTTCACCTGGTTGAAATCGCGAACGGTTATCAAATATGCACCCGTCCAGAATTTTCGGAATGGATTCGGAAGTTTTATATCCAGCAGGTGCGTGTAACGTTGTCACCATCGGCGTTAGAAACGCTTGCGATTGTTGCATACAAACAGCCTGTTACACGCAGTGATGTATCAGCAATTCGCGGTGTAAACAGCGACAGTGTGATTAACGCGCTTGTTGAGAAAAATCTCGTTTGCATGTCGGGCAGAAAAGAGGGGGCAGGCCGCTCACTGCTTTTTTCGACTACCGATACTTTTCTCCAACAATTCGGATTGAAAAACTCGTCTGAGTTACCATCTCTTGAAGAAATTGAACAGCTCTTGTCCACATCAAACAGTATGGAACATCTCGGTGCTATTCAGGAAGATATGGAATAATGAATTACAATGCCTGGTTTGAGTGCGAAAAAGGATGCACCTATCCACTCACAGAAATTATCTATCGCTGTAGAAATTGTAATGGGTTGTTAGAGGTGCGCCATGACATGGACGCGTTGAAACAACGCAGCGCAGCAGATTGGAAATCTCTTTTTGAACAACGTTATATGCGGACGGAATATCCTTACGGCAGCGGTGTTTGGGGTAAAAAGGAGCTTGTTTGCCCGAATATTGATAATGAAAACATCATCTCCATGTATGAGGGCGGTACCAATCTGTTTTGGGCAGAACGTTTCGGCAAACAACTCGGACTCTCTGATCTCTGGATAAAACAGTGCGGAAACAGCCATACAGGTTCATTCAAAGACCTTGGGATGACCGTGCTTGTCTCCATGGTAAGGCAGATTATTTCTGAATCTGGTAATATCCGTGCTGTAATGTGTGCTTCTACAGGTGACACCTCTGCTTCTTTGGCTGCGTATGCTTCAGCAGCGGGGATCCCCGCTATCATTCTGTTACCTAAAGAGAAAGTGACGCGCGAGCAACTTATCCAACCGATTGCGAATGGCGCGTTAACACTTTCGCTTGAGACAGATTTTGATGGGTGCATGGAAATCGTTCAAAAACTTGCGGCGCGAAAGGATTTTTATCTTGCTAACTCTATCAACTCACTTCGTATTGAGGGGCAAAAAACGATCAGCATTGAAATTGTGCAGCAGTTTGATTGGGAGGCACCTGATTGGATTATCATACCGGGAGGTAACCTCGGCAATGTTTCTGCACTGGGATTGGGTTTTTTGATGATGCGTGAGCTTGGTATCATAGATAAGCTGCCGCGCATTGCATGCGCGCAAGCGGAACGCGCCAATCCGCTTTATCGCAGTTTTCAAACAGGGTTTAAGGAGTTTAGCGCAATTACCGCACAATCCACGCAAGCTACCGCAATCCAGATTGGCAATCCTGTTTCTGTTCATCGTGCGATCCGTGTCTTACGTCGGTTTGATGGGATTGTTGATCAGGCAACAGAAGAGGAGTTGGCTGACGCAGCTGCCAGAGCGGATAGAACGGGACTATTCAATTGCCCACACACAGGTGTTGCGTTGGCTGTACTTATTAAAATGGTTGAACGCAAACAGATCCAAAAAGATGATAGGGTTATTGTGATTTCTACTGCTAACGGACTCAAATTCCCGGATTTCAAGGTGGCATACCACAATGTTGTTCCCGGTCAACCTGCACCACACTACCTAAACACCCCCCTGGAATTAGAGGCGGATTATGAAAACGTTCTCAAGCAGATAGACGCACATTTGGATTCATGATGTTTTTTTCAGAGGCATGCGCACGTATACCAGTTCTAATTGAATATAGAATGTTTCTCTTTGGGAAAAAAGAGTCGGAAACTACGTCTCTAAATGGTTGAGAAATATCAGGGATTTTAACCTAACGCATATCATATCAGTTACCCATTGTGCTTTTCAGAGATTGCAGTTCCGACTCACCTAAGGAGGCATATTTACACGTGTAGCAATTTTTATGCCAACGGAACAGGGTGTTTTTGGCGGTTTGTTCGGTAAAATTGCCTATTTTTTGGACAGATTGATGAAAAAATAGACAATGACAGGGGTGTATTGCTGCGGAGACCATAGGCGTCAATTTAGTAAGTAACGTTTGTGCATCTAATACACCTTTCGCCCCTCTGGGGCTTTGCTATTGAGGGATCAACGCTTACTATACACCTTTCGCCTCTCTGAGGCTTTCGCAAATCCCATATTAGCACCAGCGGTGCGGAAGGTATATAGAATACACGTGCTATAAACAACCAAGCACCAGCGGTGCGGAAGGTGTATAGCACAATATCGGGCTTACAAAGCCCTCCCACAAGAGACCTGTTCTTAAATTGACGCTTATGGGTGTATTGTTGCGGAGACTCGTATATGCAAAATTGACACAGACAGCTAATTGTGTCGAATCCAGGACGGACGCATTTCTTCTTAAAGTCCCTTGATAAGGGGAATGCGTCTGTCCTGTCTATTTAGAATTTTATCATTTATTCTGCCGTTGCTTCAATTTTCTTAGAGTGTGTAAATATTTTGGCATGTGTGTTGTCTGAATCGCGGATTTCGCGGATTTTAATTTATTGTCCGATCAGATATTTTGATCGGATTAGCGTCCCGGTGGCGTGTGGACGAATGATGCAATTCTGTTGTCGGAAAAGTCTGTCATTATCATAACAATAATCCGCGCAATCCGTGTCATCCGCGATAATCCGCGATTCAGACAAAAAAGGTGACAAAAACTTTACACACCCATTTTCTTATTTCTTCCAAAGGTGTTCTGTTTTAGAGTTTTTCTCAACAATTAACACCTGAAAATGAGGAAATCGCGTCCGTCCCACATACAATACGCAAAAAATACCCAAAAAAGTTGTTGCGCAAAAAGTGTAAAAGCCGTATAATACTTAAAAATGTAAAATTACTTATGAAAGTGATTGACATTTTTTGTAAAGTATACTATACTTTACTATAGTTTGGACAGTTTCCGTTTGTTGCAAGTTGGTTTTCAAAGATTTCTATTT
>JAPPES010000105.1:0-24895 GCA_028824125.1 Candidatus Poribacteria bacterium
TTTGGGGGTGGGTTTTTCACGCCTTTTTTTTTCTGTTGTCGCGAGCTTTCCGCGCGACCGTTCTGCCGTTGGCGCGACAAAAGCCCGCTCCTACAGAAGATAAGAGCTGCACAAACGCGCATTCTACATTAATTTCTGGACTGAACATATCCAAAGGACAGATAATATTCCTTAAATTGACAGTTATGATAATGATAGGAGATTATCCCATCGTCGGATTGAGTGGACGAAATCCTTATGCGTCGATTTAGCGGCTTTTGATGAAGTTTTAGCAACTATAGATATAAACATGCTGAAGAAAACCCAAGCAATATGCAGGAATACCCAAGCTAAACACCTACAATGCTATATACGTTTTTTCTACAATTGATACCTATGGTACTGTGGAGAAAACAAAACTGATACAACATCTTTTCCTTAACATTTGTGCCGTTTATCAAGAAGGGGAAAAATAAAGATTGTCATTAAGAAAAGGAATTAGTGCTAAAGTTATTCCTTGAACCTGATTTTGTAACCTATCAATCTCACCATTTGTCAAAAAACCAACAGTGCCATGTTCCCGTGCGTTGAAACTATCATTGGCAAGTTCACCAATGGCACGTCCGAACCCTTTATTAGTCAAAAGGTCTTTGGATATCGCGCTGGGCAATTCATAAAGTCCGGTTGTGGCAAAACTATCTCGATTGTGTTGATCTAAAATATAGACCACATTGAAAATAAACCGCCTATTATGCAATTGAAGGACACCACCTTCAATTCCGATAAAAAATGCCGCGCCGAGGTTCTGTTGATCATTTATCCGTTTAACGTTTCCAGCACGATTTTTGGCGCCTTCGAATGCCTCATCATTAATAGGCTGCTCGGCAACACCTGAATCAACAAGTATCCCTTCGACCTCTACATGTTCAAAAAATGTTAAAAAACTTTTCTGCACACTCTGAATTTTCACCGGATTTTTGGAACCGACCAAGACTTTCATAACACCTCCAAGGGACTACGAAACTTACGCAAATTGCACAAATATCGTACATTTAGAAAAGGTATTATAACTCATCCACATGCGCCCGAATCTTCTGGAATGCATCTAAAATCAGTTGCATATCGTTTGTGTCACCTAAAAACATAGCATGTCCAAAACTGCAGACCTCTTCTTGATACACCCGTTCAGCTTCTGGACAATGAACCTTGCTGTAATCAATTGCTCTGTCCCCAAGATATTCACGAGGCAATCCGAGTTGATCAAACAACTCTGGACTACCAAAAGGACCTTCATTATAGATAGGTTGTCCATGGGCACCGACACCACACGGAACACCTTCTGCCCCAAGTGCTTCTAAAAATCTGCCACGTGAGATACCACCGAATTCTTCAGAGACGAAACGGAAATCCCAATAGTAGAAACACCATCGTGTGACGCGTTCGTCGCGTGGAATCGGATGGATTCCCTCTATCGCTTCCATACCCTTCATAAGATATGCGATATTGCGTTCGCGTGTCTCTACCTGTTCATCAAACCGTGCCAGTTGAGATAGTAAGAGCGCAGCTTGGAGATTCGTCATCCGCATGTTCAAATTTGCGACTTGATTCGCGCTGTTTGCAAGTGCTTCATCGTTTGTTATCACCATTCCACCTTCACCGCACGTCAGCGTCTTTCCTATCTGAAAACTGAACGTGCCGAGATGTCCGATTGAACCCATCCCTTTTCCGCGCCATTGTGAACCGTGTGCGTGTGCGCAATCCTCAATTACCTTAAGATTGTGTCTATCCGCAATATCCATAATCGCGTCCATATCGGCAGGATAACCTCCGTTATGCACTGGGATAATTGCTCGCGTTCGCGGGGTGATTGCTGCCTCAATCGCATCCGGTGCGATGTTGTAGGTGAGTGGGTCTACATCAACGATAACCGGCACCGCATTGACGCACACAACCGATGTCCCTGTCGCTACGAATGTGAGTGCAGGCACAATAACCTCATCACCCGCTGTGACGCCAGCAGCCTTTAGCGCACATTGCAACGCCACTGTGCCGTTTGCAAGCGGAATACCGTATTTTGCATCCTGATACGCGGCAAACTTTTCACCGACTTCGTCAACTTTTTCGCGCCGGTTCCATGCACCGCTGCGTAGCACTTCTAACAGTGCATTCTCTTCGGTTTCATCAAAAATGGGCCAACTTTTACCTAACCCGCTTTTGACAACGGGTTCGCCGCCATTGATTGCTAACTTTGTCATGTTTCATACTCTCCTTGTGAAACTGTTTAATTGTATGAAAATCTTTCCGTTAGTAACTCTCATTCTTTACCTTAAATTGATTACGGATCAATTTTAACGTCCACATACAAATCAGGAAGCTGTTTGTGAAGTCTGCGAATTGGGGACATGTCTTGAATTGGATTCTCGCTAATAAAGAGGTGTGTTAACTGTTTAAAGTTCTCAACGATGCTAATGTCCTGAATTTGGTTATCCGAAATTTCTAACCGTTTTAGTTTTGTCATTCCAATGAGCGGTTTGATGTCACGGATCTTATTATTACTAAGTCCTAAACTTATCAATTGTGTCAAACCCATAAGAGGGGTAATATCCTGTATTTGATTGTTATATAATGATAAACTGGTTAGAAGTTTCATTTTCGGTAATACTTTTCCAAGTTGTGTGATACTTATGATTTGATTGCTTGATAATGATAAGCTCTTTAACTGAGTCAACTGAGCAAGTTGTGTTAAATCCTCAACCGAACATTCATTAATTGATAGACTGGTAAGATGTTTTAACTCAGCAAGTGGTGTTAGATCCACAATTTGACATTGGCTAATTGATAGGTTGGTAAGATGTTTTAACTCAGCAAGCGGTGTCAGGTCGCTGATCTGATTTTTGCCAAGCGATAAACTGGTAAGATGTTTTAACTCACCGAGAGGTGTGAAGTCTTGTATTGGATTTTTCCCGATATACAGTCGCTCTAATAGTTTTAATTTTGAGATAGGTGTAATATCTGTAATCTTATTTTCTTGGATATTTAAATCCGTAAGAAATTTTAATTCTGAGATAGATGTAATGTCGGTGATTTGATTTTTGTCAATCATTAACCACGTTAAGTTCTTTAAATTTGCAAGCGGTGTGATGTCTCTGATTTCACCGCTGCTGATTGATAAGGTAGTAAGTTGTATCAATTCTTTCAGAGGGCTAATGTCGGCAATTTCATTACCTACTCTTTCATCAGAGAAGATTCGCATACGCAGGTGTAACTCCCTTAGACGATTTAATTCAAAAAGTGAACTGATGTCTTGTATCTTATTCCCTCCGAGCGATAGATATCTCAGTTGTGTCAATCCGCTAAGCGAGGTGAGGTTACTAATTTGGTTGTTTTCAAGGTTTAAGAACACCAACCGTGTCAAACCTGAGAGTGGTTTGATGTCACTAATTTGATTTTTTGTCATATTTAGAGATGTCAGGTTTGTCAACCCTTCCAGTGGAGTGACATCTTTAATTTGATTAAAAGGGATGTATAACTTCTCTAAACTTGTTGCTTTATCTAATCCTGTTAAGTTAGTTATTCCTTTATTGGAAGCCCATAGTGACTTTAATTGTCTGAGCCTTTCTTCAGAAATAGGATCGTTTGGACTTAAGCCGAGTGCTTTTCTCACTATAGCGGCTAAGTTCGGATCGGGTATTATCACCTGTTGTGAAGTAGGAGACGGGGCTTGAATCGTATTTTCTTTGGCAGGTGAACTTTCCTGTTTATTTCTATAGCTTTGTCTCCGAGACTGTTCTATAGATTCAACAAGAGTCATATCATTAATTGGATTACTTTGTACCTCTAAGTATTCAATTGATGTTAAGCTAGTTAGCGGATTAATATCTGTGATTTCGTTATTTCTTAATTGCAACCGTTTCAGATTAGTCATTCTCTTAAGAGCGGTAACATCTTTGATATAATTGTTATTTAGGTATAGAAACTTAAGTTCTGTCAACGCGCTGATAGGCGTTAGATCACTAATATCATTATGGTTAAGTGTTAAGTGTGTCAGTTGAGTTAAATTGGTGATAGGCATTAGATCGTTGATTTCATTGCTGGTTAGTGATAACTGCTGTAATTTTGTTAACCCTTTGATTGGCGTTAGATCATTGATTTCATTACGTTCAAGTTTTAATTCCGAAAGTCCATTCAGGTTTGTGAGTGGTATTATGTTACTAATTTTATTGTTGGAAAGATTTAGTTCATCCAGCCTCAGCAAATTCTCAAGACCAGATATGTCCGAAATGAGATTTAAATTAAGATTTAACGACCAAAGTTGTGTTAGGCTGTTAAGGGGGGTTAGGTCGTCAATTTGATTATTCCAAAGGTTTAAAATTCTTAATTGGGGCAACCCAGAGAGCGGTGTTAGATCACTAATTTCATTGTGTTCCAGATTTATTGTTCTCAATTGTTCCAATTTTGCAAGTGGTGTTAGGTCCGAAATTTGATTCCGAGACAGGCTTAAGGAATCAAGTTTATTCAATCCAGCAAGAAATGTAAGATCGTTAATGTTGTTACTGTCGAGACCTAAAAACTCAAGCTTCTTAAATTTTGAGAGGGTGGTGAAATCCGAAATTTGATTCCGAGACAGGCTTAAGGAATCAAGTTTCTTTAATCTTGAAATCGGTGTGAGGTCGTTTATATTATTCCCACTAAGTCCTAAATTCTCAAGTTTTGTTAAATTAGCAAGTAGTGTGAGATTCGAAATTTGATTACCTTCAAGGTATAATGACTTTAAACCTTTTGCCTTTTCTAAACCTGTTAGGTCTTTGATACCTTTCCCCCAAGCCCTCAGGTCTTTTAACGCTTTCAGTTTCTTATCCAGGATAGGTTCATCAGGAGATAAACCTAATGCCTCCCGCACCGCAGCCTCTAAATTCGGATCGGGAATCTCCACCGGTTCTGGTGACGAACAACTGACGAATACAATGAGCAGCGCAAAAAGTACATACGCATGTTTCATGATACAAAATTCTCCATCAAATTAGATTAATTGCATTATAGCAGCATATTCAGATGCCGTCTATAATCTGATTTTATTATTTTGAATGTAGAACTGAAAGCAATATCCCTTGCAGATTAAATCAGAATCCGCTATAGTTGTAATATGACACCTACAAATCAAACACTTACTGCGATAGATGGGATAAGAGTTGGGCATGCTACCGATGCAACTGCACGAACAGGATGTACCGTTATCCTCTGTCCAGAAGGTGCAACGGCAGGCGTTGATGTGCGCGGGGCTGCTCCCGGTTCACGCGAAACGGAAGCGATTCGTCCCGGACGCTTAATCCAAAAAGTGCATGGAGTCTTACTAACAGGTGGCAGTGCATTCGGGTTAGATGCTGCAGGCGGCGTTGTCCAATACCTTGAAGAAAAGGGTGTAGGATTTCCCGCAGGTTCCGTGCGTGTACCGATTGTTCCTGCTTCGGTCATTTTCGACTTAGCAATAGGTGATGCAAAGGTGCGTCCCGATAGAGAAATGGGGTATCAGGCATGCCTTAACGCTACAGATAAACCTGTTGCGATGGGTGCTGTCGGTGCGGGAACAGGTGCTACTGTTGGTAAAGCGCCCGGTGTTAAACCTTCATCGGGCGGTGTGGGTTCAGCATCTAAAAGACTCAATTCCGGTTTAATAGTTGCTGCCCTTGTGGTTGTGAATGCGTTGGGGAACGTTGTGAATTCCGAAACTGGTGAAATCGTTGCAGGCGGGAAGATAGATGGCAGTTACGTGAACATCACAGAACGACTTTTGGATGCAAGTATCGCACCCGGAACAAACACAACCATTGGTGTTGTTGCCACAAATGCCACGCTTTCTGTTGCAGAAGCGACACGGGTGGCAGAGATGGCACACGACGGCATGGCGCGTGCGCTCCGACCATCACATACTATGTTTGATGGGGATACGCTCTTTACCCTTGCTACTGGGACACATACCGGTAGCAGTGTGAATACTATCGGCATTCTCGCTGCAGAGGTAGTTGATGAGGCGATTATCACTGCTGTTACCACATCTTCTGTGTCTAATCAGTGAACTTCCAGAGCCTTTATTTTCGCTGTGAAGGAACTTCTTAGGTAACAGGAATAACATAGATGCGAATCGTAAATCCTTTTTGAACTTCTGTTTCTACCAGCGGAACAGGTTGTTTTCGGTGATCAAATACAATGTAGTAACTTTCCAACGGTTCTCCAATTTTAGATACGCGACAAGTTGTTTTTTTCTGCTTGATAGAAACTTTCTCTTTCCCAAATTTTGGTTTTGACGATATATTTTTAAAATTGAAAGCAGTTTATCGGACAAACACTTTTGCACAACTATTATAGTAAAATCCAAAAATATGTGGACATTTCAATGAACAACAATCCCCACACCATCACGCTGGCGGGGCGGGGAATGCCTAAAGACGAATGCGCGTATGGCATTCGCCATGATTCATACCGTTGATTTCTTCCTAACCCCGCCAATGTCCAGGTAATTGTGGATTTCACTATATAATAATACAAACAAAATACGGACTCGAAAAAACTGGGGTAAATCAAGTTTCAAAATTTTCTTGACAAATAAACAAAAATTACATATAATAAAAGTAGGATTAGGCAAATGCCGTATAACTTAAAAACAGATAAAGGGAGAAAAACATGGCAACCACGGTACGATACAAAGATGGTGTCACAATTTTGGAACCATCCGGTAAAATTATGGGTGCTGGCGTATCTGAACTGAGAGAAGTAATCACAGCAGAGGTAGATGCCTCCGATACGCCGAAAATCCTTATTGACTTCGAAAAGGTCAATATGATGGACAGTTCCGGGCTTGGAACACTGATGGGCGCACATGTCACTATTACTCGACAAGGTGGCAGAGTTGGTGTTCTCAATGTCGGAAAAAATATCAAAAACTTGATTGTGCGGAGTCGGCTTGCAAGTATCTTTGAACATTTTAATACCGAAGATGAAGCTGTTTCAGCTTTAAGCAGCGATGCTTAACGCACATTTCATAAACGCAGCAACTTGGAGGCTGCACCAATGGCAATCACTCAATCAGAGCGAGATGGCGTTTTCATCTTTAAACTTGATGGTAAAATTATAGCACCGGATGTACAAGAAGTAACAGATGTCGTTCAAAACGCTCTTTCACAGGTAAATGACTCACCGAAACTTGTCTTCGACTTCAAAGATGTTACCGGGATGGACAGTTCTGGGCTCGGTGCTTTGATGAAAATTTATGCCGCTATCCATCCACTCGGTGGAACAATTGCTGTGATAAATGTCAATAAACATGTTAAAAACCTCATTGTCATGGCGAGACTCATCACTGTCTTCCGTAACTTTGAGAGTGAAGACGAAGCAATTTGGGAATTATTGAATCCGCCATCCGAGTCGCCACAATAATTTGTAAGGCTGTCTCATGATAAAAAATATCCTCGTTTCTATAGGCGATACGGATTACGAAAGAAACGCCTTTGATTACGCTGGACAACTGGCAGTTCTTTTGGGAACACACCTCTCTTGCGTCTTTTTTCAAGACAGTTCCCACGGTGGAAGTGCAGAAGTCGCGGAAACCGTGCTGCGCCGAACCGAAAAAGAATGTTCACTTTACGATTTTTTGGATTACCACATTGAAGCGGTGGCAGGCAACCCGCGACAGATGATCTGTCAAAAAGCACATTCCGCCGATTTGGTCGTAGTCGGACTTCCCGAAGATATAAAAACGCGTGGTCTAAAACTGATTCAAAACCAAATTGATGATGTCCTTGCACATATTACGAAGCCTATCATCGTCGTTCACGAACAGTGCACCCTATTACGCAAAATTTTAGTTGTTAATCACGGGGATATTTATTCCGACCATGTCCTCTCACTCTCTGCAGAAATCGGTGAATTGACGAAATCTGAAATTCTCGGTTTAGCCCTTTCAAATACCGCTCAAGAAGCAACAGAGATAAAGCAACAGATGGAAGCTTACCTTGAATTCTACGATGTCACCACTGAATTTCTCACTGCCCTCGGTTTTACAGTAACAAATATCTTGGAAAACGCGGAAGCAAACGATTGCGATCTAATCGCTCTCAGCGCAAGCCACCACGGACGATTATATGAGATGGTTTTTCAAAGTACCACACAAACTGTCGTAAAACTTGCCAATCGTGCCGTTTTGGTAACCAAATAATGGGTATCCACATGACATCTGAAACACTTAAAAACCTACCTTTTTTAGAGATGTCATCGGATATGTTTGGATATATCCATCCCGACGGTAAACTTCTCCCACTTAACCCTGCATGGGAACAGATCCTCGGTTTCACTTGCACAGAACTCCAATCGCGGCAGTGGATGGAACTCGTTCATCCTGACGACCAACAATCCACGTCAGCTGAATTCACAAAACTAAAAACAGAAGACTGCAATATTATCTCTTTTGAAAATCGCTTTTTGTGTAATAATGGCGATTACAAAAGGCTTCTCTGGTCAGTACAGTCCGATCCAGAGCATCCTCGTTATTGTGCTATTGCTAAGGATATAACGAGACAAAAGCGGATTGAGGCAAAACTCCTTGAAAGTGAAACAAAGTTTAAGCAATTAGCGCAAACCCATTCACAAGAAAATGATTTTCTCCATACCCTTATGGATAATGCCCCCGACCATATCTACTTTAAGGATATTGAGAGTAAATTTATACGTATAAATCGGTCACTTGCAAATCGATTCGGTCTCAAAAATCCTGCAGAAGCCGTAGGTAAAAGCGACTTCGATTTTTTTACGCGCGAACATGCACAACGAGCATACCAAGATGAACGAACGGTAATTGACACTGGGAAACCGATTGAGGGAAAACGCGAGAAAGAAACCTGGCCAGGCGGACAAGATACATGGGTATCTACGACAAAAGTACCAATTCGAGATAGGGGTGGACGTATCAAAGGCACATGTGGTATTTCTCGAGACATCACAGCGTATCATCGCGCTGATCAGGCACTTCGCGATTCTGAGGCAAAATGGCGGTCCTTGGTGGAAAGCGCGCCTGACATTATTACAACTCTTGACCTTGACTACCGATTGCAGTTTATCAATCGGATTCCAGCAGGCGTTGACCTCACAATAGAAGATGTCGTTGGGGAAAGTGTGTTTGATTTTCTGACCGATGAGCATCATGATGGGTTTCGGCAGGCATGCCAACAAGTTATTGAAACCGGTGAAGTCGCAGGCTATGAAATTCAGGGAAGAATCAGTCAAAATTGGTATGCATCATGGATTGCCCCTATTAAACGTGACGGTGAACTTGTTGGGTTCGTTATGACGTCAACAAATATTACAGGCCGGAAACAAGCCGAAACAGAATTGCAAGAAAGTGAACAACGTTTTCGTCGCGCAGTGCTAAACGCTCCCCTACCGATTATGATCCATGCCGAGAATGGCGAGGTAATTCTCATTAGCCGCACATGGACAGAACTTACCGGATATACTTCTGAGGAGATGACGACTATTTCCAAATGGTTAGAACAAGCAAACAGTGAAATGAGCGAACAGATTCAAGAATATCTCGTACAAGTGAATCAGAAGAAGGAACGGAGCGCGCCAGAACAATACGAAATTATGACGAAGGC
Source organism: Candidatus Poribacteria bacterium (assembly GCA_028824125.1). Classification (GTDB taxonomy): domain Bacteria; phylum Poribacteria; class WGA-4E; order WGA-4E; family WGA-3G; genus MSPOR6. Next base: position 9,624 of record JAPPES010000105.1, read on the forward strand.
AGGCAAAAAACAAATATGGGAATTTAGTTCCTCTTTGCTTGGCACCCAACCGGATGGACAACGGATCATTATTAGCATGGCCCTTAACAATACTGATCGCATAAAAGCACAACAAGCCATGCAAAGTGCCAAGGAAACAGCCGAATATGCAAGCAGAGCAAAAAGCGATTTCCTTGCCAACATGAGTCATGAATTACGAACACCTTTGAATGCTATTATCGGATTCGCAGAAATTCTCAGAGATGAACTTGTGGGCCCAGTTAACGATGAACAGAAAGAATGTGTCAACGATATCCGCATGAGCGGGCAACATCTTCTTGAAATGATTAACGATATTTTGGACCTCTCAAAGATTGAAGCTGGAAAGATGTTCTTACAACTTGAAGAATTTGCAATCGTTGATGCGGTTGAAGAAGTGAACGCAATCATCAAGGCACTTGCTCTCAAAAAGAACATTGAACTTACACTGGAGTGCCAGCAAAATACAATGATTCAGGCTGATCGTGTCAAAGTGAAGCAAATCTTTTACAATCTGCTTTCAAACGCTATCAAGTTTACGCCAGAAGGTGGCAAAGTAACAACACACCTGGAAACCACACCTACCGATTTACACGTCAAAGTCATAGATACTGGCATAGGAATTGCCGAAGAAGATCGAATGAAACTTTTTGCGCCTTTTACACAAATTGACACTTCCAAGTCAAGACGATACGGTGGGACAGGACTCGGCCTTGCTTTGACACAACGCTTGATCGAGTTACATGGCGGACAAATCCAGGTAACAAGCGAAGAGGAAAAGGGAAGTACTTTTTCCTTTAATATTCCTACAGACCAACCCGATCCAAGTACATAACGTGAGTTTGATAAATAGTTCGGACTACCACATTTCCTCTTAAAGTCCCCTTGATAAGGGGGATTTAGGGGGTTAAAATACCGAAATATTGACTTTTTCTGCTCAATTCGCGCCCTTCCTGTTAATTATCAAACTCACGTTACATAGTTTCGTATACCAACGGCTCAGGTAGTCCAAAACCAATTGATGAATCTCGACCAAAATTACGGCATGAGGTTCACTTTGACAGTTTCAAAACCGCACCGCTTCCTGAAGTTCCCGATACCGCGTCTCAATTTCGCTCAACTGCACAGACTTCTGTCGATTGATACTAAAATCCTCAATGTTAAATGATGCAACAACAGTGCCATACATCATCGCTTTACGGATTGAACCTTCCGATACATCACCGACAGATGCAAGGTACCCTATAAACCCTCCAGCAAAAGTATCGCCCGCACCTGTAGGGTCAATAACGTCTGTAAGCGGATATGCCGGCGCGCTAAAAAACGATGATTCCGTGACACTGATTGCGCCATGCTCACCCTTTTTGACAATAACTCGCTTAGGTCCATAACGTAGAATTGCGCGTGCTGCCCGCAATATGTTAGATTCACCCGTCAGCAATTTTGCTTCGCTATCGTTCAGGATAAGAATGTCCACGCGTTCTATTGTTTTTTCTAACGCTTCTCGCTCCTCATGTATCCAAAAATCCATCGTATCACAGGCAACAAGTTTAGGGTTAGATGCCTGCTCAATAATGCTCAGTTGCAATTGCGGAGGGTCGTTTGCTAAAAAGAGATAGGGAGTTTCTTTGTAGGCATCGGGTAAAACGGGATGAAAATCAGCGATAACGTTCAGTTCTGTAAAGAGTGTATCACGCACATTAAAGTCTTCTGCGTATCTGCCGCCCCATCGGAAGGTTTTGCCGTTTTCAACACGTTTTAATCCTTCTAAGCAAATATCTCTGGTTTGCAGGAAGTCAGCATACGTTTGTGGAAAATCAGCACCCACAACACCGACAAGTCGAACGGGATTACCAAAAAAACTGGCGGCAACGGCAGCATAGGTGCCAGAACCACCAAGTACGTCCTCAACCCGTTTCTGTGGTGTTTGGACGGTATCTAAAGTGACCGTTCCGGTAATTAACACGCCCATCATTTCTCCATCGGTTATCCTAAAACGTTCCGGGACGGTTTTTGTTTTCACGCAATGCGCGGATGATTCTGCGCATACGCCGTACCAAAATGACAGCGAGTCCAATTAGGAGCGGATACAGCAAAAACTCAAGCATTGTGGCAATTGTAGGAGGAAATTGAACCTTACCAGACCGCGCTAACCATATCGGCAACAAGAGCAGTGCCGCAAAGAGTAGAATTACTCCTTCCCAGATTTCTGCTTTTTTCATAGGTTTTCAGGGAATGCCTAAGCTTGCATTATGTGCCCATCTCCCACGAGTTGAGGTACTTCTCCTGCTCAGCCGTGAGTGTGTCAATTTCAACACCGACTGCAGCTAACTTCAGTCTTGCAACTTCCTCGTCAATAGATTTGGGAACATCGTAGACCCTATTTTCAAGTTTTTGCTGGTTTTGGGCGATATATTCAAGGGATAGTGCCTGATTAGCAAAACTCATGTCCATAACACTTGCGGGGTGTCCTTCTGCAGATGCTAAGTTTACTAACCGCCCTTCCCCTATGAGAAAGAGTGTTCGACCATCAGCAAGTGTGTAAGATTCTACAAATTCACGTGCATTGGATTTTTCGGTGGCAAGTTCCTCAAGTGCGGGGATATCTATTTCAACGTTAAAATGTCCTGAATTCGCAATGATTGCACCGTCCTTCATTGCCTCAAAATGTTCTTTTCGAAGGACATGAATATCACCTGTTAGCGTTATAACAAGGTCTGCTTCTTGAACGGCTTGCTGCATCGGCATCACTCTGAAACCGTCCATCACAGCTTCTAATGCCTTCAGAGCGGTTACCTCTGTCACGATGACGTTAGCTCCTAAACCGCGCGCACGGCTTGCGACACCCCTGCCACACCATCCATAACCCGCAACGACAACAGTAGCCCCTGCGATCAGCAAATTAGTCGCGCGTATGATACCGTCTAAAGTACTTTGCCCTGTGCCGTAACGATTATCAAAAAAATGTTTCGTGTCTGCGTCATTAACAGCGATAATAGGGTATTTTAGCACACCTTCGGCAGCCATGCTTCTAAGTCTGATGACACCAGTCGTCGTTTCTTCTGTTCCTGCAATCACTTGTTCAACGAATGCTGGATTTGTCTCTTCAGAATGTAGTTGTGAAACCAAATCAGCACCATCATCCATTGTAATATGAGATTGCGTTGCAAGGGCAGATTGAATGTGTTTATAGTAAGTTTTAGTATCTTCACCGTTAATAGCAAATACCGCGATGTTATCATCCACAACAAGAGAAGCCGCGACATCATCTTGTGTGCTAAGCGGATTTGACGCACACAACGCCAACTCGGCACCGCCTGCCTTTAAAGTCTGCATAAGATTTGCTGTTTCTGTTGTTACATGTAAACACGCGGCAACTTTTATTCCTTTGAGTGGTTGTTCTTTTGCAAAACGTTCGCGGATGGATGTCAGAACTGGCATAAACCGATTTGCCCAATCAATTCGCTGTTTTCCTACATCTGCGATGTCTGTTGTTTTAATATCGTAGTCCATTGTCCTCCTTACATTTTTAGTCTTTCGACATAATCGGTTTGTTCCCACGTGAAACCCGGTTCAGTACGTCCGAAGTGACCGTAAGCTGCAGTATTTCTGTATATTGGTTCGCGCAGATTTAATCTATCAATGATACCTTCCGGGGTTAGATCGAAATGCTGAGTGACCAATTGGGCTGCTAATTCATCGTTTCCTGTTCCAAAAGTATCTACCATTACTGAAACTGGGGCTTTACGCCCGATTGCATAAGCAATTTGGATTTCGCAACGTTCTGCTAACCCCGCAGCAACGAGATTTTTAGCGGCGTGACGTGCGGCATAAGCTGCGCTTCTATCCACCTTTGTTGCGTCTTTCCCAGAGAGTGCTCCACCCCCATGACGTCCCATTCCTCCGTAGGTGTCCACAATAATTTTTCTACCGGTTAATCCAGCATCACCGTGAGGCCCACCTGTTACAAAACGCCCTGTTGGGTTGATATGGTATATAATGTCAGGACTCATGAGGTCTTCAGAAATAACTTTTTTGATAACCTCTTCAATTATCCCTTCTTTCAGGTCGGAATCTGAAACGTCAGGATGATGTTGTGATGAGACGACAACAGTCGTTACACGTGTAGGTTTATTATTAACATATTCGACTGTTACTTGGGATTTTCCATCGGGACGAATAAAATCAAGGATACCCTCTTTACGAACTTGTGCTAAACGGTGGGTCAATTGGTGTGCTAAGGTGATCGGCAGAGGCATCAACTCAGGGGTTTCGGTGCATGCGTAACCGAACATGATACCTTGGTCGCCAGCACCACCGGGATTGACACCCATTGCAATGTCTGGCGACTGTTTGTCAATAGTGATTAATACTGCGCTGTGTTCAGCATCAAAACCATAGCTCGCATCAGTATATCCGATGTCTGCTATGACTTCGCGGGCAATTTCTTGCAGATTAGGGGTGGCTGATGTGGTAATTTCGCCAGCAATGATGGCGAGTCCTGTCGTTACGAGCGTTTCACATGCTACTCTACCTTGGGGATCTTCGGTCAGAATAGCATCAAGAATAGCATCGGAAATCTGGTCAGCCAGCTTGTCGGGATGTCCTTCCGTGACTGATTCAGACGTGAACAAAAAATTTCGACTCAATTCGGTTCTCCTGTTTGCATATCTTCACCTTCCTACTATGCAAAACGGATAATATCCGTTCTCCGTGATAGGAAGTACTTCTGCACATATTTTACTAATTTGCGCAGAAGTACTCTGTTAGACAAATAGAGGAAACAACATTGGACAAAACGCGTTAACAGAAAAAACTGGTAATTTAGATGTTGATATTTAACCTAACTTTCAGAATTTTCAGTATCCGTAGGCGTATCTGTGCTTTCAACCTCCTCAGAGGTTTCAGCACTTTCAGTGTCTGTAGGAGTTTCTACACTTTCAGTCTCTTCAGAGGTTTCAGCACTTTCAGTGTCTGTAGGAGTTTCTACACTTTCAGTGTCTGTAGGAGTTTCTACACTTTCAGTCTCCGTAGAAGTTTCAACGCTTTCAGTGTCTGCGGGAGTATCTGTGTTTTCAACATCTGCGGAAACTTCCACATCTTCAGCGTTTGTGGGAATATCTGTGCTTTCAGTCTCTTCAGAAGGCTCAACGCTTTCAGTCTCTTCTGTTTCCTGAGAATTTATTAGATTTTCAACATTGTTTTTCCCCATTTCCTGTTTGAGCAGCGCACCCATAATCGTATCTTCTTCTACAGGTTCAGATTCTCTGGGTTCGCGTCGCGGTGCAGGACGCTGGCGGCGGGGACGTTCCGGGCGTTCTCGCTGTTCTTCTGGCGGTGCTGCAGCTCGTTCTTGGTCTGCTATTGCTGCTTTCAAACTTAAGCCGATACGTCTCCCTTTTGGATCGAGGTTGATGACTTTTACATCTATTTCATCACCGACAGAAACAACCTCTTCGGGTCTTTCGATTCGACGGTCTGCGATTTCAGAGATGTGAATAAGTCCATCAATACCTTCTTCAAGTTTGGTAAAAGCACCGAAACTGGTCAGATTAACAACCCGCCCTCTGACGATAGAACCAACCTTATATTTTTCGGGAACTTCATCCCACGGATCGGGTTGAGTCTGTTTAAGTCCTAATGAAACGCGTCGTTCAGAAGCGTCAATTTGGAGTACAACAACCTCAACCTCTTCACCTTCCTTCAGAAATTCCTGTGGGTTAGACCCACGATCTGTCCAAGAAAGATCTGAAGTATGAATTAATCCATCAATACCTTCCTCAATTTCAACAAATGCGCCAAAGTTTGTGAGATTTCGGATGCGCCCGGTAATCTTCGTTCCAACGGGATACCTCTGTTCCAAGAGTTCCCAAGGGTTCGGTTGCAATTGTTTGATTCCTAAGGAAATCCGTTTGTCCTCTTTAGAAATTTCAAGGACGATTGCTTCAATCTCATCACCTTTACTCACAATGCGAGACGGAGCGACGTTACGGCGAGTCCACGCCATTTCTGAAACGTGAATCAAGCCCTCAACTGCTTCTTCAAGTTGGACAAAGACACCATAATTGACGATATTTACAACTGTACCGTTTATTCTTGAACCGATAGGATATTTTTCCTCAACATTTTCCCACGGGTCAGGAGTCTTCTGCTTCAGTCCCAACGAGATTTTTTCGCTTTCCTGAGCAATAGCGATGACTTGAACTTCAATTTCCTCATCAATAGAAACAATTTCAGATGGATGATTAATACGCTTCCATGCCATATCGGTTTTATGGAGTAATCCATCAACACCCCCCAGATCAACAAATGCGCCAAAAGCGGTAATGTTCTTGACTACACCGGCTACCTGCTGACCGACCTCAAGAGTTCTTAGGACTTCCTCTTTCTTTTCCGCCATTTCAGCTTCTAACCATGCTCGCCGGGACAAAACAATATTGTGCCGACGTTTACTCATGCTGATGACCTTCATCTGAAAAACTTCTCCGATGTACTGGTCAAGGTTTTGAATAGGTCGTAATTCCACTTGTGAAGCAGGCAAAAATCCTCGCAAAGAGCCTACAGTTACCCGTAATCCGCCTTTAATCCGCTCTGTTACTTGGCCTTCTATCGGTGAACCGCTCTCATAAGCTTGTGTTATTTCGTCCCAAACTAATGTCTGATCGGCTATTTTCTTTGAAAGAACAATTTGCCCTTCTGAATCTTCTCTCCGGACGATATAGACATCGATTTCATCGCCCACCTGTACCGAAGGTAAATCATTCTCAGCCGAATCAAATTCAGATGCTGGAATATAACCTTCTGATTTAAAGCCGATGTCAATCATCACTTCATCACGACTTACATCAACAACGGTCCCTTTGACAATCTCTCCATCAGTAAACGCTTTGAGTGAATTATCATAAGCTTCTTCAAGAGATTCCTGGCTCATTGAAGTTGTTTGTTCCTCTGTGTCGCTTCCAGGTTCAACAGTCGCAGCGTCTTGATCAGACTCGGCTCCAGAGGTGTCACTTTCTGCCTCAGCAGTTGGGAGGGGTTCATGAGGTTCGGCTTCTGATGCAGTATTCTCAGACTCAGCAGTTTCGGCTTCGGCTGTTTGATCAGCTTTTTCAGATCCAGCTTCGGATGAGGTGCTTTCAGCGGCTTCTTCAGATTCGGCGATCTGCTCAGAATCATCAGTTGAATCCACTTGTGTAGCTTCTTCGGATGGTGATTCCGATTGTTCTGTTTCAGCATTATCAGAAGTTGTTTCTACCTCTGTTTCTGTTTCATTTCCTTCATCGTGCGTAACTTCAGTTGCGGTTTCAACTGATTGTTTTTCTTCTTCCACATCAACGGTGGAATCATCTGTATGGGGCTGTTCGTTATTCATTAAGATACCTGGGTCTCCTCAAAACGCGAAAGAGCGTTAAGTCCGCCAGTTCCTCCTTGTTGCGAAGTGCTTCTGGCACTTTCAAATCGGTTACTTAATAGTATATCACAATGTACATAGAAATGCAACAATAATCTTTTATTGGGTATGTAAAGTTTTTTCACCATAAGCGTCAATTTAGCGGTTCGCCCCCTGGTAGGCGCGTTTTGTAAACGCGCCGAGCCCAGACAGCAGACGCTATAAACGGCGCGTGGACAAAACGCGCCTACCTTTGGGGAATAAATCGGGCTTGCAAACCCCTCCAACAAGAGGATATATCCTTAAATTGACGCATAAGGGTATGTAAAGTTTTTGTCACTAACCGTTGCTTTCCGCGATTCAGACTCAGACAAAAAAGGGTGTCAAAAACTTTAGACTCCCGATGGAAAGGTTAGGTAATGTAAATTTATTTTTAGGAGATGTTAAAATTCAAAAAATGCTTGATTTTTTCATGAATCTAAACTAAAATTGTAGATACGGATTTAAAATACGGAAGGTGATTTTTATGACTGGGACCGAATTTATTACCACTCGGGAAAGTGCGGATGTCAAAATCATTGATGTAAAGACTGACTTAAGTAGTTACGCTGCCTCGGATTTGCGAAAAGTTCTGGAAAACCTTTTGATGGAAAAGGTGAATAAAGTTGTCGTGAATTTCAGTGAAGTTAGCCATATCAACAGCACCGCAGTAGGCACGTTGGTAGGCATCGCAAAACGACTCCGCCAAAACGGTGGTGACCTCAAATTATGCAATTTAGCTGCAACCCTCACTCGAACTTTTAATCTCATTGGGGCTTCCAGCGTTGTTGAAATTTATGAATCTGAGAAAAGCGCTATTGCAGCCTTTTAATCAATTCCATAAGATTAGAAAAAACTGGTGTTAGCCCATGGAGAATGCCTGCATTGAGTTGAAGCTGCCGAGCGATGTGTATTACCTCGAATCGGTACGTGCGTTTATCGGGAAATTGTGTGAAACATTGAAATTTTCCAAAAAACGGATAGCAGATATCCAACTCGCCCTTGACGAAATTTGTAGTAACGCTGTTTTTCACGGGTCCACCTCTATTTCAAGCGGAATTCAATTGCAAATCTCTATGGATACGCGTGCGCTTGAAATTGTCGTCCGAGATAAAGGCGGAGCCAACACACATGATTGGTTAACACCTGAGAATTTAGCGGAGATCCAGGCGAAACGCTCACCAGCAAGGGAAAGTGGGCATGGTCTGTATCTCATAGAATGTCTCACCGATGTTTATAAACTGGAAGCAAACGCGGTTGGTGGTACAGATGTGACAGCAATTTTTTATCGAGATGTTAATTCAGACATAGGTTAACCCTGAATCGTGACAAGTGTTAAGTCATCCTCATTAGGAAGAACATCTGTAAATTCCGTGATAGTATCAAAAACATATTGGATAAGCCGCGCAGGCGCCCCTTCTTCACACATCGTCACCAAGTTTTGGAGTCGTTCTACAGTAAATTCTTCACCTTGAGGGTTTTTGACTTCATAGACACCATCGGTATAGAGAAAGGTTCTGCTTCCGGAATCAAATGGGTAATAGCAATTTTCGTATATAGATTCTTTTCGAATTCCCAAACCGTTTCCGCTATGTTTATCGGTAATCAGTTCACATTCGGACTGTGAATTATGTTGTAAAAACGGGAAGGGGTGTCCTGCATTTGCACAGATGAGTTGTTTTTTTTTCAGATCAAAGATGCCACAGAAGGCAGTGGCAAACATATATATACGAGAACTAATTATATCGTTAAAACGCATATTGAGTACGTGCAGCAGCTGTGCTGGGTTATCTTTTATATGTTCACGATGTTCCATTAAAACTGTTTTGATAAAGACAGTAACGAGGGCAGCAGACGCTCCATGTCCCATTACATCAGAAATTAAGACACCTATCCGATTTTTATCAATTTCCCATAAATCAAAAAAATCTCCACCGACTGCGATTGCAGGCGAACAGTATGAAGCTGTGCGGAATCCTGCTAAATCTTGGGAACCGTTTTGAGGAATTATTACTTCTTGAACACTCCGAGCCATCTGGAGTTCTGTCTCTAAACGCACATTGTGTTGCTCAAGCGTATCGTGATAATGCTTAATACGTAAGAGGGATTTAATCCGAGCTAACACTTCAAAACTATTGAAGGGCTTTTCTATAAAGTCATCTGCCCCGGCTTCAACAGCCTGAATTCGGTTTTCTTCTGTATCGCGCAGAGCAGTTATCATGATAATCGGAATAAATTCTGTCGTTTTATCTGATCGGACCTTTGCTAACACTTCATACCCATCTACTTTCGGCATGTTAATATCTAACAAGATCAGGTCGGGTGTTTGGTCCCTTACAACTTCTAAAGCTTCCGCCCCATCACCAGCCGTGAGGACAACGTAACCGCGTGCCTGAAGTTGGATCTGGAGAATTTTGACATTGCGCGGTTCATCATCAACAACAAGAATTCTTGCTGCTTCTTCCTTGTTCATGTTAGATTCCCTTTGAGATGGAGTGCTACGCGTTCTAAAAGTAAGTGGGTATCAATTGGCTTGCTGATGTAATCATCACATCCTGCTTTGAGGAGGCGTTCACGGTCACCGGACATTGCTGCGGCAGTTAATGCGATAATTGGTATGCTGCACAAATCTGGGTTGGCTTTAATTTGTCGGGTTAGTTCTTCGCCACTCTGTCCTGGCAATGCGATGTCCATTAGAATAAGTGCTGGGACAACCTTTTCTAAACACGCTAATGCCTCATCTGCGTCAATCGCTTCAATTACCTCATAGCCTTCGGACTGCAGGACAATGCGAGCAACTTTTCGATTCAACGCTTGGTCTTCTATGACTAAGATTGACTGCGGATTCTCTGTAGACAACGTATCGCTCCTATGCCCAAAGACATAACAGAAAATGTTTCAAGAATTTTACGAGACGGTAAATTTGTTTAAAGATCAATTCGAAACATCACTAAGGTTAGCAAGTATAGTAAAACCTATAATTAATGGGACACTTCTGTTGTCCATTCTGTATCCAAAATAGGTTTACCAAAGTGTCCCAATAACTTCAAAGTTCACTATGCAGGTTTAAAAACACATAGCGATACCCGTAGGTATAGCTCCGAGTTCGTCAAGGACTCGTGTTACTTTTTGAAAATCAGTTCACTCATTGTCACCCACTGCCATGTTGTTAGATTGCAATTCCTGTTTTAACTCATCGACATCTTCAGTCACAACATCTTTCCAATCTTCTAAGGCATCCTCAGATGTATTTATCTGCTCAGTAACAATTGCGTCAAGCTTGGCAAATATTACTCGGAAGTGCTCAGAAGATGCCGTATCATTTAACGATTTTAACTCTATAGAAGCACGTGAAAGACTTGCGTAAAGAGTGGAAAGGCGTCTGAGTGCAGATCGAGCTTGTGGCTTGATCGTTTCTTTTACAGCATTTTCGACTGACTTTTGCCGAATCCAGGATGATGCACCGAATCCTGTTGCGAAGAAAATAAGTTGCAGTAGGACGCTTTCTAAGTTAGTCAAAGTTTGTGTTGCTGTTAGGTACACGAAATAAATTAATAAAGCTAAGATACCTAAGGCGATTACAACGAGTCCAATCCGCTGGGCAATTTTCAGTTTATCTGAATTACCTGTTAAGTTATCCATATTAAATCCTTTTATAGAATAATGATCATGATTATTGAAACTACAAGTTCTATAGAAAACTCTATACAATAGAGATAAAGTCGAACGCAACGTCCGTTTTCTCTATTATACCATAGTCCTACTTTGAACACACCCCAATTTTGTCTTGGCACTATTGTCGTCTAACGCAATCTGAAGTAACCCAAGTTGCTACCTATAAGTTTTTAGACATAGAAACACCGTCTTTAATGAAAATATGCTGATAATTAGCCAATATTTGTAGAGCAAACTGTTAGTTTGCGTTTTCACAGGCACAATCTAAATGAAGTTTAAAAAATAAATTGGGTAGTTTAGCGAGGTTAGGAAACCTCGCCAAATTACCGAATTAATAACTTAAACTTCATACAGATTGTACTACAAGATAGCAACTTAGGTTAAAGTACATGAATCGCACGAGTATACGCCGCTTCAGCAGATTCCATCAGCATTTCAGAAAGGGTTGGATGTGCATGAACAGTGTGAGCGATGTCCTTTGCAGTCGCACCCAAGCGAATCGCAACAGCAGCTTCATGGATAAGCGTTGAAGCGTGGACACCGGCAATATGAACGCCGAGGATATCGCCACTATCAGCATCTGTGACCGTTTTAACGAATCCATCTGCTTCTTGCATCCCTAACGCCATGCCACTTGCACCGTAAGGAAACCTACCTACCTTAACCTCATATCCCTCATCTGTTGCCTCTTTTTCGGTCATGCCCGCATGCCCAATTTCGGGTAACGTAAAAACACACCACGGAATCACTTGATACTCCATCTCAGTAACTTCACCGAGGCAGTTTTGCGCGGCGACTTTTCCCTCTGCGGAAGCTACGTGTGCCAGCAGATGCCGACTTGCAACATCACCTACGGCATAAATGCCGGGGATGTTCGTCTGCATCTGTTCATTCACAACGATTTTGCCGTTTTCTGTACGGACTCCAACTTTTTCTAATCCGAGTCCTTCTGTATTGTAACGCCTGCCGATTGAAACGAGCATTTTTTGTGCAGTGTGGTTTTCACCGGATTCAAGCACTGCGGTAACACCCGCATCCGATTTTTTGATGCTGGTAATATTCGCGCCTGTCTGGATAGAGATACCTTTCCGCTTCATGAAAAGTTGGATATGACGGACAACCTGAACGTCTTCAGTTGCCAAAATTGTAGGCAGCAGTTCCAACACGGCCACCTTGCAACCGAAAGCGTTAAAGATGGAGGCGAATTCACATCCTGAAACTCCACCGCCGACAATAATAAGACTTTCAGGGAGTTCTGCAAGGTTAAGTATTCCTGTTGTGGTCAATACATCGGTTTCATCAATCTCAAAAACAGGCGGCTCGGCAGGTTCAGAACCAGTGGCGATTATGACGTTTTTCACTTTTACCTGTTCGGTTGAGTCATCTGATTGACTCACAGCAATTGTGTTTTTGTCAGTAAGTGAAGCATTACCGTTTATGGTGTGAATTTTGTTTGCTTTAAGCAGCTGACTTATCCCACCTGCTAACTTTTGGATGACCTCTGTCTTATGCATTAATGCTTGTGAGTAGTCAACGGTTGTGTCTCGGGCGTTTAGTGCGGGTGTGTTTTGGACCTGCTCAGCAAGATGTGCAATAGAAAAGAGGGTTTTCGTTGGAATACACCCTCTATTTAGACATGTACCGCCCCATTCGCCTTTCTCTATGAGGCAAACGGTGCCGCCAAGTTGTGCTGCTCTAATGGCAGCGACATAACCGCCCGGTCCTCCACCGATAATTCCGATATCATACATAGCCATATCTGCTCCTATTTTTGAGATGAATATAATTTTATCACAACAGGTCAGGATTGTCAAATTGAGCCTTCAGAGTATATCATCTTTTTTCTTGACACACTTTTTAGACATTGCTAATATGCAAAACATTAGCAGTCAAAATACATCAACCGTCATCAACATTGGAGAAATTACTTATGAACGAAGAACAAAAATATCTATTTGATTTGACGGGATATATCATAGTTGAAAATGCACTTTCCACCGAAGAGGTTGAACAGTGTAACGCAGCGATTGACCACCACATAGAAAATCTCAGAGAACGCGATAACTCGTTGGCTGGTGGTTCAGAAGCACTTGCAGGAACAGCACACCGTATGGATATGGGTGGCATGTTGGCATGGGAGAAACCTTGGTGTGAACCTTTCCGCGCGTTGCTGGTACATCCCAACGTTAAACCGCACTTGGAGGAAGTCTTAGGTAAACAATATAGACTCGACCACGGACCAGGCTTAATCGCTATGGAAGATGGCACAGAGGGCGGCACATTACACGGTGGTGGAATTGAGCGTCCTAATTTTTCTGAGGCATACTTTTTCAAATATGGACGCATCTATACAGGACTCACCGTTGTAGAATATATGCTTGCCGATGAGGGACCTGGTGACGGCGGTCTTGCGATTATTCCCGGCAGCCATAAAGCGAATCTTCCATGTCCGAGTAATATGAAACGATACGAAAAACACCAGAACTTGGTGCTTGAAGTCAATGCTAAGGCAGGCGATGCTGTTATCTTCACGGAGACCTTAACACACGGGACACTTCCGTGGAAAGCCTCACACCAACGGCGTGCATTGCTCTATAAATTTAGCCCAGGTTTTCAGGCATATAGTGCAGGTGCACATCGCATTGAATATCCAGATTATATTGAAGATATGTCACCTGAGCAACGTGAAGTGATGGAAGCACCACATATAAGGCATTAGCGGAGAATATTATGGCAAACCTACGAGTTGCAGTTATCGGATGTGGTGGACGCGGACGCGGACACATGCAAATCATCTCTGAATTTGAGGATACCGACCTTGTCGCAGTTTGCGATCTGGTAGAAAGCGCACGAAATAGTGCTGGTGACACGTTCCACGTCTCAAAACGTTATGACACGATAGAAGCATTGCTGGACAATGAAACACTTGATGCAGTTTTCGTTGCAACCCCGGCACATCTCAACGGTGAAGCAGCTGCGCCCTGTTTAGAACGTGGAGTCAACACGCTGCTTGAAAAACCGCCAGGGATGAGTGTTGAAGAAACAATAAATTTACGGGATACTGCCGAGAAAACTGGTGCGAAAGGGATGGTAGGTTGGAATCGCCGTTTTCATCCGATTATCGTGGAAGCAATGCAGCAAGTTAAAGCACGCGGACGAGTCACACAGTTAGTCGGTGAATTCCACAAGAGTATCACACGTTTAGCACAATCGCGTAGATTCCCCGAACACTTGATGGATAACATGTTTCTGGAAACACCTATACACGCTCTGGATACACTCCGCGCAATCGCTGAATCGGATGTCCAGGAAGTGCATAGTGTTGTTCAACGCACAATTTCGGATTACAAGGATGTTCACGCCGCTTTGATTCTCTTTGAGAACGGTTGTGTTGCACAACTCATCGCAAACTACACTACAGATGCACGCCTTGAAAGATACGAGATTCATGGTAAGGACATCTCGGCATATCTTGAAGGCGTTTCACATGGAACAATTTTCTGTGATGGCACACAACACAAACTCACCGAACCAGGAAGCAGCGGTAGCGTTGAACAAAATAGATTTTTTCTTGATTGCGTTAAATCTGATACACCCGTTTCACTCCCCGCAGCTAACTTGGACGAAGCAGTAAAAACGATGCAACTTGCAGCGGATATTTTAAGTGAAATAAAATAGGCACTCGTGTTATACGTTTTAGGAGGAAAACTTTCTCATGAAAAACAAACTTTTTTTCATTCTAACTGTTCTTTTGACGATATTTGCCTTTACATTAAACACCTTCGCTCAAGACCACACACTTTGGGGGTTACCCGAAGGCGCGAAAGCGCGGCTTGGCAAAGGACGTAACCGTGAAATTGCATATTCCCCAGACGGCTCTAAACTGGCAGTGGCAAGTAGCATCGGTGTTTGGATATACGATACACAATCAGGTGAAGAATTGGTATATACTGGACATACAGAATATGCCATAAGCATAACGTTTAGTCCTGATGGGAAGATGCTCGCAAGTGGAAATGGGGACAGTACCCTCCGTCTGTGGGATGTCGCTACAGGGGAAGAAAAGAGAACACTCAGAGGACATACAGGAAACGCCTTTAGCGTAGCGTTCAGTCCGGATGGAAAAACAATCGCAAGTGGAGGTTCGGAC
>JAPPES010000105.1:24995-28092 GCA_028824125.1 Candidatus Poribacteria bacterium
GGAGGTTCGGACAACACCATTCGTCTGTGGGATGCCGCTACTGGTGAAGAAAAGAAAATACTCAGAGGACATACAAAGTGGGTCTTTAGCGTAGCGTTCAGTCCGGATGGAAAAACAATCGCAAGTGGAGGTTCGGACAACACCATTCGTCTGTGGGATGCCGCTACTGGTGAAGAAAAGAGAATAATCAAAGGACACACAGGAGATGTCCTTTGCGTAGCGTTCAGTCCGGATGGAAAAACAATCGCAAGTGGAGGTTGGGACAGCACCCTCCGTCTGTGGGATGTCGCTACAGGGGAAGAAAAGAGAATAATCAAAGGACATATAACGGGGATCGAAAGCGTAGCGTTCAGTCCGGATGGAAAAACAATCGCAAGTGGAGGTTGGGACGACACCATCCGCCTGTGGGATGTCGCTAACGGCGAAGAAAAGAAAATACTCAAAGGACATATATCGTTGGTAGAAAGTGTAGCGTTCAGTCCGGATGGAAAAACAATCGCAAGTGGAAGTTATGACTACACAATCCGTCTGTGGGATATTGCTACTGGTGAAGAAAAGAGAATAATCAAAGGACATACAGGAGATGTCCTTTGCGTAGCGTTTAGTCCGGATGGAAAAACGCTCACAAGTGGAAGTGAGGACAACACTATCTATCTGTGGGATATTGCTACTGGTGAAGAAAAGAGAATAATCAAAGTGCATACAGCGGATGCCAGGAGCATTGCGTTCAGTCCTGATGGGAAGATAATCGCAAGTGGAGTTTGGGACAACACCATTCGTCTGTGGGATATTGCTACTGGTGAAGAAAAAAGAATAATCAGAGGGCATACAACGGGAGTCAACAGCGTAGCGTTCAGTCCGGATGGAAGGACAATCGCAAGTGGAAGTCGGGATGGCCCAGTTCGTCTGTGGGATGTCGCTACTGGTGAAGAAAAAAGAATACTCAAAGGACATATAGGAGATACCCTTAGCGTAGCGTTCAGTCCGGATGGAAAAACAATCGCAAGTGGAAGTGTAGACAAAACCATCCGTCTGTGGGATGTCGCTACTGGTGAAGAAAAAAGAATACTCAAAGGACATATAGCAGAGGTCGAAAACGTAGCATTCAGTCCAGATGGAAAAACAATCGCAAGTGGAGGTTGGGACGGCACCATCCATCTGTGGGATGTCGCTACAGGCAAAGAAAAGAGAATACTCAAAGGACATACAACGTGGGTCTTTAGCGTAGCATTCAGTCCGGATGGAAAAACAATCGCAAGTGGAAGTGTAGACAAAACCATCCGTCTGTGGGATGTCGCTACTGGTGAAGAAAAGGGAATACTCAGAGGACATATATTGCAGGTTTATAGCGTAGTGTTCAGTCCGGATGGTAACACCCTCGCAAGTGGAAGTGGGGACGGCACCGTGCTGTTGTGGGATTACAGATCCGTGGCTGAGCCGTTTTCCGTCGAGTCACGCGGCAAGAAACTTGTCACACTCGGTCAGATAAAGCGTACCCAACTGTTCCAAAACTATCCGAACCCGTTCAACCCGGAGACATGGATACCGTATCGTTTAGCAGATGCCAGTGACGTGCAGATTACGATCTATGATGCACGTGGCACTGTGGTCCGCCAACTTGATTTGGGGCATCAACCGGCAGGTACATATCAAACGCGTGGGCGTGCGGCGCATTGGGATGGCACAAACGAGACCGGTGAAAAGGTGTCAAGTGGTATCTATTTCTATCAATTGCAGGCGAACAATGTGTCGCTCCTGCGCAAAATGTTTATTTTGAAGTAAGATATAACAATTAACCGCGGTAGGAGCGATTTCCAAATCGTGACGGGTCGCGAACAGGAGGGCCCGCTTACGAAAGCAACACTATATCCCTGTAGGAGGTATTGCTATGAAAAGACTATTGTTGCTACTAACATTTATGGTCGTCGGTTTTATGCTCACTATCAACGCATCTGCAAAGACTATCGTAACAGATGGACTCGTGAGTTATTGGACCTTTGATCGAAAAACTATGTACGATAAAACAGTTGAAGATGTTTGGGGTGAAAACGATGCGACAATTGTGGGAAATCCAACAATAACCAGTGGATACCTAATACATGGACTTAAATTAGACGGACTTGGGGATTATGTGAGTTTACCAAACGTCGGCAATTTTGGAAGTCGTATTGGTCCGTATACTTTTGAAGCCTGGTTAAAAACAAGCCATAAGAGACGTTGGAGTGCGATCTTTAAAGTCAATGAGGCACCGTGTGAAATAAAAAACATCGGTTATGGTATTCTTATCAATGCTTGGTTGGGTAGAGGGTTCGAAAACAGAATTGAGACCAAAGAAGATGGTATCCTTCTTGAACGTAGTCCAAAGAGGGAGAATGGGTGTGGTGGCAGTGCTTCTGGCAGAACTTATCCCGTTTCAGATGGTGAATGGCATCACATTGTTTGGACAATTCGGGAAGCTACTCAAGAAGAACGCGGTGATTTCAGAGATTTACCTGATGAAGCAGACTGTCTAAAAAGTTTTCTCTATCTTGATATGGAGCCAATTATGTCGCCTAATAGTTGTTCGTCACCTAACGCCAACCTACCCTATACAGGACCTATTTTTCTTGGTGCGGTAAACAATATGGGTAAGGCATCGGGCTTTTTTCAAGGCGTTTTTGATGAAGTGCGGATTTATGATCGGGCCCTAACTGAAGAAGAAGTGATTCACAATTATGAATCTGGTATCGGTCTCAGTGTTGAACCTATCCAGAAGTTATCAACGGTCTGGGGTGCGCTGAAGACAAAACATTAGAGGCTAACCTCTTTTGTCTGAACAAGGATTTCCAGGATTATAAGATTACCAGAATTATAGGATTTTTGGTGAAATGTTAGTTTTTTAGAAGTCTTATCTATTTTGAGGTTAATCTTGTGAATAGCAGGTATCCATCAAAAAACTGAAACAATCCTGAAAAACCTGGGAATGTCAAAAGACATTCATATCCGGGGAACGCCTACAGGCGACAGATGCCTACAGACATGTGGCGTTGATTCAGTTCATACCCGGGGAATGCCTAAAGACGAATGCGCGTATGGCATTCGCCATGATTCATACCGT
>JAPPES010000007.1:0-120765 GCA_028824125.1 Candidatus Poribacteria bacterium
TATGAATCATGGCGAATGCCATACGCGCATTCGTCTTTAGGCATTCCCCGCCTCCCAGCGTTATGGTATGAGGATTGTTGTTCATTGAGCTGTCCACATATTTTCGGATTTTACTATAATTCTATATCGCCAATTAATGAACCTCACCAAATTCCAGTCCGACTCGGATAGCAGAACCTTCATTTGCATAGGAAAAAGCGTCATTAATATGGTCAAACGAGAAGGTATCAGAGATGATTTTATGGAACGGATACTTATCTCGTGTCCTGCTCAGGAAATCAAGCGCACGTGGAATTACCCACGGTTCATAAACAATCACACCTCGAATTACTTTACTACACCGAACAATATTGCCAGGGTCAATTTCGGTTGGAAATCCGAGATTGATATTACCGATCCAGAGATAACGTCCGCCCCATCGGAGCATTCCTACACCTTCGGTGAGTACTTTCGGAGAACCGACAAATTCTGCGACAAGATCGGCACCGATGCCGCTTGTCCGGCCAAGCACGTAATCAACACGTTCACCCATTTCAGATTCATCAACGTTGAGCGTATAATCCGCGCCAAACTCCTGTGCAAGCATAAGACGTGCAGGAAGCCGATCAAGAACAATGATTTGACCTGCACCCATCTCCCTTGCCACCGCGGTCGCATAAAGCCCGAGCCCACCAGCACCTTGGATAACAACCGTATCCCCAAGTGTGATACCGATCTGATGGAGTCCGTAGATAACTTCCGATAAAGCACAGTTGATAGGGGAAACAAGCGTGTCCGGTAGTTCATCAGGCACTTTAAAAACCCAATGCCCTGCTTTCATGTAGTAGTATTCACCATAAGCACCGTGGAAATGTGGATGCTGTTCGCTTGAGACACCGAGCCAATCTCTGTAGCGGTTCGGACATCCGGGTTTTCCGTTGAGACACATCCAACAGCGTTGGCACGGTTTGAAATAGGAATAGACAATTCGGTCACCTTCAGTTAGTGGTTGTCCGATACTGTCAACTTGCACATTACGTCCCATCGCTTCAATCGTGCCGATCATTTCATGCCCCAGCACTTGCGGGATACCACTTGTAATTTTGGGACCGTGTCCTCGCCAAAAATGTAGATCAGAACCACAAATATTCGCCATTCGGATTCGGACGAGCATATCGTCCGGTGTCACGGATGGAATCGGATATTCCCTAAATTCTAACGGCGTTTGTGGTTGTGTAAAGATTGCTACTTTGCCGGTTCTCATGGAAACTTTCACTGGATAAGTTTAGGATTCTCGCGTTATCTCAAACTACAATACCTTTTTAGTATTCATCAAAATTGACGACCCTCCACTGTCCGTCAATATTTTCAGTCGTAATCACAACTTTTCGGGTATGCGTTGTTTTGCCGCCACGATTTTTGATTGTCAATTGATAGTTAAATAATACGTGTGTTACGTTTTCGACTTCACTTGACGTTTCTTTTCCGGTCTGTTTATATTCCATTTTCGGCATTTCGGGGGCAGGGTCGCCTGGCGCACGCACCTCTTGCAATCGTCCTATTTCGGCTTCCAACATCTCTGTGGCAAGTCCAGAGGTTAACTGGAGGGCTGCTTCTTGGTTAGCAAGTTTGTAATAATTATAGATAAAATCTTCAGTGACTGCTTGCGGGGTATTCCTGTTTGAACACGCTACTAACAACAAGATGGTAAGGATGGCGTATCGTGGTTTCATGTGCTTACTTTTCTTTAGTGCGGATCATCGCTACGTTGAAAATAGGTCTTTCAAAAGGGTGTGCAGGACGGTTCACAATTTTGCCCAATGCCCACAAAGCGGAGGAACTACCACCATCAAAGTTAATAGCGTGTTCGATCCCAATATCATTGAAAAAATCTGCCATTTGATAAAGAGTCATTCCCATGCTATATCCGGGTTCTCTGCCATCAATAACAATTAGAAACAGCTTCTCATCGCTAAACCCTAAAGCGCTCCGGGGATGCCGATGTGCAGCGTTGCTGTGTCTGTAAGCACTACTGTTTCTGCCTTGTGCAAAATCAATTAATTCCGGTTCAATTTCTCCATTTCGTAAAAGGCGTAAATTTCCACCGATGCCTTCCTGAATTGTTTGCCATTTTTCAGGCGTAAGTGCAATATCCAAAATACCAGTCGTAGAGTCGGTAATTTCTCGGTACCAGCGGGGTCCCAAGCGCGGTTCTATAGCCAGAACAACCCCATCAGACGGAATAGGACTGTCTCCGCGTGGATTGACTGCGGTCACGACAAAACGACTCGTGTATTTCCCGGTGAGTGGAAGCGTCAGTTCTTTAAGAGTGAATTCATAGCATCGTCTTGTTAAAGTTGACCTTCCAAAACGAGGTGTGTAAAGCACTACCGAACACGATGAATCGCAGATTTGGTTAATCGCGTCTATCGCAAGGGTTTCTTTGCCAATGCGAAGTTTGCCGTTTAATTGAACCGCATCTAAGCGGAATTCACCATCTGGCGTAACTCCAAAACTTGTTTCACCCCAGGGTGAAGGTGGTGAATAGCCCCATCTATCAATCAATTTGGGAATACTAATGAGTTCACCTGCTTGAATATAGAGGTTGAAAATCATGCCGCCGCGCCCATAACTGTCTCCACGAATTCCGAAACTCCCGTTTACACCCGCCAGAGGTAGTATTCCTTTTTTTCTGAGCTTTCTCGTAGCTCCTGTGACAGTTTCACGCCCGAGGATTTGGGAGTTTGCAAGTGCCACATCAAATCTAAGGTTTTTGGCATCACGGTCCATCTCTGCTACGTAAACGACAGCACCACCCACCCAAGAATAGCGGTAAAGTCGAAACCCGTCGGGCCATCGTCTTGTATCAAGGGCATCTCTGCGTCTAACAGAATTTGGCAGTGTTTCCTTTGCCTTAACCTTAATAAGTTTTGGCTGTACTTCTTTAATAGGTTTTGGCTGTGCTTCTTTCACATCAACCTGAGTGGTGGATGGCTGGAACACCTCTTTCTCAAAAACCTGTACAGCATTAATGACTAAAATGAAAAGCAGGAGAAGTCCACATATAGCAATCAACTTAGGCAGAGGGTTTCGGTAATTATTTTCTGTGTACATCAAATTTACCTACATTCGTGTTAGTGATAGACGTCTCTTTTCCTATGACAGAGATTATGCATTCGTTCCATTTCGAAAAGTTTGTTACCATAACGCTGCGTCCCAGAACTATTCTCAATTATAACTGATTTTTTTCTATATTGCAAAGAGTTTATTGGGTAAGTCGCGAAGCTCGGAGGGGGTTACTGGTGCTTCTCTATTCAACTGGAAATGCGTATCTATAAGGCAGTATAAGCTGTGTTTCGCTTCAAGAATCATTCAGATTGTTTAGGTTGAACTATTTTGTATTTGACCTCACCAGGTTTGACATAACCAAACCTTTTTCTGACAAGACGTTCTTTGGTTAAGGTATCATTTTTTAGCAGTTCAACACGCTGCTTGCGTTGATCGCGCTCGGTTTGCAGCTCTTGTATCTCTGCTTGATACCCTTTCTCATCGATTTGCGCTTGTTGCCAGTCTTTATAACCGCGCATGAATTGTCTAACGCTGACTATCAACAAAGCTAATGCGATAATAAGTAGGATTGCGCGAAGAATACGCATAAAGCCGACCTTTAAAAAAGAATATTTGAGGAAGCACAGACACTGTACTAATATGAAACAGGAGTTTAACGAAAATCTGCCAAATTATAGAAGACTTTTCTACCAGCAAAAATAGCACTATCGCCGAGTTCCTCTTCAATACGAAGAAGTTGATTATATTTACAAACACGATCAGTGCGAGAGAGTGAGCCTGTTTTTATCTGTCCTGCGTTGGTTGCAACAACGAGGTCGGAAATAGTGGTATCTTCGGTTTCCCCTGACCGATGCGAAACAACAGCAGTATAGTTGAAACGCCGAGCAAGTTCAATGGCATCAAGCGTCTCTGTCAATGTTCCGATCTGATTGACTTTAATTAAAATGGAATTACCGATTTGTCCATCAATTCCTTGTTGCAATCGGGTTGTATTAGTAACAAAAAGATCATCACCAACGAGTTGTACCTTATCACCGATTGCCTCAGTTAAGCGTTTCCAACCTTCCCAGTCGTTTTCGTCCATGCCATCCTCAATTGAGACAATCGGGTATTTTTCACAGAGTTCTGTGTAAAAGCCCACCATTTTTTCGGGTGATTTAGTCGGTTGTGCTTCTGCCTTTAATTCATAAGTTCCAGTATCACGGTTGTAAAATTCGCTTGAGGCAGCGTCCAAAGCTAACAAAACATCTTCACCGGGAACATATTTAGCGCGTTCAATAGCTTCAATAATAACCGCGATGGCTTCTTCATTAGAATCTAAATCGGGGGCAAAACCACCTTCATCACCCACAGCCGTATTACAATTCCGTGCTTGCAAGACCGCTTTGAGACTGTGGAAAATTTCAGCACCCATACGGAGTGCTTCAGCAAAACTGCTTGCTCCCGCTGGCATCACCATAAATTCTTGGATGTCAACGTTATTGTCAGCATGGGAACCACCATTTAGGATATTCATCATCGGTAACGGCAGTTCTTTCGCATTTGTCCCACCGATATAACGAAAAAGAGGTTGACCAAGTTCATCAGCAGCAGCTTTCGCTACAGCAAGGGAAACACCTAAAATTGCGTTTGCACCGATATTACTTTTGTTATCAGTGCCATCAAGTTCGCACATAGTGGCATCAATCTTGTTTTGCGCAAATGCTTCATACCCTGCAAGCGCATCCGCTATAACAGTGTTAACATTTTCAACCGCCTTCTGAACACCCTTACCTAAATAGCGATCAGCATCTTTATCACGAAGTTCAACCGCTTCGTGCTCACCTGTAGATGCACCTGATGGTACCGCCGCGCGTCCAAACGCGCCTGATGCTAAATTAACGTCTACTTCAACCGTAGGGTTACCTCGTGAATCCAGTATTTCTCGTGCATGGAGATAGATAATTTCTGACAAGTTGCTTCTCCTTCCGAAGCTTATAGTTCTAAGATGTGTTGACTAATACAATTGTATCATATCCATATTCATATTCAGATTTTTAAGCCACACTATTCCTCAATAACGGCATCAGCAAGCAAATATGCCGATGCCAAAAAGATAAGACTTGAGCCTACCAACATTCCCAGCCAGAATCTGTCTTCCAACCCGCCAGTCACTAAAATAGAGACAGTACATTTTGTGCCGCCCATAATAATTGGAATGACAAGCGGCAGAAGAATGACAGAGAGTAGACTTTCACCACCATTTGTGCTTGTAGACATACCTGCTAACAGCACACCGACAGCACAAAAACCGAGCGTGCCGATACTCAGCACACCAAGCAATTTCAAAAAAATGCCCACCGTCACATCATCAAATAGCTCAAAGAATTGAAGTGCGATAGGTGTAATAACAATTTCCAATAGAAATAGGAAAACAACGTTGCTAACGACTTTGGATAGGTAAACATGGCTTGCATCAACACCGGTAAGACGAATGCCGTGTAACGCACCGTGTGATCGTTCTATTGTGAATGAACGGTTTAAGGTAATAATTCCTGCAAAAACAAATGCTGCCCACAGGACACTCGCGGTTAATTTTCCACGTTCAGTCTTTTCGGTAGGAAATTCCGGTCCAAACGCAAAAGCAAAAATGAGGACAACAAGTACGCTAAAAACAAAAATTAATGCCAGCGTCTCCTTTGAGCGGAATTGAAGCCCAAGGTCTTTACGGATCAACGCGGCAATCTGACGAAGTGCCTTCATGTTTGTCTCAATTTGAAGTGGTGTCTATCAACCTCTCTTCGTATAAATGTAGTAACGTCTCTACTTCAATTTCACCTTTTTTTGCGATCTCTTCCAATTCCCCATTTATCATAAAGAAAAACCGTGTGCCTACAAGATATCCCAACTCTGTGTTATGTGTTGTAATGAGAATACTCTTGCCATCCTGCCGTTCTTGTGTGATACGATCTATCGCAAACTGCTTAGCAGATGCATCAAGTCCAGAGAAAGGTTCATCAAGAAGCAGAATTGAAGGGTGATGGAGAAGGGCTCTGGCAATCATAAAGCGCTGCGTCATACCCCGTGAAAAGATATGAAGTGGTTCGTGCAAAAAACGTTGTAAACCGACTTCAGCAAGAAGTGTTTTGCAGCGGTTTTCTAAATCATTGATGCCGTACATCTGTCCGAAAAACTTGAGATTCTCAAATGGGGTCAATGTGGAATAAGCTAAATGCTCATGGACAATTACTCCTAAAGTTTTTCGGACTTGTGCGTAGTCGGCAATGGCATCCATGCCTTCAATATCAAGCTTTCCAGATGTTGGACGTAGCAAAGTCGCAAGTATTTTGATGAAAGTCGTTTTGCCTGCACCGTTGGGGCCAAAAATTGCTACTACTTCTCCAGGGTTAATCGTGAGATTAACGTTTTTGACAATCGTACGGTGTCCAAAATTCTTTGTGATCTGAGAAGCGTTAAGGCGCATAGTATGTAGAAAAATTTGTAATTCTGGCGGATAAACAAAAAGAAAAGGGCAGGTATTCTACCTGCCCTAACCGTTTCATTTTACATCATGCGCTTGATAATTGCAGCACCCTGTTCGGGAGTAACACCAAGAGGTTGATGTGCCATAGGCCCATTTTCCAAAACGGGTTCCATCTGATCTAAGGATGAGCGACTTGTGTCATGGTAGAACAACCCAAGCTGCGTTTCATGGCCGTCCTTAACCGCTTGCTCAAGTGCCGCAGCCTTATCACCTGTGTCGTGATCTTCAAGAACATTGACTCGCTCTTTCCAATAATCGAATATTTTAAACTCCCCTTTATCTTTCCATGTTACACAAGGACTGATAACATCAATAAAGGCAAATCCTTTGTGCTGCATCCCGTTGTACATTAATTCAGCAAGGTGTTTTCCGTCAGAACTAAATGCTCTTGCGACATACGTAGCACCTCCGACAATCGCCATCGCGACCGGATTGAGTGGTGTTTCTATATTACCGAACGGCGTGCTATAGGTTTGCTCACCAATTTGCGTCGTAGGTGAGGCTTGACCTACGGTCAACCCATAAACCTCATTGTTCATCACAATATAGAGTAGGTCAACATTTTTCCGCATCGTATGAATGAAATGGTTGCCGCCGATGCCGTATCCATCTCCATCACCACCTGTGACAACCACATTCAATTCATGGTTAGCAAACTTAGCACCTGTAGCTACGGCAAGCGCTCGCCCATGCAGCGTGTGCATGCCGTAAGTACGGATGAAGCCAGGGAGATTAGAGGAACACCCGATTCCACTAACGGTAAGATGATCATGATTGCCACGACCACATTTTGCATAAGCATTTTGCAACGCATTCAGTACACCGAAATCACCACAACCGGGACACCAATCGGGATTAACATCACCTTTAAAATCTTTCGCTGTGGGAGCCCCTTTAATAGGTCTTTCTCTTTTTGTGGGAGCCCCTTTAATAGGTCTCTCTTTTTTTGCCATCTGATTCATCCTCCTTTGTTAAACAACAATTTCTTGGTATGGAACATAGAGTTCTGTTTTACCGATTAAAAGTTCACGAGTTCCGTCAACAATGTGGTGCGGCATAAATGGTTCGCCATCATACTTACGGATATGCCCATCTGCTTTAAAGCCTGTTTCTCCACGCAAGAACCGAGCAAACTGACCTGTGTAGTTGCATTCAACAATAATTGCATGCCCTGATTTTGCTAATACTTCGTTGACAGCATCTTCGTCCATCGGATAGAGCCATTTGAATTGAATATGGTTAGTTACGATGCCATCTTTAGTTAAAGTCTGTGCCGCTTCAGAAATCACACCGTGTGTTGAACCCCATCCAATGAGTGTAATTTCCGCATCTTCAGGTCCTTCAAGCGTTGGCGGTGGGAGAAGTTCAACGATACCGTCCATCTTCCGTTGCCGTTTCTCCATGATGTCGCGCCGCTTATGTGGATTCGTAAATTCATCACTAATTAGCCCACCATCTTCATCGTGATCATCAGTAGCAACCACGTGCACGTGACCTGGAGTGCCCGGAATGGCACGGGGTGAAATTCCACTGTCCGTAATCTGGTAGCGTAGGTATTCGCCATCTGTTTGGCCAAGCTCAGTGATCATCTCACCACGGTCAATTTTCGGTTGCCAGTTGATGGAATCAGGATCAAACGTTGTAAAACCCATTGCGAGTGTGAGATCGGACAGGACCATACCGGGGCATTGGAACTTGTCAACAAGATTAAAAAGTTCGGGAATAGTGTGAAAGCCATCCATGATACTGGTGGGCGCAACGATAATTTTTGGAAAATCGCCTTGGCTGGCACCGAGGAGTTGCCACAAGTCACCCTGTTCCGTTTTTGTAGGCAAACCTGTAGAGGGGCCACCACGTTGAACATTAATAACAACGATCGGAATTTCCATCATCGCTGCACTGCCGATCGCTTCAGACATGAGGGCGAAACCTCCTCCTGAAGTAGCACACATTGCACGGCATCCAGCGTGTGCAGCACCTATGACCATGTTGATAACACTAATTTCGTCTTCACACTGGCGGACCATAATACCGAGGTCACGGGCGTTGTCTGCCATCCATTTGAGAACACCTGTTGAGGGACTCATCGGATAAGCACTGTAGAACTTAACACCCGCGGCTGCACCTCCCATTGCCATTGCCCCATTACCTTCGGTAAAGGCAAGGTCAAGTTCGCGCTTTTCTGCCTTAGTGTCAAATGGCGTGAAGTGTTCAGATGCATAATCGTAACCGGCTCTCGCAGCAGCAATATTTGCGTCTACGACTTCCTGCCCTTTACGTTTGAGGAATGTAAGGGTAATGATGTCCTCAAGGACCTTTAAGTCACCACCTACTAAATTGAGAGCAACACTGAACGTACAAATGTTCAACATTCTCTTTTTTCTATCAGGGTCGCCAGTTAACTCTTTGTAAGAAATAGGACACAATTGAATGTCGTCTCGTTCCGGTGCCTGTTTTCTGACATCATCACTATTATAGATCAGTGCGCCGCCGGGTCTGACATGCGGAAGATGTTTTTCTAAACTGTTTCGATCAAGGGCAATGATAAGGTCAATCTTGTCACCGTGGTTGGCAACTGGATCTGAACTAATTCTGACGGTAAGGAAGGTGTGACCGCCGCGTATAAGGGATTGATAAGCACTATAGGTATAAACATGTAGACCGTGCCGGGCAAAAATTTGGCTCATGCTTTTCCCAACGGTGTCTATACCTTGCCCGGGTGCCCCTCCTACAGCGATTACAAAATCGTACTTAGCCATCTTGGCTCCTTTCTAATTCTAAGCAATTTGTTCAATCTATTAACTATTTTATTAATTCGTGCCTTCTTTCGTAAAATTTCCTTTGTCAACAATCCTAATATTCTTCTTTATATAATTATACAATATTTACAAATCGTTTTCAAGTTTTATTTTAATCCAGCGAATTTACCTAATGTCCACAAGAGTATTAACTTCCAGAACACCAAGTCCTATATACCCGTACCACCTATCATAGTGTGCCTATTCAGGTTCGCTGTAGCCATATCCCACTGTGCAACGACAACCTGTCGCGGCAATTTTCCCGCCTCCCAATAATACTCCAGCACATCACGCCTCTGATATTTTTGCAGCAATGAAACAAGTGTTAGTGAAAAGCCTTCAGGGGAAATCAGAAATGAATAAAAAGGTTGGGCAATACGACTGTAACCCAGAAGTTGTGAAAGGTGTGCAAGCGTGAGTTTAGTGTTTTTACATTCCACAAAAACTAAATCTGTTGGTTCGTTAGGATGATGCACAAATCCAACAACATCAACCTTGATATTCCACGTAACCCATTCTGAGGGGAAATTGCCTTTGTTATATGTGCTAAGGAAACGAGAGATTGACTTTTGAGAAAGTTCATAAACCTCAATATGTGCCTTTTTGAAGCGGTCCTTTAGAAAATTCTCCAACCACTTGCAAACATCAGGGTACATATCCTTTTCAGATTTATATTTCATTCTCTACTGATTCCTCTGATGCATTCTGCATGTAACGCTGCCAATCTTTTTGCTGGAGAATTTTTGAGGTGCGCGGACATCCAAGTTTTTTACAAATTTGCCAGTACGCATTGAAATGTTTTCCATTTAACCGCTCATCAAGTTTTTCGGAAATTTCTCTTTTATCCTTTGGCTTTCGTTTTCTTAACTTCCTTCTTCCAGGGCAGGGCTTATAAGTCTTCTGAGGATAATTTCCCCTGTCCTGTTTAATAAATTCTTCCAAGATAGCTTGCTTGTGCGGCAATGAAAAACCTATATTCTCAAAAGGCACAGCAAAAATATTGATTTGATGTTCACGAAAATCCCGCCCCAGATTGGGATGTCCCCAAGTGATTAACTGGACAGGGATCGTTAAATGCTCCTCCAGAAGGGTACAAAGTTGAACCGGCATATTCCAATTTGTAGGGTAGTTTAATACATCAAGTCGGACTCGGTTTGTATCATCTATGTAACGATTGGCCCGTCGGACATTTCCAGCAACATCGGCAAAACCTCTGAGATATTCTCGCTTCCAGTCGTTAGGGACAGCTGAAGAAAAAAATATCTCTGGGACTCTAAAATATTCATATCCTGTCTGTTCCTGTGTATGCATCAAAATATTTCTCCACACCATCGTATTTCTAAGAAAACGCAACACAAGTGTAACACTATTCTCACCACTAGCAATACTGACATCCGCCCCAGTTAACTCCAAAATCCGTTCCTGTATCTGTTGCAAACCGAGTCGGATTGATGTGTTAGTATCAAAAGTTCCAGAAACCCCATCAACTTTAAGAGATTGATATGGAAATTCAATAATAATTTGCTTTACACTACCACTTTCCGAGATTTTACCTCGTGCCGTAATCAGGCCTAACAAATAGGCAACATCTGCATCAATGTAGTCTACTACCTCAATTAAACTCATTTTATATGTCCGATTCCTACAAGGCTGTAGATGCCTCTGCTGGTTTTTGGAAAATCAAGATAAATTCATGGATTTTATTAACCCTGAAAACACTTGGATATCCTAACGGCCGTAAATTATTATATTCTTGTGCTCGGTCCCATATAATAGTATCGTCAAAAATAAAACCAATATCCGTCATTAATTGAGAAATGTCAATATGATAAGGATAAAAACGATTCTTTTTTCGCAAATCCATCACAATAACGCAGCAATAACTTTTGGGCTTCATTACGCCATAAACTTGCTCAAAAATTTTGCGAAGTTCTAACAAGAATTTCTCATAGTCTCGTATTTTTCCCAAATCTGCCTCTGTATCTCCATAATCCCGCTGCTGTTTATTATCTGCAGTTCTCTTCTGTAGTAGAATATCCCAATACGGTGGTGATGTTACTACCATATCCACGCTGTTTGGGGAAACATATTGGTAAAGTTCTCGGCTATCGGCAGCATGAATTTTTGTCTCAGTTTCCTCTCCAAATAGAGACATTTGACTTAGACGTCCTTCAGTGATTTGTACGAATTCCGGGGAAATCTCTAATCCAATAGCGTTTTTTCCTTTCTCCCTTGCAGCGAGCAATGTAGAACCAACACCCGCGAACGGATCAAGTACTAAGGAGACTCCGGAGTATGTAAAGCATTCAATAAGACGACGTGCTAATGCAATGGGAAACATTGCTGGATGTTTTAGATCAGTTTCTTCTTTTGTTTTTCTAATGTCACTCCATACTGACACTGAATATCGTAACCATGTTTTACCATCAAGTTCATTGGCACGCTTTCGTAGGTTGCCTTCCTTTTTTATATCATTAGGTTCCTGTCTTACTTGAGACATGATTTTCTCCTTTTCTACTATAACGTTCTGAGTGCTTCCTGTGCTTCTGGCGTTCCAATTTTATCTAATGCAAAAGCCACATGGTGTTTAACACGTTCTGATTCATCTTCAAGTGCCTTGATAAGAGCAGGTACCGCATCCGCTGCTGCTGTCTCCATTCTGGCAAGCGCATAAGCAGCATAAGCACGAATCTCATCCGCGGGGTCGGTCAAAGCTTGAATAAGAGCCGGTATTGCGCTAATTGCCGTGACTCCCATCCCGCTGAGTGCTCGAGCTGCATATTCGCGGAACTCTTCATTTAGTTTGTTAGATAATGCTTTAACCAAAGCTGGTATTGCCGGTTCACCAATATACGTTAGCGTACTGCTGATAGCGAGTCCATGATGGCTCTCAGCTATCTCCATCTCATCAATAAGTTGTGGTATAGCAGGTTCACCGATGGCTGCCAAGACTTCAATAGTTTGATTAACAACATCCCCAAGATTATGCGCCAATGCTTCAACGAGTTGTGGGACAGCAGGCTCACCGATTGTAATTAATTCAGTCTTTGCAGCATCAAGCACGTCATCGTCAAACGCCTCTAAATCTTCTATCAAATCTGCGATACGTTGTTCATCACTCATCCCATTAAATCCTTCGCTATTTCCAAAAAGTGGTTGTTCTGTTGATAATCCTCAATCGTAAATGTTAGTTGTCTAATCCGCGTTCTTTGCTCTGGTCAAGAATCTCAGTCAACCGTTCAGTTTGTTCCTTTCGTAATCGGTTGTAAACCCGTTCCGAAATACCCTGTTTTTCGTTTACCTCATCAAGCAGTGTTATAAATTCAAGCCTTGCTGTGCGGGCATGCTCAAGGTCAGCATCGCTCAGTTTGCGGAGCCAGCCAGTGTCCGTTGCCGTAGGCTGCGCATCATCAGATTCTGCAGAAGCACGTTTTGCACGGCGGAGCATGAAAATCGCTGCAACAAGAAACCCACCAGCTAAAGCAGCAGCCATCGCAATAAATGCCATTTGACCGATATTAGATTTTGGTTTAGGTATTCCCAAATTTAAGTTAACCATTTTACCTGCTGCGAACCCGCCTTCGCGAGCTGCTGCGTAAACTTTGTAAACGACATTGCCAATCGCCTCATATTTAGATGTCTTGAAATACTTTGAACGTGGTGCCAAATTGAGACCGTCTTGTATAAGAAAGGTAATTTGGTCCGTGCCAAAAAGCATCTGTCGGGATAAATCAAGTTTAGGTTCATTTGCCGGATAAATGTACCTGTACCCTATGTCCGTTTGACCGTGAGGTAAAGGTTCAGTGAGCATGACATGATTGCTGGCAGAACTACGTGTTAGCGTGGCAGGCGCATGAGGGAAAAATGCCTTATGCCCTTTCGGAAGACCGTGATGGAATCCAACTGCTTGTTTTTCGTGAAGAGTTTGGAAAGGTGAGATGCTCCGGTTTTCAGCAACTATAGCCTCAATGACTGACAGGGTGCCTTCTGTTGCGTGTTCTGCTGAAGGTACTTGGATAACAATTGTATATGATTTTATTCGAGTCTGCGACGTGTCATTTGTTACCCCACTAATATCCATGTTAATCGTAAGACTTGACACCCAGGTAGACAGCACTAAATCTTTTTCTATATGTTCAGCACCATTGTAGGTTGTAGAAACTGAATAATGTGTGTCAACATCTATTGGCAAATTATCAAAGCGGTAGTTGCCGTTTTCATCAGTTTTGGTTTCCTGTTGTGTAACGTCCTCCGCTTTATGAATATTAAGGGTAACAGGGTGATTTGCAATAGATTCTCCCAACTTTTTGTCAGTCAGTTTGCCGTGAATATTGCCGACTTCGTTTTGGGAATGGGTCACAGGAACTAACAACAGAAATGCAATTACTATTAGCAACAGATTACGGAAACACCCAAAGGTTTCCGCCCGTTTTATGAGGCTGCAGCTGTTTTTGATTAAAAATAGGTCTCTGTATATTTTCATTATCCGCGTTTTTGCTGTTTGTACCTTTCAATTTCAGATTCTATATCTGTTTTCGCAGCGGTTTCCAGTTGACTAACAATGCGCGCTGTCTCTTGCATGAGCTCATCACGTAATTCCCTATAATCTCTTTCGGAAAGTTTACCGGATTCATAGTCTTCATCAAGGTCAGCCAGTGCAGAATAACTCTGTTCGCGTTCCAGAGCTAAAGTTTGCATGCGCGCTTCTGTTGGGTCAACTTCTGGCAAAATATCTGCCTTGCCAAAAAGTGGAAATATGAGATATACCAAAAGCACAGTGCCAAGTAAAATTATCCACAAAAGTACAAGAAAAGTCATAACAGTGTCCTAATTTCGATCCTTGTATTTTTCAAGTTCTGCCTCAACCTGTCGCTGCAATTTATCAGAAATCTGCTGGTCAGGTTTTGTTGACGATATATCTTTGCTTCGTGATTGATACCGAACAATAAAAATGACACCACCGCTAACTATTAGGATAACTGCAGGCATTATATAAGCAAGCCAATTAATACCTTCTGCCTTCATAACTGCGGAAAACTCAGAACCGTAAGTTTTAAGGTAAAGAGTGCGGATTTCCTCAACGGTTTGGCCTTCGGTCAACGCATCGCGAAAGCTGGCTTCAATTGCCTGAGCAGTACCACATACACATGCTTTGTTCGTTTCTCGGACACACCCACATGGACAGTACAATGTTGTCAGCAACTCTTCTAACTGAGCCTCAAACTTAAAATCTTTTGATGCGTCGCTATCCGCTGTCTGTGCTTGTGCTGTAACAACACTCACGAAAATAAATGGAACTACTATCAGAAAAAGAAAAAAACGATTCTTTTCAACAAGTCTTAAATTGAAGGTTTTCATTGTGTTCACCTATGCTGTTTGGGAACGTGGATTAGGATCGGATTTCTGTGCAATCGCGATAATGCCACCCAACACCATCACAGCAACACCGATCCAGACAACCTTAATCAATGGATTGTGATAAACCTGAACGTTTAAATAGGTATCTGTGCCAATCTTTTCTGGTAAAGGACCAAGGGCAGTATAGAGATCGTTTAGACCGATCGCGTGTATCGCTGACTCAATAGTACCTTGCTCCCCTTCTGCTTGCTCTGCCTGGTCGTAGTAGTGACGCGCAGGTTTCATAGTCGTAACGTGTTTCCCCTTCTTTTCTACATCAAAAACGACTCCTCTCCGTAAGTAATTTTCATGTTCCTCCTCAAACGTATCTTTCATTGTCAATTGATAGGTGCCAACTTCCATTGAATCGCCAAGTTTAAGATGGGCCGATTCAAGCAAGAAATACCCCTTAGAACCCATAATACCTATGTAGACAATAACGATACCAATATGAACAATGTAACCACCATATCGGCGTTTGTTACGCTGGATAAGAAGCCACAAGCCATTGAGAAAGGAGGTTTCTTGTCGTTTTGTCCGGAGTTTGGTACCACGATAAAATTCACTAAAGATCGCAACAATCACAAACACACTTGCAAAAACACAAAGCACTGAATAAATAGGAATCGCCTGCCCTTTGAAAATAAGAAATTCCCATACACGCATAAACAAATTAGGTGTGGCAACTTCAGCAACCGCTACATTTGCTGCTTCAGCAGCTGCTACACTTGCAGCGTGTGCTTTGAAAGCAAGAAATATCCATGCCACTGCTGCTGCTACCAAGCCGATTAAAAGCGGTGATACAAACATGCGCCGGAAATTATTGGGCGTAATTTTTTTCCATGAAATAATAGGACCGGCACCCGTCAAAAAGAGAAGTAAAAGTCCTGGGATAATAACAACCTTGTTGAAAAATGCTTCGGGAACAGCTGCTTTTTCACCTTGAATTGCTTCAGAGATAATAGGCCACAACGTTCCCCATAGGATAATTCCAGTCAAACCCACAAGAAGCCAATTGTTCGCAATGAAAGCGCTCTCGCGGGAAAGGAGAGATTGAAGGCGGTTAGCACTTTTGAGGCGTTGCCAACGGTGGACGATAAGTCCGATAACACCGGCTGTTGAAGCAAGAATAAAACCCAAAAAATACCAACCGATATCCGATTGCGCAAAGGAATGCACTGATGTAATAACCCCACTTCGGGTTATAAATGTTCCTAATAAAGTGAATTGGAAGGCTAAGGTAATCAGGAGGATATTCCACAGCTTGAGCATGTTCCGCTTCTCTTGAATCATCACAGAATGCAGATAAGCGGTGCCAAGTAGCCATGGCATAAAGGAAGCGTTTTCAACCGGATCCCATGCCCAGTATCCTCCCCAGCCAAGTTCTTGATATGCCCAATTTCCTCCGAGTGTGATGCCAATAGTTAAAATAATCCAAGAGAACAACATCCATCTTCGAGAACGGAGGACCCAATCACTGCCGATTCTACCGGATGCAAGTGCTCCCACAGCAAAAGCAAAAGGAACTGTTAGACCAATCCATCCGACGTACAAGGAGGGTGGATGGAGCGCCATGCTGGGTGTCTGAAGGAGCTCGTTCATACCACGCCCATCTGGCATGGCTATACCATCAGGAAATCGGGCAAGTGGGTTGTAAACACCTTCAATTACCCCAGTGACGACAATGAGAAAAAAGAGTTGTACAATGGCAATGGGAATTAGTGCGTAATCTGCAAGTGTGTCACTCGCTTTTTTGTTTTGCCAGACAACGATAGCACCAGCGATGGTAAGTATCCAAAGCCAGAGTAGGAGCGAACCAGACATTGCCCCCCAAAGTGCCGTGATTTTATAGAGGAGAGGTTGTGCTGCACTGGATACCTCAACGACATACATCATTGAGAAATCATCCGTCACAAAGCCAAAGATTAACGCACCCGTGGCAATAGTAATGAGAATAAAGATGGCAATAATAGCGTTTCGACCACTCCGCACAATTTGGGCATTGCGCTGACGTAGTCCAATGAGCAGGGCACCAATTGCCCATATTGCAGAGAGGACAGAAAGCCATATCGCAGCTTGTCCAAGTTCAGCTGTTACCCTTTGGACGCTTTCAACAAGTTCTTCTATGAACATAACGATCCTCTATCATCTGAGTGATGCAAAATATACGAAAGTTCTCTAACGTGAAAGATATGAGGAGCTCTTTTGAGTTGTCGCACTCTCTGCGCCTTCGTATTTAGACGCACATTTTGTTGTTAGCTTAGTCGCAACAACAAGGTTTTTCTCTGCATTGTATGTCCCCTCAACAAAAACGTTACCGCCATCAGTGAAGTTATCCGGTTTGAGTTCATTGTAAACTACATTCACTGTCTCACTGCCTTCAGGTTCGCGTATTGCAAATGTCAGTTTTGTATTGGCAGCATCCCATGTAGAACTCTCCTCTGAAATAACTCCAACAACTTTGACATTTTGATTATCCGTTCTATCTGCGTTAACGAGAAGTTTAGCAGGCGTAAGTTCTGGCATGCTCTCTTTTTTGGTCGTAGATAACACCAAAACCACGAAACCACTGAGCAAAATAGCACTGGCAGCAATAATTTTCAGCCTTCTCTGTTTCATGTGAAAATCCTCCGTGACAGGACTAAATTTCCTAAAACACTCCCATGAGAGACATAATTGTCTATCAATGATGTTATTGAATACCCCTAAAATAGATATGATAAATCCTTTTCCTTATAAAAATAATACTTGACTTTGGATTTTAAATCAAGTTAAAATGATGTCAAATTGAAACATATTACGGAATTCCGTGTTTATCCTTCACATATTAGGTAGTGCTATATCAACACTGAATGCACATTTATCATTCAGCAGATATTTTGATCAGGCAATGTCCCTTCCTCATCTGTGTAAAAAGAGGAATTATAAATTCTTATGAATCTTAATTGGCAACAGCATCCCTGGGCGGGTGTATTTCCTGCAACGCTCTGCCCTTTCCATTCAGATGAATCAATTGATGGAGCAGGTTTACATCAGTATATGCAGGAACTCGCCAGCGTAGACGGTATAAAAGGTGTTGTCTGTAACGGACACACAGGTGAAATTATGTCGCTCCGCCTACATGAACGGCAGCGCGTGACTCAAATCACTGCTGAGGCTGTTGGCGAAAAGGTAAAGGTTGTTTCGGGTGTTAGTGCGGAAGGCAGCCTACCCGCAATTGATGATGCACTCGCAGCAAAGGAAGCAGGGGCAGATGCGATTCTGCTGATGCCTGCACATCACTGGTTACGTTTCGGCAGAACACCTGAAACAGCAGTCGGCTATTTTCAAGATGTAGCGGAGGGAGCAGACATACCCATTATTGTACATCAATATCCTGCTTGGACAAAGGCGGGATATAGTCTTGATGAAATGCTGGAGATGGTAAAAATCCCACAAGTTGTCTGTATAAAAATGGGCACTCGCGACATGGCACGCTGGCGGTGGGATTATGAACAACTGAAAGAAGCAGCGCCACACGTCCCAATCTTAACCTGTCATGACGAATATCTACTCGCTTCGCTTTTGGAAGGTAGCGATGGCGCTCTTATCGGATTTGCTGGATTTGTCCCCGAATTGATGGTTGATGTCGTGCACGCCGCACTCAACAATGATTTAATCGGTGCACGCAAAGCGCGTAATCAGGTGGATACGTTGGCTCGGATTGTTTACAACTTCGGCGAACCAAGCAGTGATGCACACCAACGTATGAAGTGTGCCCGATGGTTAATGGGCAGATTCCCATCAATGACCATGCGCCGCCCATTGCGTCAATTGTCTACTGCTGAAATAGACAAAATACGAAATGAACTTGAGACAGTTGGCTATCAATGTGTTAACTAATACCATTTCTGAATAAGACCTCGATATGAAACAGTATTCGCGATTTATCACACTTGCCGGTGGAATTCTGGCATTTTTTAGCTTTGCTTTACCGTGGGATGACGATTATTTAGGCGTTGAATACGTCAACATGAGTTTCAACACAATCACAGTTATGTTTTTTGCATCATTAGCGGTTATTGGGATAAGCCTTATATTAAACCGAAAAGAACCTTGGAAAGCAGGGGCATCCAAAGTTCTTGTAATAATAAGTAGTTATACCGGTTTCTGCTGCTTTGCGATATTATTCTATGGAACGAGTTTAGAGCTCAAAATAGGTGGTAGTTGGTTTGACAAAATCCAATATGGTGTGTTTTTAAATGCCATAGGATTTGTATTAGCTATCTTTGGGGTATTGGATTTCCCTGAAACTAAGGATGGTTCTGAAACAAAAGATAGACAGGAAAATGAGGAAAATTCTGAAGGAAATGAATGATGAAACAGTATTCGCGCTTTATCACACTTGCCGGCGGCGTTTTGGCACTTTTCAGTTTTATGCTGCCGTGGGAATATGGCTACAGAAATTCAGGTGTTGAATTCGCCCAATCAAGCTTCAACATCATCACGGTTCTATTTTTGGCATCCTTTGTAATTGTTCTAACCTGCCTTATGTTAAATCAACATACCTCTTGGAAAGTAAAGATGTCAAAATTCCTGGTATTCAATTGTGGTGGTATAGGACTCTTCGGTTTTTTCATCTTATTTTTTGGAGATAGCCTAAACATCAGAATTGATGGCAGCTCGTTTGATGAACTCAGTTTGGGCGGATTTGTATCAGTGGTTGGTTTTATCCTTGCTATCTATGGTGTAACGGAATATCCAAAGACCTTGAAAAGTTCGGCAACTAAAGATAAACAAGAGGACGAGACAAATGATCCCAGCTGAATTAGAGCGTTTCAAAACTTACCTACTGAAGACTAATCTCTGACAACGGGATACCACGATTAAACATCTTGACTGGTGGAAGCGTTTCCTCTACTTCTGTCAATCCGCACAACCAGTTCCACGTCAATTGTCCTCTCTGCCGATCTCGGTAAGATTCCACCTCTGTTACATACGGATGCCTACCTTTGTGTTGGTAAGGCGGAATTTCATCGGACTCACGGACCCAATCCCGCTTAGGCATCGCAGTACGAAAATACGAAAACTTAATCATGCCGCGTCTGTCCGCATTGAGTTTTGGGCCAGCCTTATGCCAAATGCCATAGCGTGTCATCGCAACAGTGCCAGCTGGCACAGTGAGCGATAGTTGTCCGAGGATATCTCCGTAGTGCGCAATCGCCTCTCGGTCAACAAGTCGAAAGTGTGATCCCGGCAAAATCATCGTGGGACCATCCTCAATTTTTACTTCTTTTGGATAGTAGTAGCACTGAAGGTGTGTGATACCGTATCCGTATTCGGTGAGTCCATCCGAATGCCACGTCTGTCCACGGTGTGGTGCTTCAAAGAGGTGATGATGTGCATTTGTCGGCACAATGAAGTTTTCACCTAACAGGGAACGGACAACACCAGCAACCTCCGGATGAAGCAGGACGTTTCGGCGAAATTCATCGGTTTGCACAAAATCGCCCATACCTCCCCCACCAACGGATTCACACTGCCGATTGTAATCCGCATCAATAATGTTTTCTAATGTAATATAGCCGTTATGGATAAACTGCATAACTTGGTCATCATTTAGTGTTGGTTCTACGTTAAACATTTGTGTTGTTCCTTATACGATTTTCTCTAAAATGAATTCAAAGCTGAGATAAGCGTTTTTAACATCCGAAAAGTTGTAGAGTTCGGGGCGCGGAAATTGCACAATTCGCCACCCGTCACGAACTGCATCAAGCACAGATGCATAAGGCGGATCTTGTGATGGTAACGCTGGTTCGTCAGGTGCGGTTGGGTCATATAATGCCCAGGCGCCAAGCGGTGAACGCAGATTGGTTGATTTGGAATAGAGGTAAAGGATGAGTTGTTTCTCCGAATTCAACGCCGCTTGCACAGCGGACAAATCTTCCTCTGTCAGTTCACCTGCGTTAAGTTTTTTAGTGCAATCGTTAAGCCACTCTTTTATTGCTGATTTCACGCAAAGGTCTCCCTTCAATTAAGTTTTTGCATTATAGCATATTAACGAAAAATGTGGTATAATAGTTCAAGAGTTTGCGAATTACTAAGAAAGGAATTGATTATGAGGTTGGAAGGAAAAGTTGCAATTGTTGCTGGTGCTGCGTGGGGCGGTATCGGGGCGGCAACTGCTTATAAATTTGGTTGCGAAGGCGCAAAAGTGGTTGTCAACACGCGCCACCGAGAAGGAAAACTTGCTGAAACCGTCCAACATATACAAGACGCTGGCGGCGAAGCAGTTGCTGTGATGGGAGATGTCGCCGATGAAAAGACGTGGCAAGCACTTGTTGAAACAGCGCTGACAAACTACGGAAAAATAACAACACTGGTCCATAATGCCGCACATTCATACACTAAAAAGGCAATTGAATTCACGCCTGAAGAATGGAACGAAAGTCTTGGTGTAACGCTTGGCGGTCCGTGGCTCGGTGCAAAATATTGTATACCTGAAATGATTAAAAACGGCGGTGGCACGTTGGTCTTTATCTCAACCGTCAATGCCACAATTACAAATCCAGGTTTTGGACTTTACGGTGCGGGCAAAGGTGGACTAAACGCTTTAACGCGGAGCATTGCACTTGATTATGGCAGAGAAGGCATCCGTGCAAACGCTATTGCTCCTGGCCAAATAGTTGGTGAACGCGGAGAAGCATCGCTCGCTGCAGATGCGCTTGAGGAACAAGCCTCGCGTGATTGCTATCCGATAGGACGTTACGGTAAACCTGAAGATATAGCGAATGTTGCGCTCTTCTTGGCATCCGATGAGGCGGATTTCGTTACAGGCATTGTGTTGACAGCAGATGGCGGTTTGACACTCCAGTCACCGGAAGCACTCGTCCGTCCATCCTTCCGTCTTCGTTGGAGAGACGATATTCTGGTCCCGCAACCGAAATAGGTTTCAAAATCTGGATTAAAGTGTAGAGATATGTCTCCGTACGAGTTAGTTTTCTTAATTCAAATAGAAGCAAGTTTTTAAACTCATTTGCTATGAAAGGAGATAAAAATGTGTGGACGATTTACCTTCACAAGCGCCCCTGTACTATTAAGGCAAATTTTTCGTGGTTGTAAATTACCAACAAATATTTCTCCACGGTACAATATCACACCAACACAGGATGTAGCTGTGATTGCCAACACGCAGAATGATGGAGATGCGAAAAAAGTGGAATTCTTCCACTGGGGACTTATTCCATCTTGGGCAAAAGACCCTAAAATTGGAAGCCGGATGATAAATGCGCGTTCAGAAACGCTAATAGAAAAACCTTCTTTCCGAAGCGCCTACAAACGTAGAAGATGTCTCATCTTGGCGGATGGTTACTATGAATGGCAAGAGGTCCTCGGGACTAAACTCAAACAACCGGTTTACATTCGTCTCAAATCGAAAAATCCGTTTGCATTCGCAGGATTATGGGAGAAATGGCAGGCAAATTGGATGGATAAACCGCTCCGATCCTGCACTATCATTACATGTTCACCCAACCCCATGTTGGAGAAAATTCACCACAGGATGCCTGTAATTTTGCCACAAAACCGTTATCCACAATGGCTTGCACCTGAAGAACAATCACCAGAGACGCTTCAACCGCTCCTCACGCCTTATCCAGATGAGGAGATGGAGGCGTACCCTGTGTCAAGGCTTGTCAATCGTCCGGCGAATGATTCTCCAGAATGTATTGCGCCAATGTCGGATGTGAACGGAAGTCGTGAACAGAAATTAGATGGAACTTTATTTTAATTTTTGGGAGAGAACTTTATTTTTATAGGAAGGATTTATGTCAAAACCAACCAAAAAGCAGATGCTCTTCATGTATCGTAAAATGGTAGAGATTCGCCAATTTGAAGAAGCAGCTGGAACGCTTTATCAAAGTGGTCAACTCCCAGGTTTTCTTCACCTTTACATTGGTGAAGAGGCTACGGCAGTAGGTGTCTGCGTACACTTGAAAGATGATGATTACATCACGAGCACGCATCGGGGACACGGACATCTCATTGCAAAGGGTGGCAAACGCGACCGGATGATGGCAGAATTATTTGCACGTACGACTGGCTACTGTAAGGGCAAAGGCGGTTCCATGCACATTGCTGATAAAGAGACCGGTATCCTCGGCGCAAATGGTGTTGTCGGTGCAGGGATTCCGCTTGCAGCGGGTGCAGCACTTTCTGCAAAATACCGTGGCACGCAGCAGATCGCTGTATCCTTCTTCGGTGACGGTGCCACAAATCAAGGTGTCTTCCATGAAACGCTCAACCTTGCCGCTGTGTGGGAGCTGCCTGTCGTTTTTGTCTGTGAAAATAACCGATTCGGGATGGGAACGCCGCAACATGAGCATCAGCGGGTAGAGGATATCGCAGTCCGTGCTCCTGCTTACGATATACCAGGAGTCACCGTTGATGGAAACGATGTTTTGAAGGTTTACGCAGCAGCAGACGAAGCTGTTAAACGCGCACGCGACGGTGGTGGACCTACGCTCCTCAATTGTGATACCTACCGCTTCCGAGGACATCACATTGGCGACCCAGGCACATCCTACCGCGACCGCGAAGAGGTTCAAGAACAGGAACGCCAACGTGATCCCATCCGAAGACTCGCCCGGGTACTCACTGAAGTGGAAGGTGTAACGCAAGAAGAACTTGACTCACTTGAAACCGAGCTTGCAAATGAACTTGAAGAAGCGTTAGAGTTTGCTAAGAATAGCCCTGAACCACTCCCCGAAGATGCTTTAGATGACGTTTATGCTGGTGCTATTCAACCGTGATTGCGAAATCCCAGTAATGTAGGCACGATTTGAAATCGTGCCTACCGCAGCATATCAATAATTATATGGTGAAAACACGGAGATTTTAAAGTGTCCAACACAACTACGGCGACAGAAATGTCCCCCTCCGAACTCGCGGAATGCAGAGAAAACCTTAAACGACAGTGGGAAAACCGACAAGTTGACGAGGAATTGCTGCAACGCGCATGGACGGTTGCACACCGTCTTGCTGCCGTACTTTACCAAGATTATGGCGCGTCAAAAGTTGCCGTCTTCGGTTCTCTTGCTGAACGGGAATGGTTTACTGAACACTCCGATATTGATATAGTTGTATGGGGTGTCTCATATAACAGATGTCTTGATGCGCTTTGGGATACAGAAGGTTTGGGTTCTGAATTTAAGATAGATATCATCAATTTCAAATCCATTAACAGGTCATTTCGTGAAAGGATTCTTAGCCAGGCTATTCTAATTGATAGAGGAGAACCAGACGCGCCTAAAATGATCAAAGAAACAGATGGCAGCGCAAACACCGAAACAGTAAAAATTGATAAAGTGAATCGAGAAAAATTGATTCAACGCATCTTTGATGAACGGGCGAAAATAGAGCGAACCGTCCGGGGCATCACGAACGCGTTACAAGATATTGATGTCGTTGCTGAAAATTATAGAAAATATGTAGAGAAAACCATAGCCTCTGATCTTGCTGATATCTACAGAGGCATTGAGAAAATTTTTGAGCGAATTGCTAATGAAGTCGACAAGTACGTTCCAAGCGGAGGTCGATGGCACAACGATTTGCTTATACAAATGGCAGAACATCATGAAAAGCGGCCACCCGTAATTACTCCAAGGACCGCCCGGAGATTAAAACGACTTTTGAGGTTCCGACACCGTGTAAATAACATCTATCGGTACGAATTGATTTATGAAAAGGCCGAGAAACACGCAAAGCGGGTAGGCAAACTTTTTGATAATATCTCCGAAGAACTTGATGCTTTCGCAACTTTTTTACGCGAAACCTAAGGCAACATGAAAGAAAATGAACAGTTGAAATTGAACGGAGTCACATGGAAATCTGTTGTTATTACGCTTGTGTTGATTCCGTTTAATTTCTACTGGATTATCGCGGGCGAAGTTGGTCTTGTTGGCTATGCACTAAATACTTACGCTGTCCCGTTTTACAACGTCGTTTTTGTTGTATTCACATTTACCCTAATCAATCTTGCCGTTCGATATACATCCCGTATCCGTCTGCTCACCGATGCTGAACTCCTCACCATCTATATTTTGCTAAGTACTGCCTGCGCTTTCCCTTCCATTACCTTAATGACGATCCTCGTCACGACTGTCGGACACGCCTTTTGGTTCGCAACCCCCGAAAACGAATGGAAACAACTCTTTTGGGACTACCTGCCGAAATGGCTGCTTGTAGATGACTCAAAAGCGCTCACAGGCTACTATACAGGTGCATCCAACTTCTCAACATTGGAAATCGTCAGCGCGTGGATAGTGCCAATCCTATCTTGGACACTTTTCATAACTGCACTTATCCTCGTAATGCTGTGTATCAACGTTATCTTGCGAAAACAGTGGGTAGAACGCGAGCGTCTGGCATATCCTATTACACAAATTGCCTTTCACGTAACACATAACACGAAATCGTTGTTTTCGCACCGCATTATGTGGATCGGTTTCGGAATCGCAGCATCCATCGCAATTCTTAACGGATTCAGTTTTCTATATCCGACAATTCCCTCTCTGCCGATCAAACGGATTGGCGGATGGCGAGGATTTGGACATCTTTTCACAGAAAAGCCGTGGAATGCCATCGGTGGCATTAGTATGTCCTACTATCCATTCGTTATCGGACTCGGATTGTTGATGCCGCTTGACCTTTCCTTCTCCAGCTGGTTTTTCTTCTTTTTCTATAAGGCACAATTAGTGTTTTCAAGTGCCGTTGGAATGTCCAGTCTGCCCGGATTTCCATATATTGACCGACAATGCTTTGGTGCTGCTATTGGGATTTTTATCTCTGTTTTAGTGTTAAACCTGCGCCATTTTCGGGGTGTGTTTCGCATTGCACGGCATCGTACAGGTGAAGATTCTGCAGAACCGATTCCGTATAGATTCGCGCTATGGGGGATCGTTGGTGGACTTGCCATACTTTTTATTTTTTCTAAACGCATCGGCATGTCGCTATGGTTGATACCTCTGTTTTTTGCTATCTATTTCATTATCGTGTTGGTGCTGACACGGATGCGTGCAGAGCAAGGGTTTCCTGTGCATGCGATGGAAAACATGCCGAACCATCATATCCTCATTGATAGCTTCGGCACACGCATGTTAGGCACAAACAACCTTGTTGCCATGACACTTTACCGTTGGTTCAATCGGAGTTACACAAGCAACCCGATGCCACATCAGTTAGAGGGATTTAAACTATCGGAACGTTCCGCTATTGCCCCAAGGCGATTATTCTTCGCACTGCTTGGTGTTTCGGCTTTTGCCTCCATCATGGTATTCGGGGTTATTCTCTATCTCTATTACACTTATGGCGCTTTGAATATGAGTGGGAGTAGCAGTTGGAACATAGGTTTCGGTGAACGTGTGTTCAGCGGACTGCAACGTTGGCTTTATTATCCTACCGAACCGAATTTCTATGCAACTGGTGGTATCGTTTTCGGCTTACTTTTTTCGACGTGTCTTATGTTTATGCGGGCGCGGTTTTTCTGGTGGCCCTTTCATCCAATCGGGTTTGTTGTCTCAAGCGATTGGGGTATGCGGTATTTGTGGAGTTGTATGTTAGTAAGCTCAATCGTGAAGTGGTCGGTCTTGAAAATCGGGGGACCGCGGGCATCTCAGCAATTAGTGATGTTT
Source organism: Candidatus Poribacteria bacterium (assembly GCA_028824125.1). Taxonomy (GTDB): domain Bacteria; phylum Poribacteria; class WGA-4E; order WGA-4E; family WGA-3G; genus MSPOR6. Next base: position 26,436 of record JAPPES010000007.1, read on the forward strand.
GCTGTTGGCTTGATGTTAGGTGATTTCACTGTCGGTGGGATATGGAGTCTTGTTAGCGTTGTTACGCAGCAGCCTATGTATAACTTTTGGCCGTAGGGGAAAACGTGTACATTATGGAAATGCTCAGCACGGATTCTGTGAATCTTCATTTGACAAGAGGTACAGGATGTGTTACCATAATTGCATAAGATTCAGTGTAACAAAACATGGAAACCTCAATGCATAACACCCATTTAAGAGAGTTGCAATTCTACCAGACTCCAAGTGGTAGAGAACCTTTTACTGAGTGGTTTGAATCAATTCGAGACCAGAGGACACAAGACCGGATCCAGACACGACTCGACGCAATGGCACTTGGTAATTTGGGGGATCGCAAATCTGTGGGCGCGGGTGTCTATGAATTGCGTTTTCATTTTGGTGCAGGATATCGTGTCTATTATGGAGAAATTGGTAATACAATTGTTCTCCTGCTATGTGGTGGCGACAAGTCTACACAAAGACAGGATATTAAACAAGCAAAAGCCTATTGGGCAAAATATAAGGAAATACAACAATGAGAAAACTACGGACATGGCGCGAGTATCTGATCAAACGACTTGCCTCCGACCCGGAGAGAGCAAGTGGATATCTGCAAGCAGCACTGGAAGAGTCCCAAATCCATGGGGATCCTGCTGTATTTCTGCTGGCCCTTCAAACCGTTATAGAATCACAGGGTGGAATTTCTACACTTGCAAAGCAAATTGAAACAGACCCACAAATCCTTTTGGAAATACTCAATAGCAATGAACTGCCACGGGTTGAGATGCTCACTGCTATCCTTAACGCACTTGGGTGTCAGATTTCTATTCAGTCGGTAGAGGCTGCGAAATCCGGTGTTGAAATTGCACCAACGGAGTCCGCACATCTTGACTTTGAAGTCGCTGCTGAGAATTAGGATTTTACCGGAGTCTCATTAGTATTGTGACGCGACAACCGATGTATAATTTTTGACCGTAGGGAGAAACGTGCGTTTCACATGCTAATAAGGTTCTATGGCGTTTTTGAGAAATCGTTTGAGGTATTAAAATTATCTAAATAAAATGGACATAAAGAGAACCAATTACCTCGGTCTCATAACGCCTGAATCAAGTATTCTTGGTATCCAACACCTTTGGTTAAGTTGGATATCGTACGCAACAATTGCAAGTTCTTTAGGTTTCGGAACTCCCATTCCGATGGGATGATCCAGCTGTATCCAATGTGTTTAATTCAAGAGTTTGAGTAGACTTGTCACCTTTCTTGTAGATGATTTTTATTTTCTGAAAACTTACATTTTGCGATCTACTCTTTCCACAGATACGCTTAACCACTTAATGGAATAGGTTATTCTTGTCACGATAAATCGGATGGACTTCACTGACTATCATTTTCTTTCTTCTCATCAGGTAGTATTTGTTTCTCCGCATTTTCCTCTGAAGGTTTCTCATCTAAAGATTTCCCTTGCTTTCCATTAGGTTGAACAATTTGTTCAGTTGTAGTTTTTTCTGAACCCATCTCTGAGGATTTTCATTTATAGATTCCGCTTCTTTAATATTCACAAAACTACTATCTATCAAATTTGGCAGAAAAACCATGAAAGATAGATACGCTAACATAATAGCAAAAGAAACTCGATTTATCTTTTTATTCGTCCATCTTTCCAACCCTCTAATTTCCCTGTCTATTTGCCACGACTGGAATCCACTACCACAGATAAAACCGACTATAGCTGATGGATACGATATAATTATAAAGTATAATTTACCAGGAGAATTAGTAGATAAAAGGAACAGCAACAGCGAGGAGATTAGAAAAAAGAGAATTGGTACAAGGATTTCAATATAAGAAATTTCCCAGTAGGTTCTATGCTTTCCATATTTTTCAAGAAATTTCCATTCATCTTTAAAAAATTGATATTTGAGTTCATCTTCTAGATTTTTTAAGGCCTCATACTTTATCATATTTAGTCGAAGGTTAGAATTTATTGAGATGAACCATGCTAATGATATAGTTATGCCCAATAACGCCAGACCTGTTATAAGATATTCAATTGCTACTAATCCTTGTATTTTCTCGGGTAATTTGAAGAACGCAGGAAATATGAGAACTAATCCAGACATTACCAGAATATAAAATCGATTTATTGTGAAACGTCTATTGCTGATGCTGTTCGCTAATTGTGACTGAAGTTTGTATATTTCAATTAATTGACTGTGATCTTCCTCAGATTGTTCCAGTTTTTCATTTAATTGGATCTCTTCAGATTGTTCCAATTCTTCATTCATTTGTCCATGTCGCTCCTTTACTCCACCACAATCAGCATCTCTACCGTCGCAGATTGGATCATTTATTACTCTGTCTGTGCTGCAGGTTGGATATAATTATATGACATCTTATCCCTAAAGTCAATACCTTTATGTTTTCATAGTTGGGATTTTCAAAAGATTAATCCGCTGATCTTAACTTGCATAGAAACCATCTCCCTTTTCTATCTTTTACAAAGGGCTATACAATTTACGCTTTATTCAAAAAACTCTTAAATTTCACTTTGAAAATCCTTACAAGTGTGCTAAAATTAACCGTGCAATTACGAGAAACGACACCATTGAGGCACTTCGAATTCTGCTATAGGAACGTTACGCATGCCCACTAACAATTTCATTACCAGATTATCTCTATGAGAAATTGACACAACAAGCACAAGCGTCCGAAACTTCTCTTGCAATTTAACTTGCAAGCGGTTTTGAAATATGTTAAAATCAGAATAGCGCAAACAGAAAATCAAAGAATTAAATTTCATTGTTGAAAATAAGGAGTGACCTTATGCCAAAACCGAGTGCCTCCTCCAAACAAAATATATCAACATTCAGAAAACCTGATATGCCTGACCAGGATAACACAGTAACAGATGCCAATGTGCCTCCACCCAAAAAAGAAGGAGGACCTGTCCCACCGCCAAAATATACGCTTGAACAACTTCTTGCAAACATACCAGAACCAGATTTCAAAGTGTTGAAGTCTAATTCTTCCGAAGAAGTAGATACAGGAAAACCGGTAGGCAAGGAGGTATGGTAAATTTGCCATGTATATTCCACGACGTGGTGATATAGTTTGGATTAACTTTGATCCTCAAGCGGGACATGAACAAGCAAATGTGCGTCCTGCGCTTGTGCTTTCAGATGAACTGTATAATCGTAGGTTACGTCTTGCAATAATGTGTCCAATTACGACCCGCCGTGCTTCCTATCGAAGAGATCTTGATGTCTCAATTCCTCCAAAAGTAACAATTCGAAACAAAAACTCTACAGGTTTAATCAAACTAACTGGCGTAATTCAGGCTGATCATATCAAAAGTCTTGATTGGTTAGAAAGAGACGCGAGGTACGCGGGTGATATGCCCAATGATGCAGTAAATCAGGTTCTACAAATAGTTGGAACACTCGTTAAAATTTGGGATGTTCAATAATTCAACTACCTATTGCTGTTGAAAAGGTTTTGTTGTCTACCTTGCAAGCATAGAAATCACATATTCGCATACATTCTTTAAGGAAATAATGATATGCATCAACCCACAGATACCCATTACACAGCGAAAGACCTATCGCCAGAAGAATTAAAAGAATACCGCCAAAGGCTTAACGAGCACTTGCAAAATCGGAAAGTAGATGAGGCGTTACTGCAGCGTGCCTGGGACACCGCACACCGGGTAGCAGCCATGCTTTATGAAGACTTTGGTGCAAAACAAGTTGCCGTGTTCGGTTCTCTTGCACAAGGAACGTGGTTTTCAAAATCGTCGGATATTGATGTGGTAGTCTGGGGTCTTCCTGGAAACACATATCTGGATGCGTTGTGGGAAACTAAAAACTTCAGCCGAGAGTTCAAAATCGATCTTGTCAATTTCGACAGCGCCAAAGGGCGTTTTCGTGATCGGATTCAAAGTCAAGCTGTACCGTTGCAGCGAGGGGAAACAGAATACAGTAGATTGCTCTTTAAATATCAACCCTTCCCCACAGAAAGAAAGAAAATTTACTACGAAATGAATAAACAAGAACTCATTGAGCGAATTGTTGATGAACACATCAAAATAGAGCGAACTGTTGAAGAAATCAGGATTCGTTTACGAAAAATGGAATCCACATCTGCTGACGATATAGAAGATCTCAAAGCATTAATCGCCTTGCGTCTTTTTCTTTTCTACACTGGATTGGAGAAGATTTTTGGGATCGTTGCCCAAGAAATAGATATGGATGAACCTAAAGGAGCAGAATGGCATAAAAACCTATTACAGCAAATGGTAGAGACGCGCCCCTCGCGCCCACCTGTGATTTCTGAAGAAACATTTGCAGCTTTAACGCTTGTTTTAAAATTTTGCCACCGTATTAGGAATATCTACGTATTTGAATTAGAACTCGAAGGAACGGTTGAAAACGGAAAGCGGGTCTGTGAACTATTTGGCACCTTATCTGGCGAACTTGATGCTTTCATCACTTACCTAAAGAAAGAAAAAAATGATTAATACAGTATCCTTAACACTAAATACAGAACTTTGGAGAATCATGATGTCAAATTCAGATTACACATCCGAAACTATCGTTGCGCGTGGCAAAGCCATATATGATCGACTCAAAGACGAAGTCGAACTGCACCACAGCGGAAAATTCTTAGCGATTGACATTGAAACGGAAGATTATGAAATTAATGTTAGGGGGACAGCAGCAATAACCCGCCTTATGACAAAGCATCCTAACGCTGTCATTTACATGGTCCGAATTGGACATCAAACGGTGTATAAACTCGGTTTTAGGAGCACGTATGGCACTCTGACGAACAAAGTTGAGGCAGATATTAAGCAATTGAAATGATAATCGGAAAAATTGCAAACAATCAAGAAGCTACCATTGAATTGGAAGTTGTTGGTATAGCTGGAAAAAATTGAAGCAATCATTGATACAGGTTTCACTGGAGAATTAATGCTATCGGGCGGTGTGATTGATCGTCTTGAAATTCCGAGAGTTGGAGAACTTCCTATAACTCTCGGCGATGGAAGTGAGGTCTATGTCAGTCTATATCTGGCAATTGTGGTATGGCATGGTGAAAAACGTATCGTACAAGCATTACGGACAGACAGCAACTCGTTAGTTGGGATGTCTTTGCTCTTTGGAAATCGTCTAATATTAGATGTTGTAACAGATGGTGAGGTATCAATTGAAATTTTGCCGTAAGAAAATCACAATGCAATATCGGGTACCGAAATAACTATTAACTTGACTTTTTGTTTAGAAAATGACTGAACATACCCTCCTCCAACAAATCACTGATTTCTGCCGATTACTCGACAGATGGGCGTTAATGTAACAAGAATCAATCAGCTCAGTTGGTGCAAGAGCGTCGAGTTGGTTGAGATTTTTTTAGCAAAATATCCCTTTTCTGCTCAATTTGCGTCCATCCTGATTAATTTCAGACTTGTAGGATAAAGACATGCGTGAATCCGTAAAAAAATCAATTTTGCTAACCGTAAAATCACGTAATTTTGCAATGATCGGTATAATTATACTGATAGGATGGTTTTATAGTTTCACTCCTTACCTCCACGCTGATCCTTGGAAATGCGGTACTCCACTGTTAATTGAAAGGTCAGCCTCGGCTATCGATTTTAATTTAGGAAAGAGCGAACCTGTTTTAGCGGCCCCCGCAGCACCAGCTCAATTAGGGCAGATAGACCGATTTTTTATTCATATTCCAGAAACGTCTGTTAAGGCAACCTGCGTTGTAGTAGGTGTGCATTGCTATATCTACATTGATAATACTGTTCAGAATATGCTAACTGAAGCTGAGGCTGTAGCAATTGCTAATACTTTTGACACGAATATTTACCCTAAAGTTCAGCATTGGCTTGGCTCGGAATTCCAACCCGGTTTAGACCGTGACAACAAGATAACAATTTTATTTCACGATGTCGGCATGAACGCCTCTGGGAAGGATTACGGAGGTTACTTTTCGCCTGTTGACCAACATCCGACCCATCCGACCAGCAATCGCCGCGATATGCTCTATATGGATATCTTTCAATTCAAAGAACGCTCGCGGCATACCTTTTATAGTAGTCTGGCACACGAATTTGCGCATCTTATTAACTGGTACCAGAATGGTGGTACCACAGACCAGCGTTGGTTAGAGGAAGGCATTGCGTCCTTCACAGAATGGGGTGTTTATGGAACGGTTCACAATTTGTTTGTTGATGGTTACCTCGCAAACCCAGCTATGTCCTTAACGACTGCTAATAATACGGATACCTATTATGGTGCAGCGTTTATGCTTCTCCTCTACCTCTATGAAAACCACGGTGGCATTAACTTTATTCGGCAACTTGCCGCAGAAGATACACTTGGCTTGTCTGCTATTGATACCACTTTAGGCAAAAACAGACATTTCGTTGACGTGTTTCTCAACTGGGGAATTGCAAATTGGTTGAACGATCCCAGGCGGGGAAAACACATTAGTTATTTGAACTTGCCCAATCGCAGAATTACAGCACGCACTCCACGCATCACACGTTATCCTACAACTTCTAACGAAATTCTAATTGATAGTTGGAGCTCACAATACGTTCTATTTGAAAATCTACCGGAAACCTTTGAACTCACGTTACAAGCAAACACGCAGGCATATCTGTACGCCAATATCGCCTATCTCGCGCCGAACACTAAAGTAACGTTTGTCAAACCTATTCCGTTTGGACCAGATCCAAATGGCGCTGCGACACTTCGGACGAATAAGATTGAAATTGGCAACTTGCATAATCAGGGACAGATTTTGTTAATCGTCACCTCCGAATATCCCCAAACTTTTCGCTACGTTGCTAAGGCCGGAACAGGTGACGCACCGATTAACATTGAGGATCCGATAAATGCAACCAGATGGGACACAGAACAACCTCGATACATTTTGCATCCTAATTCAGTAACCTACCTCCCAGAAAGCCGTTCACAACCGATTGGTTCAAATGGCAGTTTAGGAACTTCCTTAATCGCAAGATTAGAACCGACAACCCAAATCCATCTCTCAAGTAACTATAACCAAATTGTTATTCAGGATGAGAAAGCTTTTGCTGCCAGTGATTGGGGACTTGAAATTTTTTCCTTAAACCCTACGCCTATCCAAATAGGTGAAATTGCAACACCCGGTAACGCGCAAGCCATTGCTACTGATGGCGACAATGTCTATGTTGCAGACGGCGCATCAGGGGTGCATCTTATCAAAGTGAATCCACCGACTTCACCTCAGATTGTCAAAACACTGGGTGGGTTCCAAGATGCGCGCGATGTGCATTTAGCAAACGGTAACCTATACGCACTTGATACAGTTCGTGGTCTTTTGGTCTTTAAACATCAAGATGTACTCAACAGTAAGAACCCACATCCGCGGCGAACTTTTAAAACAGCAGGAGTCCCTTTCAAAGTTTCAACAAACGAAGAAGGAACCATTTATTTAAGCGATAATGCCCAGGGGTTGTCTATTTTAAATCCAGATCCGCTTGGTGGATTTGTGGTTACAGGCACTGTACCATTGCTCGTCTTAGATTTCGAAATTATTGGGAAATATGCCCTCACCGTTTCTAATAACCTACGCATTCTAAATATAGATCTTCCTATAACACCAGAGCCAATTTCTCAGGTCAGGACACCAGGACTCGCTTCTGGGATAAAATACTATCAAGGTTTGCTTTACTTGACTGATCGGCAAACCGGGCTTCAAATTGTTAATGTTAATAGTCTTGATAAACCGCGTCTGATTTCATCGCATCCCACTATTGGAAATGCACAAGACGTTGCGTTAAGGTATTCAGCTGCAGAAAAGGCAACCTATGCTTATGTTGCAGATGGAAAGGGCGGCATACAAACACTTGATGTAACAAAGCCTCGGACACCAATCTGGGTAAATCACTATAATGCAAGCGGCATTCCTTATGGGCTTGATGCAAGCAGCGCCGATGGTAAAACGACTATTGCCATAGCGAATGGGCCCGGGGGACTAAAAATAGCGGAAATGACTGATCCTCACAACGGAAAAATTACACAAGATATTCGCACTTTTACCAGTGATCGAGGCGTGCTAAGTGTTCAGATTGAAAAGCAACACGTCTTCGTTGGTACGGATGTAGGGATGGATGTTGTTGATCTGGAAACAGGAAACACTCTAACACATGTTCCGACTACAAACCCTGTTTGGGCAATTGCAATAATTGACGATTATGCATATCTATGCGCGAAATCTCTTGTTATCGTAGATATTAGCGATCCAGAACGTAGCCAAATTGTTTTTCAACGCGAGTTCATAGGGAACGCATATAAAATTGCTTTTAACACTTCACACGCTTATGTGGCTTCACTTGAAGGTGGAGTCCACATTTTAGACATTTCTATGCCAGAACGTCCCCATCCAATCGCACACTATGCTACCAAAGGCGCAGCAACAAATGTATCTCTTGCAGGTGAATTCGTATATGTTTTAGATAGTCATCACGGTGTCTTAAAATTAGATGGGACAAATCCACAGCAGCTTACGCTGTTGTCGAACTATGTTGAGACCCAGCTACCTATTGATGCGGCAATTCAGGGGAACTATCTCTATTTACTTGATAGTAATAGTCTTCAAATTATTGACTCGCGTACGATGCACCGTCGTGCCCGCTATTCACAATTACAGTCACCTACTGATCTTGCTGTGATCAACTCAGCATTATATGTTACCGATTTATACCAACTTAGTATATTTCGCGTTAACACAAACCCATTAAATCTTGCAGTAGAAGAACAGAACGTTCTGTATCAACCAACACAATCGACTGTCCCCTCCCTAAACGGACTTTTCCAAAACTTCCCTAATCCATTTAACCCTGAAACTTGGATACCTTATTCTCTTGCGAAAGGGACTAAGGTTACCCTCTCAATTCACGATGTGAATGGTCGTTTGATCTCCCATCACTTGCTTGGATTTCAACGATCTGGAAAACATATTGCGCATTGGAATGGGCAAAATGTAATGGGTGAACCAGTTGCCAGTGGTATCTATTTTTACACGCTTAATGCAGGCAATTTTTCAGCTACTCGGAAAATGGTCGTGCAGCACTAAGATACATTGCTGAAGATCAGAAAATATCCTCCCTGCTGTTTTTCTGTTTATGCTTAAAATATTTTGATATATTTGTAATATAGTGACATTTAGAATTAAAGGGACATTTTTGTAGCGTAAACTTTTAGTTTGCGCACGGATATGCACAAACTAAAAGTTTACGCTACAACACCGCTGGTAGATGCGGTTTCCTAACCGAATGTCCGATTAATTCTAAAGTCTACTATAAACTGTCCAAACTATAGTATACCTGAATATATACCTTCTGTAAGAGGGAGCTTTGCTCGCGACCGTTCGTCCAATGTAGTGAGCAAAGCTCCCTCTTACAAGAAGAGATAATCCAGCAATTTCTCTAAAATTGACGCATAACGTGCGGTTAGGAAGCCTCACCTACCGCAGTGTCCAAGTAATTATAGCTACATTATGAACCAACATCCCCGCTCCAGCGGAGCGGTATATGGTTTCCGCACATAGCACTCTGCTGGAGTGCCGCATTTTCTCGGGTTTCCACTCATAATCGAAACTCGTCCAAAAATAGACTTTCTGTTGGAAACTTAAATAAAACGGTCATAAACTGTCCAAACTATAGTTAAAATATTTTGATATATTTGTTATAAAAGAGTGTTTCTGTAACCCATAATTAATTGCATACGTTAAAGTGCTTAAGTAGGGATGGAATACTGTGCGCAAACGTTTCTGTTTCCGTAATGGATATGTAGCGCGTAAGTTGCTACCTGAGATGTGTACTGATAGCGTTTGTATTCCTTTATGTCCGACGGTTCTATTGCACAAACATGGATAGGTTAGCAAAACTTAATATAACCGTCCGGACCCCTTCTTATTAGTAAAACCTACAATTATTGGGACATTTTTAAAGTATAGTGCCAAGGCTACCGTGAATGTAAAGAAAATGTATAGGTGTTTTAGATTTTACTATAAATCTGATATAGTAAATGGGAAAAAATGAAAATTCATTTTGCGGAAGCAGTTTTAAGAAGGAGGCTTAGGGATGGCGGCAAGTAGTGTAACTGGTAGTTTTCGGGGTATAGAGGTAAGTTTCACATTTAACGGGCCCCATATTGTCATGAGTGTTTTGAATAAAGCAGAGGAAGGGCGGCGGTTACGCGTGATGTTCCAACAACAACCCCTGAGTGGGCGCGTAAATTGGACTGCTTTCCAACTAAGTGGACAAAAACAAAAGGTTGTCGTTCCTTTAGAGGTTATTCAGTCACACAAGCTGGCATTTTACGTTGACAATCATGAGCCAATTTCCACTTTTACAGAAAAGATATTAGAAGAATTAAAACAGATTCAAGATCAACACTTGATAGATAATCAGTCAAACAGTTCAGCGTCCGAGTCGGATCCGCAGCTTCTTCAACATTCCCAAGATGAACGCGTGGAAACAACAGATCTGGATGAAACCCATAAACATGAAAATGGGGTAAAGGACACAACACCAGAAAAGGAAACTGAGGTAACGGCATCAGTAGCAACTCCTCAGATTGCTGATAACCTTAACGCTGAGCAAAAAATTGATGAATTAGACAGTCCCAAATCCGACTTAGAAACCCCTATATCCCTTGATTCACAAGGCACAAGTGCTAATCAAAACGGAGATGGAAACCACACAGTGGCACTTGAAAATGTGCCAGATGAAGCGGTACCGGAAGTGGAATCTGAGGTGACACCTATATCAACAAATGGTAACTCCGTTGATGAATCTATTTCAACTCTTAAAAAGAAATCTATAGGTCAGTACATTCCGAGCGCGAACACTGAAATACAATTTTCAATTAAAGTGCCAGCATATCCGAAGAGTGCCTCTAAGAAGCAAACCACTTTTATACCGCCACGTACTGCCTCAACTTCTAAATCTAATGGCAAAAAACACGGTTTTTTGGGACAGTTAGCAGGGACCTTTGGGTTTACTCTTCCGAAGAGAAAAGAATATTATGTCCAGCAGAACAGACATATATATGATAAGTTTCATGCCAATTTAGAAAGCTTAGAAAGCGCCTACAACAATGGAAGCGGAATTCCGCTTGATAATTGGGACCTTGAATCATTGAGTGAACGAGAGATCGCTGTCCTTCTTCTGAATCTGATGGTTAATGAGCTGAGCGAGTGGAAAAAAGCTGCAAAACAAGGAGACGCTACTAAAGATACCCTTGCAAAATCTCTGGAAACTATTGAGGGCGAACTTAAGGAAACTCTAAAGCAGACAAGAGGCATTGAGGCACCAGCCCCAACGCTTTTCCCTGATAGAACTGCATCAACTGACAAAGATTTGATGGATATTCAGAAGGAGTGTGACAAATATCTCCAGCGCTTTTCTAAAAAATTGGCTGTTCTTGAACAGAAACATGCCGAAAAAGTTAAAGTGCCAGCATTCAAAAGATTCCTCGTGGATTTTGTAAAAGATAAGCTCTTTCCAAGCGTAGCTGAGTTCAGTTCACTCAACATGGTTCAATCCCGGTTAAATTGGTTTCTTGATTTAGTTGATTACGAATTAATGCCGATTGAACCAGGGAAAACAAAATTCTCCCCGGAATTCCATGAACTTAAAAAGAAATGCAGCAGCGAATATGAACCCGATACGATTGTTGAAGTTGTTTCACCAGGTTTGCAATCAAAAGGTGGAAAACGTGTTATCCAAAACGCAGTCGTCGTTCAAGCGGAGTAGGTTGTGATAACCAGACAAAATCTACTTCAACGTATAGATCAAATCCCGCAAGTAAATATTGGGCATTTTCCTACCCCTTTTGAGGAATGCCCGCGCCTATCTGATGTGCTCGGCGGTCCACGCATCTTCATGAAACGTGAAGATTGTTCAGGGTTAGCATTCGGTGGAAATAAGGTAAGACAACTGACTTTTACTATTGGTGAAGGTGTGGATCAGGGGGCGGACACAATTATCCAGGGAGCTGCTTCACAATCAAACCATTGCCGACAAGCTGCGGCAGCTTGTAGTAAACTTGGCTTAAATTGTTATTTACGCCTTGCACGGGACCACAAAAGCATCATACAAGGCAATCTCTTGTTAGACCATTTGGCGGGGGCGGATGTTGAAGTTGTTGATGTTCCATTTGGACCAGAATTAGATGAATTCAAATTCAGACTTGCTGAGAAATTGAAAGCAGATGGGTTAAAACCTTATGTTATTGCCTCACCTCGTTCTACTGCACTCGCAGCAGTTGCCTTTACCTGGTGCATCGCCGAAATTCATGAACAGCAAACACAAATTGGGATTGACGCTGATTGGATCTATACCGCTTCTGTCGGTGGAACGCAGGCAGGATTAGTGCTTGGTACCAAAGCACTTGGAACAAAACTTAAACCTTATGGATGTGCGCCGATCCATTGGAAAGGAAAGATAGATCGGATACGCGATGCTGCAAATACGGCTGCTTCTATTCTAAAACTTGATGTCAAAATCACTGATTCAGATATTCAAAATACCGATGATTACATTGGAAAAGCTTACGGATACCTTACGCCGGAGTGCATCTCCGCTCTCAAATTGGTAGCAAGCACAGAAGGCATTATTCTTGATCCTGTTTACACTGCTAAAGCAATGGCATGTCTTATTGAACATATCAAACAGGGTAAGTTTGATTCAAATGATACTGTTATCTTCCTGCATACCGGTGGTACGCCAGCACTGTTTGCATATCATGACGAGTTATATGAAAGCGATTTATGATTATTTGTCCGTGAAGACTTTCCTAATCCCAGCCTGCTTAGCATTCATTCCACAACTTTTTCAAAATGCACAAACTCAGACGGTTCCAGTCTGACAGTGCTCCCACCTTCTGAACTTACATATCCCATCCTTAAGAGCGTCATCACTTCATGAAAGTCAGGAATATTAAAAAGTTGGCTGATATTCTTGCGGTCCGCTTCGGTTTCTAAAGGTGCACTAACAAATTGCACACCGATATCAAGTGAGGTTGCAGCGAGGAGCATGTTCTGTATTAACATCCCGATGCTAAGCCACATCCATCGGGTTCCGCCTTCACCCGGGGGACGCCTTTCAGTATTCATGGTAACCAAGATCAACAATGGTGCTTCGCGCACCTGGGTAGCAATCTCCTTTGCGGGTATTTTCCCGGCTCCTAAATGCCCCATAATTGTTAATGACTTTGCATTTTTTAACAATCCCTTCAAAATACTTCCTGTCAGTTTCTCAGGGCAATTTTGCAGCAATTTCGGTAAGGTAACATGGTCTGTGAGCAGCACGCCATCGCCACGTTTCTGCCATTCTGTTTCGTTGAGACACATCCACAGGCTATTGTCTTCCAGAAACTGGGCATCTTTGAATTGTTCAATAATTGCTTGTTCAGTTATCTCAGCGAGTGCATCTTTTCCTGCGGATTCTTGGATAATGATTAATTCCCACGGTTGCACGTTAAAAGGGGAAGGTGTCCATCGTGCTGCTTCAATCAACCGATTTAGGTCTCCCTCATTAACTGGACGCCTCTGGAATTCACCCCGATAGCTGCGACGTTGTGTGATAGCATCAAATATGTGCATTTAGACTCCAATACTTTCTAAAACTTCCTCTGGTGTGGCTGTACCTGTTGTGCCTATTTTTGTTACAGTAATGGAAGCAACCAGATTTCCAAGATATGCGGCTTCAACAGCAGCCTCAGTTCCTAAGCTACAGAGTGTAGGGACTATCCCTGCTGAAACGCTATCCCCTGCCCCAACCGGATCAATTTTGTCGTCAATCCGAATTCCTGGAATAAGGGTAAGTTGATCGTTGTGATACACAAGAATACCTTCTTCACCAAGTGTAATGAACACTGTGTTTTGTGTCTGTTCTGCGAGCGTAATTGCACATCGCTTTGCTGCTTCAACATCAACAGTTTTTCCTTTCCAATCCGGAACAAGTGCGCGTTGTGCTTCAAATCGGTTTGGTTTTATGATAACGTTTTGATATGATCCAATTCGGGTACGCGAATCAGCCAAGAATACTTTATCGGGATGAGTCTCCGCGAGATCACACAATTCTTTGCGCACGCGATTAGTAATCACGCCTAAATTCTCATGTCGCGTTTGATCTCCGATGATTATTCCATCAACCTCCGGAATACACGTTTGAAGTGCATCCAAAACCTCTGTTTCAACACTGTCATTCATCGGGTCTTGGTTCTCAATATCAAACCGCGGTCCTTCGGTCTCCACATCTTCATAGCCACGGTGAATCGGTTTTAGATATGTAGGTGTAACCCAATTCGGCGCGCTTACCATAAAATCTGTTCGGCATCCTCTTTCCTGCAAACACCCCAGAAGCGTCTCTCCGAATCCGTCTTCTCCGATGACACCTAAAGTATAGACTATCCCTACCCCCAACGCTTTTAGATTATTTGTGACGGTTCCTGCTGCCCCCGGACTATAACGTTGTTCAACCACAGGATTGTTATGCCAAGGTGTTTCCAGCGACAATGTTGAACGTGTTTTGTCTATATACCAATAGGCATCCAGATAAAAATCCCCAATCACGAGGATTCGCAGGTCTTGAAATTGGGAAAGAAGTGCTTTTAGGTTAGCTTTATCAATCAACGCTATTCTCCAAAATTCTTACGTTAATCGGTCTTTACGGGCGGCAGTATCCAAAAGTGTGTCACCTTATCGCGTCTGCGTCATGTCATCGTAAAACACTGATAAACATTGAATTATGAACGAATTTGATAAATATTAGGCTATTTCCAACTCTCTATCGGTTCTGTTGATTGGACTATATGCATGCCCGCTTCAGAAAATTGGGCAAAAGCCACATTTGCAGAGTCCGTATAGTCTACAATACCTTGCACCACTACAGGTGAAGTGAGGTCCTCTATCAGATAGATTTTCTTGGCAAGCATCGAGTCAGTCTGCTGGATTTCTTCAAGTAGATCGCTTACTGTCCACGCGACACAGTGGCTCTTTGCTTGACCTGCAATAATCACGCGGTCGTATTCTAATAGCGTTTCCAAAAAACCGCTGTTCTTTTGGGCAATGGGTTCCCCTTCTGCGTCAATAAGTACTTCTGGCCGCAGCACCGAGTAGTTTTCTGTCAACGGGTTTCGCCCTTTGAGTTCATAATGGGTTTGGCTGTTCCGGGTAATTGCATGAAAAAAGCACGCTTCGTCAACAGCAGAAACTATAGCATGCCCAATCCCACCGAGCATTGCGTGATAGGGCCATATCGTAAGTGGGTACTTACCGTCGGATGTAAGGGTTTTGACATAATGTGCGCCATATTCTTTGAGCCGGACATATTGATTGGCATTTTTCATTAGGTTGCCAACGATCTCTGGGTTAACGCGCCACTTTCCTGTTTCAATATCATCTTGTGTAATAAGCGTCTGCAACGGAACAGGATGCTCACCAGTATCATCAACCCAAAAAATTTCGTGGAATATCTGCATCACAGTGTGTGTATCCAACGTGCAAGCGATTTTCGTAATATGCGGAAGATTGCGATAGATGAACTCACATAAGCGCACATTATCCTCTACAGCACCATTTCCCGATCTGCCGCCAACAAACAGTTCATAATCTGGAATACAGAACGTATTTTGGACATCAACAAGCAATAAGCAGGTACGGAGAGTATCTTTAGATGCGGAGGGAATGTCGTATTGTTGTGCCCATGCACGCGCCTCATGCAGCCGATCTTGATACGGAACGCGCCAAACCTGTCCTACCTGATCAGAATCAAAATGCGTTGGGATTGGGATGTGAGATGTTGAAGGTGTGCCGCTCATTTCTTCTATCTTTTGGTTTTAAAATATGCGAATTATATATAACTAAGAAAATATGGTGTTTTTTCCTATCTTTTTAAGGACAAATGCGTCTATAATATATAACAAGAATAAAATTGGAAACGTTTATTTTTCTTACTCTTACAGTTTTAACTATTTCGGTAAAGAGAGAACCTTTAGGTTTAGACGTGAACGAATTGTCGTTATTTTATAGCACACTCTGTTTTTTTACAAGAAAAAATGGGTTTATCACATCTAAAACGTAGTGATAACTTTGAAATTGATCAAATTTTTGAAAAATTATGAATTCTTTTAGAAAATATTTCGTTATTAACTTTGCAGGATGACGTATAAAGGTTTTTTTGTTTCTTCAGAAATATAAGAAATCAAATACGGACGTCCGGGTGTTTAAAAGGGACTAATTCTATTATGCGAAGATCAAAAAAACGACGTCCAGAAATGGAGGAGAAACTTGCCCAAGCAGAAAGGCAGATGCGTGATGCACGCAGAAGTTTGCGATGGCGAGTCGATGATGCACTCCTCCCACTTGAAATTCAAGAGAGTCACTCTATTTCTCAATTGAAAGGCGATGTGTTGGTCATATCTTATAATCGTGATGTGCGGGACAAAATTGTAAATGTACTTGAATCAGAAAACTATCGATGTGATGTAATAGGGCGCGGTTCGCGGGCAGTCGCAATGTTGAAGCTGGCAAAATATCGGATGGTAATTGCAGATTTCTCACGATTTCGGCGTACTCGTATCTTTGAATTTATCCAAAGATATCAATCCCACGTTAAAATCATCTCAATTGTTTCTGATGACAGGACAGCACGTTATCTAATGCAAAGGGGAAGTTATAGTTTCCTGATGGGGCGGAATTTTGATCCTGAGCAACTGCGTACCTGTCTGGTTAGTTCTCTGCGGTTGAAGCATCGCGTTTGTGGGTTACAGGTGCACGGAGAACGATGCAA
Source organism: Candidatus Poribacteria bacterium (assembly GCA_028824125.1). Taxonomy (GTDB): domain Bacteria; phylum Poribacteria; class WGA-4E; order WGA-4E; family WGA-3G; genus MSPOR6. Next base: position 43,312 of record JAPPES010000007.1, read on the forward strand.
CCGCTCCTGTGTCAATAGTTACCAAACCGAAGAAGATTTAGATTTAGATGCAGATTTATTGGAACTTGAATGAGACCTATGGTGTGTAGTACTAAATACTTGAGACGTTGAATTCACTAAACACAACTATTAAATCATATAATGGCAAAAAACTTAGAGTTCAAAGTGCGGTATGAATCGCTTGACACACTCTTACCGAGGTTAGCAGGCTTAGAGGCAACACACCGTGAAACAATATACCAAGTAGATACCTATTTCCACAATCCGAAAGGTAGGCTAAAACTACGCGAGACAGATGATGCAGATGAAGGTTGGCTAATCTACTATGAACGTCCGAATGAATTGGAATCTCGCTACAGTATATATCAACTCTGTAAAATTGCTGAACCGACAGCACTAAAAGACCTGTTAGCTGCGGCGTTAGGTATAAAAACAATTGTCAAAAAACAACGATCACTGTGGATGTATAACAATACCCGAATTCACTTAGACAGAGTTGAAAGTTTAGGGGAATTCGTTGAATTAGAAACCGTTTTTCAGGGGCAATCCGAAACAGAGGCAATCAAAGAACATCAACACGTAAAAACCATTCTTGACTTAAACGCGGCAGAACCGATTGCCGTTTCTTACAGTGAACTGTAAAACTTTCAAAAACATAAATAGACAGAATAAAAATACAACTGCATATCTAAAACGCATGAATTGGAGACACAACTATGGACTATTCACAATATTGTAAACTCCTTAAATCACAAGACGAAATAGATAGTGCCGAAAAAAAAGAATTGTTAAAAATATATCTGCAAACCCCATCGCTGCCGCAGTTGCAAGCTGTTCGAGCACTGTTAGTCGAACTAAAAACTGCTTTAAATCGCTGTGATGTTTCTAAAAAGAAGTGTCTAAAAGCGGTTCGACACAAGCTACATAAAAAACGTTCAGTATGACGTTGTTTGATGTAAAATATAAATGTTGCTGTACACTAAATCAACGCCAAGTGTGTAAACTGCACTTGGCGTTGATTTGTTGTGCTTGAGTTAGGTTCGGTTTCCTAACCGAACCTACCGAGAAGAATCGCGAAAATTGGGTATAATACCAGCTATCAGAAGCATTTAAAACCGGGAAAGTACTGCCTGTACCAAAAGCGGAATCATCAACTCATGATGTCCTGTGAAAGTCCAACCTTTACCTCCCATCTCAGTTGGGCGCTTGACGACATTCTCTGCGGGGCGATATTGTTGGAGCATATCAAAATCAGCAGCGGTGAAACGAGATACGGTATGCCCTAAATTCCGCGCGATTGTTAATGCCTTTAGAAACACCTCTGGCAAAATTACGGCTGAACCGAAATTTAGGACAACCCCACCATCTTCTAATTGCGTCACAAGTTGCGTTAGCAAACGAAAATCGGTAAAACTTGCCTCGCCAATGGCAGCGCCGTTCGCTGATGGGTGCTGATGAATTATATCTGTGCCGATAGCAACGTGGACAGTAATCGGAATACCATGTTGAATTCCTGCAGCGAGGAGACTATAAGCGTTGTAAGGTGCGTCTAAAGCTATAAGCTTTTTGCCTAATGCTTCCCCCATGCCGATGCCTATATCAGCAGCATGCTGAATTGCCTCGTTCATTAGTTTTCCTGTTTCCTCCCACATCCCGAATTGTCCGGTTTGTAGGTAGGCAGAAACATCTTCAGAAGTTTCACCGATGAGAGCAATCTCAAAATCGTGAATGCTACTTGCTCCGTTAAAGGCGAAACCGGTAACTATTCCTCGCTCAGCAAGTGCAATTAAGTGAGGCGTTAAACCACACTTGATGACATGTCCACCCATCATAACAATCACCGCTTTTTCACGTTGATGGGCAGTAACAATTTTGTCAAGCAGTTCTAAAAAATCTTGTCCTTTAAGTATCCTTGGAAGGCATGCTAAAAACGGAGATAGATCCACTTGTCCGTTTGGCAGTGTTGCAAAGTCGTTGACAGATACTTTATTAGCACGATCCTGTAACGGATAAGTTTTCACGGAAGACATGTCAATCGGTTTCAAATCCTTTGTCATCTGTTTCGTCCTTGTAGAGTTGGATATAATATATTATGCCAATAATAAACCAGAAAAGCAATATTGAACGATGGTGAAATATATAATCTACTGTGCCGTAGGTAAGCACAGAGATCAGAAATCCGCTTCCGCCGATAAATGCTCCCATGTGCCAAAAAAGTCCTTCACTATCCATTATGGAACGGATCGCCCAAATCCGCTTCCAAATTAACACGATTATCCACAAAAACAGGAATAGGGAAGGAATACCGTGTTCAACGGCGATATGCAGATAGATGTTATGGGCATGATAGGGAACATCGGACAGATCAGGTGGTGCGTTTAATTGTGCTTCATAGCGAAACCTACCCAATCCGATACCGGTAATAGGATATTTCTGAATGAGTTCAAGTGAGGTGCGCCACCATTGCGGCCGTTCTCCCATAAAACCCGCAGGTCGCTCAATCATAGTGTTGAAACGTGTCTTAATATGCTGAGGCATCAGAAATACGGAGACACCTAAAATCGTTATTATTAGGGTGGCACCTATCAACACATGTTTCAAAGAACCACTATCTGATAACCTATTCACAACTAAGTAAATACCGATACATACTGTTGCAACAGCAACACTCACCCACGCACCACGCGTGAGTGTTAACGCCAGATTCGCAGTCATCATGGCAACAACAGCACCAAGCACAGAAATAATCCATATTCCATTCTTCTGTTTGTGTAATAATTGCCAGCTTGCAACAAAGTACCCTAATATATAAGGCAGGCTAAGCGCAAGGTATGCTCCGAGGTAATTCGGTGCCTTGAAGGTACCAGCGAGACGTTGTTCAATCATGTAGACCATGAGATGTGTTTCGTCCTTACGAACTACGTAGCGTCTATTCCTTGCTAAGTCATCAATCCGCCATTCATCAGGTTTTTTGGATGGCAAGATGGATGCACTCTGAGAAAGTGGAATATTAATTTGACGCAATTCACCACGTAATTCATCTGAAAAACCTTCACCTGTCGAAAATTCGCTATGATATTCTAATCCGACTTGTCCCATCAAACTGTGTGCTAAACCTGTCCCGTTCACATAGGACCAGAGACCGAGTATTGAAGATAAACCCGCTGCTGCAACAAAACCGATGACAATATGTCGCCACCGAATTTCCAAACGACTCTGAATAACTGCATAAAAAAGTAGAATTGCCCGCAGCAGCTTCCAAAAATACCCAAAACTACTACTTGCACGATGTGGCGCAAACAGCGAAGCGACCAGTGCTAATGCTAAAAATAGCACAATGGGAACGTCAAGAGGTGTGCGACACCAATTGAGTTTCCGTTCTGCTATCATGCGTCCCACCCATCCGAATAGTACAAACGACATTCCTATATTTAGGAACACTGTTAAATAGTCGAATGGAAGTGACACAACAAAGATTAAAAATCCGATATAAATCGCTGAATCCGAAATTTTCGCTGATGTGAAGTTTAAGGCAAAAGAGGGTTTTAATTTTAACATAAATAATGAATTGTGGTTGAACGTTATAACGCTTGAAAAAGGCAAAATGCGTCAAGAAATAGGAAGGGTTAGATATGGACAAGGGACCTGCCTTACGTTGAGGAAAGCATAAGCAGGTGAAACTTGCCCATTCTATCAGGAATTGTAGGTTAGGAGAGAGATTTATTCATTGATCCGTTATTGTGACGATGTAGAATAGTCATCTATCGCCTCATTAACCGTTTCACGCCAAGTATCCTCAAACAACAGGCGAAAAGACATTGGTTTATCATTGGGCCCGGTAGTTTCCATCGTTCCGTATTCTGTAGCATTTTTATACGTCGCTTCCAAGGTCTTAAGAAGTTCTTGTTTATAGGTAGTATCGCTGTTACCTTCAAGTTGTTGCCCCTTGGTTTCATATATGACGAGACGTTGATGTCCTTCATTGTTTCTCCGCAAACAGGCAATAAAGTCAGGATAGACGCGATCGCGCCGCCAACCTTGCAGATAATATCCTTGCTTCGCGGCGATGCGATGCCACCACTTAAATGCATCTTTTTCATCAAGGTAAAGTGCAAAATCTTTCTCTAAATTGTTAAATTCTGCCTCATATACCGGGTTAAAGAGATTGAGCTGCAAAGAGCTGTTATCCTCACGGGTTAAACGTTTTGGGTTTTTTGGTACATAAACTTCAATCGTCTTTTCCAACTCAAAATTCAACGCGACATCTGTTTCAAGACTAAACCGAATTTTGTTATTGTCCAGTTTCTCTCGAAAAATAGTTTCAGCAAGAGAATCTATCTGTGTGCGGAGTTTGTTTTTCATAACTTCGGAGAGATACAACCGATTTGCAAATAACTTATTCTCATCATCGCCTTGTTCCCAATAGGCTTGGAGAGTGGCTTTCACGATACGCGCGGCTTGCCAAGGATTCGGAATAACATCGTTCAAACGTCTAACAAAAAACGATATTTCCAATTTTTCCGATGTATTTTCTGATATAATTTTCTCTGGGTCGTCATGGTCTTGCAAATGGATAGTAGCGCGAATTTCTTGTAGAAGTTTTTGGTCATCTAAATTCACTGGTTCTACTGCTCCGAGTTGACTCCAATTGATCGCGCTGAGAATATCACGCTCATAATTTAGCATCTCCCAACTACGTCCCGTTTTGTGCAGTACTTGTGGCAGGAAAATATCCATCTTACGATATTTCTTCCTACGTTGGATACTTTTCTTTTCACGGTCCGCATCCGTGCTTTCAACGTATTCCGCAAGTCCTGTTAATCCTTCCGCCTCTAAACCCTTTTTAACGTTGTCAACTGCATCGCCCACTTTCTGATTGAAGCAATAGATATAACAAGTATCTAATTCTGGTTGATTCGTTGCGCGGGCATGCGGTTGCCGCATGACTCTACCGATAAGCTGCGTCATAGCTGTTTGTGCTGTGGTATTATCAAGTAGTGCCAATTGATAGGCAAAGGGACAATCCCATCCTTCCTTTAAGGCATCTTTGGTGATAATATAGCGCACAGGGCAAAAAGGACTGAGCAGATCCACACCCGCAAGTTCATCCTGTTCAGAAGATTTCACTTTAATGTGTTCTTCTGGAACACCGAGTACTTTGATGAGTTCGTCGCGGGCATCTTCCGCATGCACCTTAACGCCATCACGCTGCTTTTTACCGGTACGATCAACCCGAATTACTGCGATAGGACGGATGTAGCGATCTTCTGCTTGCTGGAACTGCTTCGCTGCTTCTTCCAATTTATCCCGTTCGGTTTTTGCTTTAGCAAGTGTCCATTTCCAATCGGAATTGGGAAAATTCCGAAGTCGGATCGGAATTTTAATCATCTCCTCCTCTTTAAGTGCTGTGCCAGAGATGTTGACAAGGATATTACTGATTCCGAGCTGCGGCGTAGCAGATAACTCCAGCACAAAGCGCGGATTAAGGCGATTCACTGCTTTCACAAACTCCCGATTGTTTTCGGCTTTTTTGCTCCCGTAAGCTTTGTGTGCTTCGTCTAAAATCACCGTTGGTCGGACCAACTTTAGCACATTAAAGAGACTCTGCTTAATCAGTCTATCTGCAGGGTTTGCAGCGAGCATACCACGTATCTGTCCTGGTTCATCGGGTTTTACAGTCTCAAGGTCGGGGTGTTCCTCCGATAACGCCTGATGTTTCCTTATGTCGTCTTCAATAGGAAAGAAAGAGTCGTAACCGCTGCTATCACGAAATATTTTCAGAAATTCTTTGTTTTTCTCTCGGTTTGCGGAGGGTAGCATCAAAAGCATCACGCAGAGGTGATTTTCAACATCTTGCTTTGTAAATCTGTCATCTTTTTCCAGCAGTTTAACGCGGTCACCAGAGGCGCGATCCAAAATCTGTCGGTAGGGGTGTTCTTGATTACGAAATGCATCCCGCGTTTGTGAATAGATGGCTTTGGTCGGCACAATCCAGAGCAGAAATCCTGTGCCGATTTTGAGTCGCCGCACCGCCTCAACTCCTAACAACGTCTTTCCACCACCTGTTGGCACTTTCAAGCAGACATGCGGGATCGGTTCGCCAGAAGCTGCCTCACGTGAAATATATTCTGGAATATGGTTCTCACCGTTTTCATTTGGCACGCCCGGTAACCCCGATTTTTCGCGTAAACTTTCCCACGCGGCGCGCGGGAAATCCGCCGCTGCGCTGGCTAAGGCAGCAGATTGTTGTCTTAAAGCTTGTGGTAGTGTACTGAGATCAAGCGTAGAGAATTCATCAGCTATCTTGCGTGCCTCTTTCAGTGCATCAAGGTAGCGGTCTAAAGTGTCTAATGCTTCTTGTTGGTAGTTTTTCAGTTCCATTTTTATGTGTTTGCGATTCGCAATACGTTATTAACGTTCCGCTTTCCCGCGTAGTGATGCCTTAAGGTGTCAAGATGTGCTTATGTTTCTCTCATTCATTTCGTGCCGCATTGCATCAATCTCTTGCTGCAACGCCTCAATGCGTTGGTTTAGTGATTGTATCTCTTTTCCTTGCCTTGCGACGAGAATATGCGGAATTCCGACAGCCACAGCAATCAAAGCGATTAAAGCAATCACAAGTGCAAATAATTGATTCAACCGCCCGTCTAATCCTTCAATTTTTCCGCTTAACTTCGCGTCTAAAGTATCGATTTTGAGATCGATGTATTCCTTAATCTGTTTTTCAGATTTTTCAATAGACTTTTCAACCTTTTCAACAGATTTGTCAATAATGGATTGAATCTTATCAAAATCGGATTGTTCGAGTTCTGTGAATGCACAAGTCGTTGAGATAAGAAAACAGAGTGCCAAGAGTAAAACCTTCTTCATTTGTGTACTCCTTCAGGGGTGTGTAAAGTTTTCGGACAAAGCATATTGTCGGTTGAGTTTCGCTTCGCCCTCCCCGATGGACACCTTCAATTAGGACGTTTGCACGTCACATTTAGGACGTTTGCACGTCACATTTAGGACGTTACACGTCACATTTAGGACGTTTTTCACGTCACAGTGACGTGCAGAAGTCAATCAGGACAAGGATTGTGACGTGATTTTCAGCTTTTTTGTTTTTCTTCTCTTTGTTCTTTAGAAATTTTGAGTATATTGAGAACTCTATTTAATTATGTGATAATAATATTAACATAAATATGTTGGTTTGTCAAGTTAATTTTGTAAAAAATAATCAGTGACAAAAACTTTACACATCCTCCTTCAGTAAACACTTGACTACATTATAGGACAAAAAACGATATAATTCAAGACAAGAATGCGTGTTATGCGATTTGATAAATGCCATAGGGGAGTTGGCAGAAGGTAATACCCATCGGTGTAAGTTCTTTTTGACTCATAAATTTATGAGACGCATAGACGTAGGCTTTTTTGCCTGCCGCTTTACATTCCTTGGCTATCTGCTCAGCGCGTTTTGCATCTAAAGCGGACTCGTTGCTCTCTAAAAATTCAAGTGTCGGTTCATAGATGAGATAAAACCGGATATCCTTTGTTTCACCGAAGCAGTAATTTTTCTGTTTTGCTTTGACCTCCAATTTACTGCCAGTAGCAGTATAAGCAACATAGTTTGCTAAGGTTTGATATGTAGGAAGTGAATCACCCGTAAGCATTCCCTCAGTGTCAATCGTTTCACCGAGCGTGCAGTAAGTAAAAGAACCGCCAAGTCCTTTCTGCAAGTTTTCATCTTTGGCATTTTCAACGCCATCTATGACGCGGCGGGCGCGTTCGGCAGTGATGTTATCAGTGTAATCTTCACATTCAACGAGGATAAACTTTCGGTTACCGCCATCCGCTTTGTTGAGCGCGAGAACAGCATGGGCAGTGGTACCGCTGCCAGCGAAGGAATCAAGGATGATGTCGTTTTTATTTGTAGATACTCTGATTATTTTTGCAATTAAATCTGTTGGTTTTGGAGTTGGAAAGAGTTGACCACGTCCAAAAATGTTAATAAGCTCTTTCGTTCCATCGGTAGCAGTTCCTACATCACTCCATATTGTGAAGATATTGACTCCTTTTTCACGGGCTTCGCTGAGAAACCTTTTATACTGCGGCTTAGAAGTTCCTCTTTTACCAAAGACAATTCGTTTTTCTTTTAGTGCGGCTTCGTACTTATCTTTAGAAAATCTCCAATGTCTACCTGCTGGAGGAAGATAGACTTTACCAGTGTTGGGGTTGCTAATTTCGTACGTCAAATTTTTCCTGATGTGAGGTGCGTCCATTGGATCTGCCGCCCACGGACCACGAGGGTCTTTATCGGGATTCGAGAATTTACTTTCATCAACATCTCCTGCGTTAAAAGAAAATGCAGACTTTTCAAGGGCATAGCAAAGTATGTGATTATGAGAAAGTGAAACATCTATGTCGTTTTGACTTGATTTTCTGTGATGCCACACAATATTAGCAACAAAGTTACTTACTCCAAAAATCTCGTCCATCAACATTCGCAAGTGATGCACTTCATGATCATCAATTGAGATAAAAAGGATGCCATCATCGGATAGCAACTCACGCAAAAGATGTAACCGAGGCCACATCATACACAACCACTTATCATGTCGTTCTAAATCTTCAACGTCAATAGGGCTATTTTTCTCAAGCCACGCTTGCATCATGGGACTGTTCACATTGTCGTTGTAAACCCAATTTTCGTTGCCGGTATTGTAAGGCGGGTCAATATAGATACACTTGATTTTGCCAGCGTATTTCGGGAGGAGGGCTTTTAAGGCGTGTAGGTTGTCGCCGTGAATGATGAGGTTATCGTCTAATGATGGAAGGTTTTCGCTTGTATGGGATTTGTCTTTATCTATTTCAAGGGTGCGGAAGGGGACGGTGAGGTGGTGTGCGTATATGAATTGTTTGCCTTTGAAGTCAAGTGTAGGCATTAGGTTTCCTTACAAGCAATTTCTAAATTTGGTTCAAATCAACTGTGAAACCTGCGGCGCGCATTCCCTTTGCTAACTTTATTTTCCAGCCATCCGCATTATCAAGCGGTATGTATTCTAAACCCTCAATATCTGATGGTCGTTCAACACCTTCTTCATAGAGAACGCCTATTCTTTTCCTACCTAACTCAGCAAGAAAATATCCAAATTCCAAGATCACGTTTTGACGTGCCCTTGGTTGTAAATTATCTTCTTGATTTTTTGGTGCGCCAATATCATCAGCTGTCAACAAAACAATGGCAAAACCTGCTTCATCTGCATGCTCTTCAAACTTATCAATGATTGTATGTCCGGGTGACTGTTCGTCAAGTATTATTGCTGTCAAGTCTAAGTTCTCAATAAACCTGGCGATCTTATGTTTAGCTGCTTCGTCATGTCCGTGTACGATGAAAATGTGCATATCATTTTCCATAATGGTATTTGAAGATGTTTCTAATAGTTCATCGTATAGTTCAAGTTGGTCAATGATTCCTTTTAGGCAATTAACCATTTCTAATACATAATCACTTCGGTACCGGTCTATTCGATCATTCAAGGTGGAATTTATCAATGCTGCAGGAATACGCAGACGACCGTATTGATCTGCAATTTCAGAATTTATTTTTAACAAGAGCGTTTTATTGTAATCTGACCAATTATCAAAGTCTGCTTTAGCTTTGTCCAATTCCTCTTGTGAATTTATCTGCCTGTCGTATAGTTGTTGCCCGATAACAATTCGCTCTTGTATCTTCTTTTCTGCCTCTTTTCTACTTACAAGCAGTTTTAGCTGTGTTTTCTCTTCCATAGTTTCTCCGTCAATAGATGCCCTTGAATTTCTTACATAGCAGGGCGTGATTCTTGACAACTGCAATTATAACATTAACTTGAAGATATTTCAACTTGAAAATAATTTTCGATGTGTGAAGTTTTGACATTCACGACATCTTCTCTCTTGTGGTAAGATCGATTTATCAGACTCCCAAAATCCGCGATTCAGACAGATAATTCAACAAAAGAGTTGTCAAGTTAACATAAAATATGATAGAATCTTTGTTAATAATACAGAGTCCCCAGATGGAGGTCTGAAAATGCGTTTTACACATGCCCTAACAACGTTGATTGTTTCCCTATTTCTTATCAGTTTTCTCGCTGCATCCCCCGCACTTGGCTTCATTGAACGTGAATATACAATTCGCGAAGTTCTTGATGCTTGTACAAACATCGTTTTTGGAGAGGTTAAGAGTGTTGATACACGGCGGTTGCAGGCAATTATTACGGTTAAAGAAGATGTGAAAGGTAATAGTCATCTGAAACAGATTAAAATGAATTTTGCGACCGGACAATATAAAAAGAACACCTCACCGCAAAAGATGGTTAAGCTCCTTAAACAGGGTATGCCAATTATCGTTTTCTACCGAGACCATTACAGTATTGATAGTATGTGCTTTATTGATGACACATGGTTTCAAATGCGATTATATCAGGGTAGAAGGCGCAATTTTGACAGAAGTGGCAATTCATGGTGGAGTTTTACCCACATTGATCCGATGATGAACCGAACGTTTAAAGGAAAAACAAAAGCGTTCCAAAAAGTTGTTCGCGACATGTTAGCAGGTAAAATGTGGGTTACCGCTACCAAGGACGCGTTAAAAATACTGGTTTTGACAGGTAATAGCACATCACCAACTTGGGGACAAACCCAGGTTCATACCAATACGATGACCTACGAATATCAGGCGTTACGAAATATTAAAAAAGTTGGTAAACGACCGGCTGCTTTAGAATCTACCAAAATGCGAGTGCTACCAAACTTACAAGAGGCAGATATTTTGTGGCTCGGATACGAAGAGATATCAAGTTTTGGTCGGTACCTCCTCCCGAAAAAGACAGAAACAGCAATTAAAGACTTCGTCAAGAATGGCGGTATTGTGGTTGTTTCAGGACAAGATAGTACTATGCAAAAACCGTGTGGAGTTGGATGGTTACAGGGCAAATTGACAGGCGTTGAAAGTCCACCAGATAGATTTTTTGAAGTTACCGACAAAGAATCTACGCTCTTTTTAACACCGAATAAAATCCGATCAGGTCAAATTTATATTGATGATGCATGGGTTGGCTGGGATGAGAACGACATGATTTTTGCAACGACCCCAGAACGCAACGAACTCGTTATCGGTGCACGACGATATGGAAAGGGGTTGTACATTATTACCAGCCTTCGCAACGATAACCAATATACCGTTTCTATGAACAAAGCTCTGATGGAAAACATTATTCATTATGCTGCGAATCATATTAAAAAATAGAATCTATGATTCAACCCGAACAGCTTCTTTAAACACTACAGAAATTTGGCAATGACTAACGTAATGTCATCATGCGGGTTCTCATCTTGTTGATATACCTCAAGATCAGACAGAATTTCTTTCCTAATTTCATCTGCGGGCAAGTGTCGCTTTTCAGTCAAAAGGTTTTTGAGTCGTTCAACACCATACATCTCAATATCCTCATTTAGTGCTTCTGTGATACCGTCCGAATAAAGCACGAGTAAATCGCCGGGTTCCCATCTTGCTTCTGTGCTATGGTATTGCGTTATTGAATTTTCACTTGGTAACGCAATACCTACAGGTGGAAATTGCGATTCCAACTCAATAAATTCTTTACTTTTTTCCCGGAAAAGAAGCATTGCCGGATGTCCCGCATTGGCAAACTCAAACCGATTGTCCTGATGGACGATAACGTAACAACAGGTCATATAAATAAAAGCTTGCGTATCCTCCTCAGTGACTCGTTTGACTGCCTTCATGACTTCAGGCACGGAAGCATCAAAACGGATTTGCGTTTGTATACCGCTTTTTGTCATTGCGGCGACCATGGCGGAATGAAACCCGTGCCCCATTACGTCACCAATAAAAATCCCAACCCGATTATCCGGAAGATACAGATAATCGTAATAATCACCGCCAACATTGTTTGTGGGTTGGCAATATCCTGCAGAGGTTAAACACGGATGGGTAATCTCTTCGTTCGGCAAGATTGATTGTTGGACCTCAGCTGCGAGCCGCATTGACTCCTCTTGTGCAACCTCTTTGCGGATCGCACTCATCTGAATTTCAAGATCATGGCGAATTTTGTTATTTAGGACCCGAAACATACCTCTACCGATCAACGGCTCACGCGCCAATGCTTGATAAAAATCAGGGCGGGCAATTCGTAGGAGACATGTTGAAGTAACTGTTTTAATCGTCGCGCTTCTCGGTTTATCGTCAATCAACGCAACTTCGCCGATACAATATCCTTTCTCTTTAAACGACAATACCTCAGTTTCCGCTTTTATGATGCTAATTTCGCCATCAACAAGCAGATAAAGTGAATCACCCTTATCCCCTTCTTCAAAGATGGTATGCTCTGCGGGATAGGCTACCTCGTTTGCGATATCGCAAATTGAATTTAAAGCTGCTTTTGAGAGTTCAGCAAAAAGTTCGGTTTTCTGAAGAAACTGTAGTTTCTGTTCTGCTAACATAAACGCTTAAAACCTTGCGTTGTAATCAGTTAAGAGTTGGTTGAGTATGCACAAGACGGATTTTGCCAACACACCGCGCTATTATAATCATCTATGCAGCATTTGTCAATTCTCTTTTTTTCACATAATATAGTAGACTTTAGAATTAATTGGACATTATGTTCGGTTCGGTTAGGAAACCGAACCTACCGGGGGTGTCGTAGCACAAACTAACAGTTTGATGCTCAGAAGTGTCCCATTAATTATAGGTTTTTACTATATCACCGTAGATTCAAAGAAGCACGATTTGGACTTGATACTTATGACAAAATCTGTTATATTAACCCAAGTTGCTACTTATGTAGCGCAAACTGTATGAAGAGTAAGAAATAAATCGGTCATGTAGCGAGGTTAGGAAGAAATCAAGAAATCAACGGTATGAATGACGTTTAGTCATTCCCCAGGTATGAATGCCATTTAGGCATTCCCCGCCTCGCCAGCAGTGAGGGACGCGTGTCTTGTGTTGACAGAAAAGGACCGAATTAATAACTTAATCTTCATTTAATTTGCGTTTTATCGGCACAAACTAAAGGAGAAACATAATGAATATGGGCACACTTTTATTTTTGATTGCAGTTGGTGTATTTCTGGTGGTGATCTTGAACGTGGTTCAACGTTCAAAAAACAAACAATCACGAAGAAAAAAGCACCAGCAGGATGGTTATGTTGAAGACCCTGATACTATTGACGGGACAGAGGACGCTCTCTTCACCGGTCTACTACTTGGTAGTATGTTAGGTAGTGACAATCAGAATGATTCGTCTACCGATTCAGATTCCGGTGGAAGTGATGGTGGATTCGACGGTGGCGGTTTTGATGGCGGTGGATTTGACGGCGGTGGCGGTTTTGATGGCGGAGGGTTTGAATAACTCTAATAGAACACCCCGAATTCAGAATATTTTTACGAACAGAAATTATTGGAAACACTGTGGCAGATCACACTAAAATCACACTTGACTTTCGTAAAACTCTCGGCAATTTTACGTTAGACCTCAATTGCACGCTCGAAAAGAAGGTTACAGCTTTTTTAGGTGCGTCTGGCAGTGGAAAAAGTACGCTTCTCAACTGTATCAGTGGCATTCTCTCTCCGGACGATGGTAGGATTGTGTTCGGAGATGAAGCACTTTACGCCTCTGATGCAAAAATCAATATGCCCCCCGAAAAACGCCGTTTCGGATACGTTTTTCAAGAGGGGCATCTCTTTCCGCATCTTACCGTTGGGCAGAACATCCACTATGGACAACCACGAAATTTGCGTAAAAATGCCAATAGCATTTCCCGACTGCTTGAAATTCTTGAAATATCCGCGTTACTTCAACGTTATCCAAAACAATTATCAGGTGGACAACGTCAACGGGTTGCTATTGCACGCGCGCTCGCGATGGAACCGCGCCTGCTTCTGATGGATGAACCGCTTGCTTCATTGGACAGCGGATTGAAAAATCGCATTATTCCATATCTTCATCACATTAAGAACGCTTTTGAAATACCAATTCTGTACGTAACCCATGCCATATCAGAAGCGATGGCACTCGCTGATGAGGCTTTTCTCCTCTCTGACGGAAGGATTACGGCAAACGGTGAACCTTATCAACTGCTAACAATCCCTTCTGCTTTACCGATTGCCAATTTGGCAGGTGTAGAAAATATCTTATCCCTACCCGTTGCCGATTCAGATGAGCACAGAGGTGTAACTGAATTAGAAATTGGGTCTCAACGCCTTATTATCCCTTACATAGGGGCAAAAATCGGAAAAGAAGTGCCAATCGCTATTCGGGCAGAAGATATAATTATATCGCTTGAACCTAATTTGCCAATTAGTGCGCGGAATATGCTAAAGGGAACAATTGATGCGATTGATGACCAAACGCTACTGTCCATTCATGTTGAAGGGTTTCATCTCTCGGTAAAGATTACACACGAAGCACGTGAACAACTTCAATTGTGTAAAGGAAAGGAAGTTTATTGCGTTATTAAGGCAAACGCTGTCAATCTGCTTTGGCACGATTCATAAGTTGATTCCAAAGTTGGTTCACCTGTTTATTGAGTTCTTCAAATGTTCCGTCATTCTCTATAACCACATCCGCATATTTAACCTTTTCAGACACAGACATCTGTGAGTCAATTCGTGCTTGTGCCTCATTTTCGGTGAGAGGGCGGTTCTGTGCATGGCTACGTTCTAATATTCGTTGCAATTGTGTTTCTGACGAGGCAGTCACAACAACTATCAGATCAACAGAATCATAAGCGCCCGCTTCTATAAGAAGAGGCGCGTCAAGTAAGACAACGCATGAAGGGTCTTCCATAACAAGTTGGCGCGCACGGGAACGGGAACGTTGGATTATCAACGGATGCAGGATTGCATTTAAGCGTTCACGCGCAGACTTATCTTGAAAAACGATTGCGCCTAATTTTTTCCTGCTGACATCCCCCGATTCATCAAGAATTTCCGGCCCGAATGTGTTGATAAGTTCATCTATCACAGGACTATCCGCTTTAAGAAGTTGATGTCCAATTTCGTCGGCGTTTATAGGAATTGCTCCCTTTTCAGTGAGTAACTCAGAGACGGTTGTTTTGCCGCACGCGATGCCGCCTGTTATTCCCACGATGATGCCGCGCTCGCGGTGTGTTTCTGCTTTCATACTAATTGAGTATACTTCATAATCTAAAATATATCAATGTTTTGATATAAAATTCTTTGATAATGCAGTAAAAAGCCCCATTCAGTTTTCGTGTTTTCCTCAACATTTTGGACATGGGAGCTGGAGCTCGCTCCTACAGGAAGAAGATAGGAGTTACTGGAAAATTGAATGTCTCTGTGTCACAAAAGTAAAGACTTGTCAAACAGTCCGACGCGTGCTAAACTGTTAACGCTTAAAACTTACAGAATTTACATGTAAGATGGCATAGGATTTCTACAATACAGGATATTAATTGACAGCAAAATTCGACTTACTCAATACACAACACAGTATCCAGATCAAATAGAATATGTTAAACCAAAAAATCTATCACCGCAACGAACTTGCATTGCATCTTCAGCAAGCAAAAGCAGACGGAAACGTTGTTGTCACGACCAACGGGTGTTTTGATGTGCTACATTTGGGACATCTCCGTTACCTTCAAGCAGCCCGGCAACTCGGAGACCTACTTGTCGTGGCAGTCAACAGTGATAGTTCGGTGAAAGAATTAAAAGGTGAAAATCGGCCGCTCGTTCCTGAGGATGAACGCGCGGAAATGCTTGCTGGGTTGGAATGTGTAGATTATGTGGTGATTTTTCCAGAGTCAACACCGATTGAATTGCTTGCTGAACTCAAGCCAAGCATTCACGTTAAAGGCGGCGACTATAAATTGGAGCAACTGGTGGAAAGAGAGGTTGTTGAGGAAAACGGCGGTAAGGTGATTGTCGGATTAAACGTGCCCGGGAAATCCACAACGGACCTCATAGAAGTAATATGTGAACGATATGGTGATTCGTGATATAGCGGACGCGTTTTCATGATGAACAGAACCCTCCTACAAAAACTGAGGATATATGCAGATAAATAATTCATTGAAAATTCATGACCTGAAGCCGCAGATAGAAAGGCTTTTTGAATACTCAGGACAAAAAATTTTGACTATAGAAGAAACGTGGCCTGCAGAAAAAGGCACACCTGTCTTCACTGTCGCTGGCACTTATACGACGCGAGGCTGGACAGAGTGGACACAAGGATTCCAATTCGGCTCTGCTATTCTTCAATTCGATGCCACAGGTGATGAGCAGTTTCTTGAAATTGGTAGGCAAAACACGATTCAAAAGATGTCACCACACCTCACCCACATCGGGGTGCATGACCACGGATTTAACAACGTCTCAACTTACGGAAACCTCCGTCGACTGATGCGCGAGGGTGTCATTCCGTGGAACGACAATGAGATGCATTTCTATAAATTGGCACTCAAAGCTTCTGCCGCTGTGCAAGCAAGCCGTTGGACAAAGATTAAAGATGAAACGGGATATATCGCCTCTTTCAATGGACCGCATTCGCTCTTTTCAGATACGATCCGTTCATTGCGTGTTTTAGCAGTTGGGCACACACTTGGCGCTGTGCTAATGGGTGAAGGCGATGTTGCTATCAATCTATTGGAACGGCTAATTCAGCATTCTCAAACCACAGCAAAATATAACGTGTATTATGGCGAAGGTCGTGACGCTTTTGACGTGCGTGGACGGGTTGTGCATGAATCTATCTTCAATACAAATGATGGCAATTATCGCTGTCCAAGTACACAACAAGGTTATTCTCCGTTTTCTACATGGACACGTGGATTGGCATGGATTCTAACTGGTTATGCCGAACAACTTGAGTTTTTTGACACACTAACTGAAAGCGATCTTGAACCTTTTGGCGGGTATGCAGCGGTAACTGCACACATGCGCAAAGCAGCGGAAGCTACTGCGGATTTCTACATTGAAAACACTGCACAAGATGGTATACCGTATTGGGATACAGGTGCTCCCGGTTTAGTCGAACTCGGTGATTATTTGGCAGCACCTGCAGACCCATATAACGATGTTGAACCCGTGGATAGTTCCGCAGCCGCGATTGCTGCACAAGGACTCATTCGGCTTGGCAACTATCTGAAAAAACATGGCGAACCAGAGGCAGGCAATTCTTATTACCAAGCTGGTTTGACGGTGGCTAAGACTCTTTTTTCTGAACCGTATCTCTCTATTTCTGATGAACATCAAGGATTGCTGTTGCATTCCGTATATCACCGTCCGAATGGATGGGATTATGTACCTGAAGGCAGGCAGATTCCGTGCGGAGAGGCGTCTATGTGGGGCGACTACCATGCCCGTGAACTCTCGGTCTTGTTGTGGCGAGAGATTGTTGGTAAACCGTATTTAACGTTTTTCTAACCTATATCTAAACTTTGGACAATTTTAGGAGTCCTTATTTGATAGCATCGTTTATGGAAAAACGTGGATATTAGAATCAGATTTTATCCACACACTTTTCGCCCCGCTGGGGCTTTGTCCATGTATATGCCATGCTGCTATACACATTTCGCCCCGCTGGGGCTACTGGTTAGGTGAACACTGAAGATTATTTTTTTACGCGTTACGTTTTTTGTGAAAACTCACAGAAAAAACTTATGTCGGATGCGATAAGAGCAGCCCCAGCCAAATCAACGCCAAATACGCGTATGGTATTTGGTGGAAATGATATGTTTGTTGCCATGTGCTGCAGAACATATCGTCCCTACGGGACTAAGAGAAGAGGTAGCACCTTTTGCTATAAACATTCTGTCCCTACGGGACTAAACATGGGACAGTCTCAATCGTGCTGCCTATTCAGAGGGGTTTTTAGAACAAGAAATATTTTCTTAAATTGTTGCTGTGCTGTTTATGTATTCTCGGTATATGGGTAATCGGTTTTATACTCAATTCGGGTTGAAACCGCCACCGCGTGGGTATGATTACCACTGGGATGAGCCGGGCGTGCCGTATTTAGATAAAAACGGCGATCCCGTTCTACGTAGGTTAGATGAACCGATTATTGAAATCGAGATGGGGATTGGGTTTGCCCCAACCCTTGAAGAGATGAAACGGCATAAACAACTGATGGATGCTCGGTTAGCGATATATGGGAGCGGTGATGCTGCCGAAATTGCTCGGTTAGAGGCGGAAATAGAGGCACTGGAAACGTCTGCAGAAGGTATGCGTCCCCTCTCTGTAAGCCCAAGCTCTACAACCGCCGAACAAGCATCAAAAGCTGACCATCTTCGGAAAGAAAAATATAATGCTGCGCTCCGTGAATACGGATTAGAGCACTTAATATCCTATAAATATAGGGATGGACTTTAGTACACTTAACATTCCATGAAGCATGGAAATAGGAGGCTCATTTTATGAACAACAAACGTTTCTTAGGCATAGCTGCCCTGACTATTTTTGTGATAGCTGCGGGTGTGTTTATCTAATGGCAGTTGTCGTAGGATTTTCAGGGTTTTTGCGACCATCCAAAATGATCGCACCCGGAAAGTTGAACTTACACCCGATGTCGCGCAGTCGCGGACTTTTACGTTTTGACACTGTTTCCTCTCTTTACGGCTCTTCACCGTTGCTTTGGGGTTCTTGATTGATTTCATCTTGTTCACTGATGGACTGCTGATTTTCAAGGTATGCAGTAATTGTATTACATGCTTGTATCACTGCGTTACAGCATTTATAAATTTTGAGTATAAATATCAAACCAAAAGTAAGATAAAGAATGTAAAATAATCCTTCTATAGAAAGCCCCATCATAAAAAACCTCCTGGGTAGTGTTTTCTGATCTTTTCATTTATTTTCTTCAAGTGATGAGGTAAGTCTTGTAACATTAGACTGAATAGTTGCCTCTACCAACTGATCTTCTGTTTGTTGCCACAACTACAGCTTTTTCCATCTCAGTATCGTCGCCGGAGATACTTTTAATATTTTAGCAGCTTCAGCATCGGAGCTGCATTCAAAGCGAACGCAACACGCTTCAACAATTTTTTAGGGTTAAGACTTGGCAAAATAGATTCCTCTCATTTATGTTGTTATACGTCCTTGTATTTTGATAATACAACTATATCATATCATAGAATTACATAATTTTACAAAAAAACTTGCACAAATAATGAAAATGTGTTATAATAGAATAATATTATAGGCGATATTGCGAAAAATAGTTGATATTTTTTTTCAATTGTCTTATAATATGTCTTACGTTAAGGGTTTATGGATAATTCTTAGCGTTGGGGGTGCTAACTTTAGCGCCACCGACAGTGTAAACGTTACTAAAACACTGGCGGCGGCTGGCACTGCCAGGATTGGACTGACAGCGTTGGTTTCTATTTTAGCAGAGGCGCGTGGTTGTGTCAATGTGAAGGATAGAGACCAACGACCCCTATAGAGATAGCAAAACCAAATCAACGGTATGAATGCCATTTAGGCATTCCCCGCCTACTTCTGTAGTCTGTCAAATTAATTAATCTACTCTCGATAAGAGAGGAGAATCAGATGCGACGTGGCTACAAAGTTTTTCCCACTTTGTTAACAAGAAGAATAAGGACAGGTGTTGACACCGTGTCCAAACCCAATTCCCTTTGCGCGCTGAATGCAGCGAAGCAAAGCGAGGGATATTTCTAATTATGAGGAAGATCGTTTGATGAACAACCGCAAACGTGACTTTGGCACCGTCGCCGTGATTTTTTTTGTGATTGTTGCTGTTCTGTTTATGTATTCTCGGTATATGGGTAATCGGTTTTATACTCAATTTGGGTTGAAACCGCCACCGCGCGGCTACGATTATCACTGGGATGAGCCGGGTGTGCCGTATTTAGATAAAAACGGTGCCCCTGTTCTACGTAAATTAGACGAACCAGCTATTGTAATCAAGATGGGGATTGGGTTTGCCCCGACCCTTGAAGAGTTTAAACGGTACAAACGACTGGTAGATGAGGCTATGTGGGCATCAGGGACCGGTGATGTTGCCGAAGCGGCTCGGCTGGATGCGGAAATAGAGGCACTGAAAGCATCTGCACAACGGATGCGTCCGCTCACTGTAAGCTCAAGCTCGACTACTGCTGAACAAGCATCAAAGTCTGACCGTCTTAGGAAAGAAAAATATAATGCTGCGCTCCGTGAATACGGATTAGAGCATTTAATAAACCAAGTAGGTTACGGGTATATAGATTAGGAGGCTGATTTATGAACCGAAAACGTTTCTTAGGCATAGCTGCCCTGACTATTTTCGTGATAGCTGCTGCTGGGTTTATCTATTGGCAGCTGTCATCAGTGCAGCAGTTCAAAAAAGAGGCTGCAGAAACCGAAAAACTGTTGGAAGAGATGCGTAAACCTGTTGAATCGCAGGCACAGCCCGCTGACGCTACGGGGGAAACAGGCGAAGCGACACGTATCTCTGATAATCGCAAAGCCGAACAGGTGGCTGCTGAGAGTCAACAGGCAGATGGCAGCCTACCGACTGGACAGCAAGCTGGCAAGTTCCCGGATTGGCATTCGCTGACCCCTGAACAAAGGCAGCAGATCGCTGACCAGTTTTATATTCAATTCGGGTTAGAAGTGCCGCCGCGTGGCTACGATTATCACTGGAAAGAGCCGGGCGTGCCTTATGTAGACGCAAACGGCAATCCCGTTCTACGTAGGTTAGACGAACCGCTTATTGAAGTCGAGATGGGGATTGGGTTTGCCCCGACCCTTGAAGAGTTTAAACGGCACAAACAACTGATGGATGCTTGGATAGCAGCATCAGGGAGCGGCGATGTTGCGGAAGAGGCTCGGTTGCAGGCGGAAGTAGAAGCACTGGAAGCATCTGCACAACGGATGCGACCGCTCTCTGCAATGTCGATCTCGACTACTGCTGAACAAAAATCAAAAGCACGTAGTCTTAGGAAAGAAAAATATAATGCTGCTCTCCGTGAATACGGATTAGAGCATCTAATAAACCAGGTCGGGTATTAGATTAGGAGGCTGATTTATGAACCGAAAACGTGACGTGGGCACAGTCATCCTGATTTTTTTTGTGATTGTTGCCGTTCTGTTTATGTATTCGCGGTATATGGGTAATCGGTTTTATACTCAATTCGGGTTGAAACCGCCACCGCGTGGCTATGATTATCACTGGGATGAGCCGGGCGTGCCGTATTTAGACGCAAACGGCGAGCCCGTTCTCCGTAGGTTAGACGAACCAGCTATTGTAATCGAGATGGGGATTGGGTTTGCCCCGACCCTTGAACAGTATAAAACTTATAATAGACTGTTAGATGACTGGATAGCGGCAGAAGGGCGCGGCGATGTTGCGGAAGCAGCTCGGCTGGATGCGGAGATAGAGGCGCTGAAAGCATCTGCACAACGGATGCGTCCGCTCTCTGTAAGCTCAAGCTCTACAACAGCTGAACAAGCATCAAAAGCACGTAGTCTTAGGAAAGAAAAATATAATGCTGCCCTCCGTGAATACGGATTGGAGCACTTAATATCCCCTTGGAAGTAAGGGAGTAGGAGGTTTTGAAATGTTTTCTCAAAAGAGATTTTCACTATTCATTATTTTTTTTGTTTTATTGGTTATGGTCGAGGGGAGTCTCAGGGCGGACTTTATCCATGACTGTACAATACCCGAGTTAGACTTTACAGATGAGCCCGAAATTACATGTAGTATAGATGGCTGGACCTTTACACACACGAAAATAACGGACGAAAATGGTAACGTCGAACAGGATTGGTGGTGGAGAGTACCTGAGGATCCTGTATTCAAAATAGAGGCGACAGCGCACGGTTATGGGTGGGCGCATATCATATTTCACGGCAAGTATGACGTGAGTAAGGGAGAGAAAAAGTATGGGGATCCTAAAAATTCACAGGATAAGAAACTTGGCAAGTCTGTCGGTTTCGTACCATTCTTTTTAGGTGTAGATCACGATATTGAGGTAGAATATGACGGAACGTTTAGCGAAAGTCCCGCCAAGACGTATAACTGGGAGGGGCATGGCACTATCACATTAATCCCATGGTATTGGAAATGGAATCTTGCCTTTGTCATACTGACCGGTTCTTGGGAGCCAGCACCCAATGATAATTTTCACAAAGAACTGACAGATATGTCAGCTGGCAGCTGGGTCGTCAATCATAATCATAAGGACAGGCGGAAAAAACCGCAGATACGGCCTCCTGAAGATGATAATGGCGGCAGTAGTGGAAGCCCGAACATTGTGCTTTCACCATCGGATGGGACGTCTATGGTCACAGCGGGCAGTTCGTATACTCTGAATTTGAGTGTGCCTTCGGGCTACACGCGTATTCACTGGTATATCAAGGGCCCGAGTGATGCGGGGTATGGAACGACTGCTGCGACGGAAACAGGCAACGGGAGCAGCTCCACGTCGGCATCGTATACGTATAGTATACCGAGCGATGCGTCTGGCGAGTATGTGTTGACGGCTTATATCTATTTGGCGGACAACACAATTGCGGAGCCGAGCTATACGGTGTCGGTCTCCAATAGTGGCACTTCCTCATCCGATTCGTCTTCATCGAGTGGCAGTGAGCTAACGCACTGGTGCCCTTGGTGTAGTTCCTACTACGATCCGAACAATAACTATCCCACGGACTGTAGAGGTTTCACTTATCACGACGGTTTTCCGTCGCCCTAATATACCGTCGTGATGCGTTCGCATCACGAAACGTTTTTACAGGCAGGTATCCTTTTTGGGTGCCTGCCTTTTCTTTTGTCTTTTGTACCGCAATCTTCATGAAGTTTAAGTTATAAATTGGGTAATTTGGCGAGGTTTCCTAACCTCGCCAAATTACCCAATTTATACCAAATTAACGCGATTCCTCTCGGTAGGAGGGGAATGCCTAAAGACGAATGCGCCAAATGCCAAGAAAAGAAGATAAATCCAATTAATTTGGTATTATATCAGGACAGACGCATTTTCTCTTAAAGTCCCACTGATAAGGGGGATTTAGGGGGTTAAAAGTCCCAATTTCTGCCTATTCACTCCCCTAACCCCCTTATCAAGGGGGAATGCGTAAGTTCTGATAACGTAAACACACGTCAATGCCGTGCATGCTGCGATTCTGCAGGTGCGCGGTATTCAACATTCAGATGTGGCGTTTCTAAACGGACATGCCCTTGATGACGCGATGTCAAACAACTCTCCAATGTGCCACTTACCAGCAAGGTGCGTTCTGCGGGATATGGGGCAACACCTGTCTCAAAAAGTTCCTCTATCTTGGCGATTAGGCATGCCGAATAGGTGACATTCGGTGTAGGCGTTAAGAAAAACTGCGTTGATATTGGTATCGGTTCGTTCTTAAGTTTTGCAGCAAAGCAGTAATCCCGCACTGCCCCGTTGAGCATTAAAAGTGTTGCTTTCAATCCACTGTTATATTCAATAAAGTAAGCAGAAGGGTTTTGAACGAGTTTTTGGAGTTCACCATTTCCAATCATATCTTGCGTTCTACCGTCTTCATCCGTCAAACCGCACGGTGTATCGCTTCGGGAAAGTGCTGCTTCCAACAATTCCAGAGACCAACGCCCATCTTCACCTGCTTGCCAGACTTCATCACCATCAATTAGTTGGACAGCAGCAACACCTGTTTCGCCACCCTTTCGGCGCTCAACCATACATTGCATCGCCTCTAATGCGTGATAATCCATCGGGTCTGAACCGCCAACACCTACCATGAGTGCTTCTTCTATCTCACATGCCAACGGCAATTCAACATCGGGCAAGCGCCACGTGACAGGCAACGATGACCCCGCAAGCACACCAAAACCGAGGCGGTGCCCATCATCTACCATCTCCTTTGCTTTCTCAAAACTGTAGGAGAGGTGTTTGTCGTTGAAGATCGGTACAGCGCGCCCATCTTCTTCAAAAACTTTGACGCATTCCTTGAAAAATTCATAACGTGGATACAACACTTGGCTTTTTTCATTGATAGGATAGTCGCCATGTTCACCGATCAGAAGCACCGCATCCACAGCAAGTTTTTCACCACCACATCGGAGTGCTTCGGCAATGGTTGGGTAAACAGAAAACCCGAATTCTCTGGCACGGTCTTCGCTCTGCTCACCTTCCGGTTTCTGATCAACATAGAGAGACACAACTTCCATATTTGGACGGTGCCATCTGCCTTCTTTGGGATAACCGACCAAAAATCGATCCGCAAAGTGTTGTGCATGTGATAGATAACGGTAGATAGTGGTAATAACAGCAATTCGTTTCATATCCTTATGTCCTCCAGAAGGTTGATTCTTCAGCGGCTTGATAGGCGATGTCTAAATGCGGTGTCTCCTGTTTGGTACCATCGGCAAACAAACTGTCAACACCTGCCGCAACAAGTCCTGTTGTTAATAATGTGCGTTCAACTGGATAGGTAGCCTTACCTATCAAAAACATTTCTTCGATATTGTTAACAAGCGGTGAGAAGAAGTTTGCCAACGTTGTCCGTGCGGGTGGCATCGGCAGATACATTTGCGTTGAAAGGATTTCGTTCTCCGATCCGATATAAGCAGCGAAATTGAAATCTTGCACCAATCCGTTCATCAGAATCATCGTAGACTTAAGCCCATCGTGATGTTTATACTGATATGCTATCGGGTCTTTGACAATCTCCTTCATTTCGTCCAACGTTGGAAACGGATTGTTAAATCCTGGTCGTGACGGTGTAAGCGTATGACTCCTGCAAAGCGCAGATTCAAAGAGTTCCCGAGACCATAGTTCGGAGTGATGCGCTTGCCAAAACGCATCGCCACGGTATGCCTGCAGCCATTTTATGCCACTTTCACCACCTTCGCGCCGCTCTACCATACACTGCAAGGTTTCTAAAGCGTGAAAATCGTAACTATCCACGCCTCCGTAAGCCACACACACTGCCTCTGATACAGAAACACCGAGCGGCATGTCAATTGACGGTGTCCGCCACGTAACAGGCAGTGATGACCCCGCCATAAATGCGAAATCCATCTCTTGAGTGGTGTCATACATTTCACGCGCCCATTCCCAATTCCATGAGAGGTGTTTATCGTTGAATACAGGAACACCGCGTCCACTTCGTTCAAACACCTCAACCATCTGCATGAAGTGTTCATAGCGCGGATAGAGACGTTGTCCCTTCTCGTTAGATGGATATTCGCCGTGTTCCCCGATGAGCAGCACACCATCAACAGCCAATTCTTCACTGCCAAGAGTCAATGCTTCCGCAATTGTTGGATATCCTTTCATCATGGGAAAACGTTCTAATCTATCTTTACTCAGGTCGTTGTCCTTGACCTGTTCAACGTATAGTGAGACGAGGTCCATCGGGGGGTAATAGTGTCTGCTATTCCAACCATATCCTTCCAAGAACCGGTCAACGATGTGCTGCGCGTGTGAATATTTGTGGTATATTGTGGCAATTGCGGCAATTTTTGGGCGTTTTTGCATGCTTCCTCCTTTAAAATCGCGTATCATTTTAATCCTTCTTTGCCCATCGATTTGGACCTGGACCGGGCTGATGTTCATCGCGAATCCGCTTGAATTCCTCTGGTGTTTTGACAACATCATTAGGATTAAGTTTGCTTCTTGCAAGAAAACCTGCCTCCGGTTGGTAACCCGTCGGTTTTGCAGCATCCTGATAACGTGAATCAACACTCCATCGCACCTGATGACTAACATTTGGAATGGATCGGTGCGGCGTTAGGTTAGTGAACAACAAGACACTACCAAACTTCATAGGAACGACTACAGGTTCCACTTCGGGTAATGCCTCATCTGGAATTTCAAGATAGAAACGTTCAGAGGGACGATGCGGGAAAACACCATCACGATGTGCATGTGGAATAACTTCAAGGCATCCGTTTTCAACGGTGGCATCTATCAACGGAATCCAGATTGTGAGTTGTAAAACGGAATCACATTTTGGCTCCATATATCCTGCGTCTTGATGCCACGGGACAAGGGTTCGGTCATGTTCTGGCAGTTTTGGACGGACACGGTATGCGGGGTGACACATAATTTCCGGTCCGACGAGTGCCTCCGCAATGTCAAGCAGTTTTGGATTAACCAGAAGATCAAAGAGAGCAGGCCCCGTGTGTGCCCCACTAAATACCTTCTGAAACACTGCCGGGGACTGTTCTGTTATTTTTGCTAAACGTGTGTCAAAACCGTCTGCTTTGAATTCGGAGTCAATCTCACCTTCTGCATAGAGTTGCGAAGCACCCGCGTGGACAATCTCTTCAAACTCTGCAATGAGCGGGTTTAAATCTTCAAGGGCAAGTGCGTCTTCAATAAGAAGATAGCCGTTTTCGCTAAAGTCACGAATTTGAGAATCAGTTAATGTCTTCATAATCCCTCTCATATCTGTACAAGTTCAATTAGAATCCCATCAGGGTCTTTTGCGCACACTACACTTGCTGCGTCAGGTGCGCTTATCGGTTCAGACAGAAATTCAACACCGTTTTGTTTCAAGTTTTCCACAGTTTTCTGAATATCCGCAACAAAAAAGGTAAGCCAGCGGACACCAGCGGAAAATTCGTCTGATGGTGTCCCTGGTGGTGATTCAATGTCCATCAACTTAATAAGGGTGTTCCCCGCTTTAAGGCGAACTTGGCGAAAACCTGTCGGCGCAAGACCTACATCTTGGGCAAGAGCCTCCGGAATCTCTAAATCCAACACAATTTCAAACCCCAATTTGTTGTGATAAAAGTCTAATGACTCCTCGAAATTGCTGCATGTTATTGCGATGTCAACTGTTGGTTGCGATAAGTTTAGCACTCTTTTTAACCTCCCGTGAGAACAAAAATCGCTTCACGAAATTGCCCTAATGGCATGTCGTTGTAGGTGATTTCAATAGGAATTACAATCCGTCCTATCGGGGTTAGAAACCCCTCCAATTCTGAACGTTGTGGAATCGGGATAGAAAATTGGATATGTCCATCTGCTTTCGGTGGAATAGTGGTTTCTGCTGGTTCAACTTCAATACCCCATGCTTCTGGAAGAATCGGTTGAGCGATTGCTGTCCGAGACTCTAATGAGTGATTTGTTATCTCCACATTCAACTGAACTGTTTCACCGGGGACAACTTCTTGCTCATACGGATAACATCGCGCCCATTGGTCATCCATGCCGTAATTTGCGTGATCCCAAGCAAAGAGATCCGTATAGCATTTTTCACGTTTGGCAAGGGTATCTAACATAAAAGCGATCTCTTTGTCGGTGAAATCAAATGCTGGATTAACATGGCAGTTAAAAATATGTGTCGGTTTGAGTTCCTGAATCAAACGCAGACACTTTTCGTAGCCGACATCTTTGCCGAGCAGATTCCGATTGCCGGAGCAGTAGTCGTCAATCCCTGCCATTGTAAATGAATCACCAGCAAAGAACATCCGTACACCGCGTCCCTCAACGAATAGCCCTCCGTGATAGTATGTCTGTCCCGGAAAATGATAGGCAGTCATTGTGAATTCATTCCACTGCCATGAGTCACTGTCACAGGTGGCGCGATCTACACGAGTCACAGCGGGGGAAATACATGGCAGTCGGAAAGCCTTCGGATTCGCGATCACTTTTGCCACAATTGCATCGGTTATCGTTTCACAGGGAAAAGTATCCTGAAATTCGGGGATAGCATTCACATGATCATCGTGATAGTGTGTTACCCAAAACTGCGTAACCTCAGAAATTTCACCATCTGCCTGCAACTGCTGAATTTGTTTTACTATGTTTGGTGAACCGCAATCCATCACAAACGCCTCACGATTTTCAGAGATAATCAACCATGTAGTGCCGAAGTGACGCAAAAAATCGGGAGGAGGTTTACCTTCTCGGATAGGCATATGGTCAGTGCGTCCCTCAAATTCGGTAAACAATTGCGGAAAATAGTGGCGGAGTGCAGAGATTGACACATATTTATCATAACAATAATCCAACTGCTCTAAAAGTTTGTCAATTGCAGCATCTGGATTTTTCATGACAACACCGTGTGTAGGGATAAGTGCTGTCGGCGATGATTGACGAACCTTTTCAAGACTATCCCTCAGTTCATCGCGCGCGCCTAAAAACCCATGATAGTCGGTGGTCTGTTGCCCTTTTTGTAGACTATAAAGTTCCCATATTTTACCCTCGTCGTAGATGAGATCACCCGAAAAAGCGAAACGTTGTTCGTCAGCATCAACAAGATAGGTGACACTGCCATCGGTGTGTCCGGGTGTTTCAAGCACTTCTATGGATACGGGGCCCCACGCAATCTTTGCACCTTCAGCATAGGTATCTGTTATATGGATAGAATTGGCAAGCATGAGATTGTGTGGATGGCAGTTGTAGAGATGCCATCTATATTTTGGGTCGTTCCAAAAGGTTTCTACTTCAGAAAACCACTGTACCTCAGCCGCTGGAACACCGATACGTGTATTCTCTGGGATTGGGAATCCTGCTGTGTTGTCACGATGGTGATGGGTGTATAGAATCTGATCTATATCCGTGATTCCGAGTTCTGTGAGCGTTGTTTGGAGAGATGCGCCGCTCGGATCAATGAGAAGCACGCGGTTGGCATCGCGGATTATGCCTATGTTGACATGTCCGTGGTGGATATACAAGTGTTTGCTGAGTTGAGAATAATGAGTTTCCATTGGAATCCTTGCCAGATTATTTGTTAGATACAACAAAAATTTAGAATTGTTCGAACAGGTGCTACTTCGCAAGAAATGAATTTACTCTACTGGATCAGGTTTTTTGGCGCGCAAACCGTCCTTTTCAATGATTGCTATTCGCGTGCCTCTTTCTTGTGAAATTGCCTCCCATTGCCCTTTATTTGACATGATGGCATAATCCTTCTTAGGGCCTCCAAAACCAGGGGGACGTGGAATATCCGGCGGAAGGTTAGGAAAGTCCGGTTTGAATACGTCTTTCAGCGTCCAATTGGTATAAGTGAGGGGTTCTCCTGTGTCCCACTGCCATTTGTTACCTAAGGCGACATGAGTCAACCCAAGCCAATACTCTAAATTTCCAAAGACTTCATCAAGCCAGATCTGTTCTTCTTTACTCGTAACCGTGACGAGATGGGCGTCTTCAACTTCGGCTTTAGCTACTGCGTCTTCCCGCTTCCAATCACACCGAATTACTTTGTAAGCGTGTCCGTTTTCGGGATTTATAACCCAAACCCTTGGAAAGTAGAGCCTATAGTCATAAGAAAAGTAGATTCCTGAATATGTGCGGTCATCTTGTTTTTCAGCGTTTTCAGGTGGTGGCGCGGCAAGGTCAGAGGGATTGCCATTGAATCTTAAAACCAATCCCTGACGATATTCTTTTTCGTTAAGAACAAATAACTCTGAGAAAGCTGAAAGTCCCAAATGGCGAACTGACAAAGCGTATATGCCGGTCTCGCTCTCGGTAAACATAAAGTCTCCATTCGCATCTGTTTGCAGTGGTAGATTGGCAGAATCGCCATCTGTCCCATCCAAACCTAACCGTGATCTGCTAATTAGAACAGAGGTATTCGCAAGTGGTGATCCATCCTTGAAAATAATTCTACCACTAATTTTCTGTTGTTTATCATGATCGGATTTCATGATGATTTCTACGTTTTGTATAGCGGCATCAGGTTGAATCGCAAACGTCACTGCTCCAGCTTGAGGAGAAGATGGGAGGAAAAAGTAAGGATAGAATAGCACTTTCCCGAACTTAATCGCTTTAATCTCAGGGAGTGGCGCATAATTCCACCGTTCGGATTTTTGGGGGGATGAAACTTCTTTAGAAACAGCGTCAGGTAAGACCAATAATTGGACTTTACCAGGGACAATTCCTGTAATAGTAAAGTTGCCTTCTGAATCTGTCTTTGCTTTTAGGAAAGGTGGCGCGTCGCGTAACTCCTGTTCATCTGGAAGTTCATCTTTGGGGAGCCCTTCCATTTCGGGTAGATCCTTGCGGAGAAAGGGATAATACAAATTGGTGTTGTACAACGTATATGTACCCCCGAATTGACCAAACCTAACGTATATAAGAACCACAGTTGAGTCTGCAATTGGTTCACCATTCGCTTTGATAACACGTCCTGATAATGTTGAGGGAGCCTCCTCAGCAATGCAATTAAATGCTACTGTTAGCGTCAGCGTTGCAAACAAGATTAGAAAGGTAAAGGTCTGTTTTGTTAAGTTTAAACGCTTCATGATGAATTACTCCTAAGAATTTACTTTATCCCTTTCGGTGTAGGCAGATTTATCTTCTCTTTTTCAAGGATAGCATGCTTCACTGCAGGCAAGAATGGACTTTTTGGACCGATTGCAACCCACCGTTTTGCAGCAAATTCCATAGCGACAGGTCCTTTTCTTCCACCGATAGCGATTTTATCAGGTTCCTGATCAGCCCTCCAATTCGTATAGGTAAGTGGTTGTCCATTATCCCACTGCCATGATGTTTTATTTTCTGGAACGCTCAACCCAATCCAAAAAAACACATTTTGAGAAAAGAGTTCTTTCAACCATTTCTGTTCCGCTTCATCGTTAATTGCGACAAGATAAGCGTTTTCAGCTGCAGCTTTTGCTTTTGCGTCATCCCAACTTTTGCACCGAATCTTTTTGTAAGCATTGCCGTTAGCCGGATTCACTATCCACACTGCCTCACGTGCTTTTTTTCTTTCTATATTGTTGAGGACGAAAACGAGATCGTCGTGCCGTTCTCCACCTTTAAGGATAATTTTTTCTGACTGTGCAAACATCCCTTGATAGGTTACCCTCAAAGTATATTCTCTATGTCCACGGGGATAATATGTTACAAAATAACCTTGATTGTCAGTCCTTACATTTCTTCCTGAACCTCCGCCACTTCTTCCTGATGGAGAAGGACGAAAAGACTTGATTTTGAGCCATAGCTGTTCATTTGCAATTGGTGTTCCATCTTCTGATAACACGCGTCCGCGAATCCGCATTCTCGGTGTTTTTACGTTGACAATCATATTTTGAAGGTCTTCCCCCGGTTCAACAGCAAACGTTAGTTTTCCGTACCAAATTGGAAAATTCTGTCGAAATGCTGTTGAATAGACAGTGATGTCCCCGATTTCAACGGATATGATTTCATAATCTGAGCCGTGTTCGGGAAACATCGTGAATTGTGATGAAACGGGGTCTATATTATGGAAAGCGAAACGCCCCTCCGTGTCCGTCCCTACCCGTAACCACGAAGGGAAAGGTGTGCGTTGTTTTAGATCGAGATTTATTCCGATGCTAAATTTAACAGGTTTTATAGCAAGTTTTAGATCAGCAACCGGTTTGCCTTCTGCATCTATAACGCGACCAGAAAGACTTGACAGGGTTTTCTGTGCAGCACTTTCCCATATAGTAGTGAACATAAGTAATAAAGTTATTGCGATAATCGAAGTATGGAATTTTCTAAGAAGTAATCGAGGCATAACTTAATTTCCCTCCTTCTCAATGATCGCCATCCGTGGCTTGCCACCACGGAACGAACCTTGTTTATCTGCAGGCAGCCATTTTCCTAATTCGTTTCCCCAATGACGGGAGGACATGATGGCGAAGTCTTGTCTTTCTTCTTCATGACGTTCTCTACCATCCTTAAAGCCAAAAAACTTTAGAAAAGCAGGTGTGTCGCTGCGAATACCAAGTGGATCATCTTCTTGGTCTCCCCAGTTAGTGTATGTGAGTCGTTCTCCGGTATCCCACTTCCACTTACCTTCTTTAAGTATATCGGTCAATCCAATAAGGACCGGTACCAAAAACGGCTTCAAGCCATATCTGCTCAGCTTCACTCGTTATCGTAACGAGATGTGCCCCTTCTTTCTCTGCTTGAATTTGTGCCTCAAATCTGTCATCGCATTTAATCCCCTTATATGAATGTCCATTTGCTGGATTGATTATCCACATTCCGAGAACATCTAAGACATCTGGTGGTCGATGCCGCTGTTTTTCAGCTTCTTCAGGTGATGGTTCGGCAAGGTCTTCAAAATTACCATTGAGTGTCAAAACCTGTGTTTCCGGTTGTTTTCCTTCTTCAAAGAGAAAAGGGGCTAATTCAGCAGAAAGTCCGCGATAGTTAACAGATAGGGCGTATATACCAGGTGAGTATACAGAATGCACAAAGTTTCCTTGTGCATCTGTAGTAAACGATCGGTTGGAAGAAAAACCTCTTTCCCAATCCAGAGGCAATCCATCAAGGTTAATCTTGAGCAATGTGTTTGCAAGCGGTTGACCGTCCTTAAAAACGATTCTGCCAGGAATTTCGAGTTGATATTCTGTGATGATTTCTACATTCTTTATGTTCGTCCCATGTTTGATTGAAATTACAACTGCGTCTTGCGGATCTGGATCATGATAGTATATTGACATTTTTCCAAACTTGATAGCCCGAATTCTGTAAGAAGGATCATATTTATTGTATTGCAATAAAATTAGTTGAACCTGTCTTGATGGAATTTTGTTGAGAACAAATCGTCCTTCCGAATCAGTTACTGATCTTGACATAGCAATTTCTACAGGAACATCTGCAATTGGCTCGCCATTTGGATTGATAACACGACCAGATATTGATGACAGAGGTTCCTGTGCTACGATGTCGCTGATTACAAAGAAAACCATGACAACAAATATTATGAGAAATATAAAACTTAGATTTGTAAAATGGAAACGAGTCATAGCGAATATCTCCTTAATATAGTACGCGTTTGAAACTTTCTTATAAAGATTGGCGTATTTTCAACCCATCAACTGAGAGAAATTGTGAATACGTTTTAAAAATTATTCTTTTCGATAATCGCTTTTTTAACCATTGATGAAAGTGGGTTCTTAGAATCTATTGCCATCCATTTTTTTGTAGAAAAAATCAATGCGATTGGAACTTTGCCTTCGCTTGTGGATATGTTATCAGGTTTGCCAGAGGGCCCCCAATTCGCATAAGTAAAGAGTTCACCACTGTTCCACCGCCATGCTTCGCCTTTTTCTGGAACCTGCAGCCCTATCCAAAAAAACACTCTTTCTGAATATAATGACTCTAACCACTTCTGCTCCGCTTCGTCGTTAATCGCCACAAGATAGGCGTTTTCATTTTGGGCTTTTGCTTTTGCATCTTCCCAACTATCACACTCAATTCTTCTGTAAGCATGCTGATTTTCAGGATTCACCGTCCACACGGCTTGCCGTGCTTTTTCTCTATTTAATTTGTGTTTTTCAAAACCTCTGAGTGTTAACTTGAGATTATCTTTACGTTGTCCTTTTTTCATACGGAACCATCTTGTCTTTGCAGTTTCCCCTTCATACTTTACCGATACCATATATTCTTCCTCATCGTCAGGAGAATATGTTACAAAGTATCCTTCGGAATCAGTTTTAACAGATCCTCCTGAGGAGCCACCACCGCCACCACCGCTGAAGAAAAAGAGGAAGGTATCTCGATGTCTATGACGGACTGTCAGATAAATCACCTTATTGGCAAGGGGCGTGCCATCAGGTAAAACTACGCGTCCACTAATTCGCATCCGTGGCTTCTGCACGTTGACAACCACGTTTTCAAGATGTTCACCGGGTTCAATAGCAATAGTCGGTTTACCAAACCAAACAGGAAAGTTCGGACGAAATGCCGTTGAATAGACAGTGATGTTTCCGAGTTCAAGGGATATTATTTCATAGTCGGAACCGTGTTCAGGAAACATCACTACCCTTGATGAAACTGGATTGATGTTCGTTATGGAAAAAATCCCTTTTTTATCGGTAACTGCATGTGGCCAAGATGCAATAGGCGCGAGAGGTCCTTCTTCATATCCTCTGTTAATTTTAACAGGTTTTATAGCAAGTTTGAGACCAGCGACCGGTTTACCGTCCGCATCTATAACGCGACCAGAAAGACTTGACAAGGTTTTCTGGGCAGTGACATTCCAAGAGATTGTAAAGGTAAGAACCAGAATGACAACAAGCATAGCAATTGAAGAGTGTTGGAAATATGAACGTGTCATAACGTATCTCCTTTTTAGCCAATTTTAGTCTAACGTTTGCGGGGAATCAAACATCTGTATATTTCTCAAACATATTAATAAAAAAACTTAAAATATGTGAACATTCCGTCTGGTAGATGCGATTAGAAAACCGCATCTACCAGACCGGATAAATACCGGTTCGGTTAGGAAACCGAACCATAGGCATCAATTTAAGAAGACAAGCGTTCGTAATCGCGAATTCATTGCCAAACGCGCGTTTGGAATTTGGCACTTCGGACATTCTGTAGGAGCGAGCTTTGCTCGCGACCCTGCGTCCGATGTCGCGAGCAAAGCTCGCTCCTACAAGAAGAAAATCGGGCTTCCAAAGCCCTCCAACAAGAAAATCAGGCACTAAATTGACACCTATGGTTCGGTTAGGAAACCGAACCTACCATGCTTGGAGAATCGCTAAATTGAACCTACGAATTCTGTATTTCCGCAACTGCCCTACATAATCTTATTCTTCAGCAAACTGTGGTCTGCCGAGAGCATCCGTTCTACCTTGGCGCCTATACTGTGGCAGATGTCCATCTGCATCGGCTAAAATCCGTTCATGTGCAAGTGCAATCCGATCAGCGCCTTGATCTGTAATGTCTTGCTGACATGTTGGATCCCCCTCAAGGTCAAAGAGACGGGTGCCACTATTGAGATCAACGCTTGAAAAATACCAACTCTTCGCGTCTTTATACCAAACAGAATTGACATAACGACAGGTCAGATATTCACGTGAAGTAAATCCGCTTTTGCCTTCAACGAGAGGAAGTAGACTCTGCCCCTGAATTTCGCCTGCAGGTTCAACTTGGCTTGCTGCCATAACCGTAGCGGGTACATCAAGGGTATAGACAAATTCATCACACGTTGTACCAGCATTCACACCAGAAGGATGTCGAACTAAAAGCGGGATATCCATCGTGCCAGGATACATGAAATTAGCAGGTTTTCCTGTGGCTTTGTCGGGATTCTCTGCGAAGTTAGTACCGTGATCACTCAAGAAGAGAATCAACGTGTTATCGCGTAGTCCAAGACGATCAATAGTATCCACTAACCTACCAAACCACGTATCCACAAGCGTGACTAAACCCGCATAATTTGCCTTAACACTCGGAAGGCGTTCTTCAAGTTCTTCATCCTTGAGCGAACCGTAAGGTAGATTGAGGCAGATCGGTTCCCGATCTTCTCTGCTACCGTAGAGGTCGTAGTAGTGGATAGGTGCTTCCCATGTTTCGTGTGGTGTGAATCCGTCAACATATAGATAAAAAGGCGTGTTTTCATGATTATGCTCAACAAATTCAATTGCAGCGCGGAATAAACGCGCGGTGGGCCAGGTTTCCTCCGGGCGTTCGGGCTGAACGTTCATAATATGAGAACGTATTCTACCTTCATTCCCACGATATCGTTTGACCTGTTTTGGTTCAACATGTGCGCCGCCACGGTATCTGTCTTCTGCCTGTCCTCGGACAAACTGCCACTGTCTAAATCCGCGCGTAAAGTTCATGCCCGGCACAAAATAGTGTGGCACATCCGCGAAAAAACCTGTGTGATACCCATTTCGGACGAGAGACTCTGCGATTGCAGGTTCATCCGAAGACATCGGCTGCCAACCGGGCGTATAGACGTTATCCCACGGGACGGGATTATAAGAACTAAATGGATAAATACGCCTACCTGTATGTAATGTGCGGCGCGTCGGGATTGTTGGCAAGCATTCTGGGTGTGCATTGGTAAATCGGACACCCTCTTCGGCAAAACGCTGCAAATTTGGCGTCTGAACCCAATCGTTACCGTAAGGGCTTAAATATGCTGTCCGAAGTGTATCTGAAACAACAACTACAATGTTCCAACTCATATATTACCTCCATAAAATTTATGAAATCTTTTTAGTTTAGTTGCAATTTATACAACACTGAATCGTTTAAAACTAAACCGAATAATCAAAAACAAGAACATCCTCAACAAGTGGTCGAATGTGTTCGCCTGCTACCTTACGGTGAAAAGGATGCGGCAGATATGCGTCTCGCGCCGCCTCGTCTGTAAATCGCACGATAAAACCGTAGGTATATCCCTGACTCTTACCTTCCGGGCTGTTGTTCGTGCCAGCAGTTATGGATTCAATGCCAGGTATTTCATCAGCCATTTGCAATAAGGCATCGGGCAAAGCGTCTAATTGCGCTGAGGTGACATCCGGTTTTAACTTGAGTAGGACAATATGCTCAACCATATATACTCTCCTTATTCAGGACGGTCGTAAATCACGTCCATCAACAATATATTTCATCAAAAAAGTCATTATTTGAGTTTTTTACCCCTAAATCCCTTATCAGTGAGACATTTAAAAAAATGCGTAAATCCTGACTATGATTAACCTAAATTGCCACATAGTAGCACAATCTGTATGAAGATTAAAAAATAAATTGGGTAATTTAGCGAGGTTAGGAAACCTCGCCAGCAGAGATGTACACCTGCTGCTGGCGAGGTTTCCTAACCTTGCCAATTACCGAAATATTTATTTAAACTTCATTTAGATTGTGCCTGTGAAGACACAAACTAAATTGCTACGGAATTTTGCGAAAATGGATCATTCTATAAAAAACGGTGTTTGCAGGTCTAAAATCTTATAGGTAGCAATTTGAGTTATATTAAAAGTTATTCACGCGGTAAAGAAACTGTATTTGGTACAACAATTTCACCAGCAATAATTTTTGCTTTCAGCGATTCAACAGTTGTGATGTTTTCATCTGAAAGCAGCGGTTGATTGTGTTCATCAACAGCATAGCTGACACCGCCATCTGCTATACCAAAGTAACGGATACCTGCCATAAAATTATCCTCAACGGTTTCTTGGATGATACGCAGCACAGAAGCCGAAATCTCTTTTGTCATACTTGTCAAAACAAGTCCTGGGGCGAGATGGTTCCCATTGGAATCAACCCAAATGATGAATTTTTGTTGTTCCTGTGCTGCTTCAAGCACGCCTTGACCGGATCCGCCAGCAGCGACGTAAATAACATCTACTCCACTTTCATATTGTGCTAACGCCAGTTCTTTCGCTTTTTCAGGTTGGCCAAAACCCGTAGCATCTTTGCTGATGTATTCAACGGTAACTTCCGCATCTGGATTGATAGTATAAATCCCAGCAACGTAGCCTGCTTCAAATTCTTGTAATAACGGGACATCCGCACCACCGATATAGCCGATTTTGCCACTCTCCGATTTTAAAGCTGCAATTGCACCGACCAAAAATGATCCTTCGTTAGATTTATAGTTCACAGAAGCCACATTTGGAATATCAAGCACAACATCAAAAATAGCAAAATTGACATCAGGAAATTCTGGTGCAACGCGAGCAAGCACGTCTCCCATCTGATAACCTGCTGTTAAAACGAGTTCTGAGTTCTGTGCGGCGTTTCTGATGAGCATCTCTGTCGCAATGGGATCGTTTTCCATACCGTTGACTTCAGTTAGCATAATTCCAAGTTCCTCCTGAGCAGTCCTTACACCGATATGGAAGGCAGTACAATAAGCCGCAGAACCGACACAATCGCTTGGATATATCATTGTAACACGGATTGATTCTGTATCCATTTCGCTTGGTGGTTCAGTAGGTATTACGTCCTGAATTCTTTCGCACCCACAAATTAATAACAATCCTATTCCCATTAGAATCAAATTTCTTAAGACACGGGTTCTTTTCATATTCTCTCCTTATGTTTAGATTTAAAACATCTAACAGTCGATACTTTTAGTAACTGTCACATTTGGTTTTATAGAAAACATTGCTTACATACCTGGTATGGATCTGAGGTGTACACGCGATAAATAACCTGTCCCGAAAAATCAAACATATCTTTCATTCTATCATAAACAATCGGGTTTGATACACGTTGTAAAGCAGAATGGTGTGTCACCCATTCGGTTTGCAGACTCTCGTCGCTCGTTGTCAATTCACCACGGACGTAATCTGCTAAGAAGCCAAATGCTAATTTTGTAGGCGTTTTGATATTTGAGTAGACACCAACCAATGATCCAATTGATGCAGTAACTCCCGACTCTTCTTTAATTTCACGTTGCAATGCTTCAATAAGGTTTTCACCTTCTTCGACTTGACCACCCGGAAACTCCCAGCCGCGGCGTGGACCGCGTATGAGCAGGACCTTTCCATCTGGATGACTTATCATTCCAGAGACAGCAACAATATGTTTTGGATGACTCATCTTTACACCCCTATCGCGTATCCATCACGCCGCGGGTCGGCACCGCCCATAAAACTTCCTTCTTCAGAATCAAAAGCAATACCGTGACCACCTCCCACCGTTGCTGTCCAATCAGGTAACACTTCTACATCATGCCCGCGCGCTTCTAACGCAGCACGGACCGCAACAGGGATACGTCCCTCCACACTGACATGCGTACCGGGTTTTACCAGCCGGATGCGTGGTGCCTCAATCGCCGCCTGTACGTTCATCCCGTGTTCAATCAGATTTAAAACCATTTGTAACGTCGTCTGAAGAATACCGTGACTTCCGGGGGTGCCGATTGCTGCGAAGGGGTTACCATTCTTCCAAACTTGACACGGCGACATGCACATCTCTATCCGTTTATGCGGTCCTACGACATTCGGACTCTCTGGGATTCTATCGAACCAATTCATAAAGTTGTTGAGAAACATACCTGTTGAGCCGAGGATTACACCTGAACCGAAGGGTTGACCAAGGCTCTGCGTCACAGCGACGATATTGCCCTCCGCATCAGCGGTGTCGAAATGTGTTGTGCATTCGGTTGTCCAATCGTTAGCAAGAATTTCATCGGGGAGTTTATCCTTTGACCAGCGTTCACCTCCACTGACTGCGGCTTGCTCACCAATGCGTTCGCGTTGTGCTCGCGCATAGTCTTTAGACAATAACCTTTCAATCGGTGGATTCGGACGCGGGGCGTATTCAGCTCTATCTGCACTCGCTAATTTAATCGCTTCAATTAGTAGATGCAAGTATTCCGGGGTATTGTGTCCCAATTCACCAAGTGCATCGTTCTCTAAGATATTCAGTGTTTCCAGATATTGAAAACCTGAACACGGCGGCGGTGGACAGTAGACTTCATAATCTTTGTAATTAACAGAGATAGGCTCCTGCCATTCCACTTCAAAGTCAGCCAAATCCTTTTCGGTAATCAGTCCATCAGTTTCCTCGGAAAAACGGACAATTTCTTTGGCAATCTCACCGCGGTAGAATGCTTCTGCACCGCCTTCTACAACCGTTCGGAACGTTTGGGCGAGATCCTTTTGCACCAAAAGCTCACCAGGATGCGGTGTTCTCCCTCGTGAGGCAATAACCTCCTCAGCTCTTTCGGAGAAATAAGGGCGTGCACCTGCAATGAATTCCGCATTTTTGACAGTGACGGCGTATCCGTTCTCTGCAGATTCAATCGCCGGGGCAAAGATGTCGGCACGATCCATACTGCCATAGCGATCTAAGAGAGCAAGCCACCCACCACATCCACCCGGTACCATCCCTGCGCGGATGCCAACCTGTTGACTTTCGAGTGTCGGAAAAACCTCCAGCGTTGCTGCGTAAGGTGCAGTGCCAAGATAATCTATTACGCGGTGCGCTTTTTCCTTCGCACTATAGAGCAACATATATCCGTTGCCTGCAATGCCCGACATATAAGGTTCAACCACATTAAGAGTAGAAGCGACAGCAACGGCAGCATCAAACGCATTACCTCCAGCAAGCAACATACGTGCACCAGCCAGACTTGCAAGCGGATGCGCACTTGTTACCATGCCGCGTGTCCCCGTTACAGTGGATCGGTGTGTTGTCCCGTGTGATGGAAAAGCCATGCTTATCTCCTTGTTTTTCTATAGCAGGTTTTAGTTTGCAAGCCTCGCGAAAAATCTCCGAATCCAGTACCACCGCAGTCTCCATATTAACTTCCAATAGGTGACACGATGTACAAAAAGTTGTTGTCCATCCAACTCAAGCACAGGAATCTGGTGTTTATATTTTGTGAATAACCCCAGATTTTTCGTGATGTCAATTTCCTCTATTGTAACAAACGGTGTTTTCGCACTGATGCTTTGCAGCACGATTTTTGCCTCATCACAGAGCGGGCAGTCTGGTTTCGTGTAGAATTGAAGTTGAATCGGTTTTGTTTTCAACAGAATCTTCTAAAAGCTAAAGTAGAGTTCACCTTCTTACCTAATTCAAAATCAATTTGACTTCGGCGTGAATTTGAAATACTATCAATATCATAAAGGATATGTCCATGAATTACGAGCAATCTACCTTTGCTGGTCACCATTAACAGAGTTTAGCACAAATCGTTAAAATTCGCACTCATTTTTTGCACCAACCAATGTGGACTATATGGTAAAATCATGTCAAAACCTACCCGATGTTTAAGGAGAAAAAACGTGAAAATAAGACTTGCACAATACGGTATTTCCCACGACCATGCTGGGGGAAAAGCCCGCGTGATGAAGGAAAGTGACGAAATTGAGTTCGCTGGTGTCTTTGAGCCATCACCAGAAGTCAGAGAAACCCTTGGTCAAAGTGCTGTCTATGACGGTGTTCACTGGTTTGCCTCTAAAGAAGAAATACTTGAAGACGAAACAATCGTTGGGATTGCGGCACAGGGACGTGTGTCACAGAACCTCACCTTTGCAAAGGAGATTCTCGAACACGGCAAGCATGTTTGGTTTGACAAACCTGCTGGTGATGACCTTGACGCGTTTAGAGAAGTTTTAGATATTGCGAGAGATAGAAAGCTGCTCGTTCAACTCGGTTATATGTTCAGATACAATGCTGGTTTTCAGTTTATCCTCGATTGGGCGAACTCAGGCAAACTCGGTGAAATTTTTTCTGTTCGCGGACGCATCTCATCAGGGCGTTCCAACGATACTCATTGGCAACGTTGGGATTCGCTCGGTGAACACTCCGGCGGTATTATGTTTATCCTTGCCTGTCATCTCACCGATATTATTGTTGCATTGTTAGGGCGACCTACACGGGTGACACCATTTTCGAGGCACGATGGTCATGATGTGCCGTGGTATCGGAACAATACAGCGGCTGTCTTTGAATATCCGAGAGCATTGGCGATTCTTGAGTCAACAGCATTAGAAATTGATTCGGGCAAATCAAGGAGGCTGGAAGTCTACGGGACACGCGGTAGTGCTATTCTTGAACCGCTTGAACCGCCAGCGTTACGGTTGTGTCTTGACGAGGAACGGCACGGATTTGCGAAAGGCTGGCAAACAGTGTCTATAGAACCACGCCCGCGTTATGTTGAAAGTCTTCGAGCATTTGTCGCTGATATTAGAGGTGAGAAATCCCCTGATCGTTCACTTGACCATGAGTACACAGTCCAGGAAACAGTGCTGCGGGCAGCGGGAATACACTAATACGTCCTTGTTTGCGTGTTTATATCTATTACTACACCGCTGCTGTAATTTGCCACTTCACGAGGCACTACTATCCCATTAATCTTCATCTGTGATAGGGATGATAGGAACAACTGTAACAGGGAATGCCGATGGTTTGTAGTTTCCATCTGGTGCCTTGGTCGGAAATTTATACTGAGGGTCTGTCAGAAGTTCATAGACTGCAGCATCTCCAGTTCTAACCCGTTCTCTGGTATTCAGTTCCCATTCGACCTTGAGTGCCTCGTGTCGCCCTGGAAAGTCCTGTGTTCCCAATATTGATGTTAAAGCCCAGTAGATATACTCTGTAACCATGCAACCATAGTCACAGGTTTCATCCGTATAGTGATACCAAGCTTCAGCCGGATACCCGCTCTTGGGACCACCTTTCGGGACTTGCTCAAAATATCCGCCACGGGCGGCATCCATGCACTTCGCTAAGACGGATCCCTGTTCCTCCCCGAACACCTCGGGGTAAGCGTTAGCATAACCATGTTGTGTAATGGGATGCAGAATTTCCTCCAATGCACCATCGTAGTACCCGCCATCGGGAGCGTTGATTTTGCCATCAACAAGGAAATCCGGTTTGGTTTCTTCGCCATACAAGCCTTGACCATATCGATAGCCCGCCTCTGCTATCAGGTCCATTTCCAACTGCTCCATCTCTACCTCTGTTCCGGG
This sequence comes from Candidatus Poribacteria bacterium, assembly GCA_028824125.1. Classification (GTDB taxonomy): domain Bacteria; phylum Poribacteria; class WGA-4E; order WGA-4E; family WGA-3G; genus MSPOR6. Next base: position 85,422 of record JAPPES010000007.1, read on the forward strand.
CATAATGATAAAGACGTTTCGGCTCACCAAGTGACTGAGGACCAGCATGTTGTCAGGAACGCCATCTTCGTCGTTATCGAGGTATTGTGCTAAAACTCCTGTGGCATGAGAGAGTTTAGCTTCAGGGGTCGTTGGGCTTGCGAAGATGTGAATACCGAAAACATTAACATATTTATCACAGTCCACTTGTCTGAAAACAGAAAATTCGCTCGGTATCTCTACGATTTCGATTATCGGTGTTACCTTAACGCTTTCCATTACGTTGTTGCTACCAATTTGGGATGACATAAGACCCATTAAAACCAGCATAATTCCAGCAGTCATGGTTTCTCTTCCTCCAGGGCGAGCGGAAATAACTTGATAACTCTTAAAATCTAAGGTGCGAAACTCCTAAATTCGCTGTTATGCGAATCGCACGCCTAACTTCACATTCTCGCCCGGATGCGTAGCGATTTTCGGATACTCATCCAACAGTTCATCAAAATCGACAACAGGATATATAACCGGTTCAGATTTCAGACTACCGTCGCTAAGTAGCCGCCAACTGATTTCAAAAAGTCTGCCTTCATTCCAATTCGGATATTCGGGATTCGGTTCGCTACACGCGCGTGAGAAGATAATCGTAGGTCGATTGAAATGCGCCTCTGCACCGAGATCCAATCCTGCTGGGTAGATACCGGGCCATGCTCCAGCAACAACTGTTCCTAAATACGCCGCGCCCCGGATAGCATGTTGAAGTGCCATGTGATGACCACTATATTCAATGCAAACATCAGCTCCACGTTTGTTCGTAGCCTTTTTAATTTCTAAACCTGCGTCATCTGCTGTGGGATCAATGACCATATCAGCACCACATTCAAGGGCTACGTTGCGGCGTAGTTCAAGCGGATCGATGCCAATTACCGGGTATGCCCCCGCCAACTTCGCAAGCTGCAACGCCATCAGTCCAATTCCACCGAGTCCAAAGACCGCCACTGCATCACCAATTCGGACATGACCGTCGCGCACCGCGCCCAAGGCAAAATCTGTCGGATCGAGGCAGACAGCCGCCTGCCAAGGCACACCATCCGGCAGTTTTCGTGTCCCCGATGCACCCCAAACATGCTCCTCGCGAAAGGAACTGTGCCGAAAGACCCGCTCTCCGAGCTTAATATCGGTAACGTCCGATCCAATCTCTATTACTTCGCCAACACACATGTTCCCAAGTCCTGAAGGATAGTGAACCATCCCAGAACCGTTTGCTCGAAAAATCTTATATTCTCCATCGTAGCCACCGCGTGGGCCTGCATACCCCTTATACGATGCCATTTCTGAACCGTGTTTGGCAGCACCAAACTGGCTTTTGACTCGAATTTGATTTGCTTGTAAGGGAGAACTTTCATATTCTCGGAAAGCGACCTGTTCTTGGGCAGGTGCAATGAGTTCTCTTGGCATATTGGTTAATTTCCTTTCTGTTTTTTTGCGGTTCAAAGTCAGATAAACGCATAGGAGTTCTCCTATTTGTCGCGCTTATTATTTTAGCCGAAAATAAGTTTGTGCCTATTCTTTATCTATCAGATATAGTGTGACTTCTCACGCTATATCTGATAGACTTTACCTCAAAGTTTATATTACCTATTATTCTTTGGAGCAAAATGAATCTCACCACTTAATTGATATATTAGCAGAAGTTCATGATAAACGCAACCCACACAGGGGTATGGGTAGGGTTATTTAGTTTTAAGCATTTTATTTGGTTTAGCCAAAAGTCGCGACCAGGAGGTCGCTCCTACAGAAGAGGGATAAAGAACAAATTAACGTAAATATGGAGAACTAAATAGCCCTGGGGTATGGGTTTGTAAAATTTTTGGCATATGTGTCTGAATCGCGGATTACACGGATTACGCGGAAGACGCGGATGGAAGGTTGGCAAGAAAAGTTGCTTTTCAAAAGATTTAGGTAAACTTTGAATAGGCGTTTAGGAGTTCTAAACATAATAATCCGCGAAATCTGTGACAATCCGCGATTCAGATAGCAAAATGGGAAATGTCTTAGACAACGCACCTTAGCCCAAACTTTGCCAAAATATTTACACACCCCAGAGGCATGCAGACTCTTGACATTATTCCAAATCCATGATAAATCTAAAGGCAAACCAAAATATTTTCATTTTCCAGTTCAACAACGAGGTATTTTATGCGATGTGTTTTTGTCGGCATTGAATATGCAGGAAAATCGACACTGATAAATCTTTTAACTGAATACTATCGACACAGAAAATTAGCAGTTCACGTTGACGATCATTTTACTATCCCTGATGCTACATTGAGTGCTGAATCAAGAGAGGTATATGTAAACTTCCCGGATGACGTAAAGGAGCGAATGCAAAGGATGCAGATCCAGTATCACGTTGAAGTCATCAAAAACTATCCGAATACACTTATTGCAGGATGGCATATAGAGGAAGCAGTCTACACAACAGTCTATGGTAGTGATCCAGAAAGCCCGTATTATGAGAACTATCACTATCATGCACAGCGAGGATACGAAACGCAAGTTATGGAAGCAAGGTTGCCAGATGTGGTTCTGATTCACGTCACCGCAAGCGATGCAGCGATTAAGAAACGTATGGAAGCAGATCCACACGAATATCAGATTATCAAGGTGGAAGATATTCCCCAGCTCAAAAGTCTTTTTGCGGAGGAGATTGATAAGTCTCTATTTACCCAAAAAGGGCGTAAAATTGTGTTGGATACAACAGACAAAACACCCTCTGAATCGCTTGATGAACTGCTTCTACTTTCCGAACCGCTTATTACGTTTGGTGAGCTAGCTATCCGTTCCATGCCAGTGCCAGATGTTCCTTATCAGGTTAGGTATGAAAGCGGTATCAGAAAAATGGAGGAAAGATGAAAAAAGTAAATATCGCCCTAATTGGGGCAGGTGGAATGGCAAATAGTGTCCACTATCCATCTCTCGCTGAATGTGAAGATGTAAATCTTGTCGGATTGTGTGATCTTGTAGAGGCAAAACTTGATGCAACAGCAGAACGGTTTCAGATAGAACAAACTTTTGTTGATTATCGGAAAATGCTTGAGACAACAGGTCCAGATGCTGTTTATATCTTGATGCCGCCACAACATCTGTTCCCTATTGTTATCCACTGTCTTTCGCAGAAACACCATGTATTTATTGAGAAACCGCCCGGGATAACGCTTCATCAAACGAAAGAAATGGCTTTAGCAGCCGAAAAGCACAACTGCAAAACGATGGTCGGCTTCAACCGCCGTTTTATTCCACTTATGCAAAAGGTCAAAGCAATAGTTGAAGAAAACGGACCAATTATCCAGTGCATGTCCACTTTCCACAAAAATGCGCCGAATGCCCTTTATTATGATGGAGTCATAGATGTTTTGACATGTGATACTATTCACGCTGTTGATGCCCTTCGCTGGCTTGGTGGTGGTGAAGTCCAAGCTGTTGCAAGCGACATCAATACCTTCTACTCTGAACGAGAGAACAGTTTCAACGCGCTTGTCAGATTTACAAGCGGTGCCTCTGGATATCTTTGCACCAATTGGGCTGTTGGCGGCCGTATCCATACTTTTGAGATGCATGCGCGAGGAATTTCTGCGTATATCAATCCGGATGCAGGGGGACGCGCAGTCCTCCATACTCAGGAAGGAATAACCGAAATTACTACTGAAGATGCTGCAAATTCTGATGCGACATACAAAACTTATGGATTTTATGGAGAAAGTCGGCATTTTGTGGATTGTATTCAGCAGGACAAACAACCATTAACATGTTTTGCGGATGCTGTCAAAACGATGGAACTCGTTGAAGCAATTTACCAGAATCAAATTTAAATTGAGATAAACGACTTCGGACGATCCTATTTCAACTGAGGTTTGACGCGTTGACTCCGTCGCGATATTATAGATTTTCCTGCATCCAAGCGAAACTTTTTCGTTGTCCAGTGCCGTCGTTTTCTCTGCCTTCATATTCACAACACCAAACCCCATCATAGCCAGCATCCCGCAAACAGCTAATTGCCTTTGCAAGATCAATTTCACCTTCACCGAGCGCTTCTCCACGGTAATTCCCGCGTGAACCCGTGCCATCTTTTAGATGTGTGTGTAATGTCCAAGGGGCAATAATTTCATAATATCTGCCGACTGTGTCCAAATCATGACCCGCCCAACGATAATTCATCGTGTCCATATTCGCACCGACATGTTTAGACCCAACACGTTCAAAGAGTTCTACTTGTAAATCGCCGTCATTTGTAACCAGCCCGTGATTATCTACCGCTAAATAGACATCGTCCTTTTCAGCAAAATTAAGACATCGGGTTAAACACCCTGCCATTGCTTCAACCCACCGGCTTTCTGGCACAGAGTCCTTCATGGAACCACCCTCAGTCCGAAGAACTGAAGTGCCAACCCGTTTTGCGAGTCCTGCAATGCGTTCCATCCGCTCAACTTGTGCTTGGATAACTTCCTCTTCTAACACAACAAAATCGTTTCCAGCGCCAAGTGCTGAGATCTGCAAACCGTAAGACTCAACTTGTTCGCGCACAGCCTCAGCATTCTTTTCAGGATCAGCAGTATCCGATTTCCAAATATCACCGATTGACAGTTCAACGTATCCGAACCCTGTTTCGCTTGTAAATTTGAGAAAGTCATCAAGCGATTTACCAGCATAGTTGTAATGAATAAGTCCAAGTTTTGACATGATTATATTCTTCCTTCTAAAAAGATTTCTTGCGTCTGTAATGTTATTATGCTATAATACCTTTATTAACAAAGAAGTGTCAAACAATTTTTGCAAATGCTGAAGAAGTTACAGGAAAGATAATGGAGAACTACAACCTTTTTACAGACCCAAAATTACCCGTCATCTATGAAAAAGTCAAAGCGGAAGAAAGACTTTCTTTTGAGGACGGAATCACGCTTTACGAAAGTCCGGATATTACGGGAGTCGGGTTTATTGCAAACCAAAGCCGTGAACACATAAACGGCAATGTTGCATACTATAACATCAACCAACATATAGACTATTCCAACGTGTGTATCCTCCATGCGCGGTGCCACTTTTGTGCCTTTGCCCGAAAAAATATGCAAACAGAAGGCGCGTGGGAGATGAGTGTTGACGAATTCTTAGATAAAGCGATGTACTCAATAGAGCATGGATGCACCGAAATTCATAGTGTCGGCGGCTTACACCCGAAACTTCCATTTGACTACTATCTACAAATTATCCGTGGCCTCAAAGAACGGATGCCTAATGTTCACCTTAAATTTTTTACGGCTGTTGAAATCCATCATTTTTCACGTATCTTTAAAATGTCTGTAGAAGATGTTTTAAAGCAGCTTCGTGAAGCAGGTTTAGATTCGTTACCTGGTGGCGGTGCAGAAATCTTTGCAGAAGAAACGCGTGAAAAAATCTGTCCCGGCAAATTAAGTGCTGAAGGATGGCTTGAAATTCACGACATTGCACATCGGATCGGTATACCTACGAATGCGACAATGCTCTATGGACATCTTGAAACAAACGAAGATAGGGTTGACCATCTCATCAGATTACGGGAACAACAGGATAAATCAGGCGGGTTCGTCACGTTTATTCCGCTTGCGTTTCACCCCGCTAACACGCGTATGGCTTATCTGCCTTCAACATCAGGCTTAACCGATTTGCGAAACATTGCAGTAGCCCGTCTGATGCTGGACAACATGCCACATATCAAAGTTTATTGGATTATGACAGGGTTAAAAACCGCACAAATCGCACTTAGCTTTGGGGCAGATGATATTGATGGCACGGTAACAGAGGAAAAGATTACGCACATGGCAGGAGCAGATACACCAGAGGCTGTCTCCGTAGATGCGCTCACGCGCCTCATTGAAGAGGCAGGATATATCCCAGTGGAACGTGATACACTTTATAATGAAATCATTCGAGAGGGAAATCAGTGGTACAGAAAAGCCGCTTAAGGATCGGCGCTGTGTCATTTTTGAACACGAAACCCCTCATTTATCCACTTTTGAATGGGGAACTCCAAACCGACAGAATTGACATCAGCATGCAGGTACCAAGTCGTCTTGTAACGCTTTTAAGTGATAACGAATTAGATATTGGTTTGATCCCAATTGTTGATTACTTCCGTGCAAACGATCAGAACGCGGGTTATCGCATTCTTCCGAATATATCAATAGCATCGCGGGGTAGCGTTCTAAGCATTCAATTGTTCAGCCGTGTGCCGATTCAGAAGATCCAACAGGTTGCTTTAGATACAAGTTCGCGTTCATCTGTTGCGTTGCTGCAGATCTTACTCGCTGAAAAATACCAACTTTCTCCAACGTTCATTTCCTGCGATCCTTCAATTGATCCTGCTACGTCAGAGACAGAAGCAGTTTTGCTTATAGGAGATGCAGCACTCAAAAACCTCGGCGCCACAGAATATAGTGTTGATCTCGGAGCAGAATGGCACGAATTAACAGGATTGCCTTTTGTCTATGCTTGTTGGGTGGCAAGAGGAGAAGTGGAACTTGGCGATGTGCCGAATCTACTTTTAGAAGCGAAGAATCGGGGTATCGCACAAATACCTGAAATTGCACGGATTGAAGCGCAAAAACTCGGTTTACCGGAAAACCTCTGTAAAGGCTACTTACAACATCATATTCACTATGACCTGGATGAATCGAAAATAGCAGGGCTTGAACTTTTTTATAAGCTTGCTGTGAAAAATGGACTTGTTGAATCAGAACGAGCTTTAAGTTTTGAAACCTAATATAACCCAAGTTGCTATCTATAAGTTTTTAGATCTGGAAACACCGTCTTTAATGAAAATGTGCTGATAATTAGCCAATATTTGTAGAGCAAACTGCCAGTTTGCGTCCTCACAGGCACAATCTAACAGATTGTGCTACAAGGTGGCAACTTGAGTTAAATTATCCAACACCTAAAACCGAAATAGGCTAAAAATGAATTCCACTGAAGAATCTACCTCTGCTGACGATATTACGCAACAGTTTGAAGATTTCCTGAAAAGTTCCGGACTCCGTCTGACTCAAACGCGGATGGACGTTTTGAACCAGGTCTTTGCCTACCCAGGACATTTCCAAATAGAAGACCTCTTAGTCCAGATGCGTCAAAACGGCTATAAGGTGTCGCGTCCAACTATCTATCGGACGCTGCCGCTGCTTGTTAGAAGTGGATTGCTAACAGAATTTATTGACGCACACAAAAACACCCGCTACGAAAGCATCCATTCGCTGAAAGAGCATGCCCATCTCATCTGTCTGCGGTGCGGTCAGATCGTGGAATTTAAAGAACCGCAAATTGATGCTTTGCAAAAATCTGTGTGTGAAGCTCACCAATTTAAACCGGTGCGTTTCCGCAATGAGATAATTGGCTACTGTTCTGAATGTCAGGAAGAGTTAGAGGCAACAGACTCATAGGTGTCAATTTAGTGATCCGGAAACTGAGCTTTACAACACCATGTCATATTCCTTCAGACAAGTATTGAGTGCTTTATAGGTATCATTAGCAATTGCGCGTGATTCTATATGTGAACTTGTGTTTTGTGCGGTAGTGTCCCATGTCCACGTATCGGTAAACGCCTTTTCTGTGCAAGGGAGTCATTGAGAAATGTGTTATAGGTTCGTCCGCTGTTGAAAGGTATTGGTGCAGATTAGGAGGACACGTTCATCCTCCATCTCGCGGAACATTTCTAAGTTATCGCCAAAGTAGAGTTTGTTCATTGCTATGTCCGTAAACTATAGCATGTCTCTGTGCTTATTAGTTCGGTATTTTGAATGGATTTTCATCGTTCGGTATTTTAAATGGATTTTCATCTAGGTATGTCTCTAAATTATAGTATGTTTCTCCTGCTTCAAGGGCATCACAGATGTCTGAAAAGAGATTGTATGCCTCCTCAAATTCGGCAAATTCGGCAATGATACGTTGATTGCCGTTCTGATCCGTTAAGACGAGTTTAGTTTCGCCAGGGTCTTTTCCTTCAACACTTAAATTTTGATACTGATTGAAGTTTATGATTTCTAAGTCATCAGTCACAATGAACATAATTATTCTCCTTTATAGATTTTTGATGTCCGGCAGGCACCGAAACCTACCTTTATGTAAAAACAAGGTTAGTTTACTACAAATTCCCTAAAATGCTTTCATATACCCTTTCAACTTCACTCGGAGAAGTAATAAACCATTCTTTTCCAGGTGCGTCTTGCTTTTGCTTGCCTTGAAGCCTCAGAATATTTTGTATTGTCTTTTCCATCAAATTTGACTCATCTGTTTTAATAAGGAGTCCGACCTTAGGAAATTCTGGGAGTGCTGTGCGCGTTTGTGATCCAATTCTACTGATAGCACCAGATCTAGACCTGCCAACCTTGCATGCCCATACCGCCTCATCCTGCAATTCAGCTAAAAGTTGATACGCGGGGTAATAATAAAGGTAAACTGACTGTTTACCGGAACCGATGATCTTTTCAGGTTCTAAATTTTCAGAATTTAAATTGTCATGATCAGGATCCACGCTGTCGTCTTCTTGGGTTGTTGAAAGAATAGTCCAATGACCCTGGCGAAGATTATCTGCTTGTCCTTCTAGTTTCATTTTTGACAGCGCCCGCGTGACAGGATGGTGATTAGACACTGGCCGGTGTCCACCACGCTCAATATGCGTTTCATCTACAATACGCATTATTTCCTGTTTTTGAACAGTCTGCCCTGCAAATAGTTCTTGAATAAGTTCTCGCGCCATGTTCCGTGTGAGAGTCTTCTCAAAATACTTATACTGCTCATTCATAGGCCTATTTTCTCTTTATTTTTAAAGTTATCATCAAGTATGCCTCTACTGATACGGCGCAAGTACATTCTCCACCGAGCGCGTCCCCGAAAACCATCCAACAATCTTCCGCAACACCTCATCAAGCAAAATATCCGGACAAGACGCGCCTGCAGTCAAAACAATGTCAACCGGTCTACCATCGGGATGTCCAGTCGGCAACCAATCCGCTGTTATTTGCACCTCTTTTGTTTCAAGTGACAGGTGACGAATTTGTTTTGGACTAAGCAACTCCTCCGCGTCACGTACAAAATAGGTCGGCAGTTTATGTTCACAAAGTTCTACAAGATGGCTGGTATTAGATGAATTGTAGCCACCCACAACAACCGCAACATCCCCGCCTTCAGCGATCAATGCAAGTGTAGCATCCTGATTCTCTTTCGTGGCATAGCAGAGCGTATCCTTCGTATCAGCAAAATGTTCCGCGAGATTCTCTTCACCGTATCTTGTAATAATAGCCTGTCGCAACAGATCAGCGATAGCTTGTGTCTCCGTAGCAAGCATCGTGGTCTGATTGACAACACCGATACGTTTAAGATTAATATCTGGATGGAAACCTTCGGTATAGCGGTCAGCAAACTTTTTAAAGAAAAAGTCTGCATCTGCTTCGCCGCGTATCACTTTTGCGAGGTCTTCCGCTTCTGCAAGATCGCGCACGACAACAACAGGCGCCTCCGCTTGCGCATGCGAAAATGTGGCACGGGTTTCCTCATGATACCGTTTACCATGCACAACCACGGTGTAATCCTGCTTGCCAATCTCTTGGCTCCGCTTCCACACCTTTTCAACAAACGGGCATGTGGTGTTGTAGGACGAAAGCGTAACACCGCGATCATTCAATTCTGCCTCAACTTCCAACGTTGTGCCGAAAGCTGGTACAATCACAACATCATCAGGCACTAAAACATCAAACGGAAGTAACGAATTTCCCTCAGTATCAGAGAGAAATTGTACTCCGTGATGTCTTAAATTTTCATTTACACGCGGATTATGGATAATTTCAGATAACAGGAAAATTCGCTTGTCCGGGTTCTCTTCAAGGGCGCGATACGCTATCTCTACAGCATTTTCAACACCATAGCAGAACCCAAAGTGGCGAGCGATCTTAAAACGGACAGGACCAAAATCTAAAATGGAGGAGGACAGGTCTCGCTTACGGGCATCCATATTTCGCCGCGATGCCTTAACAACAGAAATAATTGGACTTTCATAAAAGCGAGGTAAATTAAAAGTACGAGGCATCTTTTAAACTGTTCCAAAGTAACCTTACGCACTGAGGACTTTTCGGCCTTTTGCCCTGCGGCGCGCGAGAATTTTCCGACCATCACGGGTAGACATACGTTTCCGAAATCCCATCTTGTTCTTACGTTTCCGTCTATGTGGCTGATACGTACGTTTCATAATGCTTTTCCTCTCTATTTCTTAACCGGACACATGGAAATTATGCAATATATCTTCATCTATCGTTAATAAAAAGGATACCCGATTTTTCACAGTTTGTCAAATTTTTCTGCATAATAATTGTAAAGAGGCGGTATCTATTGCACGAAATTCACGTTAATAAATAGTAGCAAGTATTTTGGTGGATTTTGCTAAAATCAAACTTTTACCTGATAACTTGGAAAAATTTGGTCATTATATAATATCTATATTTTTAATTCTAAACCTTCAAATTTTCTCCATACATAGATATAATTTTAGCATAAAATTTCGCCAATTTAACTTGCTATTTAAATCCAGAAAATGATATAATTCATGTCCGCGTCATGCATATTTCTTTGTAGAAAATTCAGAAGCATTTTAATAACATGGCTCCGACAGCTGGCAACCTCAATAGGTAGGAACATTCTCATGCAACACACACCTGATTCACTTTGGTTAACTATACTTGAGGAACTTGGTGAAACTGCCCTCAACGATATTTATTTACGCCAAGCTACCCCACATTCACTCACCGAGGAGTCTTTTATCATTGCTGTTCCTTCCGATTACACACAAGACGAAATAGAGGACAGATTTCTCAGTGGTATTAAGAAGGTGTTAGGTGAGCAAACAAGGAACGGCTGCAAGCTGCAAATTTTAGTGGATAAATCTCTTGCTAAAACGCCTGAACCAGAAAAAACTGTACATAGCTCTGAAGAAGACACTCCTGAAACAGCAAACTTAAATCCGAACTACATCTTTGGTAATTTTGTTGTTGGACAGAGCAATCGGATTTGTCATGCGACTGCATTTGCTGCATCTGATAACTTAGGAGGAGAATATAATCCGCTTTTTATATATGGCGGCGTAGGCCTCGGAAAAACACATCTCCTTCATGCTATCGGCAATAGAGTACAAGATATTACGCCAAAACGGAAAGTGCTTTATGTCACCTCAGAAACGTTTATGAACGAATTTATTGAGTCTATCATGAATCGAAATTCAGCACAAGGATTCCGCACAAAATACAGAACAGCGGACCTGTTGTTAATTGATGATATCCAATTCTTAGCACGTAAAGAAGGCACGCAAGAAGAATTTTTTAATACCTTCAATGAGTTATACATGAATTCTAACCAAATCGTTATGACGAGTGATCGGTCGCCGAGTATGCTTGAAAACCTTGAAGAAAGGCTTAGTTCACGTTTTGAATGGGGCATGGTAGCAGAAATAGATAAACCCAATTATGAGCTCCGCCTCTCAATTCTACGGCGAAAATGTCAAGACCAAAAATTTGAGGAAATTTCCGATGAAGTGCTAAGCTACATTGCAGAAATGGTAACAGCAAATATTCGTGAATTGGAAGGCATATTAGTACGCCTCACAACACAAGCTTCAATTCTTGATGAACGACTTGATATTGACTTTGCACGCAGGGTACTAAATGACACAACCCCGATTAGTAGAGGACTACGGCAAAAAGTTATTACAGCAGAAGCAATACAGAAAGTTGTCGCTGATCATTTTCAGATAGACAGCGATGACCTAACTTCCGCAAAGCGAACAAAAGTACTTGTGTTCCCACGTCAAATCGCGATGTACCTGTGTAGAGAACTCACGCAGTTTTCTCTGTTAGATATTGCAGATGCATTTAATAGGCAAAACCATAGAACCATCACGTATGCTTACGAACAAGTTGAAAAACTACTTGAAGATAAGGAAATAAAAAAGCTTGTTCAACTATTAACCGATGAATTGACATAAGGTTCAGTCCTCCTTATCTAAAAATCTTAGGAAATTTACGACATTAAGTCCTATAAACCCAGATGTGCTCAAAGTTAAAGCACTGAATACCTATTATATACATCCCTGTTGCGAACCCCAAAATTATTGATAATAACTTGATAATAACTTGATAATAACTTAGCAATAACTCCAAAATTATTGTTGATAAATTGTTAATAACTTTTACTTCCATCAGTTGCATTGATAAATTGTTAATAAGTGTAAAAATTGTTATCAAGTTATTATCAGCGATACCGTCAATACCCATAAGGGATTAAAGCAGTTATTAACATATTATCAACCCCTACTGTTACTACTAAGGTACAATTTAAATTTTAATTGTAATTTAGTACATAATATAAGACACACAGAATTCCAGTTTAACAAAGCAGAGTTTTATTAAAGAATTTCTGAAACAATTTCAATATCTTTAAATTTCAAAGAGAATATCAAAATTGTTTTAAAGATTCTGAAGAACATGATTTGGATAATGAGGTTTAAATGTATTTGGAGCGATTATGCCTGCGGAATTTCCGGAATTATGAAGTGTGTGACATTACATTTCATTCTCCTGTGACATTAGTTGTTGGAAGAAATGCAATGGGCAAAACAAGCCTACTGGAATCGCTCTATTTTCTTTGCACCGGTGAATCGCATAGAGCAAATGCAACTGCTGAGTTAATACGACATGAATCAGAAGGATTTGCGGTTATAGGATATTTCCGTAGTGATAAGAGACCTAATTCACTCATACAACTTGAGGCAGTGAAGCCACGTCAAGGTCCGTTCCGCCTCAAAACAGATGGAGTTCTACAACAAAGACGGTCGGACTGGATTGGTCAGTTCAATGTCGTGGTTTTTGCACCTGAATCTTTGGAACTTGTGAAAGGTCCCCCTACATCCCGCAGACGATGGCTTGATCTATTCTTATCCCAGTTGAATCGAGAATATTTGGAGGAACTACAACGCTATCGTGGAATTTTGCAGCACCGGAATGCACTATTAAAGCGGTTGAGTGTCGGAAAAGAATTGGTAGAAGAAATGGCTATTTGGGATGGACTCCTTGTTGAATCGGGTGTTGCATTGATTGGCGCGAGACATACTGCGTTAGCGCGCCTAAGTAGGATTGTGGAGACAACACATCTTTCGTTGACAGGGGGACAGGAAGGGCTTTTGTTGCAATATATTCCAGGAATTGAGTGTACTATCACAGAACTTTCTGATATTACGAATCTTTCGGCTCATTTTCGAGATGCTTTGGCAAAAGCACGTCGAGATGAACTGCGGCGTGGTGTAACACTGATTGGTCCACATCGTGATGATTTTTCTTTAGTTTTGGAAACATCTAACGGTGATGAAGCACCTCTACGTGAAGCTGCACGCACTTTTGCTTCTCAAGGACAGTGCCGCACAATAGCCCTCGCGCTAAAACTTGCGGAACTGGAATTTATTCGGAAAGATACTGGCGCAGCACCGCTTTTTCTGCTGGACGATGTCCTGTCGGAGTTGGATATGGAAAGGCGCGCATACCTATTAGCGTACCTACAGGATGTCAATGCACAGACTGTAATTACCGCTACTGACAAGGACGTGATGGGTGATGAACTGACAGATGTTCACCTATTAATAGTTGAAAATGGTATAATTGTTAATTATAATTAAACGTTATATAATGATATTTTTAATTTAAGTTTGAGTGAGTAGAGGAATGCGTTTAAAAAAATATCGTAGAAAAAAACGAAGTCCGGTAACACAGCAGAGAACAGTAAGAGTAAAAGGGGCTATAGAAATTTTACTACGTCAACAAGAGGGTTGGGTCGATAAACTCCATGTAAGGCGAATTATTGATGATTGGGAATCGATTGTTGGGACATTTGTTGCATCGCAAAGTGTCCCGGTTTCCTTATTAAATGGGGTTTTGAAAGTTGAAGTCGCACATTCAACCTGTTGGACTGAATTATCTGCAATGAAAACTCAAATTTTGTCAAAACTTCAAAAAAAACTTGATGATTTGAATGCAGGAGTGCGTAAACCTTCTAAGGAAATCAAGATAACTGACATGCGATTTCGTTTGAACCCAAACATTTCTAAGCTGAAACCCACTGAAAATACAGATAAATCAGATTCAGAGGTATCTGAAAGAGTTGCTAAGCCTGTACCACCTGAGGTGCAAGAACAGGTTGAAGCTGCTGTTTCGGTTGTAAACGATTCTGAGTTACGGACGGCTTTAAAAACACTTTATTTAACACAATTCACTTATACCGAAACCGCGGAATAGCAACAAATATTTTACAAAATGTAAATTGTAAAATATTTCACAAAATAGATAAAAAATAGGTTGACAAAAAATAGAAAATTGTGGTATAATGAATATAGAAAATATAAATTTTTATTTGAAAATCTGGTGATACTTTATTTACTACAGATTGATCTGAAAAATGTCGTTAAATTAAGTAAAAATTATAACTTATAGTTAAAAAAATAATCGGAAATTTGTTGCAATTTATGATAATCTGTAGGTTGGATTTAACGTAACCTAAGTTGCTACTTATGTAGCACAATCTGTTAGATTGTGCATATTAGTTCGCAAACTAACAGATTGCGCTACAAAATCTTGCAAAATATGCATTATTCTCTATTAAAGACGGTGTTTCCATGTCTAAAAACTTATAGGTAGCAACTTGGGTTAACGTAGTAAAATCCAGCAACCTGTTCTTCTATACTGTTCACCTATTCATACTTCCGATTGATACAACCAACAACCTAAATGAGGATTTATAGATAATGTCAAATGATTATACCGCGTCGTCTATTCAAATATTAGAAGGGTTAGAAGCCGTTCGGAAACGGCCGGGGATGTATGTTGGTAGTACTGGTGCTGCTGGACTACATCATCTTGTGATGGAACTTGTTGATAATTCTATTGACGAGTTCGGTGCAGGATACGGATCAGAGATTAGAATTATACTTAACGAAGATGGGAGCGTCACAGTTTCTGATGATGGACGTGGTATTCCTGTTGGCGAACATCGGACAGGCGTATCTGCACTTCAGGTCGTGATGACAACGCTTCATGCAGGTGGTAAATTTGATGGGCGTGCAGATGTCGGGTACCAAACCGCTGGTGGTTTACACGGTGTAGGGGCTTCCTGTGTGAATGCACTTTCGGAGTGGCTCCGAGTGCAAGTTGCGCAGGAAGGTAAACTGTACCAGCAGCAGTATAAACGCGGGATACCCACAAAAGATGTAGAGGTAATTGGTGAAGCGAAAAACAACGGAACAGTAACAACATTTATGCCTGATCATGAGATTTTTGACACGCTTGAATTTCAAGCTGAAACCCTGAAGGGGCGTCTCCGTGAATTAGCCTTTCTCAACGGAGGGGTTCGTATTAGATTTAAAGACCTTAGAATTGGACAACCAGAGGGTGAAGCAGAAACTGTTTATCACTATGAAGGCGGTATCGCTTCGTTCGTTATCTACCAAAATGAGAATAAGGAGGTCCTCCATGATACACCGATATACCTTGAAGGTGTTACGGACAATGTTCGGGTTGAGGTCGCAATTCAGTATAATACTGGTTATTCAAAAGAGGACATCTTCTCGTATGCAAACAATATTCGGACAACAGAAGGTGGTTTTCATGAAAGTGGGTTCAAAAATGCCTTAACGCGGACTTTCAATACCTATAGTAAAGACAACGACTTATTGAAGAACGTAAAAATTTCACTTACGGGAGAGGACATCCGAGAAGGGGTTATGGCTGTTATTAGTGTAAAAGTTCCCGAACCTCAGTTTGAGGGGCAAACAAAATCAAAACTCGGCAATACCGAAGTAGAAGGTATTGTGATGAGTATTGTGAACCAGCAACTGAAGGGGTATTTAGAGGAACAACCGGCACTTGCTAAGCGTATAATTAACAAGAGTATTCAGGCTGCACAAGCAAGGGAAGCGGCGCGGAATGCTCGCGACATTATCCGTCGGAAAGGTGTCCTTGACTCAGCATCAATGCCCGGTAAACTCGCGGATTGTTCTGAACGTAATGCGGAAAAAACAGAGATTTTTCTTGTTGAGGGGGATTCCGCCGGTGGTCCGGCAAAACAGGGGCGTGATCGTACTTTTCAAGCTGTTCTTCCTTTAAAAGGTAAAGGTATCAATGTTGATAAGGCACGTTTAGATAAGATTTTAAGAAATGCACAGATCGTAGACATTGTTACTGCCCTCGGCACCGGTATTGGTGCAGAGGATTTTTCGTTGGAAAAATTGCGGTATGGCAAGGTAATTATTATGGCAGATGCAGATGTAGACGGTGCCCATATCCGTTCACTGTTATTGACGTTTTTCTTTCGCCAGATGCCACAGTTAATCCTTGAAGGACATCTTTACATTGCCCAGCCACCACTTTTCCAAATTAGGAGAGGGCGTCGATCACAGTATCTTCAAGACGAGGATGCTTTGGAAGAACACATGCTTGAATCATCTGCAGGGTCTCAAGAGATAAAGAATATCAGGCGTGAAAACCCTTATACTACAGAGGAAGCGGTTGCTTGCGTTAAGGCACTCTCTTGTATTGAAAAAGGCCTATCTGAATTAAGCGGACGTGGAAACCGAACACGCCAAGAACTGATAGAATACCTATGGGAACCGATCCAAGATCAACAGGCATCTGAATCGGATATCATGGAACCACGCGAAATACCAGAAGACCCAGTAAATACCATCTCAGATATTCTTCAATCGCAAGGGGATGGTGCGGAACAAATTGAACTACCACTTCAGACTGATGATGGGGCTGATTCGGATGAAACCGGTAATACGGAAGTTTCTGTTGAGAGCATGATGCAACGCCAAGTAAAATCAAATGCTGCGGTACATGCAGAGCTCTCACCTCACATTCAGCGCGTTAAAGACCTTGGAATTCAGTCCGAAGATTTTGATGGGAAGACATCACAAGATGCACCGTTGTTTAGTATATTAAATAAATCGGACGAGCATCAGCCTGCTGCCTCTGTTGGAGAACTTCTTTCGATCCTGGCATCAAATGCAAACATCGGTATGACGCTTACGCGTTTCAAAGGGCTTGCCGAAATGAATACGAAGCAATTAAAAGAGACGACAATGCAGATAGATGCGCGTGTGCTATTACAGGTGACATTGGAGGATGCTGTGCAAGCTGAACGGATGTTCACATTGCTGATGGGCGATTCTGTGGAACCGCGCCGTGCTTTTATAGAACGCTATGGCACACAAGTTGAACTTGACGTTTATGGGTCATAATTCGGTTAGGACTTACGCATTTACCTATTTTTAAAGTTCACTATACTATAGAGTATTATAGAAGCCGACGAAACCTATATCGGTGCTAAACAATGAGTAAAGACTGGGCAAGTATACAGCAATCAGAGTTTATTGTAACAAACAAGCGTGTGAATCTAAAGATAATTCCCTACATTGGCTGTAAAGCAGGTTTCAAAGATATTTTTGATAAAATAATACCTGATAACCTTGCATGTCGTATTTATGATATATTTGGAGGAGGAGGAGCATTTTCTTTTTATGCGTGCAATAGGTTTGGATCTCATCGCGTTACCTATAATGACAATAACCCTATTGTTGTAAATCTAATACGGCACGTTCAAACATCTCCATTTAGGTTATGGGAACTGTATAACGAACATTACAATAATTCTTCTGCCGAGTATTATTATCAAGTCAGGGATCTATGTTTAGAAAACGGGGTAGAGGGGGCGGCGAACTTCCTTTATCTTGCGAAGAACGCGTTTTCAGGGAAAATCAGATTTAATTCAAGCAACAAATTCAATTCGCCTATCAGAAAAGGAAGCACATGTCCTAAAGTCCATCTTGATTCATTGTTGAATTTAAGTAAAACCATTCAAGATTTAACCATAATGAACAAGGATTATAAAGAGTTTGCTTGTGTTGATAACTCTTTTTTATATCTTGACCCGCCCTATTTCAATAATACTAATGGTCATTATAATGGCGTTCTCGATTTAGGTGAGTTCAATCAGTTTTTAAGAACTATTGAATTGAGAAATAAAGTAGTCTTGTCCGAACAAAATCATCCGGAAATATTTGATCTTCCTGACTCTTACACAGTTCGATCTATTACATTGATGAGGTCATTGCAGTATTTTACGCAAAATAAAAGCGAGGAAATGATTGCTTTTAACTAACAATCTGTTGTTGCTTGAGTGTTTCTATCTGTAGTATAATAACATCAGATAAATATCAAAAGCGCGTTGGTGTTGATAGGTTTATCTCTGGGTATTCGCTACGCGTCGGTTTTGCTGTTGCTTTGGCACAGGCGGGGCAAGTGTGGTTGAGATGCAGATTGCGGCGTTGGAAGTCGTCACAGGTGCCGGTGTATTATGCGAAAGCAGAATTAGCAGAATGAGGCGCGATTGCAAAGTATAAGTGAAATAATCATCATTGATTAGCTAATAATCGATGGTAAATGAAAGAGAAACAGATGCAAGAAGAAAACATCGTTAGACGATCAATAGAAACCGAACTACAGACCTCATATCTCACGTACGCGATGAGTGTAAATACGAATAGAGCAATTCCCGATGTGCGGGATGGCTTGAAACCGAGTGCACGCCGAATCATCTATGCTATGGGAGAGATCAATCTCACGAGTAGTCGCCCTTACGATAAATGTGCTGCTGTTGTTGGAGAGGTTATGAAGAACTTTCATCCACACGGCGATGGTCCAATTTACGGCACGCTCGTAGGTCTTGCTCAGGAATTCAGCACACGTTATCCCTTAATTGATGGACAGGGGAATTTTGGATCTATTGACGATGACCCTGCAGGGGCGATGCGTTACACCGAGTGTCGACTTTCAAAGATTGCTGAAACACTTCTGCTGGATATTGATAAGGATACTGTTGACTTTCAACCCAATTATAAAGAATCGTTAGAAGAACCGACCGTCCTGCCCGGTCTTCTTCCGAACCTGCTTGTAAATGGTACTGACGGTATCGGTATAGGCTATTCTACTCACATACCACCGCATAACCTTAACGAGGTCGTGGATACTCTCCTGCACGTGCTTGATTTTCCAGATGCCACCGTTGAAGAACTGATGGAAATTCTCCCTGGTCCAGATTTTCCCACTGCTGGAATTATCGTTGGGAAAAAAGGAATCAAAGATATGTATGTTACTGGCAAAGGGAGTATCACGATGCGGGCGAAAGTGGAAATTGAACCGATGACACACGATAAATCTCGTGGAGACCGCGAGCAGATTGTAGTTACTGAAATTCCCTATCAGATTAAGAAAAATCTACTTCTTCAACAGATAGTTGATCAGGTAAACAGTAAGACGATTGCTGGCATTTCGGATATCAGAGACGAATCTGATGAGGAGATTCGCATCGTTATTGAACTTAAGCGTGGGGAAGTGCCACAAGTTATCTTAAATCAGCTCTACAAGCACACAAAAATGCAGCATTTTTATCCTGCAAACCTTCTCTGCCTTGTTGAAGGACTTCCTAAAATATTAACGCTCCCCGAGATTCTACGCTACTACTTGATGCATCGGCGGGATGTTATCCATAGACGCACGCAGTATGATTTAGCGCGATGTGAACGCCGCGCCCATATTTTAGAGGGATACCGTATCGCGCTTGAGCATTTAGAAGAGGTTATTGACATCGTGCAAACTGCCGAGACTCCGCAGGATGCAAGAGATCAACTACAAACACAGTTTGAGCTTTCTGAAATTCAGGCGAACGAGGTGCTGGGGTTAACCTTACGCCAATTAACAGGGTTGGAGCGACAACGTATTAACGTTGAATACAGTGACCTCTTGGAACGTATCGCTGAACTCAAGGCAATTCTTGACAGTGAGGACCTTGTTACCAACATCATCAGAGAAGAATTGGAAGGATTGAAGGAGGATCATGGAGATGATCGGATCACTGAGATCGTTTCGGAGATCAAAAGTTTTGAGATGGAAGACCTCATTGCTGATGAAGAGATGGTTGTTACACTTACGCATTCCGGATATCTCAAACGGATTCCGATGGATACGTATCGAACACAAAATCGCGGTGGAGTCGGCATCAAAGGCGGTAACCCGAAAGATGGAGACTTCTTGGAACAACTGCTTATCGCAACGGCGCACCAATCTCTACTCTTTTTCACGAGTCTTGGTAAGTGTTTTGTTCTAAAAGTTTTTGAGATACCGGAAGGTTCGCGTCAAGCAGCTGGCAGAGCAGCGGTAAATATGCTTAAATTAAGTGACTCGGAAACGATTACAGCGTTTTTACCTATTCGTGAGTTTAATGAGGACCTCTATATCCTTATGTCAACAAAATATGGGATTGTAAAGAAAACTTCATTGAGAGAATTTCGAAATCCTATCTCCAGCGGAATTATAGCGATTAATTTAGATACAGAGGACCAATTAATTGGGGCTCACCTTACCGATGGAAATTACGATGTCATTCTGGTAAGTCATAACGGGAATTCTATACGATTTAAGGAATCATATGTCCGCAGCATGGGGCGCCGCACCCGCGGTGTCCGCGGCATCCGGCTTGGTGAAGACGATTTTGTCGTAGACATGGTTTGCTCTGCAGATGAAAAAGATTCTCTTCTTATTGTAACGGAAAACGGTTATGGCAAACGCACAGGATTGGCGGCGTATCGTTCGCAGAAGCGGGGTGGCGTTGGATTGACTGCAATTAAACGTTCAACACGCAATGGCGCAGTTGTTTCTGCAAAACTGGTTACTATATCAGATGAATTGGTTCTTATTAGTTCTACAGGGTATATTACGCGTATGGCTGTTAGCGACATTCGTTCAATTGGACGCACAACGCAGGGTGTCCGCCTCATGACTTTACAAGAGGATGAGACACTTGTGGATGTCGGTAAAATATCGGATACCGATTCGAATAGCAGTATAGAAGGATAGTTGTCAGGATCAAACCTTCAAGGAGTATAACGTTTTTTTTGGCAAGATTTCGTAGGACAAACTGTCAGTTTGTGCAACTCACAAACACAATCTAATAGGTTATGCTACTATGTGGCAATTTAGGTTATTGAAGCAGATAAGGAGAACGATTATGAGAAGCAACTTATGGATATTTTTAATCCTGTTAAGCGGAGTGTGTCTTTTCTCAACAGAGAAAATGACGACTGCACAAGAATTAATTCCCGATACAACAGCAGAGCAGGTGCCATTAACAGAGGAATCCGAAAAAGCAAAACAGGTTTACACACAGTTGATGCACGCAATCTACCTACAAAGTGTGGGCGAAGATTTAAGTGCCGCAAAACGTTTATATGATGCTTTAGTGGAACAGGTCCCTGATTCTGCTTACGTTTGGTACAAACGCGGGCAACTTCTGTTTTATCCAATGGAGGATATACGCGGTGCTGAAAAGGATACACTTGAAGCACTCAAGCATAACCCATCCCACGTTCCTGCAAACTGGCAACTTGCACAAATTTTATTACGCCGTGCATCTCATGCAGGTGGAAGAAATGTGATGGAGGCATTGAAAACTGCCAAAAAAGTTATTGAATTAGATCCTAATCATCTCGGTGCACACCAGATGCTTGCCAATTTGGCATACCGCCTCCGTGATTATGCAACTGCAGAAACATCTTATAAAGCACTAACACGTATTTTACCTTTTGAACCTGAATTTCACAGGTATCTTGGTAATATCTATCGAAGAACAAATAAGCCGCAAGCAGCTATTGATGCTTACCAACGGGTCGTAAAAATTAAACCGGACGATCTGGATGCACTTAGGACTTTGGGGGAGCTCTATCTTAATACTGGGCAATTCGCAGAGGAACCACAAACCTTTAAGCAAATCCTTGCTTTAGCCCCACAAGATGTTATTGGAAACTTCGGACTCGGTTTAGCTTTTCAGGAACTTGCTCAGCGTGCGCTGATGTCGGAGGATGGAAAATCACAAGATGATCTGGGCGATTCCCAAACGCTCATTCGAGATGCAGAAAAATATCTTGGACGAACGATCTTCTTTTCCAAGGATTTTATCAATAATCCTGAAGATAATGGCCAACAAGTCTATTATAAAGACATTGTGAAAAAAGCTCAGTATGCGCTGGCACATGTGTATCTTCTTTTTGAAAAACTTGAGAAAGCCGAAGAGACCTTCGCGGAACTCCTTGTAGACGATCCAGAACATACCGGTGCAACTTATGGGATTGCCGCTGTTTATCAAACGATGGGGGCATTCGAAAAAGCAGAAAAATATCTACGCCAAACGCTTGCGATCGAACCAGCCCATGAATATGCACTCAATGCACTCGGTTATCTCTATGCAGAGCAAGGAACAAACCTGGATGAAGCAGAAGCACTAATAAAGCGCGCCCTCCAAAGATCACCAACTAACGGCGCATATCTTGATAGTCTCGGCTGGGTCTTCTTTAAACAGGGGCGTTTCACGGAGGCTGTCACAACGTTAGAAAATGCGAATCAACAGATGCCCGACAGTGTTGAAATCTTGATGCATCTTGGCGATGCCTATCTTAAAAACGGTGAACCTGAAAAAGCTCGTGGTGTTTGGCAGCAAGCTCAAACTATCGAACCTGATAATGATGAAATACAGGAACGCCTCAAGCAATAGTTTTTATCTATTAGTCATTGGCTGATAGCTAAAAACTATCTCGCTGAAAACTATTTAAAAATGCGATACACCTTCATCACGGTTCTCTTTGTAATGCTAATTTTCTTTGCACAGTCCGGTGAAGCATTCCGCTGTGGGACGCCACACCTAAAAATGGATATGCCCCCCGAACTGTTGACAAATGTTGCAACCGCACCAGCACACCCCGCAGCACCTGCGCTCTCTATTGGATTCCAACGTACTTTTTTTGCTATTGATTTCGCAAGAAAACAGCAGTATACAATCAATGCAACGCTGCGCGCAAGTGGTTCCCACTGTTATATTTTTGTTGAGGATTCAGAATGGCAAGAAAATGTCACAGCACGCACAGTTCAAACTATCCAAACAGCATTTGAGACAGCAACGCCAGCTGATCCACGGCGCGGAATATACGACATCTTAACGGAAAGCCTCGGACCGCCACCAGATATTGACAGAAATCAAAAAGTTATTCTGCTTCTTCTCAATATCCGTGATATAAACACACATCACACAACAGCCGGATACTTTTTACCGATTGATCAGAACAGAGGTATGCTGCACCATCCAACCCTCGGTCCACTGCATAGCAACGAGGCAGATATTCTATATATCCACTCCAAAAGTAATCCGGCGAATTCTAATGAGCTGCAGGCTGTCATTGCTCATGAATTTCAACACCTTATCCATTGGAAACATTCTCCAAACGAAGAAACCTGGATAGACGAAGGGTGCGCTGATTATGCAGCTTTTCAATGTGGATACGATCTCTACCAACATCTTAATGCTTTTCAGAAGACACCAAACATTTCATTGACCGACTGGTCGCAGATGAGTCAGACGAACCTACTTGCCCACTACGGTGCCTCTTTTCTTTTTATGTTATATCTCCACGATCATTATGGGGGTATACAAACTATCGCTGCGCTTGTGAAAAACCCTTTAGATGGAATTTTGGGAATTACACGCACCCTGCAGACACGCGGGACATCTCGGACGTTTTCAGATATCTTCGCAGACTGGAAAGTTACAAATTACCTTACTACGTGGCGGGTCCTTGGAACTCTCGAAAAACCTTTCGGGTATCACACGTTGGCACCGGTGATACAACCGTTATTTACCCATGACACCTATCCGGTTCTGGGAAAAAATAAAAAACTTGCCAATTTTGCTGCGCACGCTATTGAATATAAGGTTGCAACAGCAGATCAGGCAGGTCTAAATTTCAGTTTTTCTACACAACGGAACGCGAACGTCAACATCAAGGTCGCTTATTTATTTAACACAGGGGAGATCCTTGTTGAGACATTACCCTTCAAAACTACCGATGGAACTGCCTCATTAGATATTCCTACTTTTGGAAATGACGTCCAACGTGTGATGCTTATGCCAAGCCTACAAGTTGAAAATCAACGCTTTTCTCAGCAATCTATCACTTATAACTATAATGCATTTGAAGGGAACCTTGGAACTTATGCCACATACATTCTTCCTAACCCGATTCATCCAAATTATTGGGAAATTATTGCGGTTCCAAGCGAGGCAAAGGGTGTCCATTCACTTACCCTAACGCTAACATATCAAAACAGTAAAATTCTTGATGCAAAACCGATGCTATATGTTGAAAATAAGGGGAATACGCTTTATCGATGTGCTTTTCATCTCAAATCTGAGATTGAAACAGCAACGGTAGAATGGAGTATCAGACGAGGAGATACTATTATTGACGAAGGGGTTCTGAATGAACCGATAACCGATAACTAATAAGAGGAGATATACATGTCAAATACACTATATGCAGGAACAATTGGACAGAGCATTTGGCGCAGCACCGACATCGGTAAAACCTGGCATCGCGCCAGTGATGGTATCTTTCCAGAAGCAGATGTCCGCGCCATCGTTGTGAATCCAACAGATTCAAAAATACTTTATGCTGGTACTGAAAAAGGCGTTGTCAAAAGCACAGATGGGGGTGATACATGGAAACACATGCCGAGTGAGATGGACACCCGAGAAGTTTGGTCGCTCGCCATTCATCCAACTGCTCCAGGGACACTTTATGCGGGAACTTGCCCATCCGCATTTTTCAAAACAGTAGATGGCGGTGAGACATGGGCGCAACTTGACGCTGAACTCGCACAAGAATGTGAAGGCATTCCTATTATTCCGCGCGTGACGACTATTATTATTGATCCAGAAGACCATGAAACTGTTTATGCAGGAATTGAAATTGACGGTATGCGTTTGAGTGCCGACGGTGGGAAAACGTGGGATAACCGTAGTGAAGGTTTGAGCAGTTTGGATATTCACGGACTGACGGTGGTTCCGGGGGAACAAAAAGCTCTTGTGGCGGCGACAAATAACGATATCTGTGTTACCACAGATATGCACAATTGGACACCTTTGAAGGTTCGCGACCATTTTCCGTGGCCCTATTGCCGTGCGGCGTTCTATTTGAACGGTGAAAACGCGAAGGTTTTTATCGGGGCAGGTAACGGCCCTCCCGGTGACCAGGGCGGTATCTTTTATATGCCAGACACTGATGCGGTACGGGATTCAGAGGCAATCCGTTGGGATCGTTCCGATATTGGGATGACAGCGAATAGCACTATTTGGTGCTTCGGTTATAATTCGCGTGTTGATGGTTTACTGATAGCTTGTAGTGTGAGCGGACAACTCTTTTTGAGTGAAGACGATGGCGGTTCTTGGGCGAAGTTGGCACATGAGTTCGGAGAAGTCCGCGCTTTAGCAGTTGCCTAACAGAATCAACCTGAGTGTGCTTACGGTGTTGGTGTGCCGATTTTCAGTAAACTGAATGATTGCAACAAAAATAAATAAATTGTCCCTTGACTTTTTTTGACAATTTATGATAAACTTGTGGCAATAGGTGAGTTGTGCGCAAAACTCAAGGATTGTTGGCAGACATGGGGTTTTGCCCGCCGCTAATACCGCAGGTGCATTTGGCGTTGATTCTGTCTAAAATTTGCACTATACGCACAGACGCCTTATGACAAAAGTATAATCAAGGAGGCATATCTCTATTATGCGTTTTTTTAGTTTTCTATTAATACCCTTGCTTTTCATTTCAATCGTTGGATGCATTGGAACCGATCCCGAAATTACTATTGATACTACACCATCTTTTACCGATGCGCAACGAATTGTGGTTATCTCTTTTATTGCTGAGGATGAAGAAGCACAAGAACTTAGTAGACGAGTTAGTGGTAATTTGGCAGAACGTTTTAATCTTATCATGAAAGACAAGGAATGGGTTTTTGACATATCAGAAAAAGTCCGCCCGGTCGGTGAAAAAATTGAAGAACTTGGATTAACACCAAATGATGTTTACGCGGATCCTGCGTTAGCAGCTAAAGTTGGGCAAGCTCTGGATGCTGACATTATCATCACAGGAATGGTAAGTAAGCCAAAACTGGAACGCAAGGATTACAATCAGCTTCTGATGCGTCAGGGGAGGCAAACCGGAATTTCAGGAACATCTACCTACATTACGACTCGCCAGAGATCGACCATTAAAACACGGGTGAAGGTTATTGATGTCGCAACAAGCAATTTGCTTTACAGCAATCGGATACGGCTTTCGCTTAAGTATTGGTTTGCTTATCAAACGCAGGCGAGTGGTCAAGTAGTTTTCAAGGAGCCTGTGGAAATGTTAGCGGATTTGGGGAATCATTTACCACGCCGAATTTTATATATACTTTATCCAAGTGATCTCCAGAAAGAACCTGAAGATAAGGTTTTGCTGAAACCGGATATTGTTCTCAAAGGGACAGGCGGAATAATGGAATTCAA
This sequence comes from Candidatus Poribacteria bacterium, assembly GCA_028824125.1. GTDB lineage: Bacteria > Poribacteria > WGA-4E > WGA-4E > WGA-3G > MSPOR6. The sequence continues at coordinate 111,939 of JAPPES010000007.1, forward strand.
TTAAAATTAACCTAAGTTGCCACCTACTAAGATTTTAGACACACAGACACCATTTTTAATAGTGTAGCGCAAACTTTCATTTTGCGGACTAATACTAAAATAATGCGATTCATTTCGATAGGTGTGGTTTCCTAACCGCACCATAGGTGTCAATTTAGCGGTTCGCCCCCTGGTAGGCGCGTTTTGGAAACGCGCCGAGCCCAGACATCAGACGATATAAACGGCGCGTTTACAAAACGCGCCTACCTTTGGGGAATAAATCGGGGTTAGAAACCCCTCCAACAATAGGATATATCCTTAAATTGACGCATAAGGTGCTGTTTCCTAACCGCACCGATATTCTCGGATCCGATGCGTTTAGGAAACAGCATCTACCAAGGTGGAACTCCACTAAATTGACGCCTATGGTGCGTTTTGTAAACGCACCATAGGCGTCAATTTAAGAAAACAAGCGTTCGTAGTCGCGAATTCATTGCCAAACGCGCGTTTGAAATTTGGCACTTCGGACATTCTGTAGGAGCGAGCTGTGCTCGCGACCCTGCGTCCGATGTCGCGAGCAACGCTCGCTCCTACAAGAAGAAAATTGGGGTTAGAAACCCCTCCAACAATAGGATATATCCCTAAATTGACAGTTATGGTGCGGTTTCCTAACCGCGTTTGTCTTCAATAAAACAAGATAAATCCTGTTAATTTGGTATAATAACGTGAGTTTGATAATTAAAATGACAGGCGCAAATTGAACAGAGAACGGACATATTTGGTTAAAAAATCGTTATTTTGGTGTTTTTATCTCCCCATACGCTATCGCTATGGGGGCCCGCCCCCTAAATCCCCTTATCAGGGGGACTTTAAGAGGAAATGTGGAAGTTCTAACTATTTATCAAACTTACGTTATTATTGGCCATTTAACGGCTTCTCCTACGTTGTTTCTGTTGCTTTCAATGTCCTGTACCCTACAGCATACCCCGTGTATTGTCGCACATCTGGTGAGCGAAACCCTAAGACAATATGCTCTTTCGGAATACCAAACCGCTCTAACTCAGGTGCTATGCCTTCAGTATTATCTTGTTGTATCCACAACTTTCCATTTATTATATCGATCCGGACAACACAAGCATGGATCCGTTTGTGTTTCTGATAGCCTCTTGTCATCCACAGATAACGGTCACATTCTCTATCAACGATAATTTCATCAGTTAAATCGCCGTGGGCGGGCGGCACTTCTGTATATTCACGAAAGACTTGTAATATAATCTCTCGATATTTTTCTATTCGTTCCATTTGTATTTGATTTGTAGGATTCAGCATAATATTAACGATTTTCTTAATATTCAGTAACCAATTTTATCACGGTTTATCCAATCTGTCTACAATATATTAATGAGACGACTTGAAAATGCCTTAAAAATGGGTGTGTAAAGTTTTGTCACTTATCTGTCTGAATCACGGATTATCGCCAAATCAACGGTATGAATCATGGAGCATGCCACAGGCGCATGCTCCATGATTCATACCGTTGATTTCACTTCCAGATTGCGCTTTGGGGATAGCACAAACGGGAAGTTTATGCTGCAAAACGCTTGCTTGTTTTGGTGTTATCCGCGATAATCCGCGTTTAGACAACATACCGAAACAACTTGACAGCCACAACACCCCCTCCGCGTAATCCGCGATTCAGACAACACACATGCCAAAAACTTTACACACCCTCAAAAATCTTTGCAATTCAGGACTGAGATAACATATAATATATACCATATCAAAATAGGTTGCACTTGAAACCTACTTCTGATATACTATAAAGCAAGTGCATTCTTTCAGTAAAATATGATTCAAGTGCACTACCTTGCAAGGCATATACGGGAAATTGCGTATCCCAATTACTATTACGAAATCACGAGGAAGAATCGATTGGCAGAACAGAAAGCAACTAATATTACGTGGCATGAAGCAACTGTCACAAAGCAAGAGAGAGAACAACTACTCAACCAAAAAGGTTGTGTTGTATGGTTTACAGGACTCTCAGGTTCAGGAAAATCAACATTAGCAAACGCAGTGGCACACTTATTGCATGAGCGAAAACATCATACTTATGTCCTTGATGGTGACAATGTCCGACATGGGTTAAACAAAAATTTAGGGTTCTCCCCCGAAGACCGCGAGGAAAATATTCGCCGCGTCGGTGAGGTGGCAAAACTTTTCGTAGATGCAGGGACTATTGTTATGACAGCGTTCATCTCTCCATACCGCGCCGACCGAGACCAAGCAAGAGAACTTATTGCTGAAAACAGATTTGTTGAAGTCTTTGTTGAATGTCCACTTGACGTGTGCGAAGAACGTGACCCGAAAGGTCTATACAAAAAGGCACGTGCTGGAGAAATTAAAGAATTTACAGGTATCAGTGCACCCTATGAAGCACCTCACATACCAGAGGTAGTTGTCAACACGGCTGAACTGTCTATAATTGAATCTGCACAACAAGTTATAACTTTCTTAGAAAAAACGGCTTTAGTCCCATCTGAAAAATAACGAAAATACCTTTTTCAAAAGTCTTTTGATTGATATAATAACTCAAGTTGCTACCTATAAGTTTTTAGACATGGAAATACCGTTTTTAATAGAGAATAACGCATATTTCGCAAGTTTTCGTAGCGCAAACTGTTAGTTTGCGGACTAATATGCACAATCTAAATGAAGTTTAAATAAATATTTCGGTAATTGGCAAGGTTAGGAAACCTTGCCAGCAGCAGGTGTACATCTCTGCTGGCGAGGTTTCCTAACCTCGCCACATTACCCAATTTATTTTTTAATCTTCATACAGATTGTGCTACATAAGTAGCAACTTGGGTTATAATAGAACGCTCACAAAAGAAAGAATCGCGTTTCAAGAAAACACGGATATACTTGGAGAATTATGAAACTGATCCAATTTCACTTACCTAATTTAGGTAAGCGAGTCGGGATTGTTACTCGTGAACACACAGTAATTGATGTTACCAGTGAGGAATCACCAGGTGTATTAGAAATCCTTGAGCTTGCCCATAAAGAAAAGGTGTCTCTGGGTGTACTCTTGGCAGATATACAAGAACAGGTATCTCCACCGCCACCGATGCGATTCACGGCATTTCAAGATACTGAGGCAGTTTTAGCGGAAGAAAGTGGACTCTCTTTAGAGAAATTGGAAGTTGCACCGAATGAGAAAATACCACATCTATTAGTTCCAATAGACGCCCCTGAGGTATGGGGATGCGGTGTCACCTACAAACGAAGTGCTTATATGCGCGATGACGATAGCGAACAAGATATTTACAGTCGTGTTTACCGGGCAGATAGACCTGAAATCTTTTTCAAGGCGACACCACCTCGTTGTGTCGGACCAAACGATTTTATAGGTATTCGTAGTGACTCTGTTTTAACAGCAGCTGAGCCGGAGCTTGCTTATGTTCTCGGTGCTAATGGTGAAATCCTCGGATACACGCTTTGTAACGATGTTTCTGCTTGGGATATTGAGCGCGATAACCCGTTGTATTTACCACAATCAAAAATATATTCTGGGTGCTGTGCGCTCGGACCAATGTTCATTACTCCTTCTGAAGTTGATGACCCGTATAATCTGGAGATGAAATGCACCATCCTTCGTAATGAAAAAGAAATTTATGTAGGTGAAGTAAACACCTCTCAAATTAATTGGAAATTTGAGCAACTCACTGAGTTTTTAATGCGAGATAACCCGATCCCCTTTGGCACTGTCGTTTCTACAGGTACCGGTATTATTGTTCCAAATGATTTACCGCTTGCACCCAACGACATCGTCCAGATAGAGGTTGAAGGTTTCGGAACACTTTCAAATCCTGTAAAACAACTGTAAGAGGTGTCGTATGCAAGACACCGATTCATATATCGGTAAACACAAAACTGAATTAGATACACCAGCCCTGTTAATTGATCTGGATAAAATGGAAACTAATATTCGGAAGATGGCGGATTATTTCACTAATGTTAACGCGGAGCTCAGACCCCATCTCAAAACGCATAAAACACCGATTATTGCACACAAACAGATTGCAGCTGGTGCTATCGGCATCACATGCGCAAAATTGGGGGAAGCGGAGGCAGTCATCCATGCTGGCATTAGAGATGTCCTAATTGCTAATCAGATTGTCGGTTCACATAAGATAGCACGCCTCATCAACCTCGCAAAACATTCTGAGATTATGGTTGCTGTGGATAACGCACACAATGTGCAGGCTATTTCAGATGCAGCATCCACAAAAGGCGTAACTATCAGAATTTTAGTGGAAGTTAACATCGGGATGGATCGGTGTGGTGTTGAACCCGGTCAACCGACACTTGAATTGGCACGGCAGATATGTAAAAGTCCAAATCTGAAGTTTGAAGGGTTGATGGGATATGAGGGACATACTGTCGCAAAACCGAACAGAACGGAACGTGAGACTGCTACACGGGAAGCTATGCAACGCTTAGTTGATACGGAGCATTATCTCAAAAAGCATGACGTAGAAGTTTCAATTATGAGCGGCGGTGGCACAGGAACTTTTGACATTACAGGAAACATCCCCGAAATGACGGAGGTGCAGGCTGGTTCTTATGTCTTCATGGATTCTACTTATCGCAATGTTGAGGGGGTTGGCGAAAAATTTGACAACGCATTATCCGTTTTGGCAACGGTTGTCAGTCGTCCAGAACAAAATCGTCTTATAGTAGACACAGGGCTAAAAGTGCTTACAAAGGAGTTCGGCATTCCACAGCCAATCGCTTTGCCGGGGCTTGAAATGGCAGGTCTTTCGGAAGAACACGGAAAAATGACGGTTTCCAACGGAGATGTCCACCTCAAACCGGGAGACAAACTTGAAATTTTACCGACACACTGTTGCACGACTGTTAATCTTCACGACAGATATTACGGCATTCGAAACGAAATTGTAGAATCTGTCTGGGAAATTTCTGCAAGAGGGAAATCACAATAATGATCACAACAACAACGAATACGATTGAAGGCAAACAAATTGGACAATACCTCGGTTTAGTTACAGGTGAGGCAATCATGGGGGGCGAATATCTTTCGTGATTTTCTCGCTGGTATTACAGATATGATTGGCGGACGCTCCGAAGCTTACGAAAGCAAACTTTCTGATGCTCGTGAGACCGCAATCCAAGAAATGCAAGAAATAGCACAACGTCAAGGTGCGGATGCCGTTGTCGGTATTGACATTGACTATCAGGTACTTGGTTCCAGCAACGGTATGCTGATGGTAACCGCAACAGGAACCGCTGTAAAACTCAAATAAATTGGACTTTCCTCTACTTTTTTGTGCGTTCTTGAATGTGCGCGCAATTTGCTAAACATTCTAAATTCGTGTAAGTCCTAAAACCGGTTATTTACTATCACAAATAAAATAATCCAAGTTGCCACCTATTTGCGAATGCTCTTGTCCGGAGGGGTTTCTAACCCCGATGTATAACAGAAAACATAAAAATCAGCGGAAATGCCTTGTTTTTTTCGTAAAAAGCAGTGTCCGCCATCTCGAAATCTTGTCCGTAGCAACTTAAATTAAAATAACAAAAACTAAATTTCACAGGAGGTAACTTCAATGCAAAAACTAACATCAATATATAAACAAAAGACAAAATATAAACGTCATAAAATAATGTGGATGTTCGCTGCGAGTATCTTTATGTTTTCACAGTTGAACGCGGATGCCTACATTTCAATCCCTTATACTATCGCGGAAATTGTGAGTGAGAGTACAAACGTAGTCTTTGGAACTATTACGGAAGTTAACACTAACCGAAAGACTGCAGACATTAAGGTTGAACAAAACCTCAAAGGTAAAAGCGAATTTGACGTGATTAAAATTCGTTTTGATATTTTTAAAGGTGAAGCGGACCATAGAAAGGAGATCGCACGTTTTCTAAAAGCCGGAGAACCGATTGTTGTTTGTTATGAGCAAAAAGGGGGACGGATTAACAGTATTGCACATACAAGAGGAAAATGGTTTCAACTTATGGTCACAAAAGACCTAAAACAAAACCGTTGGGGTAGGTGGGGATTCACCCATTTTGAAGTAAAACTCAATCAATTTAAAGTTTCAAAAAGAGATTCAACGCCTGAATTCCAGAAAGAGCTACGCGCGATGCTTGGTGAAAATGCCGTCCGACTTCTTCTCTTGAATACAGAGACATATCAGGCAGAAATCCCCATTATCTCTGGTATCAATAAGGTAAAAGATCGTTGGATCGCTTATGATCACACAGAGGATCGCAATCTACCGGGCCTCAACAAGACAAATATCTTGTGGCTCGGTTGTAGATCAATTGGCAGAGATGGCAGGTACAGACTCAACGGCAACCAAGAAAAACGGATTAAAGAATTTGTTAAACGTGGTGGCGTTGTCATCGTTTCTGGACAGGATAGTGACCCGAACCGTCCATGCGGTAGTGGTTGGTTACCTGAGCCACTCAAAGGTGTAGAAAGTGATCACCGAAATGATTTCGAACCCACGTCCAAAGCAGGCGATCTCTTTAAAGCACCGCACCGTATCCGTTCAGGCCAACTTTCACTTGACGATTCTTGGAACGGATGGAATGATAAGTATGAAGTCCTTGCAACAACCAATAGTGGCAAGCAAATTGTTGTCGCTAAATTGAGATATGGGAAAGGCATGTATCTTGTCACGAGTCTCCACAATAATAGAAAAGAACAAGTCAATCAAAACCGTGGAATGATCGAGAATCTTATGCATTTTGCCGTAGATTTTCTAAATAAATCCAAATAGTATTGGAGTTATTAAAAGTATGAAAAAAATCACGTGGATACTAACTTTAAGTCTTATATCGGTTTTTGTCTGTTTCACTGCTACAGCACATGCGGTTATTCCGCAGCTTCTCGGACCACTTACTGCACTGCTTAGTATTATTCCACAGATTCTCGCCTTTGTCGGTATTGCTGTTCTGACCGCGCTTGTATTTGCACGTGATACAACCAAGATGTTTTTTTACAAGGTGCGCGACTTTTTTACCGTCCGAAGAGTTATTGTTTCTGTTCTTAGTCTGGTAGTCCTTGTTGGATTGGCGGTGTTAACCTATCAATTCGTCGGGAAGGGAATCGATCAAACCCCTACCGCAACAGGGGTAGACAAGCAGCAAAACGGCACGAAGAATTTGAGAACAGGCACGGCATGGCCAACGTTCCGAAGCAATGCAAATCGCACAGGTCATGTTGATGACTTGCCTGGTCCAGCAAACCCAAATGCTTTGTGGGTTTTCAGAGCCAAAGGTATGAGACAAGTTCAGTTCATGTCATCGCCCACGATTGTCGGCAACCGTCTCTATATTGGTGCTGCCCGCGGTGCAGTTTTTTCTGCGGACGGTGCAACTTATTGTATAGATACAGATACGCAAGAAGTTGTCTGGCGGAACGACTCAGAAATACCTATCGTTTCTTCACCTGCTGTTGTCGCGGGTAGGGTTTACATAGGCGAAGGTTTTCATGAAGATAGCGGGTGCCGACTTCGGTGCCTCGACGCAAAGACTGGCGATCCTATCTGGAGTTTTACAACTGCAAGCCATGTTGAGTCTACGCCATTTATTACCCAAGGGAGACTCTACTTCACCGCAGGAGCAGACGGTATTTACTGCCTTGACGCACTGGCAGGTGAACAGATTTGGCATTTTCCCGCTGTGCATGCGGACATGTCTCCAGTAGTTAAAGACGGTAAGGTATACTTCGGTACCGGTTATGGTCAGTATAAAATTTATGCTGTAGACGCACAAACAGGGGCTGAGATATGGTCAAAACCGATGCCGTATCCAGTTTGGGGCAGCCCAAGTGCCCATGAAAACTTAGTCTTTTTCGGTTTAGGTAACGGGAATTTTACAGAAAGTGCGTCTATTCCAAAAGGAAAAGCTGTCGCTCTCAACGCCGACACCGGGGATATCGTATGGGAATATGAGGCGGGCGATGGCGTATTTACAGCAATTACCGTACACGATGACTATGTGACGTTTGGCTCCCGAGATGGTTTTGTCTACACACTCACAGCTGCAGATGGAGAACTCCATTGGGAAACCGATCTTGGGGCAGTTGTTGTATCATCACCTGCTGTAACACAAGATGCTGTTTACGCAGCAACGAATGCCGGACAAATTTACTGCCTCGCAATTGATGATGGCAGCATTATATGGCAATATGATTCACATACTGTTGAGTCCGGGTTGGAACTTCTTTCTTCCCCAGCTATCGCAAACGGTAAACTATACATCGGTTCAAGGGGTCGGTATATCTTTTGTTTAGGTGGCGAAGAACCTGTCCCAACCGTTGAAGATCGTTAATTTAGGTGTTGATTTAAACAAAATCTTATAGTAAAATCTAAAAATACCTTTACATTTTCTTAAGGTTAGCGGCGTTTGTAGTCGCGCAATTCATTGCGTCTCTTATATTTAGGATGTGTTGAAATCCACATAACAATAAAACGTAAAATAATTATGGATTTCACTATGATTTATAATGTCTAATCAGGACTTACGCATTCCCCCTTGATAAGGGGGTTAGGGGGTTAAAAAGTCGTTATTTCAATGATATTTCAGTGATTTAACCCCCTAAATCCCCCTTATCAGTGGGACTTTAAGAGAAAATGCGTAAGTCCTGGTCTAATAAAAGTTACAAGTGAATTTGTCATTATTTATGGTAAATTAGAAAATACATTGACACTTTCGCCCCCTGGTAGGCGATGAATCATGCTGAATCATGTAGAATCATGTAGAATCATGTAGAATCATGTAGAATCATGTAGAATCATGTAGAATC
>JAPPES010000007.1:120865-124614 GCA_028824125.1 Candidatus Poribacteria bacterium
ATGTAGAATGCCATACGCGCATTCTACCAAGCGCATTCATACCGTTGATTTTGAGGTTTCCTAACCTCAAAACTTTCGTCCCCTGGTAGGCGAGGTTTCTAACCTCAACACTTTCGTTCCCCGGTAGGCGAGGTTTCTAACCTCGCTGGTGCGAAGTGTCTAAGTAATTCTAAAACCTACTATATCTTGTAAAATAGCAATCTGCATAATCAGTTGTTTTACAAATAGAAAAGATTTAACTTCTAACAAGGAGAAAAAAGATGAAAAAGTTTTTGATTACAATTACACTATTGCTATTCCTCACAAGCGTTGCAGCACATGCACAATGGCGTAGCAAAACACATGATGTTTACAACGCACTTCAAAGAACTCTTGACATTACAATTGATGGCGAACTTGACGACAAAGAAGGCTGGCAAGGTGTCATCAATACAGTCAAAGGCACTAATGGCGACCCCTTTTGTGGTGTTGAATTTGAGGGTGTTGGTGGCGTAGTTGACGTTTTTGAAAAACACGGCGGTGGCACATGGGACGGTGCCGATGATCATGAAACATGCTTTGCAATCGTTTGGGATCCCGATGCAATTTATATAGCACTAAGTGTTACAGATGACGAACATCAAAATGGTGGTGCAGCATGGAATGGTGATAGCCTACAGATGGCATTTGAACCAACTGGCAAGCGTAATGCAGGGGCAGTAATCTTTCTCTATAACGTTGCGTTAGCGGCAGATCTCATCATTCATAATGAGAGAACAAACGGTGCTCCAGGACTTGTTGCTGAGGAAGATTTCGCCATAACCCGAAACGAAAACGAAAAAGAAACTTATTATGAAATTGCAATCACCCCTGAAGATTTGGGGTTGAAAGAGCCGTTTAGTGAAGGCTACGAATTTGGACTCGGCCTCTGTGTAAACGATGGCGATTTAGGTGCTGGACAAAATGGACAAAAAGGTTGGAGCGGTTGGTATCCGCACGTGATTGTACACGAAAAGCATTCTGAAAAAACGGGTCTCGTCAAGCTTACCGATGAAACACTTGCTGTTGAAGCGAAGAATAAGTTAACGACAACATGGGGTAGACTAAAATCTGTTCAATAAAGGTTTTGGTGTATCTCAAAACCATTGCAACCGTAGCGGTTAAATTAAAATAATCGCTACATTTACTTACTATTTAGGCAGGAAGTCCCTGTCTCAATTACTGAACTGCAGCAACGTTGCTGCACTATTTAAACCTCCACTATCAATGGTGGAAAACAATTAATAAAGAGAGGAAATTTAGATGAAAAAATCAGTTTTTGTTTTGGCTGCACTATTCGCAGCAGTAACTCTATTTACAATCAATATAGCAGATGCGCAGTGGCGCAATCCAACACACGATGTATACAATGCCCCTACCGGTATTGACGTCACAATCGATGGCAATCTTGACGAATGGGGTGAGGTTATGGATGCTGTCACTGGAACTGACGGATCCCCGTTTTGCGGCGTTGAATTTGAAGGCGTCGGCGGCGAGGTTAAAGTTTTTGAAGAACACGGCGGCGGTAAATGGAACAATGCCGATGACCAAACAGTCTGTTTCATGATTGCTTGGAACCCTGATGCAGCTTATCTCGCACTGAGTGTTACTGATGACGAACATCAGAATTCCGGCGCAGCATGGAATGGTGATGCCGCACAACTCGCATTTGAACCAACTGGCAAGCGCACAAGCGGGTTAGCACTCTTTCTCTATAACGTTGCATTAGACAATAGTGGAGAAAACCTCATTCTTCATAACGAGAGAACAAACGGACAACCTGGTCTTGAGGCAGGGACAGACTTTGCCATTACTCGAGACGAAGGTGCTAAGAAAACCTACTACGAACTTAGATTCACGCCTGCGAATTTCGGTGTTGACTCGTTTAGTGAAGGTATTGAAGTCGGTTTAGGCATCTGCGTCAATGATGGCGATGTAGACACTCCTGGGCAAAAAGGGTGGGGTGGTTGGTACCCGCATTCTGTTGTCCATGGAAAAAATTCCGAAAAGACGGGGCTTGTTGTACTCACCAGTACTGCAGTAACCGCTGTTGAACCTGCGGATAAACTTGCTACCACTTGGGGTAATTTAAAATCTGCAAAATAGCAGCTTACAGTTTCAGTAATCTTTAGGATCATTATAGCGGTTCGTTTTTTTGAACCGCTATAATGTAAAATATGTTTTCAATCAAATTAGATGTTCCCAGTGAACTCTCAATCCCTCTATCCGTTTCAGGTTATGATCGTGAGAAACTCACTGAAGAGGCAAAACACCTGCTGGCAGTCTCTTTTTTTGAGCGGAATGTCCTATCTTTAGGGCAAGCTGCCAAATTGGCAGAATTACATTTGTGGGATTTTATTCAGTTGTTAAATCAACATGGAATTCCGATTGCTGAATATGATGATGAGGAAATTCAACAGGAATTGAAAACAGTTGAAGCCCTCTTGTTTTCCAGTATAAACTTATAAGAAAACCGCCAACTTTGGCGGCTTTCTTCATGCGCTAATTTACCTAATGATCGTGATGATCGGTTTTGTGGTAGTGCAGCCGAAGCATATCTGCGCCGAAATCATCCTCAATGTGCCGCCATACCGAATGAATGTGATTAGCATTATTCTGTGTGTTATCATACTCCACAAAGAAAAATGGACTGTGAAGTCTATAGTAGTGCGGCATCCTCCGTTCTTCACCGCCAGCCCATGCAAAATGGATGTCATTAAAACTGATCTCGCGTAGTTTTCGGCGTTCAATCTCTGCGATCTCATCCGGAAGCCGATCAATATATTCATGCACTAATTGAATTAGAAGTTCGCGTTGATGCGTCTGCATCGTTTCAACTGCTAATCCCTCGACTGCTTCAAACTCTACTTTAGGAGCATTGCGCGTGAGAATGTCAGGTGGTGCCTCTGTATTGATAACAGCCTGCGTTTTTTGGTATGGTGTTAGACTTGCTAACAGTTGACGTGCCAACTCTTCTTCAGCGAAAAGTACTCGTAACCCTTTTTTCTCACCTGCTGGCACCTCTGCTGGGTTTGAACCAAAGAAGAAAGGATTCGGAGAAATTAGTTCGCGGTTGACAACCGTAAAATTTAATGATACATGATGTCCTTCGGCACGCCACCCCCATGCACCATTTCCTGTCGGATCACCGAATACGGTGAAAAAATAGTACTCAGGATCGCGTGAGAGGCGTGCCTCTCCGTCTGTTTTCTCAATTTCGCCAAGTATGGTTTCTAAATTGATGATTGCGCGGGCTTTTTCATATCCTTTTGCACTCAAACCGCTTTCCATGAGTGCGAATGCTAATTCCTGCTGGTTAACGTTCAGTTCTTTAAGTGAAACCCCTTGTCGTTCCCACATCTCTATTGGAATGTAGTGCCATCGAAATCGTTCATTCCCATTGAACGGTTGACATGCTTTTTCATGTAAAGTAGGGGGCAAAACGTCTAAAAAATTTGATGCTGCCTGTGCCATGCGTTTTGCCGTTTCTGAGGCTGGAATTACTAATGGTGCTTGAGAGTTAGAATGTGCGTGTGCCACCGAAAATACCTCCGTTAATTTTTACTATTATCATTCTAACCGAATTCGCTTCAAAAATCCACTTAAATTCATACAGGGTTATTTAGCTTTAAGAGCTTTCCTTTATTGAGATTTACTGAAAGTTAAGCCCCAAGTGTGGTAGGTGCGGTTTCCTAACCGCACCATAGGCGTCAATTTAAGAAGTCAAAAGC
>JAPPES010000048.1 GCA_028824125.1 Candidatus Poribacteria bacterium
ACCCTCTTTTCTACTTTTTGTCTCTAAAAATCTTAAAACTGTCCAAACTATAGTTATTATTAACATTCATATCTAAAAATCTGTTTCAGAAATCAATTGACTTTCATCCCTGATAATGTGATACACTATAGAAAAATCCAGAGCAATAAAGGCAAATAGAATGAATCTCCCAATCCTATCCGAATCCAGACGTTTAGAGATGTTACAACCACCAGAGGAACGCGTCCGAATGGTGCTTGATACGGACACCTATAATGAAATTGACGACCAATTTGCAGTTGTTCACGCGCTGCTTTCACCCGATCAGCTCAATGTTGAGGCGATATACGCTGCGCCCTTTCACAACAACCGTTCGGCGGATGCGGAAGACGGCATGGAGAAAAGCTATGACGAAATTCTACGACTATTAAACTTCCTTGGCGTTGATTCTGATGGTTTTGTTTATCGCGGTTCACGGGCATTTCTATCTAATGGAGAGACTGCTGTGCCGAGCGAAGCAGCAACCGATATGATTGAACGCGCAATGGTAAACACCGATGATCCTCTCTACGTTGTCGCCGTTGGGGCAATTACGAATGTTGCTTCTGCAATTTTACTTGAACCTGAAATCATCAAAAATATAGTCGTTGTGTGGCTTGGTGGTAACCCGTTATATTGGTCTCATACACGAGAATTCAATCTTGCACAAGACATCCACGCAGCACGATTAGTTCTGGATTGTGGCGTGCCGTTTGTGCATCTCCCCGCACGTGGTGTGGTCTCACATTTACACACAACAGTCGCTGAGATGGAACGTTACGTACAGGGACAGGGCAAAATTGGCGATTATCTCGTCGAAATTTTCAAAGACTACCATAAAGACCACTTTGCTTGGTCAAAGGTTATTTGGGATATATCTGCAACAGCGTATCTCGTCAATAGCAGTTGGGTTCCAACCGAAATTGTGCATAGTCCCATTCTAACGGATGCTGTAACGTGGAGTTTTGATAACAGTCGGCATCTGATGCATGTTGCTACAAGTGTAAATCGGGATGCAATCTTCCGAGACCTGTTTCAGAAATTACAGCAAGCGAGTTAGGGTTTCCTATAAGGATAAACACCATTCATCGCCACAGATTACCTTCAGTTGGTCTTTCGGTTTGTAGTAATCGGTGGGGTGAAAATCCTCTCCCATATCGCCAAATAACCTTCTGCGGCGCGGTGTCATCCGCTCCAATACATGTGTGGGAAGTTTATCGTAATCGTAGGGTCTACACCACATCTGCCCGTAACGGAATGTGACGCTTTTTCGGATGTGGTCAGTCCGATTCGGTCCGACTCCGTGCCACAATGCCCACAGAAAAATGACTGCATCTCCAGCCTCAACAAGAACCTGTATCGCCCCTTCAGGATACGTGCCTTTTTCAAATCGTATTTCAGGAAACGGCTTTTTATGACTCCCTGGCACACACATAAAATTGGCTTGGTCAGGCTCAGAAAGGTCGGTCAAGAAAAACTGGACTTTGAACTGTAAAGGCAAGCTATCAGGGTGCGGATGAATCCGTTGAAGTGATGGCCCTGCATCTGTATGAAACCCCATCAACGCCTCTGTATCCGGATGGCGGACATAGATTTGCGTCCCCATGATCTGCAAATACGGTCCCATCAATGATAGGATTGTGCCGAAGGTGCGTGGGTGATCGGTTAGCGGGTCAAGCGCATCGGTCCGTTCAATCGCACGGATTATCGTATACGCGCCCTTGCCAAAACGTGTTCCTTGCAGATTCGGTGTCTGCTGGACGTAAGTTTCTATAACCGCATCTACCGCTGGCAAGAGTGTCTCAATTTCTTCCGATGAAAGCACCTGTTTTATGAGAAGATAGCCCTGTTCTTGCCAATGTTTCTGTTGTGTATCTGTTAGGTATGGGGATTGCATGGATTGTTTCCTGCATTGGTGTTTGGTCGTATTATAAACGATGTGTAATGTAGCGTCAAGTAACCTGATGCCAAAGACCTCAGGGTTATTTAGTTTTATATATTTTCAGTTAATGAGTACTAAACTTTGGACAATTTTAGGGGTCCTTATTTGATAGCATCGTTTATGGAAAAACGTGGATATTAGAATCAGATTTTATCCACACACATTTCGCCCCGCTGGGGCTTTGTCCGTGTATATGTCAGCTGCTATACACATTTCGCCCCGCTGGGGCTATTGGTTAGGTGAACACTGCAAATTATTTTTCTACGAGTTAAATTTTTTGTGAAGACTTACAGAAAAAACTTATATTGGATGCGATAAGAGCAGCCCCAGCGGGGCGGAATGTTTATAGAAAAGTAGGTATCCACACCTCTTTAGCCCCAGCGGGGCGAAATGTGTATCAGCATCTTTCTGCGCTGTCCAGCGTTTCATTTAACCTAAATCTACCGGATAGAAACTTTTAAAATTGTCCAAACTATACTAATGAGTAAGACTGATAGTTTATATCGTCCATCGGGTTTCGCTTGTGCACTCCCTTTATGTATCAACTTAACGTTGATCTAAAGGTAGCAGGCGCTCTTCGCGTGCCGTCCGCTTTGCATTTTTGGGTGGACGGCACACGGCGTGTGCCTACTACTTTGCTTATGTATTCGTTTATATGAAAATGTGAAAAATGGACCAGAAAAATCGAAAACTATAGTAAAGTTTAGAATTAATGATACATATTTATGATTTCATCTATG
>JAPPES010000024.1 GCA_028824125.1 Candidatus Poribacteria bacterium
TTGCAACTAATATAAAACAACTTTATGGCGATAGGTAGCAACTTGGGTTATATTAGCATAGCAGGCATCCAACCAAATATAGGACTATTTAGATTTAACAAATTTTTAGTTGATAAGTTCTACTTGGCGTAGATTATATCAAAGCGACGCCGAATACGCTTATGGCATTCGGCGTCTACAAAAAACTGTTATCTCAAATCATCCTCTTGCGCAAGAGGATAAATTGTTCGTTGTCCTTCATAAAATACCAGTTCACTTTTTAAAGTGAATTGAGAAAAGCGATAACCGCTTGTTGTTCCGTCTCAGACAGATTGAAAAATGCTTCCTTCGCGTTCTGAGCTTCACCACCGTGGGTCCGAATAGCACCTTCAAGGGTAGTAACGCGACCATCATGGAGGAAAAACGGTGTGCCAGCAAGGAATTCCGCTACCAAACGAGTTCCCCAAAGCGGCGCAGTCCGCCATTCTCTGCCAGTTGCAGAACCATCAGGACGATTATCCGCAAGTTCCTCACCCATGTCGTGCAAAAGCAAGTCAGAATAGAGGTGGACCTCTACCTCGTTCAGAGCTTCAATGGGAGAGGGTCCTGTCTGCATTGTTGGAACATGACACGAAACACACCCAATTGTGTTAAAAAGAGCATCTCCTTTTTTGACTTCTGGTGTAATCTCGCCCCGTGGCGGTGGCGAAAGCAAGCGTAGGAAAACGATAGTCTCCATGACGGTTAATTTATCAATCTCTGGATCGGGAACGGTGTCTCCAGCATGAAAATGCTCCTCAGGAATAAAGCCGTTTGTGATCCCAATGTCTTGTTGGAACGCTTCTGCAACCTGCTGAACGAGTGACGAAACTTGCGCCTTGCGACTGAACCTCCCAAATTGTTGACCAGGTCCACCTCCAACCTCGGTAGTTGGAACGTAATCGGGTGGGATTACCCAATTAGGTCTACCGGAAATACCATCACCATCGGCATCAAACTCATCGGCATAAGACAAAATCGTTTCAACCGGAATATTTTCAATGAGTCCTAACCCAAAAATAGGTGGAGGGAGTCGCGGCGATTTATCTACACCCATAGGAAGTACTTCGTAAGGGGCACCAGGAATAGCTTTGTTTTGGAACTGAGGCCCGCCCAAATCAGGGATAAGATCATGTCCTATGCTAAATCGGGTAAGTGCTAAGTCTGGCGTGCCTCTACCATTTCCGGGATGACAACTTATACATCCCGTATTATTGAATATTGGTCCTAATCCTTCTTCTACTGTAAAGACCTTCATAAATACTTCCTCTCCTCGTGCAAATGTCGCATTCAAATCAGAAGATAGCATATCAAAAGGTGTCTCAAAATTATCACCTTCAATTATTGGTTTCGTAATCACAACCATATCATTACAGCCTCCCAATACGGTAAGCAGAATAAAAAAACTAAAAAATGTGTAAAAGCGTTTCATATTCTCAATTCCTCCATCTGAAATTAAAATAACCGTCACCGCTTCTAAAAATGCGGCAACGACATAGGTAATGTCCCAGCATAAATATGTACTGGTAGTGAAAAGTGTGACAAAGTTTATGCAACACAAATACCCTTTGGAGAAAATCCAAAGGATGCGTAGCATTTAAGGGGATTGTCTCACACAGAGACATTGTGCCTCGTGCAGCAGACAACACTAAGTTATTTGAGTCAATCCTGATCGAATTAACAAATGTTATTATTGAGAGGGGGGGTACTAACGGAAAGTGAAATTTGATCGCTTATGTGCGCAACAAGACTCTGCACAATTAGCAATACGAAGGTATTGCGGCTAAAAACCGAGATTGGAAAATGTTGCGATGATATGTATATATCACTAAGCTGGGTGTTCATGTTCACCATCTTTATAGAAGCATAGTTTCTATAACCAATGTAAAATATGCCAAAGTTGTTACTTAAGCAAACCACTAATTCAATTGCAAAAATTCATACTAAATCATTTTTGATTAATATAATCCTGAAACCAATAATTTAGCATGTTGAAATTATACGTTTTTTCGACTATTAAGTCAAATAAAATTTGAAAAATGTTTAATTTGCTATGAATACCTATAATTCTACAACTTTTCAATTTTTAAAAGGAGCTAGTTGTGCTATAATAACCGTAAAATCTACTTTGGAGCGCAGAGATGGTAATTGCTCTAAATGCAGCGTCCCTTGACAAACGAAACCGAACAGAGCAACAACTTTTCACAGTGGTTGATCAGAATACCCCCGACTCAATCAAATCCCCTCTTTTTCCGCAAGACGAACCCGAAGCATTCACATTCCTACTTGACAAGGAACTGATTGACCGTCTGAACCTATGGGAATGGTTTGGCAACTATGCGAAAGAAGCGCAAGTGTCAACCGCTGGCATACGTGGACCACAAAACGTCCTATATCCGTGGGATACACGCTTTCCAATCAATCAGGTTGGCATTATCTTGGCGACACTTGGAAAAAGTCTGGTAGCAAAGGAAAAATCAGGTGGGAAACTTGTGGAAAAACTTGCAGGATGTGAGGTGCGCTACAACTCGCAAAAATATGTTGAATTCATTGCGCGGATTCAGGCGGCACAAGGCATACGGACTTATGTACCGAAAGAATTTGGCACGTTACCGATTTGGATGGCTTCGTTCCTTATTTTCATGCTTGACTTGGATGGTGGTGAGCATGTTACATCAAGCCATTCTGTTAGCACTAAAAACGCAACAAAAGACCTCAACGATCAGGGAAGTCAATATCTACCCGAAGAATCTATGCAATTTGTCAAGAAGATTGAGGAAATTCTCAAGACTGCTGAAACAGAAGGATATTCTATTCAATTCAGTGCTATCAACGATGAACACATTGATTTTGAACGATTAGATGAACTCCACGATGGCGTACAGCTTTATGTCGGTTATCTCAAAAGCGGTGTCGCTACAGATGCAAATCTCAACCTTATCCGAAAGACAAAACCACCTATCGTTGTCGATTGTGTCGGTGGATGTATGTATCGCCCAATGCGTGCAATTTTTGAGCGGTTAGGTATTGCGAACTCTGTACGTTGGCTTCACGTTGATGCGGACCCACTCTATCACAATATCGGCAAACTGGACAGAAATCCGAAAACAGGTGCGGCAGAATTTTATGACCTTGGATGTGACTTTAGCATACTGAATGTCGTCAAATCTGCTGAATATAATATAAAACTCAAGAATCAACCTATCGGAACAATCATTGAGGCAACCGATCCAGACGGAGACCGACTCATCGTTTGCGAAATAGAAGAACCATCACGTGCTAAAACACTCCAACGTCTCGGTGTTGATTTTCTAATGCTTGACGATGATCGACTGTTGACGATTTACACACCTAATCAGGCGTTTTTGATGCTCATGGACTTCCACACGAAGCAACTAAAAACCGCTGGACTTTGGGCAGATCATCCGCGGTTTATGATAAAAACGACCCCTTCTGCACTTGCTTGGGACCAATGGGCTGCTGCTAATGGGGTGAACGTAATTAATGTGCCAGTCGGTTTCAAAGAGATCGCCGCAATTATGAAAAAGATTGAGAAGCAGATAGCCGATGCACCGGACGCTTCAGTTGTTATTCAAGATGTTTACGGTGAAACAATTTCGCTCGGTGTACAGCCGCGACTCATCTTTGCTGGAGAAGAGAGCGGCGGCATGATAACCGGACCCGAAAAACTTATCCAGAGTCAAGGGGGCAGGACTGCCATTGCGATGCGGGAAAAATCAGCAGGTGAATCTATGGTGTTGGTTACAGCACTTGCCGCACATTGCAAACAGGTGGATATACCTTTGTCTGACTACCTCGCTTCTATTTTTTCGGAAAGTCGGATCACCGCAACGTGTGATGTGCGGGAGGATATTACCTACTACAACGAGTCTGAACCGAATCCTGAAAAACTGCGCGCCGCAAAGCAGGAGGGAGAAGCGAAGCGCGACAAAAACGACCTATTTTTTCTTGGAATTGCTATTGCGCTGCGCGAAGGGAAAATAGATATAGAGCAAGCGCGTGCTATCCTCACCGATGCGCTCCCGGAACTTAATTTTACGAATCTTGAGGATGTCCGATTTGTCGGGGATGGGACTTACCTTAGGTTTACAGATAAGTTTGTGGAGGTGCGAAAGTCTGGCACAGATGCAAAAACAAAAGCCTACGCCTCTGGTGGCGATAAAGAGGAATGTAGGCGGTATGCCAAAGCCTTTGGTGAGACGAGCGGGGAACTTACTGAACTCTACCGCGCACAAATCGATGAAACTTATTTAAGCGGTGTTGAAAAGCGAGCTCAAGAGATTTACGCTGCGTTTCAGGCTGTTTAACGGTGTTACACTGAACAAAGCGGCAGGTTATTTGCCTGTCAGGATACTAACCCCCGTACAACTTTTGGAATTTGAAATATGAATGATATTATAGAAGAAGTACGAGAAGCAAAACGTAAAGTTAATGCGCGCTTTAATAATGATATCCATAAGTATTGTGTTGATGTGATGCGTAGGCAAGAGGAACTCAAAAAGCAAGGTGTAAAATTCCTGCGTCTCAACAACAAGCAGAAACAAACTACCCTTCGCAAGAAAAATGACAGCATTGACAAATAGTGTCTTTCCAGCAAATCCCTTGTCTCAATTATAGTAAAATCCACAATTACCTTTACATTGGCGAGGTTAGGCAACCTCGCCAGCGTGATGGTGTAGGGATTGTTGTTCATTGAAATATAAACATATTTTGGATTTTACTATAATTTAAAACGTACTATCACGGTTAGTAATTGGGCACCATCGCGTTGTCTGGAGGTGCCGCACCAACACATCTTTCGCCGCTGATGTGCCAATACGGTAAAGCGCATGCACCGCATCACCGCGGACATAACGGTTTTCGTCAAAAAGAAGGTTTTCCAAGCCCTCAACAGCGTCCGCAGCATTCCCCCGGATTCGAGCGAGAGCAAACACAGCATTACGTTTAATCCCACCGTTTGGGTTTTCCAATGCCTTAATCAACCCCGGCACAGCTAATGTGCTTGATTGACTCGTTGTGCCTAACGCCTCAATCGTGCGTACACGGACATTGGCAGATTCATCTTCCAATGCCTCAACCAATGCAGGAACGGCGGGTTCCGCCTTCGTTCCAAGGTCTCCGAGTGCCTCTGCAGCATTTGCACGAGCGTGCTCAGGAGCTTCTTTCAATGCCTTTTGTAATGCATCAACGGCAGGAGTGCCAACTGCATTCAGCGCATAACACGCGTTTCGGCGCGTCATATCCGACTCTCCATGCAGACAACGTACTAAGGCAGGTACAGCTTTTTCACCAAACTTTGGCACTTGGTATGCAGCCTGTAATGCTACTGATTCAGTAGCATTATTCAACGCTTTGATTAAATCTGATAATGATTCACCGTTAGATGAAGATGGTGCATCACTGTTCTTTGGACCGAGATGCCAGTTCCACAGATGTTTAAACATCTCTTGATGTTCAGCCGGTCCGAGTGCTGTTCCGTTTGCCCATTCTGTCTCCTTATTTGCCCACGTAGGTGCCTGCGGTTCTGTCATCCGGGCATAAAGGAACTTCATCATGTAACGTCTCTCATCAGTCTGATTCGGCATGGCACGGTGCCATAGGTCATAATTAGCGAATGCAACGGTACCTGCTTTCCCTGTGATAGGTTGTTCAGGGGATACTTGTGAACCTTCATTTGTACTGAAGTAATGGCTGATTGGGACAACGCCGGTCGGCCCGCGTTCGACTGGTGTATCTTGCGGGTAATAAAAAACAAGCAACCTGCGTGTATGGTGCGACCATCGCTTGCCACCATCTTGATGCATACCTTGTCCTTTGCTACCGGGTGGATTATAGTGCGGATGCCGATGCGGTTGCATATAGTAATCCGGTCCCAACAGACTTGCCAAAGCACCTTTCACGTTTGCATCGTCAAAAACACTCTGAATCTCCGGTATTCTCGGTAAAAGATTATTGCCCGGATTGCCTTCTTTATCAAACACAGTAGCCGTTTTTGCGAAGATGTCATCATGGAACGCTGGCGGTAACGCAGTGTTAACGGTAACAAATCCGTTTATGATAAAATGTCGCATCTGTTCATCAGTTAATAGGTTTTCTGCCATTTCCTTTTCCTCCAAAGGTTTCGGTTTCTATGGTAGATTTTTAGAATTACTTGGACACTCTGCATGAGCGAGGTTAGGAAACCTCGCCTACCGAAGATGAGAGTGTATATTTATTTGTTTAATTCACCGTAAATCTTTCCTAAAACCTAAAATTAACATAGTATGTCATTAATTTGCACGGTTTACAACAAAAAATGTTGAGACAGACGCAAATTGTGGTATACTATCTATCAAATTGTGTAGAGGTGTGTAATATGGGAAGAAGTTTTGAAAAATCGTTGGCGTGGCGGGAAAGGGCGAAAGCTGCGTTAGTCGGCGGCGGACAACCACATAAACAGAGCAATCCTCCACAACCGGTTATGATTGCTGGTGGAAAAGGTTCGCATTTTTGGGATGCGGATGGAAACGACTATATTGACTACTTGATGGGATACGGACCGATGATTCTCGGTCATGCCTACCCTGCTGTGATAGAAGCAGTCGCAAAGGCTCTTGAGCGCGGCAATGTGTATAACGTCGGTCATACATTAGAGATAGAACTTGCGGAGAAACTTGTTGAGATTATTCCGTCTGCGGATAGGGTGGCTTATTTTGTCGGCGGTTCCGATGCGACAACGGGTGCGCTTAAGTTTGCACGCGCCTATACCGAAAAGGAGAAGGTGATTCGGTGCGGATACCACGGTTGGCATGATTGGTGTCATAATACTCGTGGACACTTACCGGGCAGTGCTGCATCAACATTGAGTGTAGGCTTTAACAATATAGATGCGCTGGAAGACCTCTTTAAAGAGCATCCCGATGAAATAGCGTGTTTGATTATGGAACCCTCTGGACATGATTTACCCGCAGATGGATATTTGGAAAACGTGAAATCTGTTGTTAACGCTAACGATGCGCTGTTAATTTTTGATGAAGTAAAAACAGGATTTCGCTATGCTTTAGGTGGTGCACAGGAATATTTCGGTGTGACACCTGATATGTCGGTTTTTGGAAAGGCGTTGGCTAACGGATTCGCCACTGCAGTTGTTGTCGGCAAGCAGGAAATTATGGACGAAGTTGCTGGTGTATGGGTCGCCGCGACCTTTCACGGAGAGGTTTCACTGGTTGCTGCTGCTATTGCGACAATTGCGGAATTAGAGGCAAAAGATGGCGTAGCTTTTATGTGGCAACAGGGACAGAAACTTTTAGATGGTTATAAAGAGATGACTGACCGATTAGGTATTGACCAAGCACGGATTGGCGGTATCGGTCCTATGCCTTTTTTCGGTTTGAATGCTGATGGTGAAAAGCAGAGTCAATTTCGTAAAGCCTTCTATGAAGCGACGTTAGATGGTGGATTATATCTACCTGAGGGACATATCTGGTTCATGTCTATCTCACATACAGATGAAGACATCGCAAAGACGCTGAATGTTTCTGAGGATGCGCTGAAACGCGCAAAAGCGATGATATAAAATAAAGTTTTTGGGACTACGCAAAGGACAAAAACACTATAATGAACCTTGTCTCCATCCTATCATGAGGACGGAGACTGACCTTTATTTAACCCCCTAAATCCCCCTTATCAGTGGGACTTTAAGAGAAACTGCATAAGTCCTGAACTGTAACAATATTTAGACCGGCCTTCCAATTTTTGCAAATTTATGCACCCGTTTCTGTAGTAAGTCGCGTCACAGGGTATGAAGTCGATAATCAAACCATCTGTTCCAAGAGGTGACACATGAAACACAACGATGCCGAACTCATTCAAGATATTCTTGAAGGTGATGATCACGCGTTTTCATTGTTGGTGGGAAAATACCAGAAACCTGTTCATGCACTTGCGTGGCGGATTGTCGGTGATTTCCATATCGCCGAGGAAATAACCCAAGATTCATTTCTGATAGCATATAAAAGATTGAAAACGCTGAAAGAACCGCAGCGTTTTGTAAGTTGGATGTATGTGATTACAAGACGTCGCTGCATGGCGTGGCTGCGTAAAAAGCGTTTATGGACACAGTCCATTGAGCATCTGGAACAGACAGACAATGAACGATTAGAAGAGGCAATATATTCTGAATATGTCGTTACGGAAAAGGAGCGCACAGTGGCGGAAACACAGCGCGAAGTTGTGAAGAAATTGCTCGCAAAACTACAGGAAAGTGAACGCACTGTCATGACATTGCATTACTTCGGTGAAATGTCGTGTTCAGAAATTGGTGAATTTTTAGGTGTATCAGCGAATACGGTTAAGAGTCGGCTGCGCCGTGCCCGGGAACGTCTAAAGAAAGAGGAACCCATGATTAGAGAAGCTTTAGAACATTTCAAAATTACACCGAATCTTACCGAAAACGTTATGCGTGAAATTTCACAAACAAAACCTGCTGCGCCTTCTGCAAGTAAACCGTTTGTTCCCTGGTTATTCGCTGCGTCAACAGTCGTAGTCGTGTTGCTCATGTTAGGTTTTGGAAACAGCAAATACTTAACGCGTTTTCAGAAACCTTATAGTTTTGATGCCAACTCGGAAATCAAGATTGATATTATTGAAGCACCCATTATGGCAGACCTTGCGTTAAAGTCGGTTGTGCGGAGGCAACTTGAAAGTGCTAATGTGCAAACCGAAAATCTTGTTCACCAACAAAAACCTAACGGGACACCACAATCTGCAGAAGCAGGTGAGGAGAATAATATGGAAAATTATCCGCAATGGAATCTGCCAAAAGAAGCGAAAATGCGTTTAGGAAAGGGCGGTATAGACACAATTCAATTTTCACCAGATGGCACACAATTGGTGGTAGGCAGTCATATCGGTACCTGGGTTTACGATGTAGAGACTGGCAATGAGATTTCACTATTATCGGGAATGGGTGGAGCAGTAGTGTATTCACCGGATGGGCGTTTTATTGCAACTGGTGGCGGAGACCCCATTAACAATTTCGGTGGCACGCCTCTCGAAAAAGGAGTTGTATTGTGGGATATAACTAAAGCGAGTGAAGTTTCTGTACAAGATATATTACCTGCAGCAGCAGTAATACGGTTCTCAAATGATAGCAAAACACTTGTATTTTTGAGTTTGTCGAGAGATACAATTTATCGGGTGGATGTAGAGACTGGAGAGACGACAGCGACAGAAATGGGTAAAAGACCGGGGTACATGCATCTTGAAAGATACGCGCTTACAGAAGATAAAATCGCTATCGGCAACAGAGATGGCAAGCTTGAGTTGTGGGATACAACAACAAGTAAAAAGTTAACAACACTAAGAGAATTTGGGAAAGAAGTTAGCTTACCACAATATCTTGTTGAGACAAACCGAGCATTGACTATGAAATTCTCACCAGATGGTACACGACTCGCCACAGGGAATTTAGATACAACAGTACAAATTTGGGATACAACCACAGGAGAAGAATTGATTGCCTTGCAAAAGCCAATAGGAGGTAACATTTGGTCGGTATCAGAACAAAATGGTAAAAGAGTAGTAAATAACCCTATGAAGGACGAGAGAAATGGTAGACCATCAATATTGGCATTCTCACCAGATGGCACAATCCTTGCCTGCGGTAGTGAAGATAGTACAATTAAATTGTGGAATTCTGTTACAGGGGAATTGATTGCCACTTTCACAGGTCATCTCAGTACTGTTGAAACATTAGCATTTTCACCAGATAGTAGCACGCTTGCGAGTGGAAGTGAAGATGGTACTGTCCGGTTTTGGGATACAAAAAAAAGAAAACCGATGCAAAACCGGATTACTGGACACATGTGGATGAGGACAGCATCTCTGTTAAATGACGGTTCCACATTGGTGAGTGTATCAGACATCGGCATTATCTCAGTTTGGGATCTAAAAAAGTCACAAAAAACAACTTCCATAACAAAAGCAATGCTTGAGGAACATTTGTATTGGAATATGTATAGAACGTATGCGTTTTCACCCGACGGAACACGACTATTAAATCGCGGAAAACAAAACGATCCGTCTAAATCAAATTATAATGGGTATGAGCTTCGTTTGACAGATGTTAACACGGGGCGTGAGTTGGTGGCTTTTCCACGGGGTATCGGACAAGTTTTTTCACCGGATGGAAAAATCTTAGCCAGCGGGGTCGGTAATAAAGTCTGCTTGTTGAATATAGAAACCGGTGAAAAACGTGAGATAATTACCTCAGACCACGACGAAGATACCGATGAACACGTACCTCTTATCAGTACTGTTGCGTTTTCACCAGATGGAGAAAAGGTTGTCAGTGGCACCATGGGGGGACATGTACAGTTGTGGGATGCAAGAACTGGAACGGAGTTAAGTTCTTTCTTTGAGGAAATACCCCCAAAAGGCAATACATACAAAGAACCTATTTTAAATTTTGCCTTCTCTTCAGACGGTTCTCTACTTGCTGTCGGCAGTACGGAACGGATCCGTCTGATAGGAAGGGCGAAACAAACACACTTTAAGGAAGTGTCCGACTCTGACATAAGTTACGAAGGATTACTGTTTTCACCGGATGATTCTGTGCTTATTTGTGGTCATTTTGGTGGTGGAATTCAATTATTGGATGTCGCTACAGGAGACATACTCACTACGTTTGATGAGCACACTAACATGGTGGAAGCATTGGCATTTTCGCCGGATAACAAAACGCTTATGAGTGTTGGAGGCGGTACAATTCTCTTTTGGGACTGGGACAAAGTTATCATAAATGCACGCGGAGATGCTAAAGAAAGTGAATCTGATAAAGATCAATCCAAAGAAAATGTGTTGCAGTTTCTTGAACATTCGACTCAAAAACCAAAAACTTCAAAACATATTTTGACGAATGGAGAGATATATCTCGCAAACGAATGGTATGATGAGGCATTGGTACAATTCAAGAGATACTTATCTGCTGCAGATTATCCTGGGGATCAGAATGTCACAACACCGCCAAGTTTTCACCGTCAGCTATTCGCAAAAATCGGTAAATTGGGAAAAGATGTTCAGGACAAGGAGGGTTACGCCAAAATGGTGAATCAATTGATTGACTTTTTCTCCAATAGTCTGAGTATTCAGTTAAATGCACATTTGGTTTTAGCTAAATTTTATCACGATAATGATATGCTTGAACAGGCAGATAAGCATATCCAGAAAATTGACTCCATAACTACAAACCTTCCCACAGAAAGTCTAAGTTTTCAGCTAAATGCATATCTCAGTCTGGCTCAATATTTTCGTGATAAAGGTCCGGTTGACAAAGCAGATGAGCATATTCAAAAAATTGACGATATGACTGGTGAACTTGACCCTAATAGTCCAGGTAGTCTAAGACTTCAGTTAGATGCCCACTTTACTTTGGCTGAGTTTTATCGTGATCATGGTCCGCTTGAGAAAGCAGATGAACATATTCAAAAAACAGGTTTTGTTACAGAAGACGCATGGATGGTTCTCGGCCCATTTGACAATGCTGGTGGAATCGGTTATGATACAACATACATTCCTGAAGACATCACGGAGATTAATTTAGCTGCAAGATATGATGGACTGGATGGACCTGTGAGTTGGAAAAAGTTTACCGATGCTGAATTAGATGGGTATATCCATCTTGGAGAAAAGAACGTTGATTGGCATGTCTCCTACGCTTTCGCAACCGTTACCTCCCCTGATGAACGGGAAGTCCAATTCCGATTCGATAGTGACGACCAAGGGAAAGTTTGGCTAAACGGCAAAGAGGTTTTTTCCCATACGAAAGCTTTTATGGCAATAATTGATACATACACTATTCCTGTGACGCTCAAACCGGGCAAAAACAGTATTCTTATTAAGGTATGTAACGAACAGGGCGGATGGGCATTTTTTCTGCGAATTACCGACTCAGATGGAAAACCTTTTGATGATTTAATAATCCACAGTTCAGCGGAAAATTAGTAATGTGCATCTGATAAACCCGATTGTCAGATAATGGGTGAGTTTTCAAGTTCTATCCATAAGCGTCAATTTAGTGCCTAATTTTCTTGTTGGAGGGCTTTGGAAGCCCGATTTTGTGAAATCGAATCCGTTAAATCGGGGTTTCAAACCCCTCCAACAATAGGATATTTCCTTAAATTGATGCCTATGGTGAGTTTTCAAGTTCTATCCAACCTACGCATGTGATATAATCAATTAAAAATGGGATTATTCCAATGTAAATGTTGATACGGAGGTATCTCTATGTACAAACTATATGGTAATTTAATATCTGTTTGTTTATTATTGCTTCTTTTCAATATCAATTTTTCCACCTATGTCTTTGCCCAAGATTCAGCAAACGATAAAAAGACTGTCCAACCCAATAAGTCGAGTTCTACGGAATATGATGAGACAATTACGGATACTGCCCTTGATCTTGATGGAAGTTTAAGTTGTGTAGAAATCAAGGACAGTGAGACTTTGAACAATATTACGGAACAGTTGACGGTGTCTGTATGGATTAAGCCGACTGCGTTTCGGAACAGATATACACCTATCATTTACAAAGGTGACAACCGAAATCCAGATATTAGCAATCGGAGTTACACGCTATGGCTGCGCAATGATGGTGTCATCCAATTCGCTTCATCGCCTAAAGGAGAGAGCGAAAGGTCCGTCTATTCGCCAACCGGGTCTATTATGCTCAACAATTGGTATCACATCGCAGGTGTTATTGATACACAAAGCGATTCCATACAACTATTCATTGATGGTACTAAAGTCGGTCAACGAGATTATAGGGGGCAACCAAGTATTTTTGAAAGTGTGCTTCCTCTCCGAATTGGTGATTCACATGAAGAAGAAGTGACGCTCCACGCCACCTTTGTCGGACAAATTGACGATGTGCGTGTCTGGAACATTGCACGCTCTGATGTCGACATCCGAAATGATATGATCACCGAACTTAAGGGTGATGAGCCCGGTTTAGTTGGATACTGGAAGTTTAACAAAGTGACAGACGGAATCATCTCGGATATGTCACCAAATCGTAATGATGGTAGGCTTATAGGCAATCCAAAACTGGCTGAATACATCCGTCCAATTTCTACTTTAACCAGTGAGGAGCAACTTGCAAAAGCAGCAGTTGCATATCAAAAACTACTTTCTGATGGGACAAACTATTATGAAGCGTTCCATTATCTTGCTGAAATATATATCAAAACCGATCGTTTCGCGGATGCAGAAAAGGTCTATCTGCGCGCCTTGGAGGTAGACCTCACACAAAGTGAACATAACGATGCAATAAGAAACCTTTGGAAACTTTATACCGAAAGAGATGCAGCAGATGAATTCATTATAATCCTTGAAGGACTGAAACCAAGAATGGAAGGAAGTTCCGTTCTACACGAACTATTAGGTGATGCATATAAAGATACTGGTGAGGAAGAAAAAGCTAAACTTGTCTATACACAGTGGATTAACATTCGAGAAGAAGAAGTTGATAGGCAAAATAGTGCATTTTCATATCGCATCCTTGCTGAAGAGTTGCTTAGAAAGAATCTTTTTCCTGATACAGCATTGGAATTGGCGGAAATCGCATTAGAAAAAATATCTGGTTCAAGATATATGATTACCGTTGCACATGCTCTACTCGAAAATGAGTTCTATGATGATGCTTTTCAACTAATCAATGATTTTCTAAACGTGGGGTATTACCAATATACTGAACGCGACATGTTCGCAAGGATTGTTAAAGCAGGAAAAAATATCAAAGACGAAGACAGATATGTCGAAATGTTAAACAATCTAATTGATGTTTCTGAATTAGATCTTCCTGCACAATTAAATACTATCATGGCTTTAGCCCAATTCTATACAGTCAATAACCAGCATGAAAAAGCTGAAGCACTTGTCCAAAAAACAGGCTTTATGACTGAAGATGCATGGATGATTCTCGGTCCATTCGATAACCTTGGCAGAATTGGTTTTAATACAGAATACATCCCAGAAAACTTACCGCAGATTGATACCACCGTAAAATACGGAGGAAAAAATGGACAAGTCCGTTGGCAAAATGTTCCGATGATTTCATAGACGGCTATATCCGTATTCTACCTAACGTTGATTGGAGTGTTGCTTATTCTTTTGCAACTATCCATTCTCCAGACGAACGGAAAGTTGAATTACGTTTTGACTCCGATGACCAAGGTAAAGTATGGATAAACGGTATACAGGTGCATGCACACACAAGAACTTATGCTACAGATATTGATAGAGACATTATTCCTGTGACGCTCTTTCCAGGAAAAAATAGTATCCTCATCAAGGTGTGTGAAGAAACCAGAGGTTCGGGATTTTACGTGCGAATCACTGACGAAAATGGAAAAGTTTTTGATGATTTAGTATTTTCTAATTCAGCGAAAAACCAGTAGGCTATTTGATTCATGAAACACCTATACATGCTTTCCGTAATCCTCATCGTTTTCCTCAGTTGTTCATCTGTACAGCATGTAGAAATACCGGAAGAAAACTTGGCCGCGGCCATCCGAAAAAATCTCGGATTACGTTCCAACGAGCTAATTCCACAATCGAAACTGGGTAAATTGGAAACACTTTCTGCACCACAAAAAGACATTAAGGACTTAACGGGTTTAGAGAAGGCGAAAAGTTTAACTGCTTTAGAACTCTACGGTAATCAAATTAACGATATCTCACCTCTTGCTGGATTGACAAACCTTACAAAATTAACGCTTAGTGGTAATCAGATCAGTGACATCACACCACTCAAGGGGTTAAAGCGGCTTACATATTTAGGACTTGAACAAAATCATATTCACGACATTAAACCTATTGAGAACCTTAAAAATCTAAAATTCTTATTTCTCAAACAGAACCCAGTCAACGATCTATCATTAGTACAAAAACTCACCCTGAAGAAAAAGGAGGAAGAGGATACTGAAACGCTACCCTTTTCTGCAGATGCCAATCAATATGAAACGCGTACAGGATTGCCCGCAGGAGCTATCGCTCGCTTTGGTAAGGGCGGTATCAATGTGATGCAATTTTCTCCTGATGGCAGGAAGCTCGCGGTTGGAACTGACATAGGTGTGTGGTTATACGATAGTGCAATAGGGAAGAGTAGGTACTTACATGGAAAAACCACTCGTCAGTCAAATGCCGTTGCTTTTTCACCGGATGGACGCATCCTTGCAAGCGGAGGATCTTCAAACCCCGATATTCAACTTTGGAATATGGAAACTGGGGAAGAACTATTACGCATTGCGCTGCCAATTTCTACAAATTTGCACCTTATGAATAAGAAAGATGTAACGTATGAGAAATCAGTTGCAGCGTTAGCGTTTTCTAAGGATGGTTCAACCCTTCTTAGTCTAAGTCATTCCGGAATTTTTAACTATTGGGATGTTTACACAGGTAAAAAACTGTCTGAATATAGAAGTAATTTTGACTCGGAAGGTGTGTTGGCTCTCTCTGAAAACGGTCGCAACTTTGCATGTGGGTACTGGAATGGTAAGATATGGTCAGGTGATGCTTCCACAGGCGAGCGGACTGCTACCCTCAAGGGACATGCTGCCAATTCTTTCCGCAAAATACTGAAGAATGCGGATAAATACCGGCGTATCCGTGCATTGGCGTTCTCACCTGATGGTAAATTCTTGGCAAGTGGAAGCGAGGACAAGAAAGTACAAGTGTGGCATACCTCCGGTTCTACAAGGAATGCTACTCTTAAAGGGCATACTGGGTGGATAACTGCGCTTACGTTTTCTAAAGACGGGAAAATCCTCGCAAGTGGCGACACGGACAGCACTGTTCGATTGTGGGATGTATACAAAAAACGTAGTCTTGCCACCCTTAAGGGGCACACAAATGGTATTCTTGCAATGGCGTTTACCCAAGATGGTAGTACACTGGCAACCGGAAGCGCGGACGGTACCATACGGTTTTGGGATGTAAAATCCCAGAATGTACTGTCCACCTTTGCTACCGGGCATACGGAGTGGGTCAGAACCGTAGCATTTTCTACCGACAGCACAACGCTTTCTTTTGCTATGTTTAACGGAACAGGAGACGTGTGGAATATCAAGACAGCTAAACAACTGGATGTTTTCAAAACGTACCCTCAAGAACTTACGTATGCTGTTACCTTATCACCGGATGCCACGCGACTTGCATGTCATAATATAAATGGAACAATCTCTTTTAATTCTCTGGGTTGGAAAACAATTATTGAATATCATGGTAACGATAGAATGCGTTTATGGAATCTGGAAACCGGTGAGGAACTCCCATCCCTCAACGAGGTGTACGGTGTGATGGCGTTCTCACCCGATAGCAAGACGCTCGCAAGCAAGAGTTCACATGATATAGTAAAATGGTCCACAACAACAGACAGTGAAGTAGGCATGCATTTCGGTTTAACTGTTGGAAGAAATAAAGAGATTCTATTATCAGAAGTAAGAACAAGTGCTGAGTTGTTACGTATTCATTTAGGAAAAAGAGGTGGTCCGTTAAGTGGTGGCGGATTGAATCCAAGCACGCCCTTGGTTTTTTCACCCGACGCCACTATGCTTGCTGCGGGACAGAAGTTGTGGGATATGGATTCTTGGCAACAAATAGCAGAATTCCCATCAAAGTCCGACATGGTAGTAGCTTTCACAACGGACAATACTATGCTTGCTACACAAGATAGTAGATCTGCAGAGAAGGAGATCCGTTTGTGGGACATAACCACACCAACTAATCCACAGAAACTCAATACTCTTTATCTACCAAACTCATTAGACAACAGGGTCTTGACATTCTCGCCAAACGGCACTATTCTCGTTGAGTCAACGAAAGTATCATTAAATACGTATTGCGAGGCTACCATCTCTTTATGGGATGTCAAAACTGGCAAAAAACTGCTATCCCTTCCCGGACACACGGAACCGATCGAAACCTTATTGTTCTCACACGACGGAAAAATACTTGCAAGCGGTTCTCAGGATGGCACCGTGCTCCTATGGGATTGGGAAAAAGTCCTCAGAGATGTGATGTTAGAAAATAGATGGCCAAATGAAAGGTAACATTTGAAAAAAGATATTTAAAAGAACTTGACATATAATGTAATAATATAGTACACTATTAACAAACTCGGAGAATAACTCAGAATTTGAGGGTTCTCTCAAAAAACGTGGTAAATAACGTTTAAACCATAGGTGAGGTCTTGTCAGGGAATATCCTTTTTTAGATTGGACTATGGTCAAAAGGAGATGTACTTCATGCAGGAAAAAATGATTCTTGAAAAGATTCGTCACGTGCGTCGACGTTTGAACGTACAAGGATACTTTCAAACGCTCGCGATGTTCCTATTATATGGACTTTTAGTGTGTGTGCCGGCCGTTATCGTTGATAGTGTCGTTACCTCATTTAACATTCCGCCACTTGTATTCCTTGGTATCGCAGGTGGTATTGCAGTTATCGCTCTGGTTGTCCGTCTGATTAGACCGGTCAACCTACAGGAAGCAGCCCGTGCAATTGACATAGACGCGTCCCTTAAGGACCGTGTTGTAAGCGGACTGGAACAGATTCAGCGTAAAACCAACGAAACGTTAACTGCGCTTCAACTCCAAGATACCTCAAAAAGATTAGCAGCAGTGCCTATCAAAAAGGTTGCGCGATACACTGTCCCACGTGAAACCAAATTTATCGTTATTGTGGCAATCTTTCTCATCACTTTCTCGTTTGTTGAGTTTTTCGCGCCACCGGCGACTTCAACGGAAATTGACTTTTCACCAGAAATCGCAGCTCAAGCGGATACACTGTTGAAAAAGATTGAAGAGGTACAGAAAGACACTGAACTGAACGAGGACCAGGAACTCAAAGAAATCTTGAAAGAAATTGAGGAAAGAACACTTGAATTAAAGAAACCGCAGATTAAACCGAAGGAAGCTCTTAAAAGGATGACAGAATTAGAGGCACTGTTGAAAACGAAAACAGATCCCCTCAAAATGGCGCAGCAGGAAGAGCTTATGAAGGGACTCGGGCAACAGTTCATCGGTAATCCGATTCTCGGTGATTTTGGGCAGCAGTTGAAACGCGGTGACTATCAAAAAGCAGCTGACAAACTTGACAAAGTGGCAGAAGATGTCCCGAAGTATGACCAAGAAAAACGTCAGAACTTGTCTGACGAACTCAAACGCGCTGGCAAAAGTCTTAAAGACACCGATCTTGATGGGCTTGGCGGAAAATTAGCAAGCTCAGGAGAAGCAATGGAAGGAAACGATTCCAAAGGTGCGCAAAAGGGCTTGCGGGCTTCAGGTAAAGAAATACGTGATTTTGACCTCCTTAAAAGTAGAAATCAAAAATTGGCAGAATTGCTGTCCGAATGTGAAGCGTGCAAAGCCTGTATTGCAGGTGCTTGCAACAGCAAAGGGACTAATCCTGCTACGGGGCTGACAAAATTATTATCTAACAAACCCGGTGAAGGTGCTGGTAATAAAACTTCCACTACCCAACAAGGTGATCTTACTTCCCTTGATTCTACCCTTAATCTTGAAAAGCTCACGGGTGTTCAAGGCGAAGGCAGTTCCACCGTTCAAACATCCAAAGCATCGGCAGAGGGACAAGAATCTGCTCTCAGTTATAAAGATGCCTATATGAAGTATCAGAAACTTTCTGAAGATGCGCTCACTCAAGAACAGATTCCGCTTGGGTATAAGTTCTACGTAAAACGTTATTTTGAATCGATTAAACCAACTGATGAGTAAGCCGAGTTTTGATATATGTCACCGCAGAGATTTTATGTCTCTGCGGTGATTTAATGTCTATGCTCCACTACCATTAGAAGGTAATACCATTTCTGATATATAATGTCTCTTTTTTGTAGCATAAACTTTCCAGTTTGTGCCACATTCCACTTCATTTCTAACAACCGCTAATGGACAAAAATCGATAGAAATAGTATAATATGCCCGGTAGGCGAGGTTCCCAACCACGCTGGCGCAAAATATTCAAATATTTCTAAAATCCACCTTAATATTTAAGGACGACCATCAGAGGATAATATGTCCGAACAAGTAGAACAAAAACATGAAGAATTTCGTAAGACTTTTCTAAAAATACAACAAGAAGTCTCCAAGCGAATCGTCGGTCAAAAAGAGATTATTGAAGGCGTTCTAATTTGCTTGATGACGGGAGGGCATGCGCTATTGGAAGGTGTTCCCGGCTTAGGCAAAACACTGCTCATCCGCACACTGCATGAAGTGCTTGACCTCGAATTTTCTCGGATTCAGTTTACTCCTGATCTCATGCCTGCTGACATCGTAGGCACAACAGTCGTTGCTGAAGACGAAAACGGACGAAAATTCTTTGAATTTCAACATGGACCTATCTTTGCCAATCTTGTCCTCGCTGACGAAATCAACCGTGCCACCCCAAAAACACAATCCGCCTTACTTGAGGCAATGCAGGAGAAATCTGTAACCGTTGCCGGACAACATCGCCCCTTGGATTTACCTTTCTTTGTGATGGCAACCCAAAACCCATTAGAAATGGAAGGGACATATCCTTTACCAGAGGCACAACTTGACCGCTTCTTTTTTAAGCTGAAAGTTGAGTACCCAAGTCTTGATGAACTTGACATCGTGATGGAACGTACCACGAAACGCGAAATGCCTGCCGTTGATAAGGTTTGCGATGGTCAGTCGATTAACGAACTGGAACAGATTGTTCGCGACATCCTCGTCGCCGAAGATGTTCGTAAATATGCTCTACGAATTGTTATGGGAACACACCCTGAAGTCGAAGATGCTCCAGAACAGACAAAAAAATATGTTAGATACGGTTCAAGCCCCCGTGGTGCGCAAGCTCTGATTCTTGCCAGTAAGGTGCGCGCAATCCTTGATGGTAGATATAACGTCGCCCGTGAGGACATTGAAGCTGTCGCACTGCCGAGTCTACGGCACCGTCTCATTCTTAGCTTTGAAGGCGAAGCTGAAGGAATTGATCCTGACGGAATTATCCAACATCTGTTGGAAGTAATTGATTGATTTTTCCTTGTAGGAGGGGTTTGTACCCCCGATTTGTTTCTTGTCGGAGTGAATTAACACTGAATGCGCGTAAGGCATTCAGTGAGTTGTAACGCCTCACAGCGCGAGGTTTCCCTATGAACGATACTGAATCTGCATTTGATAGCGACTTTCTCAAAAAGCTTGAATACCTCTATATTGTCTCAAAGAAAATTTTTGCTGGCCGGATCAAGGCAGAACGCCGCAGTACGCGTCGCGGTGTCAGTGTAGAATTTGCAGATTATCGCAACTACACTGCAGGTGACGATTTTCGCTATATTGATTGGAACGCTTTCGCAAGATTAGATGAACTTTTACTGAAACTCTACGAAGAGCGAGAAGACCTCCATATCTACTTCCTTGTTGATGCCAGCCAATCCATGACCTACGGGGAATTACCGAAACTGATTTATGCCAAACGTGTCGCCGCAGCACTCGCTTATATCGGGTTATCCAATCTTGACCGTATTGGGATTACGGCTTTTAACACTACCGACATGAATCGGCTGCCTACAGAACGTGGAAAAGGGAAAATCTTTACCGTACTCAATTTCCTTGA
The DNA here is from genome assembly GCA_028824125.1 of Candidatus Poribacteria bacterium. Taxonomy (GTDB): domain Bacteria; phylum Poribacteria; class WGA-4E; order WGA-4E; family WGA-3G; genus MSPOR6. Next base: position 20,668 of record JAPPES010000024.1, read on the forward strand.
TCAAATTGCTGGTACTGGCGAAACTGATCTGGAAAGCGCATTTCACAATTTTGTCCACATGACCAAAAGACGTGGGTTAGTCGTCCTTATTTCCGACCTGTTCGATCCAAAAGGATTTACTGCTGGTCTGAACATGCTGAAATTTCAAAAACATGACCTTTTCGTCATTCATATTATTGACGAAAAGGAAGCGGAACCCAACCTGCTGGGCGATTACCATCTCGTTGACGTTGAAACAGACCAACTCCGACCGGTTACCATTAACGAAAATCACATTAAACGCTACCAAGTTCTTTTCAAAAAATATTGTGATGATCTTGACCGATATTGTACACAGCGAGAGATCAGCCTTGTACGGACAATGACCAAAGCCCCCTTTGAAGAACTCATCCTACGCATTTTCCGAATGGGCGGTTTTGTATCTTAACGGATCAATTTTAACTAAATGTTGTCCGGCAGAAATTGATTGATGAATTTTTTAACTCCCACCTCCTTATTTCTATTCGGCCTTGCTATCCCTATAATCGCTTTGTATATTCTAAAATTGCGGCGTAGACGCGAACCCGTCTCTACGCTGATGTTTTGGGAACAACTTTTCAAAGAGAGACAAACCACCTCTCTATTCCAAAGACTAAAACATCTTTTATCTCTACTGCTTCAATTGTTATTTCTTGCGCTTTTAGTGCTTGCTATTGCCCGACCACAGTTTGCATTCATCACAAAATCCGCACGACAGCTTATCTTGATTATAGATCACTCCGCAAGCATGAATGCAGTCTTGAATCTCGATCCGGATAATCCTTCCTCCGAATCCCGTTTAGATTCCGCAAAGCAAAGTGCATTACAGATGGTAAAAGGGCTGCGGTTTATGGACGAAATGTCAATCATCAGTTGCCACACACGCCCCACAATTTGGGCACCTTTCACCAATCATCAAAAAACACTTCGGCAAGCAATTGAATCGATTAAACCAACTGACATAGAAACAGACCTAAAGCCTGCGGTGGATTTAGCGTTTGATGTCGCACAAACTAAACCGAACCCAGAAATTATTATTTTTAGCGACTTTCAGTCTGTGTCAGAAGAAACACTTGAAAAATTTCAACAATCGCTTCCGCAAGACACACCAGTCGAAGAAGAACAGGAGGAAAAAGAAAAGATTAAACTACATCTTATCAGAATAGGTAAAGACATTGATAACATTGGTATCACACAATTTCGAGTCCGAAAAAGTATTGTCAATGCGTTCGATTATGAAACATTACTGACTGTTGTTAACGCGTCTGATGAAGAAAAAAAGTGTAGTGTAGAACTCTATTTTAACGAAAGTCTCTTTGATGTTCGTCCTTACACCCTTGCACCCGGCGAGAAAAAATCTGAAATTTTCAGCAATTTTACTTTTGAAGGCGGCGAGCTAAAAGCAGTGTTAGACGTCACAGACGCGCTGCCTACTGACAATGTTGCCTACGCAGCACTACCGAAACGTGAACTCATCTCTGTTTTGCTGGTAACAAACGAGAATCCATTCCTGCAAAAAGTGCTCTCCGTTGATGAAAAGCTAAGCCTAAGTATTATGACTCCAGCAGAATATGAGTCTGGTGCTAAAGAGGCTCAGGTTGTAGTATTTGATCGGTTCAGTCCAACGGTGCTTGGAGATGGGAATTATATGTTTATCTATCCTCCCAAAGCCACCAATCCACCTGATGAAAGCGCAAACAACCCTGTTGCAACATGGAACATCGGAGAAGCACTTGAAACGCCTATTATCACCGATTGGGAACGTACACATCCGATCTTACGCCACGTCCACTTGGAAAATGTGCTAATTGGTCAGGCATACAAGGTCACACCACCTTCCACCGCACAGATTCTTGCGCGTTCGTTTGAATCTCCTGTGCTGTTCGTTGATGTTACGCCGAAACGAAAAATTGTCTTTGCTGCGATTAACATTCTTGAATCAGATCTGCCATTGCGCATTGCATTTCCTGTTATTATCGCGAATACGATCCAGTGGTTTCAACAGAGTGAAGGTCCGCAGGAGTATCACCTCCAGACTGGTGAAGTGCTCCGCTATAAAATAGATTCGCAAACTAACCCAGAAGAAGAGACGCCATCCGAAAAATCGCAAAAAATCCTAAAGGTTAACGGTCCAGGCGACAAAACATGGGACGTTGCAGTTGAAAATGATGAAATACTCTTTGACCAGACCCTAAATGCGGGTTTTTACGAGTTGACTTTATCAGATAAACCAGCAGCTGACAATGAAGATAAATCTACAGTCAATAGCGAAAATGAATCGACAACCGATAACATAGAAGCAGATGACCCAGAACAAGTATGGGCAGTCAATCTCGCAAGTGAAACAGAATCTCACATCGGTATCGCTGAAGGGATTGAAGATTTGTTAGTAGAATCAGATGTTTTAGGGAGTGGTTCGTTTTTCCGTTATCCACCTTGGATATACTTGGTGTTTCTGGCAGTTATTTTAAGTGTTGTAGAGTGGTTTCTATATCAGCGTAGAAGAATTGATTGAACGTAATTTGAATTTAATCATACATTCCTTATGAAGTACCAACACTAATTTGGTTTAGACAGTGACCCTAATTTTCGAACGGCTTTAAATATGCATAACTCTGCTCTGCCGCGTCTTCAGGTTCCATAATCTCTCGAAATGCCTGATGCACCGTCACATAACCATCATAACCGATTGCTTCTAAACCGCGAAACACCAATGTGAAATCAATCCCGCCTTCATCTTGCAAACGGATAGGATCGTGAGGCACTTCCCCTTGAATCCACGTCAAAAGACGTGTTCTCCCCTCTGGTCGACGAATATGATTTTGGAGATAAACGTTGAAAAGATATGGCGAAAATCGTTTGAGTGTCTCAACACCATAATCTTGTGCGCAGAGATCGAGATTAGCCGGTTCATAGATAATGCCAAAGTTTTCTCTACCGACGCGTTTCAACACATCAATTGAACCTTCCACTGTTTCAAACAGACTCTGTGTATGCGACTGATGTGCTAATCGGATACCACGTTCTGCTGCTTCGTCAGCTGCGCGTTGTGCCCATTCAATGTCCTCCTCAACCTTCATCGCTATACGAATCAGATCTGCACCGAGTAATTCTGTTAAATCAAGATACGGTGTTATATTTCGCAGTCCGTCAGGTCCTTCATCATTGTTGAGTGGCACGGGAAAATCACCAGTCACCATAGAGATTTTTAGGTTCAGCGAATTTGCTTGCTTACGTGCAGCAGTAATCTGCTCCAAAGGTGAATGGATACCGACTTGGGATGCACGCATACACATTGCCTCATAGCCAAGACTCGCTGCGAGTTCTGTTAGTTGCGCGAAGGTATGGGTAGCATCTCTTTTAGAGGCGTTTTCTGCAACGCGAACAGAAAGTGAAAGTTTCATGTAATCCTTTCTCCAAAGTTCATACGGTAAACTGGGTATTGTCATCCTATATTATTATCTTTGCCAGAGGCTCTTCACTGTAGGAGCGACTTCCTGGTCGCGATTTCTGAATGAAATGGTAAAATACCGAAACTAATAGTCCTATGGAACTCTACCGCTGCAATAGAATATCAGCGATTGAAAGCACCATTAAAACCAAACTTATCATGCCGTTCAGTGTGAAAAATGCGAGATTGACGCGGGACAGATCATTCGGTTTAACGATGGCGTGTTCATAGATGAAAATTAGGATGACAATTCCAACACCAATATAGTAAAAAAGCCCCAATTCGGTAAGAAGAGGGATACCGAAAAGAAGCAAAACGGCAACAACATGTAGTGCAGACGAAACCCATAACGCCCAACGAATACCGAGTCGCGCAGGAATAGAATGAAGTCCGTGTTTTCTGTCAAAATTCACATCTTGGCATGCGTAGATGATGTCAAATCCGGCTGTCCAAAGCAACACAACGCAGCATAGAATTATTGGGGTCCAGTCAAATTGCCCCTTAATTGCAATCCACGCCCCGACCGGTGAGATAGACAACGCAAGTCCTAACCACAAATGCGAAAGAGCGGTAAATCGTTTCGTATAAGAATATCCCATTATCACTGCAAGCGCGACCGGTGACAGCGCAAAAGCCAGCAGATTCAATCGCCATGCTGCAAAGACCAGCAACCCTGCCGAAACGAGCGTAAAAACCGATACTGCCCCTTTTGTGATCAACCCTGCAGGAATTGCCCGCATAGCCGTACGCGGATTTTCGCTGTCAATTTCCGCATCAACAAGGCGATTGAATGCCATCGCACAACTGCGTGCTCCTACCATCGCCACGAGAATCCATCCGAGTTTGGGCAACGGAGGAATCCCCTCCGCAGCAATGAAAGCACTCATAATTGCAAACGGCAACGCGAAAATAGTATGTTCAAATTTGATCATCTCAAGGATAATTTTGAGTTTTCGCATCAGCTATCTATTCTTCTTTCCACCGTTGGGTTAACCCCGAATCTATACCGAACTGATCCAAGATTTTTGTCACAACAAAGTTGATTTGGTCATCCACCGTTTTTGGAAAATGATAAAACCCTGGCATTGCAGGTAAGACACACACACCAACGCGTGACAGTTTTAGCATGTTTTCAAGGTGGATGGAGCTGAGCGGTGTTTCTCGCGGTACTATCACAAGTTTGCGGCGTTCCTTAATGCATACGTCCGCTGCACGCTGGATAAGGTTACGCGAAATACCCGCTGCAATAGAGGCAACAGTCCCCATACTACACGGCACTACAATCATTCCCTCTGTCCGAAAAGAACCACTGGCAATTGACGCGCCTATGTCGGATTCGTGATGGTAAATAACCTGCTTTGCATCAGCACCAATAAGCGATTCCAACCGAAAATTGTCAATGTCTATTTCAATCTGCAGTTCTTCCCACAACGCCCGCGCCCCAGATTTAGAGATCGTCAGATGCACCTCTATATCTTCTTGCCTTGTGAGGACTTCAAGAAGGCGGACACCGTAAACAACCGCACTTGCACCTGTGATACCGACAATCAATCGCTTCAATTAGTGTGTCTCCGATGAAAACGGCAACAGGTTACCTGTTGCGTCAAATTCGAAAGGAAGCGTTTCACCGATAACCTCAAGGCTTGAATGCAGTTGTGCATCTTTGAGAAGTGCTTCAGAGATGTCAAGTTCTGTTAATCTCAGCGTGCTTTCAATCCGAATAACGCGCGCATTCTCTGGCCTCGTCAAACCGATGGTATCAAGTGCTACTTCAATCGCTTCCCGATCCGTATCGTAGTAAAATGGAATTTTTGATTTTTGCGGTCCGAGCGCGGTAATACCGTTCATATAGGTCGAATGACGATCAATCTGTTCAACGAGCCGTGTCGTTGTGAAATCAGCGAGACCGATACCTGTCGCATTGCCATCACTCTCTTCGGTCAGATCACGGACAAATATGCGTAAAATAGCGGGTTTGAGAGGTTCCGGCTCAAAGTTCTGCATCATCCTGCCGATGACATTCGTATCCATACCTGTTCCACTGATATTTTTTCCTGCCCAATCCACAATCAACAGGTCAAGTTCATCAAATGGAAGCCGTCCCATCAACGATTTAGCCTCAACAAGAAGTTCGCGTTCGGTTTGAAGTAATTGTGTAGCCGACATCGCCACGGCTTTTGCGGTCTCTTCATGTGCGTTTTCTATCAATCCCAATCCGAAAGCAATTTTTCCCGTGTCAAGGACAAAACTACCTGCTGCTGTTATAACGTGTTCAAACCCGTATTGAAAAAAAGCGCGGTGATAGAAGTTTGCCCCCTGCTGCTTACCGAGACCGATAACCATCATCTTCATCAAGCCGCTCTCAATAGAACCATTGAAATCTGTATGTGCCTTAATGCGATTTAACGGTACAACATGGTCTGCTTCTGCGGCATAACGATCCATGAAAACAGGCAAGTCATCTGCCCCTGCCTGCGGCAGTGCGCCGAGTTCCACCACCTCCATTGTTGCCTTTACCGGTGCACCAACGGTCGCTTCAGTGATTCCGTAATGTTCCAAGACGCTTGTTTGTCCTTCAGGAGTTGCGCCACCGTGGCTCCCCATTGCCGGCACAACAAAAGGTTTCGCACCAATACCTTTAAGATAATCTGCAGTCGCTTTAACTGCCGTTGCAACGTTGGCAACGCCACGACTACCAGCAGTAATTGCGACAGTCTCGCCTGGTTGGACAATAGATGCAGCGTCAATCCGATCTAATTCTGCGTGAATTGCGGCTGGCAGGTCCGCGAGAACCGGTGCATCAAAATGTTGCCGCACCCGTGCCATTTTTGGAAGTGCCATTCGTTCTCGTCCTTTTGTATAAAATATTTTGTCTTCTCACATTCAATTGATCGGAATTTTATCAGAAATAGGTCAGAAATGCAAGGAAAATCAAAAGCAGCGAAAGACTTGGGGTATGTAAATTTTTTGTCCCCCTTTTTTGTCAGAATCGCGGATGACGCGGAAGGCGGTGTTGGGGCATCCCAACGCCTATGCAAAGTTTACCGTAATTTCTTGAAAAGTAACTCATTTTACCAGCACCCCTTCCGCGTCATCCGTGTAATCCGCGATTCAGACAATTAACCGCGATTCAGAAACTCACCCACTCACTACACAGCATGCCCGATATTGTGCAGCCACAACCGGCAGCTGCACAATATCGGGCAGAAATCGGTAGAATATCGGTTTAGGCATTGGCATATAAATTGCACAGTAGCAGGCACACGCTGCGGGGAATGCCTAAAGACGAATGCGCGTATGGCATTCGCCATGATTCATACC
>JAPPES010000054.1 GCA_028824125.1 Candidatus Poribacteria bacterium
TATCCTGTGGTGTGACAGCAAGCGTGTAGAGACCGCTTTGTGTCAACGAAACAAAACGAACTATCAACTGAGCGTTGTCGTCTTCTTGCGTGACAGAAATCTCTTGTTCATTTGGACCGACCAACACGATGCTGGTATTTTCAAAGTCAATCCGCATCGCATCTGTAAACTCAAGCGTGAAACTGCTGACAGGTTCAGATATCTCCATAATCTCGTGTTGGATAAGTTTCACCGAAGCGTCTGCTGTGTTTGCTTTCACAACCGATAAACCCGGAACTTCAAACTGAATTCTGAACGGGTAAGGAACTGCACCTTGTGCCGTATTACCTGCTTTATCTTGAGGTGTCACTGACAGTCTATACAAACCGCCTTGTGTCAATGAGACAAAACTTGCGGTTACTTGGTCAACACCATTATTTTCTAAAGTGAGTGGAATAGGGGAATTATTTGGACCTATTAAGTTAATTGTCGTATTTTCAAAGTCAACCTGTGTTGCCTCTACAAAAGTAAGCGTGAGGCTGTTGATAGATTCAGAGAGATCCGTAATCTGATAAGCGGTTAGGACTAACGGTGTCTCTGTCCCTAAAGAGACAGAAGATAGGCGCGGTGCTTGTGAATCATAAAAGACGTCGTGAGCTGTCTGATATGCGTTGCCTGCTTTATCAACGAGGTCAATCGTCAGAATGTATGTCCCATCCGCACTCCCATCAGTCGGTAAAGGTGTAGAGAGCGTGAAGAAGAGTTGGTTTACCCCATCATGTGTTATCTGCCCTAAAACCGCATCACCATCTTTCTTTGCAAGAGTGATTGTTTGAGCTGCCAAATCAAGTAATGCGGGGCCAACATCTTCAACAGTCAACTGGAATTGCGTCAAACTCCTAAGATAAGAAATCGGTTGATGAAGCGTTATCGGTGTTGCCGCAGTTATCCGTGGTTTCTGTGTATCATAGATGAAAGCACGATATGCAACGTCACCGATGCGCCCGGCTTTATTTACCGGAGTAATGGCAACTGTATAACTTCCATCAACACTGCCATCAGTTGGTAATGCTATCGGGCGCCATATCAGTTGATTTTGATTATTAGTCGTTGTAGTTCCGGGTACCGGTAAACCAGCAGCATTCGTTACAACGATACTGGATTCGCCTTCTCCTAATGCCAAGCCAGTTCCTGTAGAATCTGCCAACGTTGCGATAATTTCTCCCTCACTACCGTCTACATACACAACAGCACCGCTCTTACCACCAATCAATACTGTCGTAACCACTGGGACTGCTATATCCAAATGGAACCTGTAGAGAAACGGATTTTCAGAACCGTTGCCGATTCTGTCTATTGGCGTAACTGAGAGAGTATACGTTCCGGTTTGTGCAAGGTTTGCAAAATTAAGTGTTAAAACAGCATCACCATCATTACTTCGGTTAAGTGTGATGTTAGTTGCGTTAGGTCCCATTAAAGAGACAACTGTGTTTTCAAAGTCAACGTCCGTTTTGCCAAACACAATGTTTATTTCAGAAAACGTTTCAGAGACGTTTGTAGCACTAATTAGGGAAAGTGGAAGTTGCGGGTCTGTTCCAACCTCAACCCTGTTGATTGTTGGAAATTGAGTATCCAAATAAAGAGGGAACTGCTGGGTAAAACGCTGTCCAGAAAAATCTACAAATGTTGCCGTAACAGTATATTGCCCATCTGCGGAACCGTTTCTTGGTACTGCAGCTTCAGTACTCCAAATTAATTGATTATTCGCTGCATCCATTTCAATTTTTGCTTGTGGAACAATGAGTCCTTGTGCGTTGCTGACAGTTATTGTTGAAGCATCAAAGTCGATACCGGAACCTATATAATTTGCAATTTCTACTGTGACATCACCCAAACTGCTGATAGTTCCCGTTTCCGGTGTTATCAATCGGAGTTGTGTTTGTGTCTGGCTTACCAGATAGAATTGGCGCCGGACAACTGCCCCAGTATTCCCCGCAAGGTCGGTTGGGGTAACTTCAATCGTATAGGTGCCATCATCCGAACCGTCCAACGCAATTGGCTGCAACAGGGCAAGCATAGCAGTATCTGTGCCATTATTTGAAATATTCACAGGAATTTCAACTTGATTCTCTCCAACATCGCGTATTAGTCGGAATGTACTCTGTCCGAAATCAATACCACTGGTAGTCTCATTAAGTTTGATCACAACTTCAGATAGATTAGAAACAGTCTGATTAACAGCAGGAACCGTTGTATTAAGAGTCGGAAGTTGTGTATCATAAACAATTTGGTAAGTGTAACTCTTGGTATTCCCGAGAGAATCTGTAGCCGTGATGTTAAGTATATAATTTCCGTCCTGACTCCCATCCGTTTTCAGGATCGGCGCATCTAAAATGTAAGTTAGTACGTTATTATTTGTTTCTGGAAACGATTGACCAGGGATAGCATTAATACCACCATCTGGATTAGGTGTGCCAAAAACAATATGAGTAGATTCCTGTTCACCTGAAAAGACAACACCAGTTCCAAATTCGCCATCATTGAAGGTAGCAATAAACTGATTGAGAGGAAGATTGTGATAAACAGTATTGCCTAAGATGGCAAACGGTTCACCATCCCGTACCGGTTTGAGTGAGACGAGTTCCGGCGCCAAATTATCAAAGAGAAATGAGATTTGAATTGGTGAGGTTGTATTTCCTGCTTTATCGCTCCCAACAATTTCTACAGTATATTGACCATCTTGGAGACCGTCTTTTGCTAACAGGGGAGAGAGGAACTGCCATTGGATTTTATTATTGGATGGGCGAGTTTGCCGTCCGAGTATGGGGGCTCCACTTGGCCCTGTAAGCCTGATAGTCGAATCATCAAGATTAAGTTCAATATTATCTTCTAAAGTAGCTTCAACAAAGTCCATCTGCCCTCTAATACCGCTACCGGAAGTAAACTCTCCAATGTTAGTTGCAACACTCTTGAAGATTGGTGCTACGTTATCAAAAGTGAATGTTAACTGTCTTTTGGCAAGATTTCCTACTCTATCGGCAATAGAGACTGTAACTTCATAGTTTCCGTTTTCCGCTGATTCGTCAAGAGAATTACTAAGCGTAAAAGTAGCTTGGTTTCCATAAGACAGTGTGCCATTTATGTAGTCAGCATCATGTTTTATTTGTATCTTTGTCTCATCACCAGTGAGGTCAATCGGTGTACCTCCCCCTGCGTCTGCGGTAAAACTGATTGTTTGAATTGGCACGTTCACAAACATGCCATCTACGAAAGGTATTTCCGCGTTTAGTGAGATATCAGTGATCCGAGGTACCTCTGTATCAATTGTGATGCTCTCTGTTTTAGGAGTTACGGCCTCATTTCCCCCTTTATCCTTTACCCGTAGTTTTAACGTGTATTGTCCATCGGAAAAGGGTCTTGAGTCTCCATCTTTACCATTCCAGTAGTAGGTGTGCCTTCCACTCTCTTGGCTTAAAGCAATCGGACTACCAATTGAAATATCTGCAGATACCCTTTGGAATTCCAACAATGTTTCAGCGACATCTTCGTCTAAACTGTAATAGGCAGGGAGGGAGTTGAGCAGCGGTGAAAACTCATTATCCACAAGACTAATAGAAATTTCTGGGGCTTTGGTGTCTAATGTTACGCGCGCTGTTAGTTCCAATACCTGGGCAGTTCCAGGAGTATCTCCTTCAACACCCTCTTCCTCTATTTCTATTCCCTCAGGCTCAAGTGTAACATGAATCGTATAATCTCCGTCTGGAAGTTTTTCATTTTGACCTTCAAGTTTTCCATCCCACATTACTTGTACAGTCTGATTTCTGGACAATATTTCACCGGGATCAGGGCCTCCGGTTATTTTTCTTCCGTCAGCCAAAGAAATGGTATACCTATATCGTTGTGTTTCATCGCCAAAACTATCGGTTTCAAAGGTGATCTCTAACTTTTCATTTTCACCGTTAAAAACCGAATCTCCATTCGCATCTACGGAGAGGCTTAAAAGGCCTGCCCAAGCAGTAGGCTGCACAACCAACAAAGTAACAAACAAATGAAAAATGAGAAAGAGTATCCAACGAGAACTATGTAACGATTCAGTATTCTTCTTGTAAAACAGAACAGATAAACTATTTTTGATTTTTGACACGCGTTTTCCCCCACTACCGCAAAGTTTGATCTATTCCAAATTTTCAACTTTGCGCGGATTCACAAGTATTAATTTTTTATTTGCACAGATAGCATTTACAACACAGTATAGACCCAAATCAACGCAATGATTATAAGTCTCGTAGTGTCGGCACGTCCCTATATCTATTTTGGAGTTTTCGAGATTTAACAGATAGGGTGATTATTTAATTATTAGTATTAGACGCAATATTTTTAATTAGGTTGATTAAAACCTATCCACTCGTAACTATTCTTGATCGTTTTTATGGGCAGGTTGCAAACCTGCCCATAGGCATGTTTACGGCACACCAAATCAACGCCGAATGCGCGTGGCAAATACGCCAAATCAACGGTATGAATGCCATTGGCAGAATGCGCGTATGGCATTCTGCATGATTCCCCGTATGGTATTCTACATGATTCGCTGGAGCGTGCCTACTATTTTAATAATCGATATCGCCATTTTCAATCATCGTTAAAAGTGCTGAGTCGTCTGCGGTGAGCGGCAAAGTAATTTTCGCTCGCTCTCTACTTGCGTGGTAAGTCGCAAAAATAAGCTCAGTTGACTGAAGTGCCTTACGTCCGCTGAGTTCAGGTTCTCGACCAGTCTTAATACTGTCAATGAGATCAAGGACAGAAAGAGTCGTATCGTTCCCTTTAGGTGTGACATCGCTTAGATCGGGTTGTTCCCATTCGCTTGAACCTTCTCGCAGCATGCGAACCGGTGCACCACCACCGACATCAATAATACCCTTTGTACCGATGAGACGATTTGCGAAACCTTTTAATGAAACACCACCTGTAGTTAGCAACCCCTCTACCCCGTTTTTCCAACGATACCAGGTCAAACCGCTCGTTTCAACCTGCGTTCCAAAGACTATTTTTTCTTCTGTCACATCTATTTGACCGATAACCCAGTCAATAGGTTCGTCATTATTATAAAATTGGAACATGTCAAACCAATGCGTTCCCCAGTCAAGCAAATTTGAGCATGAACCTTCAAGGCGGCGTAGTTCACCGATTGCCCCTTCATTTGCCAACTGTCTTGCCTTGATGAATTGCGCCCCAAAACGGCGTTGATGACAGAACGTTATAACTACGTCATTATCCACACATGCTTGATAAAGTGCTTTGGCATCGCCCCAAGTGGGTGCCATCGGTTTCTCAGAATGGATCGCTTTGATACCACTGTTGGCAGCAGCGATTACCATATCCTTATGCAGCGCAATCCATGTACAGACACTCACAAAATCAAGTGATTCCTTTTCAAGCATCTCATTATAATCTGCGTAAGTTCGGGGAACATCAAATTGCTCCGAAAATTTGTCCCGCGCGCCTTCAATAGGGTCTGAACAAGCGACAATCTCAACATCTGGAGATGCCTGATATCCTTGCGCGTGGGCACGTCCACGTCCACCACAACCGATAATACCTGCTTTAAAAGTTGCCATATAAATTTCCTTTCGTTGCGATCCGGAGATCGTAATTATATTTCGTGCGACCAAAAGATCGCTTACCGATGTGCTTAGGTTAATTGTTGGACAAGTGTATCATCTAAACGAATCCCTGACATCAGATTTTTTTCTCGTTGACGATATGCGCGTTCACCCGGGATAAGTATTTCTTCAACACCTGCTTCTCGTCGATTTGCCTTAATTCGCTCGATTAAACTGTCTACTTCATTTTTAAATTGCTCTAAAGGCACAAAAACCGATGGATCAAGGACAATTAGGAATAAACCGTAGTTTGTCCCTGGAGGTGGGACGGTTGCAGCGTTGACAAGTGCCCCCGCGAGGATTTGTGTAATGAGAGCGAGTCCAAATCCTTTGTGTCCACCGAAAGGGCGGACGCTTCCTTTTAATGCTTCCGCTGCGAATGTAGTTGGTTCTCCTTCAGCATTAAACGCAAGACCTTCGGAAATAGATATCCTTTCCTGCATCGCCACGAGTAGCTCCCCGTTAGTAATAGCGGCAGTGGACATATCAAATAGGAGTGGAACAGTGTTGGAAGGAATACCGATAGCGATTGGATTTGTGCCTAAAATTGCTTCAGTTCCGCCTGCTGGTGTAATTCGCGGTAAACAGTCAGCAAATAGAATTCCGATGAGATTTTCCCTCCGTGCCATATCCACATAGTATCCTGCCATGCCGCAGTGTGATGTGTTGTAAACACCAACTATGCACGTACCGGTCTGCTTGGCACTATCAATTGCTAATTCCATTGCACGGTAAGCAACGAGGTAACCTGGGTGGTTACCACCGTTAACCCGAATGCTCTGTCCTATTTCTCTGTCTACTTGGATTTCGGAGCGTTCTTCTTTCTCATAACGATTTTTAATTCCGGGTAATCTGATGAATCCGTGCGTTTTTCTGCCGCGCAGTTCCGCTTCTAACAAAACATCCGCAACAATCGCGGCATCAGTTTCCGGCATACCGCCTTTCATCAAGAAGGATTCCGCTATATGCCGCGCTACACCACGGTTAATGGAAATCTGCATATCGGTTCTCCTTGATACCATTAAGTCTATAGAGCAAGTTAGATGTTGAACCTTATTTTTAATAATGCTATAATTTACCACATATAAAACGGAATCTCAAGTCCGATTTTATTTGGTGCGTAGACACCAATTTTGTCCACAATCTGTTTTATGAAAAAGGAGGCTATAGATGTCAAACCCAAAACATGATTTAGTCGAATATCCTATCCAAGATAACGTGCGCTTAGAAGCATATTGGCGAGACGATGCTGGTGGGCGCGGTCCCGCAGCATCCTTATATGTGTATGACGATGAGATTATGCGGTTCGATTGCTTTGGCGGAGACAACGGGCATTGCCACTTTAACCTACGGCAAACACGTGGCAGACGATGGATGTATCCAAAAGGTTCTTTCCAAGATCATATTCAGCAGAGTTTGTTTGATCTTCGAACGAATTTGACATTCTGTCTAAAAACCCACCAAGATGAGCGAGTACAGGAAATTCAGATAGCACAGGATAGTTTGGAACAGGCAGCTCAAAAAATGGAAGTCCAGTTGTTAGAATTTGCTGATAAATTAAACCTAAATAGAGAATAAGTTGAATGCCACTTCCTACTTTAAATCTCGCGGGTGAGTTGCCTGAAGGAATACACAAGGCTACGATTGATGAAGTGATTGCGCAATTTGGTAGTGGAACCCGACAACGGGTGACTGTGACTCAGCGTTTGCAACGTATCTATCAGCTTGCAAAAAGCACAGGTCATCTTGAGCGAGTCCTTATTTTTGGGAGTTATATCACGGCAAAACCAGAACCGAATGATGTTGATGTAGTAATTATTTTTCATGACGATTTTGATATGGCAGTTTGCAGTGAAGAAGTCAAGAATCTTTTAAACCATCAACAAGCAGCCGTGGAATTCGGAGTCAGTATTTTCTGGATACGTCCATCGTTACTGTTTTTAGAGACCCTTGACGAGTTTATAGCAAGTTGGCAAATCAAACGTGATGGAACTTGCCGAGGCATCATAGAGGTGAGAAAATGATTCAAAATGACACAGAACTTAAAACAACTCAACAACGCATAGTGCACTTTCAGGAAATACTCCTGCAATTACGTGTTAAAGCCACCCCGGAAGAATTTTCGTTGGTCACAAGCGGGTATCGAGCAGAAATAGAAAAAATGCAAGAGGAAGTTCTTGAATACTTAACTCGCCATGTATGTGAACCGTTACTACAATGATAAATCTACCATTTTAGGAAAAATTACAGGGCGAAACCGTATGAAAGTAGTAACTGCAGCGCAAATGCGCAAAATCGACCAAGATACGATTGAAGGCATCGGTATTCCCGGTATTGTCCTTATGGAAACTGCGGGTAGTGAAATTGTCCGCGCGATTGAACGCCATTATCCGACTGCACAACGTATAGGTGTTTTTGTCGGCAAGGGGAATAACGGCGGCGACGGTTTGGTTATAGCACGACAACTCGCGCACGTTGGGCGTGAGGTGCAAATCTTCCTTGTTTCCCCGGCAGAAAGTTTTACTGGGGAAGCCCTTACCAATTTGGATATCGCCAGAAATCTTGGGTTGCAGATTGAGGAAATACTTATAGATACAACATCTATTGACATTCACGGATGTGAATTGCTTGTAGATGCGATTTTTGGCACAGGATTGCGCGGTGCTGTGCAAGAACCTATCTCAAACATAATCAATGCTATCAACAATCTTTCTATACCTATTCTTGCAGTTGATTTACCTTCTGGCTTAGATGCTGATACAGGTGGTCCTTTAGGCACTTGTGTGCAAGCAGATAGGACAGTAACAATCGGTTTGCCTAAAAGAGGATTGTTGGTGCATCCAGGTGCCGAATTTGCAGGCAAATTAGAAGTTATTGACATCGGTTTTCCGCAGCAGGTCATTGACGCACAGAATATTAAAGTCCATTGGACAACTCAAAAAGACGCTGCTAAATGGATACCACCTCGTTCACCTGCATCTTACAAGGGGAGTTATGGACGCGTGCTTGTTGTAGCAGGATCAACAGGTATGACAGGCGCGGCGGCACTCACAAGTGAAGCAGCCTTGCGTACTGGCGCTGGTTTGGTCACGCTCGCTATTCCGAAAAGCCTGAACCCTATCTTAGAGGTCAAGTTGTCTGAGGTGATGACGTTGCCGCTACCAGAAACAGAAGCAGGAAGTTTAGCAGAATCATCAACCTCAGCTATCCTTGAATACGCGAAAAAGACAAAATCTATTCTTGCCATTGGACCTGGATTATCTCAACATCCGGAAACTGTAACACTCGTTCATCAACTGATTAACGAAAATCATAAACAAGAACTCGGTTTGCGAATAGTCATTGATGCAGACGGATTAAACGCCTTAGCACAAGCTATAGAACTTACCTCACTGCTCGGTCCTGAAGCAATCCTTACGCCCCATCCCGGTGAGATGGCACGGCTAACGAATATCCCTATCTCAACATTAGAAGCAAACAGGATTGGCACTGCTGAAGATTTCACAAATGAATACGGTATAACGCTTGTACTTAAAGGTGCACCTACCGTCATTGCAAATCCGGATGGAAATGTTTGGATAAACTCAACAGGTAATTCAGGCATGGCAACAGCTGGCATGGGGGACGTCCTAACGGGCATAATTGCTGGATTGGCGGCGCAAAATGTGCCAAGCGAAACAGCAGCGGTGCTTAGCGTTTATCTGCATGGATTAGCGGGAGACATTGCCGCTGAAAGGTTGGGGAGGCACGGACTCATCGCAGGTGATGTACTACAGGCAATCCCACACGCAATTTCTTCGTTGATACCTGATTAACCTAATTTGTGAGGAAATATGGAATACTATAAAATTTATCCTGTTGCAGCTGCAGATGCCTCAACAGCGTTCCAAATAGAATTGGATTCGCGGGCGATTGCAGCTGCAGAAGATCTTGAAAATAGCGGCGCGCAAGGTGCCGAAAGAGAAGAAATCCTGCAAAAACACCTCGGTGGAGATTATGAAAAAGGCTACCGCGGGACTGCATGGGATTTACACGGTATTTCTGCTGGATTGACGCCAGCACGATTGGCACTCTTGTTAGAAGCACATGGTGAATCCTTTGATCCATGCTCCGAGCGCGAAACCTACGATCACAGCCTAATGGTTAACGTAGAAGAGGAATTAGCATCACAGTTAGAGGATATTCCTGAATCTGTTCTGAATGCGATTGTTGAGGAATATAAAGCTGAACTTTTGGGCAATGAGATGTGAATTCTTCACAATTACTTTTTCTGCAACTTTTCTGAAGAAATCGTGTGTAAAACAACATAACAAAGGATTGATACGACAAAAGTATGCTTATAAGCAGAGGTAACACCTCAATAATTTACTCTAACAAAGGAGACATTATGAACGGTAAAATCGCTATGCGGATATTTTCACTTTTGACAGTTTTGGGGATTGTTATCTTTTTTGGATCGCAAGCGAACTCAGAAACACCAGAGAATTCAAAAGCGTTCACTTCGATTAAAAAGAAGAATTCAGAAGGGTTCACTTCGATTGAAAAGACAGAAGCAACGAACAATTCAGGAAGGTTCAGTTTGATTGAAATGACAAAATTAACGAAAAATGTAATAAGTACCGCTGAAAATCATACTGGGCTGCAAACAGCGCAAGCATTGATGGAAACGTTTGATAAAATCTACAATCACAATTATTTAACAACCACAGTGACAGTGATTGTACACCGTAAAACCGATAGTGGAACTATTCTAAAAAACGGAAAAACGCACATCAGCCAGTTTACAATCGCGGAGATTGATGCACGATATCCTCGGGAAGCATGGCTTCAGCTGCTTTTAGACAACGGTATCATCATAGAAAATTTCGGAGATTATACCTCCTATTTGTCAAAGCGATACACTTTGGCTTTTCTGAAAGACAATCCCAATCTTCGCAATCCGGTGATGATCCACATTCCACCAACAGATGATTGGGAAACTTACCAACGGATAATTAAGGGAAATGATTGGGAACGTTATAAAGCCGCTTTTATTTATAAGTTGGTAAATAGACATATTGAGAAGATACGGGAAGCAGCAGAGAAGATTGAACGGAGAAAAGAAAAAGTTGAACACGGTAAGGAACAAGCTAAACAAGTAATGGCACAGATTGAACGTGCTAAAGCGCAAGTTGAACGAACCAAGGAACAAATTGAACGCGCGAAAAATAAGCTCAATTTACAACAGCTTGAGAACGTTAGGAAACAGATTGAACACTTGCGAAAAACTTTGGAACGTCTTCAAAAATCAATGCCTCCTCAGGAGCCAAACGAGAAGATGAAAAAGAAACCTTCTACTATCCAGATATAGCATGAATAAAAACGCTATAGATTCCTTGTGGGCGATTCTGTTTTATCATTGATACTATAATATTTACACCACACATATTTTCTGCAACCTTTCTGAGAGGCAAGTGTATAGAAATTAACAAAGGATCAACAGACAAACGCAGGTTTACAAACAAGGGAACAACTCACAATTTTAATTAATAAGGAGACATAATGAAACGAAAAATTGTTATGCCAATGTTCACTCTTTTGATAGTTATGGGATTTGCTTTCTTTTTCGTGTCTCAAGCAGATTCTTTCACTTTCTCATTCAGCGAAACGATGAAATTCAAGCAGATACCATCAGACCTTCCCGAAGAATATTCTGGTCCGCAAACTGCGCAGGCATTGATGAATATCTTTGATGCCGAGTACAACCGAGTCCATTTGAGGACCACGATAACTATATCTGCAGATAAACATAGCCAATCCAGCAAGTTTACAAATGGAGAGATAGATGCACGATATCCGCGGAGTGAATGGCTTAAAATCTTGTTGGACAAAGGTTTCACTATACAAAATTTCCGCAAATATGCATATTGTTTATCAAAAAGGCATATTTTGGCGTTTCTGGAAGATAATCCAGATTTTTGGAAAACCGGGTTTCATGGTATGACCGTCCTTTCTGATATGCCCGTGACGGATGATTGGGAAACTTATAAAGCCGCTTATATTGATAAGTTGATAAACAAAAATATCAAGAAACGGAAAGCAGCAGAACGGGCTGAACAAGCCAAAGCACAAGCTGAACGCGTAAAAATGCGGGCTGAACAAGTCAAGGAACGGGCTGAAAGCGCAAAGAAAATGTTCAATTCACAACAACTTGAAAATGTTAGGAAGCAGATTGAGAACGCCAGAAAACAGATTGAACATTTACAAAAGACCTTAGAACGTCTTAAAAATTCAATGCCGCCCCAGTCCCCAAACGAAAACATGAAGAAGAAACCTTCCACTATCCAGATATAGCATAAAGATAATGCGATAGACTCCTACGGGCTATCTTGTTCACGTTTAATAACTGTAAACTTACACAGCACACCTTTTTACTGACATCTTTGGAGCGGTAAAAAACGCGATTTGTGTAGTCTTAAGGGGTTGTTTTTGCCATCATATATGGAGAATGCTAAATGTTACTAACGCTAATTCGTAAAGAGATAATGCATCATATTCTGAGCGTCCGTTTCGTCGCGCTTCTTGTGATGTGTCTCCTTCTCATCCCGCTCACACTTTCTACCAATTACCGAAATTATCGTCAAAGCTTAGTAGATTACCAAGAAACCGTTAAACTCGTAAACATCGAAGAAACCACAGTAAACCCGAAGCTGCCATTGGAACCGGAGCGGGAGGTTTCTAAACTTATCCTCAAACCGACCCCATTGAGCGTCTTCGCAAATGGGTTAGCGGATTCATTGCCGAGTTATCTTGGCATGACACGTAATGGGATTACGCAAGGAGCACCCGCCCTGGTCTCCTCTCTCTCCCAGCTTTTTGGATACCTTGACTTTCTATTTGTGGTAGGTACTGTCTTCAGTCTCCTCGCACTGTTGTTCACATTTGATGCGGTTGCTGGTGAGCGAGAGGCAGGCACACTCCGTATCACTTTGGCAAACGCCCTCCCACGAGACCTATTTTTGTGGAGCAAATTGATTGGCGGATACGTAGTGTTTGTCGTTCCATTCTTGGTGTCGTTATTATTCGGCTTACTGATACTTGTCTGGCAAGGATTCCCTCTCGGTGAACTCGAAATTTTTCCACGAGTGTTTAGCATAATCCTTGTCTCACTACTCTACATTGGAGTGTTTTTCGCAATTGGCACAGTGATTTCCACCTACTTAGACAATTCTAAAACGGCGCTCATCGTTGCTTTTACTGTCTGGGTGTTTGCAGTGTTGATTACCCCACGCGTTGGGTTTATCGCTGCCAAACTTATTGCGCCAACACGAACCTCACAGAGCGTCTATATGGAAAAGACAGCCATGCGAGACGATTTCAACGCGGTAATAGATGAGGAAAAATGGAATGCCATAAGAGAGCTCCCTCCAGATGAGAATGGCAATGTAATAGTAGGAGGAGAAAATGCTAAAAAAGTTGATGAACATGTGAAACCTCTTGAAGAGGAATATCGAGCGAAATTCCAAGACTACGCTGACAAACTCGATCGCGATTACAAACGTGAAACCGAACAACAAGAGCAGATCGGTGAGATGCTTTCCCGAATCACACCGACATCTTCTCTCACCTACCTCGCTACGAACCTAACACAGACTGGAAAAGCAAAAAGAAGCAACTATTTTCAAATGGGGCACCGCTATTATGATATGCTCCATACAGATTTGTTCAGCAAAATTTCGGATCACGTTTTCAACAGAGCTATCTACCCAGGTGTGGCAATAACACAACCGCCAAATTTAGAAACTTCAACATTAGGGGAAACATTCCGTCAATCGATGGTAGATGTGTTGCTGCTCTGCTTCTTTGCGGTCGTGTTGACAACTGTGGCATTCCTGAAATTTTTCCGTTCCGATATTTAACGCAGTAGTCAGTTGTGACGCAAACGAATGATTATTGATTGTATAGGACATTTGTCCGTTTTTTTGGATTTTCTAAAGAAAGTGTGTACAATCTATTTTGATTAAAATTCAGATTTTTTACAATTTTTTGAAGTTATGCACCCTTTTCACCCTTAAACTGTGTCATGTATAGTCGTAAACATATCTATTGTGGAGAACTTTGATGGAAAAAGACGATGTTGAACTTATTCACAACATTTTGTCTGGTGACGAGACAGCGTTTAATGCCTTAGTAGAAAAATACCAAAAAAGTATTCACGCTATCGCGTGGCAGAGAGTTGGAGATTTTCACGTTGCCGAAGAAATTACCCAAGATGTCTTCCTACAGGCATATAATAAACTGTCTACGCTAAAAGCCCCGAATAAGTTTGCAAGATGGCTTTATGTAATTACCAAGCGACGTTGTGCTAACTGGCTCCAAAGGGGAAAACCTATCCTGCAATCCTTAGAAGCTACCGATAGGGCAACCCTGGAGAAATCCGCTTTTGCAAACTATGTTGCAGAGCAGCGTGAGAAAGCGGCAACCGAGCATCGTCGCGAAATTGTTAATCGTCTTCTGGACAAGCTACCAGAGCGCGAACGCACAGTGGTAACGCTCTATTACCTTGGCGAGATGACATCCGAAGCAATTAGCAAATTTCTGGGTGTATCAGTGAACACGATTAAGAGTCGGCTGCGACGCGCCCGACAACGTTTGAGGGAGGAAAAAATGATCACAGTTGAATGTTATGAGCAAGACAAATTTAAAGGGAAGAAAATAACTATTCTTCAAGATATTGAGGACCTTCAAGATAGTCTGGAACGTTCAGGGTTTGAAAACCGTATCTCGTCTATCCGTATAATTCAAGAAGGGGATTTTCCACGCAACGGTGGGAAAGTTGTGCTTCACGAACACCCCGATTTTGCAGGTATTTTTTTACCTATCCACATAAAACCGGAGATATCTATGATAGAGATACCTAATTATCCTCATTCCATCCACTCAATTAAGATTGAAGGTTGAGCACCCGACGGTGAATCTAAGGATATGGAGTTTGATAATTTCATTTTCGCAAAAACGTGCTAAAGTGCATCCGAAAATGTGTATAAGCGTAAAGATTAATCAAAAATATCATCTTGAACAGATTCATACAGAAAACAACCTATGTTAATTACACTCATCCGCAGAGAACTACTTAACAATTTAATGACGTTCCGATTCGCTGCGGCAACCTTCATTATGTTGTTGCTTGTAGTTGCCAACACCTTTGTGCTTATCAATGATTATGAGAGTCGGTTAGCCAGCCATAATACCTCTGTCAATATGCATAAGCGACAACTACAGGAGACAAACACCTATTCGGCAGGTGAAATTCGTGTTGACCGTCCTCCAAATCCATTGAGTATTTTTAATGTCGGGTTTGATAAACAACTCGGAAACGAAGTCCGTATAACCCACGTATATGTTCCGTCGCTGTGGGATGCTGGCATGCATGGATCTTCTAATCCGTTTATGGAAATGTTTGCTTCAATGGATATTGTTTTTATCTTTGAGGTGATCCTGAGTTTGTTAGCATTAATTTTCGCTTACGATGCACTCGCGGGAGAATATGAAAACGGGACATTGCGTTTAGTCTTGACGCATCCTGTTAGGCGAGGTAAGATATTGGTTGCCAAATACATCAGTGCAATGCTCTGCCTCATTGTGCCGTTGTTGATTAGTTTGCTCCTTTCTTTAATTCTGCTAACGACATCCACTTCCATTTCTCTGAACACCGATGATTTTCTTCGTATCGGAGGAATCATCTTAACGTCTATTGTTTATCTGTCCGTATTCTACTTGATAGGTCTGTTGATTTCGGTGGTAACCCGTAGGACGAGTACAGCATTGATGTTGTCAATGTTTGTTTGGGGATTTTTGGTATTGGTTTATCCAAATATGATTCTTGCCGTGATACCCCAGCACGAGGCACCGCAAGAACGCAGGACAGCCGCCTACGACAAAATTGAACAGATGTGGCAAGAATTCGACAAAGAACGTAAGCACTATCTTGCTACAGACGATTTTCCAGGGGAAGATTGGGGTTATGAACTATGGGGTTGGGGATCCCGTTCATCCAATTTTATTTTATTGGGTAACCCTCACACACTATTCTATAAATGTCGTGGTATGATGAATTTTCATGGGTTTGGTGAGGAAGTTGAACCCAAGATTCCTCACGTACGGAAACATTTCCGTTACCTCGGTCCGAGAATTATTGATACCGCAGAAAAAACATGGCTCGTCCGAAAGCCCGCACTTGAGGACATCTATATTCAACCTGCAAATAAAGAGAGAATTTGGTTGAAACTCTCACCTGTGGGACTATACGATGCCGCAACTAAAACTTGGGCAGGCACGGACGTACAAGGTGTTAGAGATTTTTTTAACACTGCAAGACAATATAGGAAACAGGTAATTAACTATTTCTACGATACAGATGTCTTTGGATCTCGACAATGGTTCTCATCGGACAAAGGAGCTGCAGATTGGAGCGACCTGCCACAATTTCACTATCAAAGAGTTGATAGCAACACAAATGCAAAGCGAGCACTGCTGGATGTGTGTCTACTATTGATGATTAATATTTTTCTTTTCGTTGCGATTTTTATGATTTTCGTCAAAAGTGAAGTGTAGAATAGTTATCAGTACGCTCACTGCGTTCGCTTTCAGTAAACCCTTAACTGAAAACTGAAAGGTTGCGCAGCCACCGTACCGATAACTGATAACTCTAACCATTTCACTGAAACTAAAATCTAAACGATAACCTCTTAACTGAAAACTGATAGCCGAGAACTGACAACTAATAAAATGTGGCATATTACAAAACGCGAACTGTATGATAACCTGAATAGCCTCCGATTTGCGCTTGCAACCGTGCTGCTGCTGGGCTTGATGTTGACCAACGCGATTGTCCATCTTCGTGAACATCCAGAGCGGGTGAAGCAGTATCAAAAAGGTGTCTCCGAATATCAGAATGAATTACACTCTCATGCTGAGAACAGTCTATATGACCTTGCACAAGAGGGACCTGGTAATCTATACAAAAAACCATCCGATCTCCGTTTTTGTGCAGAGGGTGGTGAGACGTTTTTGTCGGAATACGCTGATGGAGGGCACAACCGATGGAGTACCGACACGCTCGAAAGTTTCTGGATATTAGCGTATCCATCAGCAACACCCAATCGGAAAAACGTCCGACCAATCGTTACCAAAGTAGACTGGGGTTTTATAATCGGCTATGTTTTGAGCCTTGTCGCTCTCCTGTTTACCTTCGATTCGATTTCAGGGGAACGCGAGCGTGGCACGCTACGACTGACCTTGGCAAATTCAATCCCACGACACACCGTACTAATTGGCAAGTTTTTGGGCGCATTGATAAGTATTAGTATTCCGTTCACCCTTTCAATATTGATAAACCTGTTGGTGAACTCTACGTCAAGTGATGTCCACCTCGGCACTGAGGCGTGGGGACGTTTAGGTATCATTTTCTTTATCGCGCTTTTGTATACTTGCCTTTTTTTTGCGTTGGGTCTGCTCGTGTCGGCGCGAGTGCAACGGAGCGCAGTAAGTCTCGTGATACTTCTATTGGTTTGGATCGTCTTTGTAGTATTCATGCCGAGTACCCTCGCTTCGATTGCAGGTGGATCTCCATCATCAGGTCCTACGCTTGACTTCTGGGAAAGATCAGAAAAACGTGGTGATGAACTATCAAACGAATATGACTCTAAGCGATATAAAGAACCTGAGGATTCGACGAAGCGAATAGAATTGGATGGTGAGTTTGTCATCAAAGACGCTGAACAGCAAGAACAGTTACACGCAGAACGCTTAAATCAGCGAATTGAACAGGTAAACCGAGCACGGGACATAACCCGTTTTTCTCCTGTTACGATTGTGCAGCATCTTCTTGAATCCTTTGCTGGCACAGGATTTGAGAGACATCTTCAATTCTTAGAGAATGTCCAAACCTATGCGCGAGAATTTCGGACATTCATTGACGATACCGACAGAGCGGATCCAGATAGTCTTCATATCCTCGGTGTTAGGACTGGTATGTCGCAGAAACCTGTCAGTCCAGAGGCTGTTCCGAAGTTTGAGGACACGCTCAATCTCAGTAAAGATTTCAATACTGCAGCGACAGAATTGTTGTTATTGGTGCTGTTTGTTGTGGTACTGCTATCGGGTGCCTATCTCGCGTTTGTACGCGTTGAAGTCTGATTGTGGTGGAAAACCGTTTTAGTCGGAGGCTACTTATCAATCTGATGATCTCCGTTGCGTTTCCGGAATCGCAGCAACTTGATGTTGCGGGCGAGATTCTGTAAAGTAAAACGAAGCGTTTTAATATTTTTCCAACCTGTCACGGTGCTTACAGGTCTCTGTAGAACGTGAAAAGATGCAACTTTTATTGGCTTCATTTGTAGTATCAATTAATCTCGTGCGATTTTCTATTTTTACTATCTTTTCGTTCGTTGCAGACTCTATCTTGCAACACAACAAAAAATTGTTTGTTGAGAGGAATACTTGATGTTATCAACACTTATCCGTCGAGAACTCCTTGACAATCTAATGACGTTCCGATTTATAGCGACGGTTGTTATTATGTTGTTGCTTGTTGTTGCTAATACATTTGTGCTGATTAATGATTATGATCAGCGGTTAGAAGGTTACAATGCTGCTGTTAATGCGAATCATGAGCGAATGCAGGAAAGAACAACCTATTCGAGTGTAAGTATAAGTTGGGATGTTGTCCGTCCACCAAATCTATTGAGTATATTCAATGTTGGTTTGGATAAACGGTTGAGTAACGAAATATTTGTACATCACGGTTTTGTGCCTACACTGTGGGATGGTCAGGTGCATGGATCAACGAATCCGCTTCTGAATCTCTTCTCATCGATAGATATTGTTTTTATCTTTGAGGTAGTTCTGAGTCTTATGGCACTTATTTTTGCCTACGATGCACTTGCGGGAGAACGTGAGCGCGGCACGTTGCGTCTTGTCCTGACGCATCCAGTGAGTCGTGCTAAAATCTTATTGGCGAAATACATTAGTGCAATGATGTGTTTACTAGTACCACTTTTGATGAGTTTTCTCTTGGTTGTGATTTTGCTAACGACATCTCCTATTGTATCACTAAAGGTTGATGATTTTCTTCGTATCGGTGGAATTGTCTTGAGTTCAATCGCGTATTTGTCGATATTTTATCTCATCGGCCTGTTGATTTCAGTAATCACCCGCAGAACAAGCACTGCTTTAATGCTTGCGATGTTTGTTTGGGGGTTTTTGGTGCTGGTATATCCGAATGTGATTCTTGTTTTGATTACGTCCGCGGAGTCTTCTCAAGAGCGTTTGGTCCCTGCTTTTAATCAAATTGAACAGATATGGGAAGAATTCGACAGAGAACGTAAGGACTACCTTGCCAATGATCCTATTCCTGGAGAGGATTCACATCTTGGCGTGGCAGGTGGCTCAGGTTTTGACGAGATATGGCATAAAGCGAAGTCAACACTTCTATACACCTATTTGGCTATTTCATACGTAAATAAACTTGATGATGAATTTGAACCTCGGGTGCCGCATGTTCAGAACTATTACCGTACGATCGTACCGAAGACCATTGACGCTGCAGAGCGAGCGTGGCTCGTGCGAAAACAGGCACTTGAATCTGTTTTCTTTCGACCAGCGATAGTTGATCGCATCTTTTTGAGGTTCTCGCCAGTCGGGATGTATGACGCTGCGACGCAAGCGTGGGCAGGTACAGACCTGTTCGGACTTAGAGATTTTTACGAGGCGACGCGAAAGTACCGAAGGACTTTGATTGACTATCTTTATGACAAAAACGCATTTGGGGATAGAAAATGGTTTTCTTCTGACAAAGGGGCGGTGGATTGGGATAGTTCTCCTCAGTTTTCTTTTCAGAGAAGTGATGTGCATGTAAATGCAAAGCGAGCACTACCGGATTTACTGCTGATGCTCATGATGAACTTAATTCTTTTTTGGGGAATATTTTTTGTTTTCCACAGGAGTGAAGTGTAGAATAGTTATCAGTTATCAGTTGTCAGTTAAGAGGTTATCGTTTAACAAACCTTTTTAACCGAAAACTATTCTTCTGAAAACTGATAGCCGATAACTGACAACTGATAACCGACAACCACGAGGAATATAAGAAATGATATGGCATATCACAAAACGCGAACTGTATGACAATCTTAATAGCCTCCGATTTGCACTTACGACTGTGTTGCTTTTCGTTTTGATGTTGATTAATGCAGTTATCCATGTCCAAGAACATCCTGAGCGTATGCAAAAATATCACGATGCTACCACAGCATCTGTGAGTGCCTTAAGATCTCGGACGGATTTATTTAGCATTGCGCAAGAAGGACCAGGAAATCTTTACAAAAAGCCGTCTCCGCTCTATTTTTGTGCCGAAGGTGGTGACATCTTTTTGCCAGATTATGCCTACGGCATATCTAGGGTTCAGATCGCCAATAATTTAAGGGCTTTCTGGTCGTTGTATTATCCCGGAGCATTTCCTAATATATTCAATGTACGTCCAGATACAGTCAAAGTAGACTGGGGATTTGTAATCGGGTATGTTCTGAGTCTGATAACGATTCTGTTCACCTTTGATTCTATTTCCGGTGAGCGCGAACGCGGGACGCTACGATTGATGTTGTCGAATTCAGTGCCACGGCACACTGTATTGATTGGTAAATTTTTAGGGGCATTAGTAAGTATTAGCGTTCCGTTTACTTTTGCGATATTGATGAATCTATCGGTAATTTCTGTATCCAGCGACGTTCATCTTGGTGCAGATGTGTGGATACGTTTAGTTATTATTTTCATTATTGCGATTCTGTACCTGTGTCTGTTTATTGCGTTAGGTTTGTTAGTTTCGTCATCTGTGCAAAACAGTGTTACAAGCCTTGTGATACTTCTATTGACGTGGTGTGTTTTCGTCATTTTTATACCGAGTACCTTCGCTTCCATTGCAAGTGGGTTCTCAAGCCCGATGGCTTATGATGAATACTTCAAACGTCGAAACCAAAACATAAAAGAACTCAAGGAAGAATATGTTGCTCTTTTGCAAGAGACGCGTGGATTTCCAGATAAAAAGATACAGATAGATAGTGAATATCTCGCCAAAGGCACTGAACAAGAGGAACGTTTGTCCCAAGAACAGTTAACTCAACAGATTGCCCAAATTCAACTGGCACGTTCCGTTACCCGTATTTCACCTGTTACGCTTATGCAGCATCTTCTTGAGGTTTTTGTCGGAACAGGGTTTGAACGGCACCAACAATTTTTAGATAACGTGCAGCGTTATGCACGCGAATATCGAGAATTCGTCACGGATATGGATAGAGCAGATCCCAATAGTCGTCATATTATTGGGGTTCGAGAAGGTATGTCACAAAAGCCAGTGAATCCGGAGTCAATTCCGGCATTTGAAGACGAAATTAGTCTCAGTCGTGATTTCAACGCTGCAGCTATTGATTTGTTCTTGTTGATTCTGTTTTTTGTCGTTCTTATGTCAGGTACTTATCTTAGGTTTATTTGCGTTGAGGTCTAATCATGATAATGAAATCGTTATCGGTAAGGACTCTCAATAATTTGACATTCTTCACTACACAGTGACATTTCTGGTCCTACTGTTTTTGTTGAACTTTTCACCGAAAAGTGTGTGTAATCTTATATAAGATGTTTTGAAAACCTGACTACCATAGAAATTTAAATTTGGAACTGTATAACCCATAAATCAATGCATAAAAATATGCAACCTTACACCTTCAAAACGCGACTATGCAACATAAGCAATACTGCTTGAAGGTCCAGCATAGAAAGCAAGATTACGAGGAGAAACAAAATGTTAGAAACACGTGATTTAACGAAAGTCTATAATGAGAACGTTTTAGCTGTTAATAAATTAAACTTAAAAGTGGAAGATGGCGAAATCTACGTTGTGCTCGGCGCGAACGGTGCTGGTAAAAGTACGACTATATCCATGTTTCTCAACTTTATTGAACCCACAAGCGGTACTGCACTTGTCGGGGACATTGAGATTCCAAAGTTTCCACTGGAAGCGAAGAAACATCTCGCTTATGTCTCTGAGAACGTTGAACTCTATCGCAACTTTACAGCGCGCCAAAACTTGTCCTTTTTCGCAAAACTTGGTGGTCGAAAAAAAGTATCAAACGACGAATTGGATGAAACACTTGGCAGAGTTGGCTTAGCCGAGGAGGCGTTTACACGGCGCGTCAAAACTTTCTCCAAAGGCATGCGGCAACGCCTCGGCATCGCAATTGCCATTATGAAGGATGCAAAAGCTGTCTTGCTTGATGAACCGACTTCAGGACTTGATCCGAAGGGTGGCGCCGATTTTCTCAACCTTTTACGCCAACTAAAAGAGGAAGGAAAAGCCATCTTTATGTCCACTCACGACATCTTCCGCGCGAAGGAAATCGCTGATAGGATAGGTATCCTCGTAGAAGGCAACCTTGAGCGAGAGTTAACACGCGAAGAGATTCAAAGAGAGAATCTTGAAGAATTATATCTGCACTATGTTGCTGGATACGAACCTGAGGAAGAAGCGAGTGAGTAAGACTTGGTGCACCATAGGCGCCAATTTAGCGTTCTCCTCTTCTGTCTGAATCACGGATTGGCGCGGATTTCACTGATTTCGCGGATTATATGCATGGAGATGACAAGTCGTTTTCATAGGTTAACGTGAGTTTGATAATTAAAATGACGGGCGCAAATTGAACAGGGAACGGACATATTTGCTTAAAAAATCGTTATTTTGGTGTTTTTATCTCCCCGGACGCTATCGCTATGGGGGCCCGCCCCCTAAATCCCCTTATCAGGAGGACTTTAAGAGGAAACGTGGAAGTCCTAACTATTTATCAAACTCACGTTAGGTTAGCTGATAAACCGTGTTCACCTGTCCGCAAGAGGACAAGTTTGTTGCTAATAAATTTCCTGGGTGCGTGTCCAGAAAGTGAATAGGAATAATCCGCGTCTTCCGTGTTCTCCGCGATAATCCGCGATTCAGAAGAACACAACGGACAATCCCACAAAAACCGGGGTATTCTTCTTAAATTGACACATAAGGTGAGTAAACTTGGTGCACTTATCAGTTAAACCATTGTATAAAACATATACCAATAGAGGAAAAGCCTTGCAAATTAAAATACTTATGCTGGTTTGCGTCATCGTGATGGGGATGTCGCTGCAAGTTGTGCTGGCAGCAGAACCTGAAGAGACACCTCCGCCTGATGTTGAGACCACAAAAACCAGAGATGAACAGAGCCGTCAAATCCTGATAGAAACTGCACGCTTAGAGATGGAATTGGCGGAAAACCTGATGAAAAAGAAGCAGATTGAACTTGAGAACTTACGGTCGATGATGGAAGAGGAAAACAACATCGTTACTGTCTCAGAAGTAAATAAAGCTGAGGAGGAATACGAAAGTGCCGCCTCGGAATATGAAAAATCAAAGCTCAATCTGCAACAAGTAGAGCTTGATTCACTCAAGGATGCTTGGCATATCACGGTTGAAAGCACACGTCTATATGAATCCCGTGACGGGCGCGAAATGTTTTCCATTACGTTGCAGAATAGTTCATTACCTGTCAAATTGGTTGAGAGTTCCAAAGTCTTAGAGAAAGATATTACCATCAGCGCGCAGATTGATGACATCTTTGTATCTATTAAGGAAAAGAATGGTTTTGGTTCTGGAGGTGCGATTATTGCGGAACCTTACGAACGCCGTATTGAAACACTCAAAGAGAACGAGTCTGTCACTTTAGAATTTGAGTTAATAAAAGAGGATGTGCGCGATGTTGTCGTTCACTTGAACTATCTTGATACCCCAGATGAACGCCACATTCACCTAAAGCAGGAAGACCCGTATATTTCTGTTGTATCTGCAAGACGTTACAAAGAGGGTGATCGGAGACGCATGGAACTTGTGCTAACGTATGGTGCGGTGATGGATGAAACGGAGGAAACCAACGTTAATACAGCACAAGAGATCAACAATGTCTATGTTTCCATCAAAGATGACAGTGACGCTATTATCGGTTTTCCCTACGAGTACCGTATCCCAACGTTAAAGGATGGACAAAAGAAAACACTCGATTTTGAACTGAGACGTAATGTGGACAGTCTCACAGTCAATCTCCGATACCTTGACAGAGAGTACCCTTATAAAATCCACCTTGAAGAAGATACACGCCATATCTCTATTTTGAGTGCGAAGAAATTTCGTGTTGATAACCAGATGATGGTGACAATTCAACTAAAGAACACTTCAACAACGGAAGCGATGCCGGTCAATGCAACCCCCGAAGAAATCGCGGCAGCAAATGAGATTCGCTCTATTTATGTCTCTTTACTTGATACTGTGGATAGCACAAATATCGTTAAACCGTATGAAGAAAAGATTGCAGTACTCGGCTACAACGAGACCGTGGAATTGACGTTCCAACTCCAAAAAGATGTGGATAGCCTCAAAGTATCAATGAAGTACCCTGAAATTCCTGAACCCGACACGCGCCTGATTTATCTCCAAAAAGAGTCCGCATTGGATGTGGTAAACGTCAGTTCGCTACGATTTTCGCAGGAAGGCAATTTAGGAAGTAGTGTCACCTACGATTTAACGTTGGACAGGTTGGCAGAGACCGAAAACACGTTCCAATTGCGTGTCATTAACCTATTGAATCGCTTATCCTTTGAATTCCAAGACCCGGATACAAAGTCACGACAGTCACAAGTCAAATTTACGCAGGAACAATCAAAGCGAAATCTGTCGTTAATTGTTTATTTACCAGAAGAATTGGATGCATCCTATCTTGATAATACACTTGAGTTCTATGTCGCCGTACTTGATGAAACAGAAGCGAACGAACTCGGAGGTGTCAACAACCGATTGGATTTGTCCACTGAGAAAATCACCAGTATCCAAGGCGGTGTTGAACGGTTTGAACTGATTCCAAAAGGTGTCCCAGAAATTGAGGTTTTTGTGCAAAATGCATTTCAGACTATTAAAATTGGCGATCAGGTTAATATGATTGCAAAATTAAAAAACATCGGTACTCGTGATCTTGTTGATATCCGCATGCTTGTTGATGCCAATACGGATTGGAAATATACGGTTACCCCTGAAGTTATCGGATCACTCAAACGAAACGAAGAAACGGAAATACAACTCACACTAAATCCACCAGCGGACATTACGGTAGGAGAGTATCAAGCAAAGCTCAACGCGGAAGTGACGGTTGACAACCGCAAGTTTCAAGCACGCGACCGATCTATCACAGTACAAGTTGAATCAAAATCACAGATATCAGCGATAACAATTTTGGTCGGTGCGTTGATACTTCTGATGATCGGTATGGTTATTGTCACACTCCGAATTAGTCGGCGGTAGAAATAATATATGGAGATTAAAATGAATAAAAGGTTAGGAGCGTTGGCAATCCGCCTATTTTTTATTATCGCGTTGCTTGTAAGTCAAAACTCGTTGTTATTTAAAGGAGTTGGTGTTGTATCGGCACAAGAGCTCGTTTCACTTCAGCCAAAACGTGCAATAGAGCTTGCCTTGCAAAACAACGAGGCAGTGAAAAAAGCGGAAAAAGTGGTGAAACGCGCAAAAGCAAACCTTGGTGTTTCCAAAGCCGTGTACTTGCCTCAGGTAGGACTCACCAGTGGATATCAACGCCAAAAGTACGGCGATATTGATGAGAGAGACTATCTTACACGGGCACAGATAAGCGTACTTCTCGTCCAATTCGGTGAAATTCCGAAAGGACTCGACGCTGCACAAGAACAGGTGCGCAAAGCGGAAATTGAATATGAACGCGTCAGAAAAGAGACCGTTCACGCTGTTAGAAATCTTTGGCATGATATTACATTCACAGAAGAAGAAATTAAGCAGCGGCGAGCGATTGAGGTGGAACTGCAGAAAAAACTGAAAAGTACAAAAATCAAGCACGCTAAAAAACGGATACCTTTTCTCAGTAGACTCAATACAGAGCTTGAATTGTCCGAACAGCAACTTGACCTTAACAAACTCCAACGACGGCTCGACGTGGAAATAGCGGAACTCATCCGTTTGACAGGACTTGATCCGTTGGCACAAGTTGTTCTCTCAGAATCTCTCCCTGATGATGATGTGACGTTAGAGGATGCAGTTGAACTTTCCCTTGCCAATCGGCTTGACTTGCGCGACTTACAAGGTGATATTGTGCGTCAAGAACGCCTCGTTGTGGAGACAATGTGGAATCGGTTTCCTGAACTCTCTGCTGAAGCACGTTACAAAGATCTGCATCTACTATTGCAACAACATCAACAAAGCCGAACTTGGGATGCGAAGGCACTCTATGATCCAGCAATACTTGACCGAGAACGTGATCCAACAAGCATTTTTGAAACGGATCCGCGCGCGCAAGGCGGATGGGAGTTACGCTTCAACATCAATATCCCGCTATACGATGGGAAAAAAGTAGCAAACCTCCGCTCTGCAGAACTTGCAGAACTGGAAAGACTCCAATTGGAATACGTCGAAAAAACAAAACTTATCAAGGTTGCAGTGCGCCGTGATTACCGGGAAGTCGCAAATGCGAAAGAACGCATGGAAATTGAGCAGAAACGGGTAAAAATATTTCAGCAACAACTACGGGCAATAGAACAGGTACTTGAAGAAGGCACTGTCGAAATACAAGGGTATCGCGGGGTGACTCTTAACGATGCTTTTCAGGCACAAGCACAATTCACGGAAGCACAACGGATTTATTATCAGGCACGCCGGGATTACGCAAAAGCAAAAGAAAAACTACGGGAAACGATGGCATGGGTAGAGTAATAAATACGTTTAATGTGAATGTCGGACGCACATTCACCAAATGCAATTCATTGCGCGGCTATTTATAACCCAAGTTGCTACTTATGTTGCACAATCTGTATGAAGATTAATTTATTAATTCGGTAATTTTTCATTATGCATATTCGGAACATTTTAAGTGATCTTTAGTCCC
>JAPPES010000075.1:0-945 GCA_028824125.1 Candidatus Poribacteria bacterium
TTCTTTTCCTCTTACTTCGTCTTGAGGAACTTTACAATGTGGGCATTGATAACGCCAATTGTAGCAATCAATAGTATAATCGGGTAATATCTCACTATATCTGACACCAACAACTATACTCTTATTTATTTCAGCAATTAGACCTCCTACTTGATGTATATATCTAACAATAACGTTTTCAGGTTTTAATTCTTCTTCATTATAATGTGATTTAGCGAAGCGATTGTTATGCCATGAGATATAAGCATCTTCTACGATTCTGGACATCTCTGAATAGTTATATTCAGAGATGTCACCTGATTTTTTATCCGTCAAAATCCACGTTGCGTTTTCAAATGCTTGCCAGTAAAGGTAATATTTAGGCGTCTGATTGTTCCTCATACATTATCATCCTTTTTTTATACGACTGTCCTCTCAGCGAGCGGATATCGTCGTTGTCTAATGGACGTGTGTCTTTCATGGTGGGATAACTGGCTCAAGATTTCTCGTTTTCGGCTTCAGGGTGCACTTCCTGATATGTAGGAATATCAACGGTCTGAACGGAAGGAGTATCACCAGACTTGTAGTCGGCAATCGCTTTGACAATTCTTCTGCGCAACTCAAAAGCCATTTCTTTACTCAACACATAGTCTATGCCAAAACCGAGTTTTGTGGAATATCCTGTCATATTGATTGTCACTGAATAGTGTTCATCATTAATTGATTCAACTGAGATATGTTGAATATGATCGGCACTAAAGAATCTTTCTTCGATTAAAATCATACTTTTTTCTTGTCTCAAGGGTTTACAATCCGCTGTTGCTTCAGCGTTTCGATTTCTTGTGTGAGGTTTTTAATCTGCTTTTCGAGGGTCTGGTCTTTTTTACTGCGCCTGTTTGCTAAGATACCCCGTACCGTTGCACCGATGGCAAGAATCGCTAAAGGGAGACCAATGCAAGCAATAAT
>JAPPES010000075.1:955-2575 GCA_028824125.1 Candidatus Poribacteria bacterium
TTCGGTCTCAATCACTGCAATTTTAGTTTCTACAGTCGGTTGTGGTGTTTGACCGCCTGCTGGCAGCAAGATCAGAGAAAAGAGTATCGAGAGCGTGAGTATCGTTTTCATCGGGTGTCTCCTTTTGGAGATAGTAAATCATATTTCTGCGTGTGTGTCAATCGGTATTTATCAGACTATTTTGAGGCGGTTGCTAAGTTAGAAAAAGGAGATGATCCATCTAAATAGACGCGGTATAGGCTCGACAAAAGTCGTAAGAATAACACCTGCGATCAGACCTCCTATTGTTGAAATAATGATTTGGGTTATATAAGGACGATCCCCCAAAAATTGCTGAATGCTCTTTTTTGTTCTTCTCCATTTTGGGATTTTTTCTGCTGCTCTCTGTTTTTTGTTGATGCCTTCTGGTGTATCAGGAAGCCGAAGTGGGTATTCTGTGCCTGCAACCCACAAGGGTTGGTATCTTTGAAAATTATGGATTTCTGCTGGAAGCACGCTTTGGTCATTGTTGATTAGAGCAGCCTGAATTTTGAATGTATCACCAAACTGTAAATCGTAAAGGTTTGCTGCAAATATATCATACGTTTTCCGTATTCTTTCGCATTTGGGACAGTCTTTTATTTCGCATGTATGCCTATTATGAATATGATCGAAAAACATCATTGAAGGTCCCAAATTATATTTAAATTCTAATTCTATAGTGGACTTATCTTTTTGAGTCCACCTTTCCATAACAGGGTTATCTTCTGCTTTTAGTTCCATTTTGAATCTTTCGTTACGAGCATCATCACTGGTTAAGATGCCCGTATATTCCTGTAAGTGTTCCTCTTTATAGGGTTGTTCATTCATTCTGCTTTTACCCTTTTTTACAACACTACGCGCTCGGCGTGTGGTAGCTTGGGGAGTTTTCCGTCAAAGTAGTCTTGTATCTCGTATATCTGTATTTGAGGGCTTCAAACTCGTAGAATGGGTGTCGGTATGTTCCGGAGCGTGCAGCTTCTGTCTGCATCCCATGCGTGGGGGGTGATGTAACAACAAAAACGCCTAAGTCGGCTTCTGTGTTCTGCATGGCGGTACGGAATGCTCTGATCTGGTCTATTGTGTAGGTACCACTTTTCACCTGTGCGACGGCTTTGCCATATTTCTGTCTGCTTCTTTCAGTACCCACTGGGAATCTGAATGTGCCGTCTATTCCACCATCTGCTCCCCTTCTCGCGTTTGGCTTAAATTTCAGTACATGCGTGATACACCAATCTTCAAAGCCAAATGGATTGTTGTGCGCGAGTCTGAGTGCCTGTTCTTCGTTTTCAGGTGTGCCGGCGATAATGACTTCGTTCCGCAGTTGTGGAAATAACTTCTCGATTTGAAGTTTGACAGCACCGGTAGCAAGGTAGGTTAAATCAATTCCTATCCATTTCCGTTTTAGTTCTTCCGCAGCCATTAGCGTTGTGCCACATCCGCAGAACGGATCCAAGACCAGGTCGCATTCGTTTGACGAGGCTGTTACGATGCGTTTGTAAAGTTCAATTGGCTTTTGAGTAGGATAGGTAGTGCGTTCATTTGCCCGTGAGTTTAGAGTTTTTATGTCACTCCAGACTTGTCCCATAGCTGGTGCTGAGT
>JAPPES010000023.1 GCA_028824125.1 Candidatus Poribacteria bacterium
GCCATAGATGAAATCATAAATATGTATCATTAATTCTAAACTTTACTATAAATAATCCTGGATAAACAGTCTTTTCTACTGACCTCTTTTAGAAAATTTGATATACTCTTGTCTATTGTTGATTGTAGTGGTAAGTCGAAAAATATCACAAATCTGGTCCAACCGAATTAAAGGAGTATTTTCTGATGCAGAATAAGGAACTTTTCGTTCCGAATGTTATAGGGCTAAAAGCCCACATTACAAAAATAATGTTCTCTATTTTACTGTTAAGTATTCTCACGCCTGCCTTCTCTCAAAACGAAGAGAGTTTTACACTTCAACTGCTCCACGCAGCAGACATGGAGGGTGGCATTGAGGCGCTCGAAAATGCACCTCGCTTCTCATCGGTGCTGAATGCGCTCAAAGCTGAGGTTGAAAATACAGTGATCATCGGTGCTGGCGATAGTTATATTCCCGGTCCGTTTTTTGCAGCTGGCAATAACCAGAGCCTTCGTGAAGTATTAGGGAGAGAAGGTTCAGGACGCGCCGATATTCTGATGCTCAACGCGATGGGTTTCATGGCGGGTGCGCTTGGAAACCATGAATTTGACGCAGGCACTGGTACACTTGCAAGTTTGATTGCAGCAGATAGGGATTACGTCGGTACAGCATTCCCATTCTTGAGCGCGAACTTAGATTTTAGTCTTGATAGTAATCTCGCTTCCCTTGTTGTTGACCCTGGGCAGGAAGCGAGCACAATTCCGAATAGTATCACCAAGAGTGTCGTTATCACCACACCTTCCGGCGAAAAAATCGGTGTAGTCGGTATGACAACACCGCGGCTCGGCAGCCTTTCTGTACCTGGGAACGTCAGAGTTGCACCGGCAGACCCAAACGACATGGCGGCTTTGGCAGCTATCGTTCAAGAATCCGTTGACGCACTGACAGCAGCGGGCATCAATAAGATTATTCTTACCGGGCACCTTCAACAAATTAGTCTTGATGAGGCAATCGCAGCACACGTCAAGGATGTTGACATCATCATCTCTGGTGGTTCAAACACGCTCCTCGCAGATGAAACAGATCGACTCCATCCCAATGATATGGCAGATCATCCCTATCCGATCTTGACGCAATCCGCAACGAATGAACCAATTGCAATTGTTGGAACAGATGGGAATTACCGATACGTTGGACGGTTAGTCGTTGATTTTGATGCGGCAGGTGTTTTAATTCCTGAATCAATTGACGATGCAGTCAGCGGTGCCTTTGTCACCGATGCGCAAGGTGTTGTAGACACGGGCAATGCAGAACCTGCAGCACGTGTGATTGAAATCATAGAGGCGGTACGGAATGTCGTGACTGCAAAAGATGGCAATATTTTTGGGCAAACGAGTGTTTATTTGAACGGGAATCGCGGTTCTGTCCGCACAGAGGAAACAAACATCGGTAACCTAACCGCTGAGGCAAACCTTGCTGCGGGGAAACGGATTGACCCGAGCGTAGTTGTATCTTTAAAAAATGGCGGAGGCATTCGCGCCCCAATTGGTGTCTCTGCCTATGGAGAATTGTTCCCACCGCCTGCAAATGCTTTGGTTGGTAAAGCGATGGGGCAGATTTCACAGATTGACATTGAAAATACACTTCGGTTCAACAACGGATTGACACTTTTGACCTTAAGCGCAGCAGAACTGCTTGAAGTCATTGAACACGCAGTCGGTGCCTCTGGTGAAGGCTCAATCCCCGGACGTTTCCCGCAAATCGCAGGCATGGCGTTCAGTTTTGATACTTCACTGCCAGCAGGTTCAAGGATTCAGTCGCTTGTCATTACTGACGAAGATGGAAATCTGATGGACACAATTGCCCAGAATGGTGAAATCGTGGGAGATGCAGATCGCACGTTCCGAATGGTCACGATCACCTTTCTTGTTGATGGCGGAGACAGCTATCCGTATGCTAATTTCCCGTATACGAATCGCGTTGACCTTGCTGAAGTGATGACAGAGGAAGAATCTGGTGGGCAAGCGACCTTTGCTGCTCCCGGCACAGAACAAGACGCGTTTGCAGAATATCTCGCAGTGAACTTCTCCGAAATCCCGTTTGCCGTTGTAGACGTTGGTCCCGAGAACGATGAACGTATTCAAAACCTGGCATTCCGCGCCGACAGCCTGATAATGCCGGTGACAAGCGAGAATGTTTATGATATAGCACTCAGCGCGGGTTTGAATATGATCAGTCTACCGCTGATGCCAAACGAACCGGACACAGCGCGTTCTTTCATGGAAAAAACCGGCGCGACTATGATCATTGAATTAGATGCCGCTGCGCAAAGGTTTATCGGATGGACAGCGAATTCTACCGGCAATGGATTTTCAATTGAAGGCGGGAAGGGGTATATTATCAACGTCCCTACACCGAAGACTGTGAGTTTCAGCGGTAGTGCTTGGCAAAACACTGCCTCGCCAGCAGCGGCTCCGATGCAGCCATCAATTCCGAAGACGTGGGCATTTGTCCTCCGCGCTCAGCTTGAAGGCATCAATGGCGTGAAGCTCACTGTCTATAACGGACACACCCGAGTCGCTGAGGCGGTTGCGAGTAACAATTTTCATGCTGCTTGGGCAGATATGAACCGTCAAGCAGTTATCTCTGTTGGTGACACGTTGACAATCAAAGTACGTGACACAACCGGGACTCTGATTCGCACACTCCAACACGAAATCAGTGCAGCAGACATCCGCAGGGCATTCACCGAACTTAGACTCACGCCTGCTGACTTAATCCCGAAACGGACTGTACTACTTGCCAATTACCCAAACCCGTTCAACCCCGAAACGTGGTTGCCGTATCAGTTAGCAAACGATGTTGAGGTCACAATTTGCATCTATTCATCAGCGGGACAACTTGTCCGAAATCTGGATCTGGGATTTCAACAGGCGGGATACTACATCGGTAAGTCTCGCGCGGCTTATTGGGATGGTCGTAATGATTCGGGTGAACGGCTTGCTTCAGGGGTTTACTTCTACCAGTTAAGTACTTCTGAATCATCGGCGACTCGGAAGATGGTTATTAGGAAGTAATAGCAAACTTACACCATTTCTGAATAATAACATCTCATTCACAAAAAACGCGTTTGTAGTCGCGCAATTTATTGCGCCTCTTACATTCAATATAAGATGAGTTCTAAAATTTCCGTAATGGTAATTTATAATAGACTTTAGAATTAATCGGACATTCGGTTAGAAAACCGCATCTACCAGCGGTGTTGTAGCATAAACTTCCAGTTTGTGCATATCCGTGCGCAAACTGGAAGTTTACGCTACAAAAATGCCCCTTTAATTCTAAATGTCACTATATTTATCAGAATTGGTATTACAACAAAAAATAGGAAGGTTGGAAGGCGGTATTCTTGTCTTTGTCTGCTTTCACTTATCAGGCAGCTTTCTCCATTGTCCCGCAGTGACTTGTTCTATCAATATACGCGCCTTCTGACTCTCTCGCACCTGTTTCTCAATCTCAACCGGATCCCATTCTGCCAATAGTTGTGATTCCAATTCACTACAAATTGTTTGATACTTCGACTCATTGGCAAGATTACGAAATTCTCCCGGATCCTCGGTTACATCGTAAAGTTCAGGTGGGTCGCCAAGGCTATAGTTGAATTTGTAACGTCCCTTTCGCAGCATCGCCATAGGACGTTCAACGCCGTGGGCGAGATATTCTGAGAACGCGAAATCTTTCCAGTCGGTTGCTGTGCCTTGGACCAAGGGAAGCAGACTATCACCATCAAATTGACTTAAAGAATGTCCACCCGCAATGTCAACCAGCGTTACTGTCAAGTCAACAAGTGAAACGACTTCATCAATCCGTTTGCCTGCGGATATCTGATTGGGGAACATAATTTGTAACGGCACACGGGCAGAAGCTTCATAGAAGTTTGATTTACGCCACATACCGTGTTCTCCGTTCATCTCACCGTGATCACTGGTATAAATGACGACGGTATTCTCCGATTGCCCTATTTCTTCAAGTGTCTGCAGCAGATTCCCAATTTTCTCATCAAGATAGGTAATCAATCCGTAATACCCTGCGCGTGCGCGGCGGACTAAATCCTCTGGAAAATCTACACATCCGAACATACGCCGCATCCGTTGATAGACTGGATGCTGATTTTCAAGGTGTCCTTCTGGAATATTGGGTAGGTCAATCTCATCAAGCGGGTAGAGGTCCCAAAACCTTTGCGGAACAACAAGCGGAAAATGCGGTGCAATAAATGAGACATTAAGTGCCCACGGTTGTTCCTGTCGTGCGGAATTCCGAAGATATGTCAGTGCCTCTGACTCAGCAAGGTCATCAACTTCAATTTCCACCGTTGTTCCGGGACCGGCTTGTGCGAGTCCTTGCCATGGACGGGATGCTGGCGGTGTACCTTTATCCCAATCTGTGAGTCCGTGCTGTCTTTCTGCGTGTAGGTCTCGAGCAAGTTGTGCGCGAAAGCCGTGCAATTGATCCATCCCGCCGAAATGCTGTTTTCCTGATAGAACGACATCGTAACCTGCATCGCGTAGGAGGTGTGCCCATGTAACAGCATCTGGACGCAACGGTGCTGCGTTGTCCCACGCGCCGATGTGATGGATATAGCAACCTGTCATGAACGACATCCGTGAGGGCATGCAGAGTGGTGAATTGCAGTAGGCATTTATGAAGGTTACACCGTCTTTCGCGAGTCTGTCCATGTGTGGGGTTTGGACGATGGGGTGTCCGTACGGTCCACTGAACATCGGGGCATGTTCGTCAGACATGATAATAAGGATATTGGGAGGTTGGTTTGCGAGCATGATATACTACTAATCCGACATAAATTTTTTGTAGGATACCACTCCTTGCTCAAACTGTCAATAGAAAAATCCCATTATAATTTGCCAATCTCTTAAAAAAGTACTGCTGATTCTTACCATCTCCAAAATGATACCATATTTAGCAAAAGAATGGGGTTGCGAAGTTGCAAGTTTGTCATATAAATTGCTAAGGCACTAACTGCACCTTAATCGAATCGGCACCCTTCTGAACCATCTCAAAGGCGGTGAGAAAATCTTCCAGTGGGAATTGATGCGTGACTATAAGGTTTACGTCTATAGCACCACTTTGAATATAATCAATAGCGAGCGGATATGCGTAGGGACCTAAGTGAGATCCGTGGATATTGAGCTCTTTCGTATCGCCTATGATGGTCCAATCAACAGTTACCGGTTCCCGCATGACGCTGAATTCGACGAAAGTGCCAGCCTTTCGGATCATGTGGAGGCCTTGTTCAACTGCCTTTGGGTGTCCTGTTGCTTCAATATAAACATCACATCCGTACCCATCGGTTAAATCTAACACTTGTTGAACAGCATCCGTTTCCAATGGATTGATAGTAATATCCGCCCCCAATTTCCGTGCCACATCTAACCGTTTAGAGATAAGGTCAATAGCGATGAGTGTGCCTGGGTTTTTCAGCTTTGCCGCGCCTATCATCCCGAGACCGAGCGTGCCAGCACCTGCTACAACGACAACGTCTCCGAATTCAATGTTTCCGCGTTGAACGGCATGAATAGAACAAGCAAGCGGTTCAATCATTGCTGCACTTGCAGTAGGCATATCAGGCGGCACTTTATAAACAAGTGAGCGTGCGGGAAACTTCATATAGTCTGCCATACCGCCGTTGACAACTGGCTGAAATCCGTAGATGTTGTGGACTTGGCAGAGCCAATATTTTCCAGTACGACAATAGCGACATTCCCAACACGGGACGATCTGTTCCGCGATGGCGATGTCTCCGAGTTGCAATCCGTACTTTTCACCTGCACCTTCGCCGAGTTGAACGACTTGTCCAATAAATTCATGCCCAGCAATCACGGGCACTTCTACGTAAGGATCTCGGTTTTCATCACCCCAAAAAAGGGGTGCGCCTGTATAACATTTGATATCGCTCGCGCAAACACCACAAGCGTTGACCTTAATAACAACTTCACCAGGACCAGCTTGAGGCATCGGAACATCTTCAAGTTGGTAATCTTGCGGTCCACGGCACATTATAGCGCGCATCGTTTCCGACATGGACGGTTCCTCGGATAAGTGTGTTATGCCGCCTTGCTTTGGACAAGGCGTCTTCGCGCGCTTGCCCGTGCCAATCCAACATCCAGTGTGATATGCTGGTCTTCAGTCATGCCGAGGTTAATCGCGTGTGCTGTTTCAAGGTTGAAACCCCACTCAATCCATTCAGGCTTATCTGCCTCTGGAATATCTCCCGCTACCACAACCTTCATAATACTAATACCTTTGCCGAGGTTGTATGCGCGTTGGATATATTCAAGATGTTTTTCAAAGGAGCCACCCTCTAACATTCTGCCTTCCTTGTTCGCTGTCGTGAGGATAATATCAATCTCCGGATGATCAATCACGGCATCCATGACTGCCCCTGTATATATGTGAGTGGAACAACCGATAACGCGGACTTTACCAGCGGCTTTCGCTTCTCGAAAAGCATCAAACGCACCTTCACGTTCCCGTGTTGCCAGATCATCTGGGGAAGAGATTGCGTGTAACAACATAACATCTATATACGCTGTTTGCAGTTCGCGCAGTGCTTTTTCTATACTCGCTGATGCGCTTTTGTGGTCTTTGTTAGCAGTTTTCGTTTGGATCACAATTTCTTTGCGGTTAATTTGTCGAATTGCTTCGCCGAGGTGCGGTTGCGTTCCGTAGCCTTCGGCAGTATCCCAAAAGGTAACGCCCTCGTCAAGTGCCTTCAACATCAGTTTAGCACCGGATTCGTGCGTTTTGCATGTGTCTCCGAGTCGCCCCGCGCCGAAGCAGAGTCGTGAGATTTCCAAACCTGTTTTTCCATACGTTAGATATTCCATTTCTGCCTCCACATTTTAGGTGTAATAACCGTAAGGGTAGAATTGCATTTTTTCTGTTACGCTCAGTCGTAATTCGTTCAAGGTATAATATACATTAACCGAATTTTACGAAAAATGCAACACTTTTTTCTGGCAACAAATCAATTTTTAGTTTATAGTAACCCATTATGAAATTTAGTGGACAGACCATTTTTGATAACACACCCGTTGAAATTACGCTTACGAATGACCGTGTTCAGTCAATAAGCGAGGTTACATCTGTTGATAGTAACGCGTGGATTGCGCCTGCCTTAGTAGATATTCAGGTAAATGGATTTGCGGGATTTGATCTCAATGTTGCCACCGTAACAGCAGCGGATGTATGTGCAATGGTTTATGCGCTCTGGCGTGTCGGAACTGGTTTCTTATGTCCAACAGTGGTGACAGCGTCCTTTGAAAGTATTTGTAATTTTCTCCGCGCCGTTGTCCAAGCGTGTGAAACAGACCCAATGGTTGCACATGCAGTCCTTGGTATACATCTTGAAGGCCCCTATATCTCAACAGAAGATGGCCCACGCGGTGCACATCCCTTGGAACATGTCAAGGATCCAGACTGGGACGAATTTCAGCGATGGCAAGACATAGCAGAAGGCATGATCCGTATCGTAACCCTTGCGCCTGAGAAAGAGGGTGCTATTCCGTTTATTGAGAAATTGGTTAAGAATAGCATCATTGTAGCGTTAGGGCATACAGATGCGTCTGTAGAAGATATCCGTGCGGCAGTTAGTGCAGGCGCCAAACTTTCTACACATCTCGGCAACGGCGCGCATGCGGTTATTCGGCGCCATCCGAACTATATTTGGGAGCAACTCGCAGCCGATGAACTTTTCGCGAGTCTAATTGTTGATGGGCACCATCTTCCGCCTGCTGTTGTTAAATCAATGGTACGTGCGAAAACGCTGGATAGATGTATTCTCATTAGTGATGCTACGGCGTTAGCAGACATGCCGCCTGGGGAGTATCAGTTTGCTGGGCAACCGGTGGAATTGACTTCGGATCGATGCGTCCGTTTAGCTGGCACGGAGTATCTTGCGGGTTCTGCTATTGAATTAGCACGGGGTATTGAAAATAGTGTGCGATTTGCAGGAATTACTCTGAAAGAGGCAATTTCTCTTGCAACGTTACAACCTGCGCGGCTACTCGGTGTGGCAGAAGATATTAACAGTATAGATGAGAATAGTCAACCTAACCTGATTTTATTTGAGTGGAATGATGCAACTTGTGAAATAGATTTGATAACAACGATTCTGGCGGGACAGGTGGTTTATCAGAGAGATTAATTGTTGCTTCATTAAGTTTTTATAGTAAAGCATATAATTACGTGGACATTTCTGAGCATCAACCTGTTAGATTGTGCTACAACACACGCAGCCCGTTAGGTTTGCTAAACGCATGGATAAAAGTGTTCAGGTAATTCTAAAATCTACTATAGGTGCGAAGACAAGTAAAGTTCAAGTCTTTTTATGGCAAACCATCGCGGCGATCCAACAGAAACGCTTAAGTATCGGAAGAATT
This sequence comes from Candidatus Poribacteria bacterium, assembly GCA_028824125.1. Lineage (GTDB taxonomy): Bacteria > Poribacteria > WGA-4E > WGA-4E > WGA-3G > MSPOR6. The sequence goes on from JAPPES010000023.1 coordinate 8,436, forward strand.
CGTAACAGACTTCTATCAATCAATCTGAGTAGTTGGAGTGTCCCCCGATAAAATAACGGAATTGGAATAACCTTTTGCCAAAACAGCGCACCTAAAGAGAGGAGATGAAATTCACGGTGTTCCATCTCGTCAAATTCTTTGCCGATTGCCTTAATATCGGCGATTGAGAAATAATGTAACTCGCCGGAGTATTTGAGAAACAGTTTGCGGTAGAGCCATACCATCGGATGATTCCGCATATTTTCAATGAAAATTGCTTTTCCGCCCGGTTTGAGTACACGGTAGCACTCTTTCGCTGTTTGTGCATGTGCGGTAAACACCAACACAGATTTAGAGATGATAAAATCAAAGGTATCGTCAGGAAAAGCGAGTTGGGTAGCATCCATGAGCGAAAAATCAACGGCATCGGCAACGTTGTGCTGGTTTACCCTCTCTTTTGCTTCGTCAAGTCGAAAGGGTAACAAATCAATTCCAACAACGGATGCCCCCAGTTTTGCAAGCATCGTTGCAGTGCCACCTGTGCCTGTGCCTAACTCAAGCACTTTTTTACCTTCCATCACCCCCATCTTGGGTAGGACGTACTCAAAGATGGGTAGGTAGAAATCTTCCCACCAGAGCAAAAGGTCTGTATCAACAGCACAGGCACCCTCTTTCGGTTGCGATGCATCGGGTTCACGCAAACCTATATTTTCCCCATCTTTCGTAGATTTTCAAGACATTTTTCGGCACATTCAAGCGGCGGATATGCATAGCTTTCCTGTTCAACGATGTACCATTCGGTACCGCCGACGGTTTCAAAGGCATGGAACAGATCGTCCCACGGTATATCCCCTTCTCCGATGAGTGCCTTGTCATTCGTGGCAGAATATTCTTTGATATGTACCAGTTTTGACCTGCCGGCGTAACGTTCGATAAACGTAACATTGTCGGCACCGGCGCGGAGGACGTGCCCTGTGTCAATTTGCAGGACAACACTGTCATGAGTGTTGCTTGCGAATGTATCCCACGGCACTTCACCTTCTAAAGGTTTAAATTCACCCGTGTGGTTGTGGTAGCCAACAAACATGTCTTGGTCGGCGATTTTTTCGGCAATTTCGTTGAAAAGTTTTGCTGTGTTTCGCCACGCTTCCTGCGAATTTGTGTACTCTCCTCCCAATCCCGGAACAATTAGATAGGGATTGCCGAGAGTTTTATTGAATTCCACTGTCTTGGCGAGTGCGTCGCCGAGGAGTGTGTTCAATCCTGTATGTGTGCCAACGACTTTTAATTCAAGGTCATCACACATGCCGCGCAATTCTTCGGCGGTTCGGTCATGGTATCCGGCAAATTCAACGCCTTCATATCCCATCTGTGCGACTGCCTGAAGTGTAAGGGATAGGTCTTGCGCACAATCACCTCTAACGGAATATAACTGTAAGGCTATCGGTATTCTTTCGCTCAATTAGGTTCTCCTTTTTGAAGTTGGGTTGTGAAAACCGGCCAAGAAATTACATAAATTATCGTCTATCTATGTCATCGGCAGGCTAACAACTTGACCACTATCCGCAGAAACAAGCCCTGCTTCCAAGATTTCTTGTGCATCTCGACTTATGTATGGGCAGCACAAACCATCTATCGGTTCACCTGTTTCGAGACAGTGAATAAGATATTCTGGGGCATTCCGCATACCTTCTGGCAGTGGATCGGGGTCTATAACTTTGGCATCACCGCCAGCGGGATTTAGGTTTACTTGGTTACCGGTTACTGTCAATGCCCCCTCTGTACCATAGACTACAGGATTAGGTGTGACATAACCTGTTTTTTGTGTCCACGATGCTTCCGTGATACCGAATGCATTACCGTATTTCATCAGGATAACGGCATTATCGTCAGGAAGTGGATAGTCTTTGACAAAGGTGCCGCGGAAAGCGGTTACCTGCTCAGGTAAACCGAGTAGATAGGCACACATATCTGCACAATAACAGCAGTAGTCCATCAATGCACCTGCACCATTTTTCTCTTCATCGTATAGCCACTCATAGAAATAGCGAGAACATCCGATTTCTTTTGGTCCGTTGTGTGCTGAACGCCATTTGAAATAGAAAACATCACCGATTGCGCCGTCTTTGATAAGCTGCATAGCAGTATTCAGTGCCGGGCTCCATGCAGTGGGCCAATTGATCATAAGTGAGATGCCAGCGTTTTGCGCAGCGTTTAACATCTGATCTGCTTGTGATAGTCGTGCTGACATCGGTTTTTCTGAAACGACGTGAACGCCTTTCGCGGCTGCAGCTTCAACGATCTCCGGACCAGCGTTATTTTCTGCACACGCTTGAACGATGTCTAATTCCTCTTTTTCCAACATCTCTTGCCAAGAATCATAGACGTTTTCAACACCCGTTTCTGATTTAAATTGGTCGCGTAATTCTGCATTGACATCGCCTGCTGCGACGATTTCAACGTTTGGGTGTTCCTTCCAGCGATTCAGTTCGCCCCAGACATGATCATGGACTAACGAAGCAAAGCCAACGCGATAGGTTTTTGACATAAATTTCATCTCCTATATTCAATTATTTGTTTTCTTTTATCAAATTAACAAGATTTATCTTTTTTTATTGGAGTCAGGTGCGGTTAGGAAACCGCACCTACCGAGACGAATCGCGTTAATTTGGTATTATTCCTCGGCGCGAACAGCAATTTTGATGGCTGTTTCACCATTGATACGGTAGCCGCCATCAAGTGCCTTAAATCCGTCTTCAACCTGTGAGAGCGGTAACTGATGACTAACCATGTCAGCAAACGGTAATTCACTTTTTTCAAGGAGCGGCAGTCCTCTGACGAAGTGTTCATATTGACTTCCCCAGATAGCCTCAACACGAAGGTTTTTGCGCATGAGTAACTGATTGATATTGAAATCAATTGAACCCATATCCACAAAGTGACCGACTTCCACAAAAGTCCCGCTACGTCTTGTATAACCTAATCCCTCTGGCGTTGCGGGGAGAAAGCCAGCACATTCAAAAACAACAGCTGCCCCTTCATTGCGTGGTGTTTCAGATTTAACGAGTTCTGTTCGCTCCTCAGGGGAGGTAACCTCTTCAATATCAATTGTGACATCTGCCCCGAACCGTTTTGCGAGTTCCAATCGTCCTGCAGGTCCACCGACCATAATTATTTTACCTGCGCCGCTCAATTTCGCGCAGGCAAGGGTTACCAAACCGATTGCGCCGGAACCTTGCACAACGACGGTATCACCGAATTTTATCTCACCTCGCATGACAGCGTGAACACCGACAGTGAAAGGCTCTGTAAGGACAGCAACCTCTGGTGAAACATCTGTTTTCATAAAACAGGTATTCGGGTAGGTGAGATACATGTAATCAGCAAATCCGCCACGAAAATGTGGTGCTTCATCCGGGTTCCATTGAAAACCGTACCCGCCGTAGTCGGTGCCGGGTGCGAATATCACCCTGTCCCCTTCTTTGATCGGTTTGCCGACATAGTCTGTCTTCACACCTTCCCCAACTGCCTCAACAATACCGACATTTTCATGCCCTAAGAGTATCTCTGTTTTGAAGCCGTTCTGCCAGTTGTGGAGGTCGGTGCCACAGATACCTGCCAACTCTTGACGGAGCAGCAATGTATTCGGTGCAGGATCAGGCACCGGATATTCGCGTATCTCAAAATCTTTACCATAAGCAACTACGACTCTACCGGTTCGAGGCATAGTTATCTCCTTTATAAATGTGAGGTAAGGATGTGGAACCAACCTTTACCTCACAATCTATTTTTTATACATATTTTCGCTTTTTTCGCTTGAGAATGAAGAAAATTACAACAATTCCGACGATTGTAATCCACAGCCAATTGGCTTTAAAAATCTCAAAGAAGATGTTAAAGGCTACCATAGTAAGAACTTCAATGCCGATTATTGCCAAAGCTTTTCCCCACGGAAAATCTGCATTTTTATAACGTTCGCGCAATTTGTAGGCATATAGCGCTGAAATACCTAAGGTGCCTAACACAACTACGAGAAATAGCAAATTAACGAGTCCTTGAATACCGCTCAAAATGGAATGCATGAAAATTTACTCCTTTTAGTTTACTTACCATATAGAGACGCTACATCTGGAAAAGATAGCAAGATTCGTCGGCAAAATTGGAATTGTCTGTTCATATCTTCCTATTCACTGAATATCCGCTCAGGGTGGCTATAGACCGCCATACGTTCTCCGCGCATAAAACCGATTAATGTAAGATTTCCTTCATCTGCTAAGTCAACAGCAAGTGTGGATGCTGCCGAAACAGCGACAACGATAGGAATCCGTGCGAACAATGCTTTTTGTACTATCTCAAAACTTGCGCGTCCACTCACCATTAAAATATGTTTGTCAAGTGGTAGCATCTCTGCTAACAAAGCTTGCCCGATGACTTTATCAACAGCATTATGCCTGCCGATATCCTCTCTGACAATAAGCAGCTCACCATTTTCATTGAAAAGCCCTGCTGCATGTAGTCCACCCGTCTTTTCAAAAACCGATTGCGCAGCGCGTAACCGATCATTGAGTTTGTAAAATATCCTCTGATGCAAGCGGAATACCGAATCCAGAGGAGCTACTTGATGTTTAACAGACTCAATTGTCATTTTACCACAGAGACCGCAGCTGGCATTTGCATGGAAATTCCGTTGCCAACCTGCTTGATCTTCAAGATTCAAATTTTGTGTTAAATGAACATTGACGATGTTTTGCATCGTTTCCAAACCCGCACCGTGACCGTTAGTTTTTTCATTGGTATCGACTTCGTCACAGTATGCTATGATTTCAATGTCATCTCCCGATTTGATGAGGCTTTCGGTATAAAGGAACCCTGCTGCAAGTTCAAAATCATGTCCAGGGGTTCGCATGACAACGATTAAGCTCTGTTCTCCCACCCGAATTTCAAGCGGTTCTTCAACAACCAATTCGTCTTCAACACGCGTCGGTTTTGACTGATTCCAGCGGATGACCTGTTTTGTATTTGTCTGTTGTTGCATGATTACATAAGTAAAGTGTTCGGCTGTCCAAAATCCTATTCTGCCGGCTGGCTGAATTTTTGTTTCTCTATCATCAGCATGCCTTTGTTGGTACCTATCCACGCGCGATCGTTGTCAATTGCAATACACTGGACAGATAGATCTTCCAATACTATTTTCGGGTAGTCAATAGTCCCCACATACTTATCACTATGTAGGTCGTAAATAGTAACGTAGTGTTTTACAGCAACCCATAGGTATTTTTTGCCAGCAACTCCAGTAACGAAGATGCCATCTAAATCTTCCTGGACCTCTAAATCGGATTCTACGGGATAAGAAACACCATCCGCACCATCCCAGTTTGCCTTAAAAAAGCCGTTTCCCCTCTTTTCTTCATTATACCAAGAAAACAGTGTTTTGTCTTCAACAACATCAAACCTTACAACTTGTGTCTCTGGTTCAATCTCCAAAAAATTTTTAGATTCCCAAAGTCCTGATTCGCGATCGAAAACAGCAATGTCGTTTCCTGATGTGCCTACCCATATTCCTTCGGGAGTAAGTGCTATGGAGTGGATGTCATTAGGGATATTGCTGTTTTCTTGATTATAATGGGCTTCTATCATTCCGGTCTTAAGATTCCGTCGTACAACGCCAGCATCTGTAGCGAACCAAATTTCTTCATTATCCATCTTGATATCTCGGATCCACATGCTGGGCAAACCGTCGGCAATTGTGTAATTTTTTACTTCGGTCGTTTTTTTGTTAAAATGTAAGACACCTTGATTTCGAGTGCCAACCCATACTTCAGATTTGTTCACTGCAATTGCGCTGACATCAGGTGCTGTGGAAACATGTTTGTTATCGTTAATTCGCCATGCGGCGGCTTCATTCGCTTTCCATCCGCCATTGCCACCGGTTTCGATTTGGGCTATCCCCCTTGGTGTCCCTATCCACAGCGATGTTCCATCAACGGCAATAGCCTGGATATTCGGATCAGGTAAATTGTCTGTGTAGATGTTCCACGCGCTCGCTTGTAATACTTCGTTTGCTTGTTCAATAATGGTGGTATCATCACTATTTTGCCGGACAAGGTTCGCTACGTTAACAGCGTTTTTTCTATCCCCAACTTGTAAATAAATTATTGCGCGTTTTAAGTGAGCATCATCAACCCAATCGCTGTTTGGATAGATCCTGCTGAATTGTTTCAGAATATTTAAGGCGTTTTCGAGTTCTCCGATTTCAGCTTGTAATACCGCTATTTGGTAAACAGCCTCTTCATGTTCAGGTAAATTAGGGAATTGATTGACCGCTTTTTGTAATAATTCAAGTCCTGCTGGAGCGTCTTTTAATTCTTTTACCAGAAGGAATCCTGTTTGGTAACTAAGTTTTGCAACAGATTCATGTTCAGGATAATGCTTGAGTATTAACTGGAAGGCTTTAACTGCTTGTGCATACTTTTCCGTAGCGTCCGTACTGCCATCGATTGTAGCAATCGCATTATTACCAATCTCTTGAAGTATCGGTACAAGGTCAAAATTTTGTGCATCTATGAGTGCAACAGAACGGAACCTTGCTAATGTATTATCTATATCTTCATCTATTTTATAAAGTAGTCCGAGTTGATAATGTGCATCGGCAAACTTCGGAAATTCTTCTAATGCTGCTTCAAATTTTCGTTTCGCTAATTCTGGTGATTCTAAATCTAACAAGGCAAGCCCATTACGATAATGTTTTGCTGCGATTTGGTTGGGAACATTTTCAAGGTCTGAGAAAAAGTTAAGTGTGTGTCCTTTCAATGGAAACTTTAAAACTTGTCCGTTATATTCTATTTCAAAATGTGTATCAGTAGCACCGCGGAATGTACCTGTGAGTCTGTCTCCGTTTTCACGGTCTACAATGACATATTGCTCACTGCCAGAGGGGTTAGGAAGAACTATATCACAATAAGCAGTACTTGTGAATAACAGAAGCACCAGCGCGAGACTTATTAATGAAAAGAGGGGGTAAGTGTTTTTCATGGTTTAATTTCTATCTGTATCCTTGATAAATATATTGATATAATATCAGAAACAGTGTTAAATGTCAAGTAGGTTTCAGACTGATCATTTACACACTCAGAGTTGACAATAACCCGTATTTATGATATTCTATTCCTGTTTTACAGTTAATAACAAATTTGAATGGAAGCATAAAATGGCAAAAAATGGTCCGATTAAACCAATCACCGTTGGGATTATGGGAGGTTCAGCCTCTGGAAAAACAACGTTCGCCACTGCTTTGGCAGAACAACTCGTTGAATTTTCACCTATCACGTTACACCAAGACTCCTACTTTCGGGATTGGTCAGAATACACACCTGAAGAACGTGAAAAGGTGGTAACAGCAAATCATCCAGATGCGGTGTGTTGGGATGTACTTATTGCAGATATTGAAAAACTCCGAGCGCGAAATCCCATTGAAATGCCTACATCCGGAACCCGTGCAGCGCAACGTGGTGATGAAAAGAAAATTATAGAATCAAGCGATGTCGTAATTGTAGAAGGACACCTTATCTATTGGAATGATCAACTCCGAGAGTTAATAGATATTAAAATCTTTTTGGACGTTGACGCACATGAAAGAGTACTGCGACGAATGCTCCGCGATGTCGGCACGCGCAGCGGAAGCCTTGAAAGCGCAATCAGTTGGTACCGACGGGATGTCCTACCTAATTTCCCAATTTACACGGAACCTTGTAAAAAGTACGCCGATCTAATAATTCCATTTTTGAATGATAATCCTGTTGCGTTACATACCGTTGCAGCGGGGATACGCGCTCAACTTTCTGAGTAAAAAAAATAGAACCTACCTTCTCTGCCTATCTAAATCTACCTACAACTCTCCGACTATCACACCCCGCCTTTTTGACATAGACACCGTTTCAATATGGCACGGATATGTCAATATGGCAGATAGGATTTTCATATAACTATTTCCATAGTTGTGTAATAAAACCTAAGTTTCTACTAATATGCACAATCTGTTAGATTGTGCATATTAGTCCGCAAACTAAATGAAGATAAAAAAATAAATTAGGTAATGTAGCGAGGTTAGGAAGAAATCAACGGTATGAATCATGGCGAATGCCATACGTGCATTCGTCTTTAGGCATTCCCCGCCTCGCCAGCAGAGGTGTACACCTGCATTGGACAGAAAATTACCGAATTAATAACTTAATCTTCATACAGTTTGCGCTACAGAAATGTCCCATTAATTATTAGGTTTTACTATAGATGAAGTTTTGGCATATAAATTGCTTATACTTATTGTTAGGTGCAAAACAATTCAGAATTGTGTCAAAAAAAATTGGCACAGGACTTGCGTATAAAATTTACATAAACCTAAAATCAAAAGGAGAAAAAAATGAGACATTTAACAACACGCAGACCGATAGGAAATCTATTCAACCTTCACAACGAAATGGGAAGAGTTTTCGGAGATATGCTTTCCTCTCAGGACAGTGAAACTAATGCTGAAAATACGTCTTGGATACCCACGGTGGACATCTCTGAAACAGAAAACAGTTTTGAAATTCATGCTGAACTTCCTGGTGTCGTGGAAAGCGATGTCAACGTCTCAGTAACCGATAACCTGCTCACAATTAAAGGTGAAAAGCAACAGGAAGAGAAGGCTGAAGGCAAAAACTTCCATCGTGTGGAAAGACGATACGGCAGCTTCCAAAGAAGTTTTACGCTACCGAAGAATGTTGAAACCGCTGATATCAAAGCTGGATTCAAAGATGGTGTATTAGCTCTCACAATTCCAAAAGCGGAAGCGGCAAAACCGACTGAAATTCCGATTTCGGTAAACTCTTAACCTAACAAAAACGGATGTGCCCTTCTCCAGAATACTATGAGGGCATGTCCTCCCAATACGTAACGTATAACAATAATATGCTAAACTTTTCACAATATAAGGAGAATAAAAATGACTTATTTGACTTTACGCAGACCAGTGGCAAATCCTTTCAAATTCTACAACTCTCTGTTTACGCCGTTATTTGCGCGACCCGAAACACAGGAATACAAATGGAGACCGTCTGCTGACATTACAGAAACGGATGATAGTTTTGAAGTTCGGGCTGAACTCCCCGGTGTCACAAAAGATGATGTCCAAATCTCTGTCAAAGAGAACCTCTTAACCATAAAGGGAGAAAAACGGCAGGAAAAAACTGACGATTCCAAGGATTTTCGGCAAGTTGAACGGCATTACGGTAGCTTTGAACGGAAATTTGCACTTCCTCCGAAAGTAGAGACTGACAGCATCAAAGCTGAATTCAAGGACGGTGTCTTAACGCTGTCTATTCCAAAACCGGAAGAGGCGAAGCCAAAAGAAATTCCGATCATTGCTCAATCAGCTGCGGATGCTCCGCAAGAGAGTTAAAATAACCCATAAACAATAGGGCGGGTACAATTGATTGTGCCTGCCCTGTTAACGTTACATCACTTAATCCGAACAATTTGAGAGGTATAGCGGTCAAAGAAAGTAAAGAATAAAGTAGATTACAAATTTAGAAAAGGAGAATTGAAATGAGAAATTCATTCCAACGTGGTCCCAGAGGCGGACGGCGACATCAGTCCACACAGGGACGCGGTAGAAGACACCCCCTCCACCGTTCGGGACACCCTGAAGCAGAAAGACAGGGACCACCACTACAAGCAAGAGGACGCCGACAACACCGATCACCTGAAGCACGTGGAAATTGGGAGCATCGCCCACCAAGAGGTAGAGGACATCATAGACCTCCCGAATTTAACAGAGCAGTTGCGTTTAGGAAAGAGAAACCCCGAAGAGGTAAATCTAATTGGCGGCCTTCCGTTGATTTTTCTGAGGCTGAAGATAGGTTTGAAGTGTCAGTTGAACTCCCAGGTGTTGCACAAAACGATGTCAATGTTACCGTAACTGAAAGTCAATTGACAATAAAAGGGAAAAAACGGCAGGAAAAAACTGACGAAACACAGAATTTACGTCGTTCAGAAAGGCGTTATGGAAGTTTTCATCGTAAGTTTCCACTTCCGCCAAACGTTGTTGTTGATGGGATAAAAGCAGAATTCAAAGATGGTGTTTTGAAGGTGATAGCTCCGAAAACAGAAGAAGCAAAACCAACTGAAATTCCTATCAACGCTGATGCTTAATCCGATATATTGTCGTGTGAGGTCCCTGTGCCTTGCAATAATAAAAAAGTAAGGCTAATGCTAAAATGCATCAGCCTGTTTTATTTTTCATTATTAACTACTCAGCTTCAGCACCTTTATCTTTCAAAACACCGATATACAAAAGCGCGGCAAGCACTGATCCTATAAATGGACCAACGAAGTAGAGCCAAAGGTCAGCATAATTACCGCTTGCGATAGCAGGTCCCAACGTCCGTGCGGGGTTGAGCGAGGCACGGGTCAACGGTCCACCCATTAGGATACAAAACACTAAAGTTAACCCAATGGCAAGTCCTGCAAGGTTTCTCGCTTTTCCGCTTACGGCTGTGTTGAAAATCGTATTAACGAGGAAGAAAGTTAGTATGATTTCAACAAAAACCCCCTGAGTTGGGCTTACACCTTCAGTCAAAATAGTTACACCCAAATCACCATCTACTGGTAGTACTGCTTTAAGCACCAATGCCCCTGCAATTCCACCAGCAAACTGCACAATCCAATATCCTATGGCTGCACCAAATCGGATTTCTCCTGCTACCAAGAGTCCGAGCGTCACAGCAGGGTTGATATGTGTGCCTGAGATATGTCCGTAGGCATACGCAAACACCACAATGACCAACCCGTGGGCAAGTGCAACGCCTACTAACCCTCCTTTATCAATTGCTAACGCACCTGCACCGATAAAGATGAGCGCGAAGGTACCGATAAATTCGACTACTAAATTCCGTATATTCATAAAAAGTTTTTTAGGTTTAAAGAAACCCCTCCCTTAAGTATGCAGGCTTTACAAACGCGCTGCTTAAAGTTAAAACATCGTTTACAATATAGTGTAAGTCATTACTTACACATCGTTCAAAACTGACGACTCGTAACTTAAATAGGCCATCTATTCTGGAATTGTTCGACCATAGCCTTTGGTCCACCGTGCTGTCCCAAAAATTCCAAAAATGCTTGATAGAGTCGGCATGCCTCGTCTATATCCGACTCAAACCGATTTTTCATCTGTTCGGGATCCGAAGGAAGATGGAACAAGTGTTGAGGTGCCCCCTTATTTTCCAACAATAGCGACCAAGTGCCATCCGTAACACTTCCGTGCGGGCTTCCACCATCAGGACTCCATCCGCCACCCCATGCGCCGTGTGTAATCGCATAATCTCTGCCCGTGTCGGTGTCTCCCATGACGATTGGCAGCAAGCTACTGCCTTCGACCTGTTTACCGCGTTCTGCGCCGAAAACATCAATCACTGTTGTTGGTATATCAATAATACTGGCAAGCGCATCTGTGTGGCGAGGTGTAGCATCGGGATGATAAATGAGTAGCGGAATGTGAACAATCTCTTCATACATACCGAGATTTTTCGCAATAAGTCCATGTTCACCCAACAGAAAGCCGTGGTCTGCCATGAAAATGATCATTGTGTTTTCCATCAATCCCATATAGTCAATTTTCCGTAACAACTGCCCAATCCAATTGTCTACGAGACACGCTTCAGCACGGTATAGTGCATTGAGACGTTGGGTTGTCCGCTCATCCATATTATTTGGACCGTAGGTTGGATAGATAGGTTCCGGTCCATCATAATCATCTGGGTCAAACCGTCTGATGTACCACTCTGGCACATCCCACGGCTCATGCGGGTCAAACGTGTCTACCATCAGATAGAAATTTTCGTGTTGATAGTTACGTTCAAGCCAGTCGCACGCAGTTTGCACCGTTTGCGCGACGAAGGTGTCCCCTTCATTCCTCCGAGAGTCACTATTTTTAAGGTGGTTGAAAAGTCCTGCGGGCAACTTGTTCGGATGTGGGCGTGTGTGTTCACGATAGCGCAGTCCTTCTTCTGTATCAAAGTCATAAGGGTGGGTTTCTAATAGATCGCTTTCCTGTCCACGAATCCATTTCCATCCTGTGAAACCTCGGTTGTAAAGGAATCCATTGTTGAGATGGTGCGGCGTATCGGCGATCATCATACTGACAACACCTGCTTTTGTAAGATCGTTTGCGATTACAGGCACGTTGCGTTGCAGCGGTTCCCATCCTCGTCGACATATACCCACTTCACCCGTCACCAAATCACCACGGATTGGCACGGTCGGGTAGCTGCAAACATAAGCTTTGTCAAAGACAACACACTTTTCGGCAAAGGCGTTGAGTGCCGGACTGTAACCCTTACCTCCATAAATCTCTAAGTTGTCTCGTCTAAATGTATCTGAAATAATATGGACAATATTCATGTTCACTCCAAAATTTGACATCTATGCGGTTTGTTAGATTATACCCTATTTTCGTTTTCTTGTGGTGTAATTTCCTTTTCCTGTTCCGCAATTTGCACAACAGCAGGCAGCAAACCGTAAATTCCCCAAAACGGCACGCCAATCGCATCACCGTTCAGCAGGTTATTCACAATGAAATGCACCATCAAAGAAATTTCAGCTGCCATGAGTCCAATAATGATTGAGCGGTAAAAGCCATCCTCAATCCGTTTAAGGGCACGAAAGCCGTATCGCAAAAACGCAAGATTCAACCACATCCATACTGCTAACCCGACAATGCCGAGTTCTGCCATAACTTGAAGATATTCGCTGTGTGCCCCCAACTGAAACTGTGCGATGTAGCTGCCTACAAGTCCAACATCTTCCTCGTAAAGCATGGCAAATGCCCCGTAGCCTTTTCCCAAAATAGGGCTTTCAAGAAACATACTAACTGCCTGTCCCCACCGCATAAGTCTCGCTTGGTTGGAGGCATAGCTTAAATCTACCGTTGATAAGACACGTTCCATAACCGAGCCATAAACCCCTGGCAGACTTAAACACACTAATAAAACAAGACATGCAGCCCCAATAAATAGAATCTTTTTGTGTGTAACACCTCTCCCTAATTGTATCAGCATGAATCCAACAGCAACGATAACTGAAAGCCACACGCCACGCGAAAAACACATAATCAGACCTACTCCGAAGCAGATAAACCACCCTACCCACATCGCACGGTTATATTGTCGATTATCAAATAACAAGCGACTGAGGCAGATTAGGAAAAAGACTGCTGTAAATGAACCGTAGACAGAATAATTAGTGAACGGAGAACTTCGATAAGCACTGGTCCACTGCCATTCGTCAATATGATAGAGGAGTACAAAAACTGTCCATACAACAGCAATTGCTGCACTCGGAAAGGAGGCGATAAATACGCTCTTTAAATTTTGCCGATGTTGGACTAAATCGTACACCACTAAACTGAACATGATGTAGGTAGAAGCACGAAACGCACCTTTCAAAGTGCCAAATAGGTCTGGCGTATTGATTGCGGATAGGAAGGTAACAAATATCAAAAAGCAAACAGGCAGTAAAAATGGAAAGGTTGAAATGCGCTGCCGCTTTCCCAGCACAAAATCTAAGATCTTTTTTAACAAATAAACCGCACTGAGCATGCCTAATAACGGCTCAGTCGGCGTTTGAATTTCAAGAAGTTGAGGGATAATATAGCGAAAAGAGAAGGGTAAACAGATTAACAACACATAAAGTGCTAACTCCATCCCGACGAATACAAACACTCCTGTTGCAACTAATAGACAGAGAAAAGCAAGCGGCGTTTCTGAATAGCGTCCGAGGATTATCCCGAACATGAGACAAATTAGAAACGGAAGGATGCGGGTAGCGTATCGTTTGAAGTCCATCCAACGATTAGAACTGCGTTCTAACTCCGATTCCAATTGCAGTTCCATCTAAAATTACATTAAACGGTTGAGGGCCAGTGGTTTCAACGGTTTTCAGAATTCGTTTTAATTCTAAACTGATAATGGCATTATTTCCGATAGTGGCGCGAGCACCGGATTGCGACTCCCATTGAAACAACTCAATACCAGCAATTACATAACCTATTGTCGATGAAGCACTATCATTAAGCACGATGCCTTGTTCTGCAAGCAAGTCAACCACGTTACCATCAAAATTAGCTCTTAAAAAACCGAAACCTGCCCCGAAATAAATGGGTAGATATTCATATAGTAGCACCGGACGGTAGATTAACTGATAGGATATAGGCATAAGCGTAGCTTTGAGTGATGTTGAATTAGGCGGTGGTGTATCAAGCTGAGTGCGCCAATGACCAATTTCTAACCGAGAATCTAATTCAGGTATGTGTTGTAGAACAATTGAGAGTGTAGGCATCATGGCAACAGGGGACTTGGATACGCCAGCACCCTGTAAAATCTGAGTCAAGCTACCTAATTCAGGTTTATAAGAAAAAAGGGAAAACTGTAATGATGAAATTTGATTGTGTAAAAAAGATGGTGGGCGTGATGTCTGCACATCGGAAAATTCAGCGTATGAAATGCCTGAGATGATAAAAATGGAAAATAGGATTATAAATAGATAACGCATTATTCAGAGCATCCAAACTATAAAAGCTGCGGTAATATCCAAATTTCAAAGAGTATAGACATAAGACGGTACAAAACTTCAAAAAAGTAGGATGCCCCAAATTAGGACATCCTAACGATATTGGATAAAAAATTAAGGGCAAATATGAAGGGTAAAAAGTTACATCATAGAACCGGATGGGTTCAGAATCACTTCTACCCGGCGATTCATTGCTCTACCAGCAGCGGTATTTTGTGACGCAACCGGATCCGTATGTGCTTTTCCAACAGCCTTAATCCTGGCAGCGTCAACACCTTTGCTTTTCAAATATTTAACGACAGAGTTTGCTCGTGTCTGAGATAGATCCCAATTGCTTCGGTGACTACCACGTAATACTGGCGTGCCATCTGCATGGCCCGCAACAAGTATTTCAGCTTCTGGGTTTTCCATAATCTGACCAACGATGCCATCGAGCATCTCTTTAGCCTTGCTGGACAAACCTGTCTGCCCACTGTTGAAATTGACGGTAGTCAAAAGCGTTGGTTTTGAGGCTGCATCAGCTTTGAGCTCGGCAATATCATCTGAATTAGCCGACACTGCAGCCAAGATTCTTTCAAGTCTAGCCGTGAGTGCCTTTAAACTATTGGAATTTGCCATAACATCTTTTTGGACTTTGGCATCTTCAACTTTAGCGAGATTCAATGTCTTTTCGCTCTGCATATCCATAGATTTCGTAATATCAGAACGAAGCTTGGCAACCTCTTCTTTGGTATTTTGCTTAGAAGCAGCGATAGTATCAGCATCCCCTTGTTGTGATGCGGCAATTGCCTCATCATCTCCTTTAGAGATAGCCTCCATCGTAGCCTTATTATTTTGATCAACCTTTCCTTCAAGTTTCGTAACTTGTGCTTTTATTTCTGTATTGGATTGGTCGACCTGCATAACATGTTCATTTTTCCACATTTCAAACTCTTCTTGACTTAGCTTACCGCAACCAATAACGACAATGCTTATTATCAAAAGAGTAGTAAAAGTAAGTGTTCCTCTGGTTTTCATGGAATTCCTCCAAAAAATTGATGCGTAAGTGTGCAATATATTTACTCCACAATAAAATTGTTATAATAGTTTAACACAATTTCGCGTTTAATTCAATAAAAAATTAATATGTTATAGTTTTCGAAATGAATCTCGCCACTTAATTGATATGTTAGCAGAAGTTCAGGATAAACGCAACCCACGTCAGAGGCATTCAATTGTCACTTACATGTCTTGTCGGAAGGGTCTGTAACCCCGATTCTTCGGAAGGAGCGACCTCCTGGTCGCGAATATCTCCAAATAATTGAGAAAATCTCAACAATTGAATGCCTCTGTTGAATAGCCCAGGATTATTTAGTTTTCGGTTTTTCGGGCAGGTTTAGCCCCGCCCTTGAGATAGGATTCCGGCGGCGACCTACTTTCCCGCGGGGTTGCCCCCGGAGTATCATCAGCGCTGAAGGGCTTAACTGCCGTGTTCGGAATGGGAACGGGTGGGACCCCTTCGCTATTGCCACCGGAAAGGTGTATAAGAATATTTGACAACTGGCGCACTATCCGTTCACATGGTCTTCCCATTACCCAATAATTTACGGACTTTCCACACAGCACCGTAAGATCACTAAGCCCTGCTTTCGCATCCTTCTCACCATTCTTTTATCTGTCCGTCCAATCCCATCCCGCTTGTCGGTAGATATTCCGTAATGTGCCAATCGGTATACTATCCTTTTTTCGAGAGGGTCGAGGAACAACAACCCGTTTACCTGTGTCTGGATGTTTATAGTGATGATGACTACCGCGGGCATGGGTAAATTCAAAACCTTCTTGCCGAAGCCTTTTATCTACCTGAAGAAAAGTCAGAACGAAAGCCAAATCAACTCCTTTTCCATACAAAGTGGCCTTCACAATATTGATCTTCCACTCACAGAGTAGAGACCTTAGACAAACTGGTCGCCTTTTCAGGAGTCACTTCACGAACTAATGCCGCCAGATCAACTGATACGGTTTCCCATAGTCCACCAGCGTAGTCAGGATTTTTTGTGTGAAATGCAACACCTTTGGGGTTGGGAATTGGTTCACCATCGAGCAGCAAACCTTCAAGATAACACTCAACCGCTTCTACAGCTTGCGTCAGGGCATCTTCAACCGTATCTCCGGCAGAGAAACATCCGGGTAAATCCGGAACGGTAACCCCGTAACAACTTTCTGGATCTTTGTGGATAACAACGGGGTAGCATTTGTACTTCTCAGACGCTAACTCTTTTTGGGCGAGTGTCTTGACTTCCCCATAGATGCCTTCCTCCTTGAGGAAATCATCAAAGCTGCTGCCGCTATATTTATTTTTTTTCATGTTATTCTCTTCCCTTTATCCACATATTCCTTCGGTTTTGAGCTAGCCGCAAATCCTTTTGTGGAGTAATTTGAGACTTTTTGATAATTCCGTGCAAAATTACCATTTCGCTATCTGCGACAGTAAAAAAGACTCGAGCAATCCGTTTTCTTTAAAGGTTGCTGCGTATCTCCCAGAGATTTGTTTTGAGTTTGCGAACAAGTGGCATACCTACAGGCCATAGATAACGGACTTTTTCTATATCTGCCCCAATTCTCTTTTTATCTGTCTGATCTAATCCCTGGAGCCATTCCCTCACAGGTTCACGTCCCACATCCGTGCGAAAAAAGATAGTCTTGAGTTTAGGTTTTTCATTCATAGTTCAGTCATCAATATATCTTAACTGAGAAATTATAGCATAAAGTGAGATGACAGGTCAACAAAAAACTCCGAGGATGGTACCAAGACGTAATATAATTAATTAGGGCAGGTTTGCAACCTGCCCTTGAGATAGGATTCCGGCGGCGACCTACTTTCCCGCGGGGTTGCCCCCGGAGTATCATCAGCGCTGAAGGGCTTAACTGCCGTGTTCGGAATGGGAACGGGTGGGACCCCTTCGCTATTGCCACCGGAAAGGTGTATAAGAATATTTGACAACTGTATAGATAATGAGGAACGGTAGAGAAAAATAAGTTATCAAGCCCTCGGCTTATTAGTACCAGTTAGCTGAACCGTTCACACGGTGTACACATCTGGCCTATCAACCTCCTTATCTCGAAGGAGCCTTACCAACTTAACGTTGTGGGATATCTTATCTTGAGGTTGGTTTCACGCTTATATGCTTTCAGCGTTTCTCCATTCCGCACATAGCTACCCAGCGGTGCCACTGGCGTGACAACTGGTGCACTAGAGGTACGTCCACCCCGGTCTTCTCATACTAGGGGCAGCATCTCTCAAATATCCTACGCCCATACCAGATAGGGACCGAACTGTCTTACGACGTTCTAAACCCAGCTCGCGTGCCACTTTAATCGGCGGACAGCCGAACCCTTGGGACCTGCTGCAGCCCCAGGATGTGACGAGCCGACATCGAGGTGCCGAACCGCCCCGTTTATACGAGCTATTGGGGGCGACTAGCCTGTTATCCCCGGAGTACCTTTTATCCAATGAGTTACGGCCTTTCCACACAGCACCGTAAGATCACTAAGCCCTGCTTTCGCATCTGCTTGACGTGTCCGTCTCGCAGTTAAGCTCCCTTCTGCCTTTGCACTCT
>JAPPES010000079.1:0-20561 GCA_028824125.1 Candidatus Poribacteria bacterium
ATGCCATACGCGCATTCGTCTTTAGGCATTCCCCGCCTCGCCAGCGAGAGCGTGTGAGGATTGTTGTTCATTGAGATACCCACATATTTCGGATTGGACTATAATAACTCGATCTCTTACAAAACAGTGACGGTTTCACCTTCAGAACGAAGCCCTGCCTCATACACCTTCATGACCTCTAACGCAAACTCAAGCGAACCCTGCTCAGCAGGCTTTCCCTCCAGAATACAATCGCAGAAATATCGCATCTCTTGATAGAAACCTTGTACGAAAAGCCCTTTGTTTTCAAGCGTGCCGAGACTGTATTGTGGTTCCCATACAATAGCACCACTATCAAAACCCTCTGACACAAAACTTGTGCTGCCGCTGTAGTTGAATTGCATGCCGCGTTGTAATAAAACCTGCGTGCCGTTCCGAATTTCAGCATGACATCCCTCACCAAAGAACTGGTAAAGCTCGGAGGGTTGACCGTGCCTCGCGCCATCTGCCAAATGGAAATTACCAAGCGCGCCGCTGGCAAATTCTAAGACACACACGCCACCACCGCGCTTACCTCGATGCACTGTCACAGATGATACCTTCCCACCCACTGCCAACAGCAACGATAACGGATGAACCCCATTTTGCAGCCAATTGGTATGCTCACCCTCACGCAGCACACGTTTGCCATCACTCGGAATAGTCATCGGGTAAACACCTAATAGTGTACGCAGAGGCCCGTACGTTTCTGTCCCAAAAATTTCAATGATTTTCTGTGTAGCAGGCATGAACGCCTTTTTAAATCCGACAACGACAACGCGGTCTTTTTGGTGGCGAATCATCTCCTCAACTTCACTGGCGAACATACCTGGTGGTTTTTCTAACCAAACATGAACGCCTGCATCTAATGCCTCACAGGTCAATTCTGGGTGGAGACGTGGTGGAACACACAGAAATACTGCATCTAATTCCTCGTTCCGAAACATCTCTGCCATGTTTTCATAACACGCCTTCACGCCGTACTGTTCAGCAGTCCGTTTGGCACGTTCAATGTTCACATCACAAAATGCTTTTAGCCGAACCGGGAGAAATGT
This sequence comes from Candidatus Poribacteria bacterium, assembly GCA_028824125.1. GTDB lineage: Bacteria > Poribacteria > WGA-4E > WGA-4E > WGA-3G > MSPOR6. The sequence goes on from JAPPES010000079.1 coordinate 1,074, forward strand.
CATCGTTGGCAATACATTTCGATATGCATGGGACCCAACACCAACGACTGCTATGTTCAGTCTCTCTTCAAAGTCTCTCTGGTAACTCATATCTGCTTAGTAATTCCTCAGCGTGGGCAGCATCTATAAATCAGAAAGTGTAGCATCAAGGTATGCATCCATATCCGCTTTCATCTTTTCCAATTCATCCATGTCAATATACATCATGTGCCCCGCGCCGTAGTAAGCCATCGTGATGTTATCCTGCAACGATTTGTCCAAACCGAGATGTGTAAACGTGTATTCTGTTGCCAAAAACGGCGTAGCCAAATCGTAATAACCACTTGCGACATAAACTTTCAAAGCTGGATTAGTCGTCATCGACTTGCGAAGCGTATCTGCAACATTCACGTATTCGTTCTGATGTCCACCGTAGTCCCACGGATGTACGCGTCGGCTTAGGATTTCATAAGGCAGATCGCTCTCAAACTCAAGGTCACTCCGCACATAGTCGTTTAGCGTTGCAGTATAAGCACCTTGAATAACTGCTGAACTTGGGTCATATTCATAGTTCTCACCTGCTGAATCGCGGTCAATACCTTTAAAGCGGCTATCAAAACGTCCTACCGTTTGCCCTTCCTCTCGGAGTAGTTCCTTACAGAACCGGTTAATTTTTATTCGTAAATCGGTCTTTTCAATGTATTCGGTAGTCAATCCAGTATACATTGCCAATTTCTTAACAATTGCTTGCCTTCTGCGATCCGATAGGGCTGAACCCTGCATCAAAGCAACTGTGTAATCGCCGATTGCGAACTCTCGGACTTCATCTAAAATCTTTTCAAGACTATCCTTTTTTGACGTTTCCAGATCGCTGAGTTTGTTGTGCCAAAAAGCTGTGGCAGTATAGGTCGGCAGAAAGAGGATATAAGGCAAATCGTTCCCTGCCGCAAACCGAATTGTCTGGAAATTTAGTACAACAGAAACAAGCATAATACCATTGAGATAAGTGCCGTGTCTATCTTGAAGATAGCCAGACAACCCACATGCACGTGTTGTCCCATAACTTTCACCGATGAGAAACTTGGGTGAACGCCACCGTTTGTAGCGCCCTAAATAAAGGAGAATAAAATCACCGACCGATTCAATATCCCGCTGGAAACCGTGGAACTGTTTCGCTTCTTCTCCGGGTACAGCCCGACTGAAACCGGTACTCACAGGGTCAATAAATACCAGATCAGTCTTATCTAAAATGGAAAACTCGTTATTTGTTAATTCATACGGCGGTTGCGGTGGATTGCCATCTTCATCCGGTTTGACACGCCGCGGTCCTAACACGCCTAAATGCAACCAAACCGATGACGAACCAGGACCACCGTTGAAGGAAAACGTTATTGGGCGTTCAGATGCGTCCTCTACATCGTCTAAAGTATACGCGATGAAGAAGATAGACGCTTTCGGTTTCTCACCCTCTTTTTCGTCTTCCGCTTTCAAAACAAGCGTGCCTGTTGTCGCCGTATAGTTGAGTTCTTTGCCATTAATCGTAACGCTATGATGTGTAACAGAGAGTTTATCTTCCGGGATTGACTTGTCTTTTTCTTCAGACGTGCTCTCTTCAGAATCCTTTTTTTCTTCTTGACTCATGTGTAATTCCTTTGCTGTTAGATATATGCGGTTATTATAGCATATTTTTAAAACAGGTGTGACAAAATTGTTTGACATAAAAACGAAATATGGTAAACTCTAAAAAAGGAGAAATGCTATGAAGAAACCGATTCGTTTAGGACTCATTGGGTGTGGGGGCATTGTGCAAAAAACACATGCGCGTGCTTATCTTGCCCTTGAAGAAACCGTCAAGATTACTGCTCTCGCAGATGTTGTTGCAGAAAACTTGCAGAACGTTGGCGATCAATTTGATGTGCCAGCACAAAACCGATGGACAGATTATCGGGAGATGTTAGCAAAAACCGATATTGATGCAGTGATAATTGCGACACCACATTCACTTCATGCAGAACAAGTCATTGAATCAGCAAGTGCGGGCGTTGCGATTATTTCCGAAAAACCGATGGCGACCTCCCTTGAAGAAGCAGATAAAATTATGGAGGCAGTTAATCAAAACGAAGTGCCTTATACAGTAGTGCATAACTACCTCTATACCGCTGGAATGCAAGCGGCAATTGCACTACTGCCCGAAATCGGCAAAACCTATTACGGGCGAAGTACTGGAATGGGATTAAGATCAACTGATTTTACTGCTAACCATCCGAACCCAGCGTTTGCATGGCGCGCAAGCAAGGCAACAGGGGGCGGTTGTATAAGTGATACGAGTTATCATGAGATTTATTCTGTCTGTACCTTAGTGCAATCCCCTGTCCGTTATGTTGAAGCACGTGTGCGAACAATGGTTCTTGACATTGATGTTGACGATTTTGCCATGCTACTCTGTGAACATGAAAACGGTGCTATTACCACAGTCTCTGGCGCATGGAGTGTTCCAGCAAATGATTTCGGTTGGTGTGAAGTGCATGCTGAAAACGGATCGCTGCGCGTCAAACATCGCTATAATGTTCGCGAGGCACTTCACCGTTTTACCAGAGCAGAAGGATGGAAACAATTAGAACTTCCCGATCTTGATGACGAAGGGCTCAAGGACTCCAGTGGACATGGGGGTTATTTTACAGCAACCTTTAATGCTCTTGCTGAAGGCAAAGCATTACCTATCAGTGCTGAGAAAGCATACCACAATCTTGCGATTATTGATGCTGCACGGAGAGCCACGACAGAACGCCGCGCTATTGAGATTTATAGGACTTAAGCATTTCCTTTATAGTGAAATCCACAATACCTGGTCGGTGCTGTGATGATAGCACTTCTGTTGGGTGCTGGATTTGTTTATGCTTTCGCTTTCGATGGCTTTCATATCGAAACCGTCCCGAGTGCCGAAGTAGAGACCTGGCTGGCACAGGCTTATGCTTGTAATTACGATTGTTCGTATGAACTATGTCCCGCGAAGGAGAAGAATACGGGGAACTGTAACAATTGTTCTAAGAAAAAATTTTGTAAAAGTTGTTACACAACTCACAAGTGTAAAGATTCTGGAGGTTGTCCTTATATAGTTAATGCTTCGGGTGGCTGTTCTAATTATAGTAGTCAAAGAAAATGTCCCAAGAGTTGTAAGGATACACATTGATTTAGGATTTTTATGTTTCTTGAAGGTTTTAGGATATTATTCTTGAAATTTTGCTTCTGATGTAAATTTAGTTGTCCACATACTTCTATGAATAAAAATAGTTTCACTTTTTTGGAACTGCCACAGGATGCAATTGTCCGACTTGGATCGGGTTACTCAAATGATTTAGCCGTTTCCGCAGATGGAACCTCCTTGGCGGTTGGTAGTTGGGTAGGTGTGTGGTGGTATGACCTCGCCACACGCCAGCCCGTTACTTTGTTTGAAACAGGGCGAGGCATGGTCGACCGCGTTGCCCTCTGTTCAAGTCAACCTTTGTTGGCAGTGAAAAACACAGATAAAGATGGTAATGAAGTTATTAAGATATGGGATATGCAAAGACAGAAACGAATAGCTGTCATGGAATATCCTGCAAGGTTGCGGGACGATCCGCCTCAAAATGATTTATGCAGCCTCTGTTTTTCTCCATCAGGGCAATGGCTTGCTGCAAGTCGCTATGGGAGCGTTGTCGTTGACATCTATGAATCGTTAACCGGTAGATTACGGACATCGCTGGAATTACCGGCTGAAGAAATCGCGTTATGTAGCATAGATGACTGGCGTGACAATGGATTCCATTGGGCTTTCAGCGGTGCCGTGGCGTTTTCACCTGACGATCGCTTCGTTGCGTCTTCACATTGGTCTGATTTTATTAGCGTCTGGGATATAACGACCTGTGAACGGATCATCCGCATCACTGGCCATCCCGAAGGTGTACATTCTCTCAGTTTTTCACCTTGCAGTCAGTTCCTTGCGGCAGGCGGAGTGAAAGGGACTATTCAAGTCTGGGACACATCCACTTGGCAGTTGCAGCAAACGTATCCGTCGACCGGTGACGATTGGATGGACATCTCCTACGCACCCGATGGCAGTCTTCGGGCAGCAGGTATATCTCATGATCTAAGCAGCATCACGTTGTGGGATGTCGCACAGCAAAAAGATGTCTATACTTTTCATGAAAAAAATTATTATGACGCAGAAATTTTTCCTATTCACTTTTCCAATGGTACGCATCTCGCGTTGAAAAGTGATTTTGAAGTCCAAGTTAAGACGGTGGGAGATGCAGAGTCTCTTTCTATCCTACCGTGGGAACTTGGCGATCTGCATTCTATGGTGTTCTCACCTGATGGCAAGACACTCTGTGCAGGGTATCGGCAATTTGGTGGTGTCGTGCTATGGGATGTTACAACCCATCGTCCGCAACGGGTCGTTACAGAACCGCGTTGTCATATCGTTGCCGTTTATTCGGACACCGCAACTGGCAAATTTTATGCAACCGGGTATCCGCCCGGAGAATCTGACTTTTCGGGCAACACTTTGAATCTGTGGGAAGTCGGGCAAAGTGAACCGATAGCCGAACTCACAATTCCTGGAGATCCGCCCAATCGACGACATGGGATGGCTTATGCCCCCGCCACGAATCTGCTTGCCTGTGGGGATGGAACGGAAAAGGATGATGAGAGCTGGGAGGAAAATGACCATGAAAATGGTGCAGTCTATGTATGGGATGTCGCACGCGGACAGATGCGACACATCTTCAGAGGCAAACATGCGGATTACATCCACTACGTGAAATTCAGCCCGGATGGCACACGCCTTATCAGTAGAGATTTTGACGACACAGTTCGACTGTGGGACGTGATATGCGGTGAAGAAATCGGTGAATTAGAGGACTCTGATTTTTTTCCCATCGTTTTTTTTCCTTGTGGAAATTTAATTGCGGGATATTTTTCTTATGGCAGGATACTTGTGTGGGATATTGAGTCGTGTGAAGCACGCGTGACAATACACACAAATTTCGCTTGTATAGATCCGATAAAAATCTCTCCTTGCGGTCAGTATATGGCTTACGGTGAAGTTTGGAAACAAGGTTTAGAGAAAGTTCCTGTTCGGTTATGGGATATTCGCACAGGTGAAAATATAGCCACTTTTCTGGGACATCCAACAGATATTCAATGTCTCGCGTTTTCCCCAGATAGCACTCTCTTAGCAAGTGGTGGTTTTGACGGTGTTATCTATTTGTGGGATTTGAAACCTTATTTGAGAAACACATAAGGAGGACCTTTTGAAACAAGGAGCTTTTATTATCGGACTTTTTCTGTTTTTCGCGGTTGTCGTTTTAGCAGATACGTCAGAAAAACATCAAGACTGCCCCGCCCCTATAAGTGTTATAGGTAATCATGTGCATACATCGGGGGAAATGATGTTTTCCTACCGTTTCATGGCGATGGACATGCGGGGACTCCAATCTGGCACGGATACCGTAGCAATAGCGGATGTGCTAAAAGATTTTATGATGGCACCGACAGCGATGGACATGCGAATGCACATGTTTGGTGTCATGTTCGCCCTACATGACAAGATCACGCTTATGGGGATGACAAGCTATCAGCAACGCCACATGGAGATGGAGGGTGCACACCTGCACGCAACAGGACACCACGATCATCCGGTAGGCATGCATGAAATGTCAAGTGTTGGCATCGGTGATGTCAAACTGGACTCACTTTTGACGTTATGGAAAAGGCATAACTTCACGTTTCTCGGCAATGTAGGTGTATCGTTTCCCACAGGATCCATTACACAGCAGGTAGACGACGGGAGCATTCTTCCTTATCCGATGCAACTGGGTAGCGGTTCTTTTGAAGCACGTCCTGGGATAACGTTTTTCGGAACGCACGGCAATTGGTCTTACGGTGGTCAGCTGCGTGGGACATTTCCGCTAAATATCAATACCAGCGAGTATCGGCACGGGAACGCAACTTAAAAACACGTGGAAACTTGTCCTCGGTTGGCAGTACGCTTTCCGGCTATTGTAAAAGGACACCAGTCGGGGTATTGTATATGGGACCAGATCACCTTCCGTGGCATAGAACAGCGAATTATCTGTTCGGAGGACTCTTTTTATTCACTATCGGGTATTGGGTCAAAAAGAATCTTGTTATTCTTGATGGCAAAGTACTCATTTCTTGGCATGACTCTTCCTATCTGTCAATCTCTTTTCCGCTCTGGGGTGTAAATCTAATTGCCGGGGCATTCCTACTTTACATACTCCTTTTAATACTCAAAAATTTTACAGTGTTGCAGCAACAGGGGGTTCACGCTGTTGTTTTTTGCATTTTGCTAACGATCTGTGTCCTGCCACTGTACGCCCACTTTAACTATGTAAAACGCCTTTCAGATTTATACAGTATCGTTGTGAATAGTCTCGGTATCGTCTTATGTTTTCGCGGATTAATCGGTATGCGACTCTCCCGCATTCATAACATCTGCTCTCGTGTTATCCAATGGATCCGCAATATCCGCTCACGTCCATTTATGATTGGGATGTTTATCGGTTGTGTGCTAATCTGCGGTTCCATTTCGTGGCATATATTTGATGGCGTCCCCAGATTTGTGGACAGTTGTGTATACATGTTTCAAGCGCGCTTGTTTGCACACGGGACGCTTGCTGCACCACTTCCCCCCGAACCCGATTTTTTTGAAGCCGAACATACTATCTTATCAGACAAATGGTACACGATGTACCCACCAGGGTACCCCGCGGTCCTTGCATTAGGCGTGCTTTTCAGAATTTCTTGGCTTGTCAACCCGATTCTTGCTGCATTGACAATCGTTTGCATCTTTCTACTCGCCAAAGAACTATATGGAGATAACACTGCAAAACTCTCTGCCGTGTTGGCATGTGCAAGCAGCTTCTTTCTATTTATGTCCTCAGAGTTTGCTTCACACACCTCAACCCTTTTTTTATAACGGTGGCGTTTCTGAGTTTTGTCCGGATGATTAAAAACAAACGCCCCCTTTTTTCAGCAGGGGTTTGTGGTGCAGCTTTAGGCGTTGCACTGCTGTGTCGACCCTACACAACAGCTTGGATTTGTGTGCCGTTGGGGATTGCAGCAATTGTCAAGCGGAAAGAGTTATCACCTCGTCATATCCTTATCGGTATGGTCCCGATACTCGTTGCATGTGTAACGTTCCTCGCTTACAACTATGCTACGACATGGCATCCACTACTTTTCGGGTATATTGCCATGCACGGTGAAGATCACTATCCAGGTTTTCACCCGGCACCATGGAGCGATCAGCCCACACCGTAGCACAAGGTTTCAAGCACGTATTTACCAACCTGAATGCTCTTAGTATTTTTCTGTTTGAGTGGCCAATCCCCTCACTTTTCTTTGCATGTCTCTTCCTCGCGTACGGAAAAAAGAGATTCTGGGAGTGGGTGTTAGTCGGATGGATAGGTGCGTTGCTCGTTGGACAATTCTTCTATTTTTTCAACCGGTTGGATTTTGGACCGCGCTTCGTATACGAAAGTTTACCAGCACTAATTCTCTTAACGAGTTGAGGCGTGTCTTTGACCGCGCAATTCATAACTTCTCAGTGGAAATCTTTATCTGAAGGCCGATCTCAAAATATTCTCTGTTTAGTGTTTCTCGGTCTTTTTCTGTTTGCATTTCTTTTAAATGTGCCTGCAACAGTAAAAACCTATCAATATTACGGAAAAGATGTGACAATTCAGAAGTATCTCAATAAAAACAATGTCGATCAAGCACTCGTCTTTGTGAAAGATGCGCACGCCTATCAAGTGCATTATCCATTTAACGCCCCCTTTGCCAAACCGTACATCTACGCCAAAGACAGAGAAAACGAAAACCGAAAACTTGCAGAAAAATTTCCGGACTACCGATACTTTATCGCAGATGAAAATGATATTGTTGTAGAAGTCTCTATGGATGAACTGTGACACCCAGTCTTATTGCTCAACATAAATGATAAGATTGTGTTTTGCATCTCTGTTTCAGTTTGTCTTGTTTATTTTCGTTGTGTTTCTAAAGTGTCCAGCACGTTAGGCACAACGAAATAAGGCATAATTAAATAAACCCCATATCCTACAAGGTATCCCATAAGAGTTTTGTAACAGAAGCAATCACAGCGACAACTAAAACGACTTTAATCCATTTGTCGCCCATTTTTACTGCAAAATGGCTGCCGATCCAGGCCCCTGTAGCATTCCCCGCTGCTAAAGTTAAACCTAAGACCCAATTGACTTGTCCTTTGCTAACAAAAATACCTAAAGCGATGATTGTATAGAAGAAAATTATAAACACCTTGTGCGCGTTGGTAAGGACCAGATCATCGTCATCAAGAATCTGTAAAGTTGCTATAATTAATAAACCTGTACCTATTTGAATAAATCCCCCATAAATGCCAACAAAAAAAAGAGCGATAGTAGTGATGATTTTATACTGTGTACCACTGGGATTAATTTTTTGGTGTAGCCACTCAGTAGGATTAAAAAATGTTAAAAGTAGCATTGTAACCATGACACCTGCAAGAATAGGCTTGAACGCCTTATCAGGTGTTTCAGTGCCGATGAATGCGCCAATACTTGCACCTACAACTGCTGGGATTGTAAGCGTAATAGCATGTTGGAAATTCGAAACACCTTTGCGTCGAAACCCAAAAATTGCACTCAAATTTTGAAAAAAAATTGCCACTCTATTTGTTCCATTTGCTAAATTTGTTGCTTCTGTTCCTATAGGTAGAGACGGAATAGCATAAGGTATTAGGTAAATAAGAGTAGGAACAGTTAACATTGACCCTCCGAATGCCATAGCGTTTATAAAACCAGCACACACCCCTACACCCATAAGCATAAAGATGTGTAATACATCAAGACCGAAAATATCAATTCCCATCTAAGTCTCCTTTTCTTCGTGATGTCTTGCGTGAACTTTGCAGTGATTTGGTTATCCCAATTAATAAAAAGGCAACAAGATTGCCAACGACAATTGCACTGATGAACCCTGTGATTGCTAAGAAACCTAAGGTCTGAAAAATGCCATCCCCAAATGGGCAGTGCCAACGATGTGTGAATATCGCTATTCCAGGGATAACCGTTCCGAGTATAAATCCTATGCCACCGGCAATACCAGCGATATTTTGATACCTTTTTAATCCGGAGGGATGAATCTCAAACATGTATTCCCTTTCTAAATCTTGTTTTCTGTTATGGTAATAAAATAGGTGGTGCGCGTTTGTAAGCACACACCACCAAACACGTGCTTGAAAGCACTCTTACTTTGACGGGTACACATATCCACCATGGATGCCTTGAGCAACCTTGGAAATCGTGTTTTGTACTTTTTACTATGTTATGCAATGCCGAGGTACTTATCTCTGCCTTTCACGAGTGCTTCTATTTTTCGGTCAACGACAGAACGTTGCAGCATCCAAAAGCCACAATCTGGATGTACCCACCCCACGCGTCCTGAACCCAATGTCTTTTCTGCTTTTTCTATGCTCGACGCGACATCATCAGGTGTTTCAACAGGATTAACTTTGACGTCAATTACACCAATGCCAAGGGTAATCTCTGCAGAAACCTCCTTAAGCGCTTCAAGATCGGCATCGGGACGATGCTGTAATTCCAAAACGAGATGGTCACACCGTAGCATATTCAGAAAGTCAACCAAGACACTCCAACTCCCTTTTTGGATAACTTGTCCGCCATAGTTGCCAAAGCAGAAATGGACCGCCTTTTCGCCTTCAAACGCATCAAGCACAATATTTATTGCCTCAGCGGCACGGGGACCGTCTTGAGGATTTCCGGGTATATTTGCCTCATCAATTTGAAGGCACGCACAATTAAGTTCCTGCACTTGTGCAGATAGGACTTCTGCCAATGCAGTGAGTAATGCGTCAAAGTCTCCGTAGTGTTTATCCAATAGTGTCCGAGCAAGCATATACGGACTTGTTACTGTAAACTTAATATCCCTACCAGCAACACCCACAGCGCGCTCACAATCGGAAACAAGGTTTAACGATCCTTCTCCTAATGCCCTTTCAACAACGCCTGCAGGTTTTGCCCGAAACGACATCGTTTGCATCTGTCTAAACTCAGACCACTCCTGTCGCCCAACTTCTGATCTCACACCCGAAAGGGGGCGAATAAAATAATCAATCATTCCGTTTGTATCAGGATGGTTGACATCAAAACGATAGAGTTCACCGTCGGTGGGTAGGTCAATGCCGTGTTGTCGTTGAATATCTACGACGACGCGTGTAGCATCAATTAGGGCTTGTTCTGTTGGTGTCGACTGGAGCCATGCTGGAATAGGATAAGACCCCACGGTTGTGGTTAAAATCTCAAGGTTGTTTGTTGCGTTTTTCAATTATCAGATCCTTTTCTGCGCTCTCAATCATTTACAAGTTCATAAGATTCAAGTTCAAATTCTGTTTCTACCGGTACTCCATCCCGTGTTTGGGATTGCGTAAATTTAATCATACCAACATCCGGGGCAACCCATTTTTGGACAACGGTAGTGTCAAGGGAAAAATTCAGAATGTCAGGATCATATACCCAGTGAAACGATTCTTGCACCTGAAACACGTTCTCAAAAGTGCCAGCAGGTACTGTGACCGTCTCCTCAGAAAGCACCTCAAATTCATCAACGCCTCTATCTAACGGAAAAAGCTCAGGAACTAATTTTGCCTCAAAATTGACTCGCCATTTCCAACCTGTAATGAGTGGAAATTTGTACAAAGGTAGAAATGGGACAAACATTATTGTGTCCTCTGAGCCAGGAGTGACATTTGTGGCGTGCTGAACAACGGCTGAAACCTTACCTTCTTCGTCAATAGTATTTCCCAGATAAGAATAATCAACAACGTTTTCCAAACCTTCCGCTGTGTTGGATTTTTGAAGGACAAAACTCTTGACAGTTTCTCCGCCTTTCAGTTGAATCTGTATAGTATCTATGATTTCAAAGATAATTTGAGTGCCTTCTGCATCGCGGTATCGCCAGATATTTCCTACGGCTAAAGGATAATAGTTGCCTGGTCGAGCCCGCCAAACCTGAATATCAAGTGTACTTGTTATCGTTTTTTCACCATCGCTCACTGTAACCTGAATCTGGTATTTGCGCTCTGTTTCAGGTGCGTTCCAGATCGCGCCGGAGGCATCTCCCTTTATTTCGCCATCAGTAGCCGACCATGAATAAGTCAAAATGTCATGTTCAAGGTCAATTGCTTGGAGTCGGATAGGAACCTGTTCCCCTGGTAAGACTATCTCTGACTCTGCTTCAAAGACTGAGATCACCGGTGCAAGATTCTTAGGTCCCGATTCATCGGGACCGCAACCGACTATAACGGTGATAAGGCAGAAACAGAAAAAAATCCAAACATAACCTAAGTTTCTCATGAATTAAATTCCTTGCCGCGTAACACTTCTCGAGATTGTGATGTGCCATTTCCAGTAACATTATAAGCAAATGTGTTCATCAACCTATCTTTTTCTGACTCGTTTGGTGCTGAACCGTGAATGATAAGAGCATTAAAAAATACGCCATCTCCGGCTTCCATTTCCACCGCCACAGCATCTTCACGTTCCTGATAATGTCCGGGCAGAAACACGCCAAACGTCTGCTGTTTGCGTTCATGCTCCTGTAAACCCCAATTATGACTTCCCGGCACAAATTGAATACACCCATTTTCAAGGTTTGCTTCGCTAATCGCCAATTGGCAATTAATCATGACAGGTTTATTGTTATCATTTTTCCAATAAGCATAATCTTGATGCCATGGGATAGCGGTGCCATCACCCCCAGCCTTCGGGAGCAGTTTGCTGTGATATAGTGAAATATCGGGTCCCATCATCGCTTCCAGTACATCAAGCACTGTATCAGAACGCAGGAGTTTATTAAGTGTAGGACTAACCAATTCACTATGCATTAGCTGCTTTATGAGTGGCGGGTGATCAGGATCATCTTCGTAGACTTCCCACGAAATACCTATGCCTTGGGTAGGATTTTCTGCCATACGGTTATGGATATCGTCAACGTCTACCACGATCCGCGAGATGTCTTCTGCGGAAACGAGTCCTTTTTTCAAAAGATAACCGTTCGTTTCATAAAATTGTTTCTCTTTATCTGTAATTCCCATGTGGAGTTCCTTAGAAAATATGATTTGTAGTGAATTATAAACCAAATTTTGAAAAAAATCAAGATATTCCTCAAACACTCTTATGGCAGGGTTTGGAAATACCTCTATTTTAATATTTCCATTCAACATTGAAAACGCAATACTAAACATCTATTTTGCTTTTACGTAACTAAACGTTTTAGAACCAAAAATAGTTTACTTCTGTTGTGAATGCTGCTAAAATACCAACAGATGCTATGAATGAAATGGACAACTTAATGGACTATACACTTGAAAACTGCCAAAAAATTGTAGACGAATGGGTTAACACGTTCGGTGTGCGTTATTTTTCTGAATTGACCAATACTGCTATTCTTATGGAAGAGGTGGGCGAGTTAGCAAGGATTATGGCGCGCCAATATGGGGAACAGAGTTTTAAAGAGAATGAGACAGATTTGGACCTGGCTGAAGAAATGGCAGACATTCTGTTTGTCCTGCTCTGTTTGGCAAATCAAACAGGAGTTCAGCTTGAGGAAGCATTCAAAAAGTCAATGTTAAAAAAAACAGACAGGGACAAGGAACGACATATCAAAAATCCGAAACTTCAATAAGTTAGCGGGAATTAAGAAAATGTTTAATAGATGGTTTCAGATATTAGCATTAACCTTATTTTTTGCTATCAGTGGTTGTACTATCTTTCCAAATACAAAGCCCAGTTCACCAGTGATAGTTGATCCTCTGATAGAACGGAATCGGCAATGGCGCGAACATGTTGCGGCAGGCAATACCGCACTGCAACAAGGACATCTACGAGAGGCGCTTGATGCCTATCAAGCCGCTGTCCAAATCCGTCCGAGTTCAAACGAAGTCCAATATAAAATAGCGGAAATTTACTTTCAACTTGAGGAATATGAAAATGCACGGGATGCATTTGTGGCTTTCCTTGCCTTAGAACCAAACCATATTACTGCACTTAACTATGTTGGATACATTTTTGAAAAACTGAATAACTATGAAAGCGCTGCACAGTCCTATGAGCGAGTCCTCGGCATTTCTGAAAATAATCTTTATGCGTTAAATCACCTCGGTTTAGCGTATAAACAGTTAAACCGACTTGATGAGGCTGAAGCACAACTCCGAAAGGCGTTGACACTTGACCCAAACTGCAATAGTCCAGATTGCGAAAATTTGCATAATTACTTGGCTTTAATCCATTTGCAGCGGGGCGAAGTCGGCGAGGCTATCGCAGAGCTGCGGGAATCAATCCGCTTGTTTCCAAACGATATCTGGGCGCGGCAACGCCTCGGCTCACTCTATGAGGACCACCAACGTTATTTTGAAGCGCAACTCCAATATCAGCAACTCTTGCAAGTTGACCCTGACAATCTACTGGCTGTGACGCGGTTACAAGCATTAGCGCAACTGACTCCTACATCGATTCAAGCTGTAACAGTACCGCCTGTTTCCATTCTCAATCCTGACGTTTCCCAAATTATCGCAAATGCGCCTACTATAAACGATTATCCAAACGCGGATGTTGTTATTCTGTTCAACCATTTCAGCCATGATGTTTTGCCGACTGGGCAGTCGCGTTATACGACACATCAGGTTGTTAAAATATTAACCGAAAGAGGGATACAAAAATATGGTGATATTGCTATTCCTTATCAACCGAATTCACAAAGTATAGAGGTTAATATTGCGCGAACGATTGCAGCCGATGGTACGGTGCTTACACCACCCGATGAAGCATTCAACGATGTAACCCCACCCGGCCTATTATCTTACAATCTTTATTCAGATATGATGTGGCGAGTGATTTCTATGGTAGGGCTTGCACCAGGTGTTTGTATTGAATATCAGGTAACACTCGAAGATAAATTGGAAAAGGTAGCAGGCAATGAAACTTGGATTACAGGTGGATATAACTTTCAATCCACAGAGATAACACTTGAGACAATTTACGCACTCAGATTATCGCAAGAACGACACTTTCAATGGAAAGTTGAAAACTTTGAAATTGAACCAGAGATATCTTATGAGGAAAATGGGATTGTTTTATATATTTGGCGGTCCGGTGAAATGCCTGCTCTCAAGTTAGAAGATGGCATGCCGCATATAAACGACATCGCACCACGTTTAAGTTATTCCTCAATTGCGTCTTGGGACGATGTATACAAGTGGTATAAAGACCTCACAAAGGGACGCTACGCGCCTGACCAAGACATACAGGAAACTGTTGAAGAACTCACAGAAAATCTATCAACCGACGAGGCGATGATCCGAACGATATACTATTTTGTCGCAAAACATATCCGTTACGTAGGTATTGAACTCGGACAGAGTGCGTATCAACCATCCGCAGCTGCTGAGGTGCTACAGAAACAATATGGCGATTGTAAGGATAAAACAACGCTGCTGATTTCAATGCTTGATCTTGTAGGTATAAAGGCTTATCCGGTTATGCTTAGCACGTTTCCATATCAAAAGGTTGATACTACGTTACCATCTTTAAGTCAATTTAACCATATAATCGCCGCTATCCCCAAAGACAAGGAAAATTATATATGGTTGGATCCGACCTCAAGCACTTGTAGTTATGGCGATTTGCCGTACAGTGACCAAGGGCGAGTAGGGTTGCTTATAGGGGATACACGCGGTACTTTTGTAAATATACCTATTTATCCGGCAGAATCTAACAAGCTCGGATCTACAACGGAATTGTGGTTAAATAGAAACGGAGATGTACATGGAGAAATTCAAATCCACATGACCGGACAATACAATATAGATGCACGTTGGGCATATCAGCAGATTCATCCGACTGAATGGAAAAGAACGTTTGCATCTGAACTCAGTCAGCAATTTCCAAATATCCAAGTTGATTCTGTTACCATATCCGAATTAGACAATCTTGACATCCCTATTGAAATAACAGTCAAATTTCATGTTGAAAATTACGCCATACATTTAAAAAAACAGAAACTTTTGCCATTGCCGATTGATGAATTTGCAGATTATGCGAAGATTGTTGCTGCATCGGAACGCACCTACCCACTTGACTTAAACTATCCCACGGAACTTGAAAAGACAATCCAGATTCACCTGCCAGACGGTTGGACTGCTGTACTGCCCCCTGATTTTAAACACACCACAAGTTTTGCGGCGATGGAGAGGCAATATAGCCAACATGAAAACTTAGTTACTTATCACCTTACTTGGACATTAAAACAACGGACAATTCCTACGAAAACTTACGCAAGCGCAAAACAATTTTTTAATCGACTTGCCAGTGAAGACGGGAGTCGCTTATTATTAAATACGGGCAATGATAATGTTTCTGTCTCAAAATCTCATTAAAATCCTATAGTGCCGAATTAACGGAATTTATTTTTTTCGACGGTAGGTGCGGTTTCCTAACCAATGCAGAATACCACACGGGGAATGCCTAAATGGCATTCATACCGTTGATTTGGCGTATTCTGCCATAGGTGTTAATTTAGTGCCTGATTTTCTTGTTGGAGGACTTTGGAAGCCCGATTTTCTTCTTGTAGGAGCGAGCTGTGCTCGCGACATCGGACGCAGGGTTGTGAGCAAAGCTCGCTCCTACAGAATGAAGCTGATACGGGTTCTCTTTCGGGAGTTTCGTCAATGTCGCGAGCACAGCTCGCTCCTACAGAATGTCCGAAGTGCCAAATTCCAAACGCGCGTTTGGCAATGAATTCGCGACTACGAACGCTTGTCTTCTTAAATTGACGCCTATGGTGCAGTCTCCTAACCGCACCCTGAGCGAGACAAATCACGTTAATTTGGTATAAGACAGCGTACATATTTGCATAAGGACAATTCGTTATTATCCTATTCTTACTTTAAAAAGAGGTATCTATTTTATGAGTGAAAACAAAAAACCAAATATAGTTCTTATTCTAAACGATGATATGGGCTTTTCAGACTTAGGATGTTATGGTGGAGAAGTTCAGACGCCAAATTTAGACCGACTCGCCGCGGGCGGACTTCGGTTCACACAGTTTTACAATACAGCACGGTGTTGTCCCTCTCGTGCGTCAATGCTTACGGGGCTTCATCCACATCAAACTGGGGTTGGACACATGATGGGAGATGATGGCTTAGAAGGCTATCGTGGCGATCTAAACGACCGCTGTATCACGATTGCAGATGCTGTCCGTTCAGAAGGCTACGGCACTTATATGAGCGGCAAGTGGCACATTTCTCGGCACACCGGTCCCGATGGTCCTAAACATAGTTGGCCCTGTCAACGTGGTTTTGATAATTACTATGGTATTATCACGGGTGCTGCGAATTTTTGGAAGCCGAATACTTTAACCAGAGATAACACGCGCATAGAAAGTGATGAACTTCCCGAAGGTTATTTCCTCACCGATGCTATCAGCGATGAAGCCGTAAAATATATTCAGAACCACCACGATAAGAAAGCTGATACACCTTTTTTCACTTATGTGGCATACACCGCACCGCATTGGCCCCTGCATGCTCACGAAGAGGACATCGCACCATACAATGGACGATTCGCTGCAGGATGGGATGAGCTGCGAGAAGAACGGTTATCACGGATGCGTGAGATGCAGATTTTGGATGAATCATGGCGATTGACAGATCGCGATCCATCACAGCGACCGTGGAGCGAAGCTGAATATAAGGAGTGGAATCAAAGGCGTATGGAGGTCTATGCAGCACAAATTACCCGTATGGATGCAGGCATTGGACGAATTATTGATACGCTGGAAGAAACAGGTGAATTGGACAACACGCTTATCCTGTTTTTAGCAGATAATGGAGGGTGTGCTGAGGAACTCGGCGGTCCACCTGCAAAACGTGATGGCGGTTCACTTATCAGCACGCAAACAACCTCTGATGGAAAACCTGTTTATCGTGGTAACGATCCGAGTATCATGCCTGGGCCGGAGACTACCTATCAGAGTTATGGGGTCCCGTGGGCAAACCTGTCTAATACACCGTTCCGTTTGTATAAGCACTGGGTGCATGAGGGGGGCATCGCTACGCCACTGATCGCGCATTGGCCTGATGCCATCAAATCGGCAGGTGAACTACGGCATCAACCTGGGCAACTTCCCGATATTATGGCAACGTGTCTTGAGATTTCTGGTGCAACCTATCCCGAAGAACACAATGGCAAACCGATTCTGCCGTTAGAAGGAACAAGTTTAGTACCGATTTTCAATGATAAAGACAACGGTAAAGATATTCTCCTTTGGGAACACGAAGGCAACTGCGCTGTCCGTCAAGGAGATTGGAAACTTGTCTGTAGATTTCCTGGCGATTGGGAACTGTACGATCTGCAGGCAGAGCGCACAGAAATCAATAATATCGCTGAAAAGCATCCACAAAAGGTGAAAGAGTTAGATGGTCTGTATCAAGATTGGGCAAACCGCTGCTTTATCTATCCTTGGGACAAACTCCAAGAACACCGTAGACAACGGCGGCAACGGAAATAGCAAGAGGTTTCAAAATGAATTTAGATTTTAGTGGATTAAGTATTCCCGGCTTCTTTGGTATAAGTCTCTTTTGGATAGTTGTGTTTTGGGTTTTAAACATTATAGTCCATGTAACTTTTGCAGTTGCTGTATACCGGGACGCAAAACACATAGGAACCCCAATTTTTGTGGAATCTATAATATGGATGTTAGCTACACTTATCGGGGGTGTGATCACAGCAGCGATCTATTGGGCACTACACCACTCACGCCTAAATCCATCTATTCGCGGCACATCCACAGAAACAGATAAAGAGACGATTTTGTAAATTATCATATTGAATGGCTGCAAGACATATAAAAACAAGCCCGTAACATTTACGTGTTACGGGCTTGTCTGTTAAAGAGATTATATCATTGATCTATTTTAAAACCGCCTTTAAATTTCCCCACGTTGTAGCCAATTTTCCATGGGGTTCAACAGCGAGAAACGCGGAATTCTCAGCGAGGTAATTCAACACATTGGCCGTGAGTTTTCTGAGGTTATCCGCTTCCGCTGACTTTGTATCGGTGTAAACACCGTTGTGATGTCCAAGTGTAATGATTTTCCCATCTTTCACATCGTATTCAACAAAGGGCCGTTCACCACCGCCAGCACCGCCGCCGCGAGTCTTCGTTCCGAGAATCTTACCTGCGGGAGGAGTTCCACCAAAGTTATGGAAATCTGCACTGAATCCTGCTTGCGCCATGCTGGTAAGAAAAATAGGTTCGTCGGTATTAAACCCTTTGAATACAGGATGATTTTTGGCATCATCTGTTGGCTGAATACCGATTTCAGGTGGGCCTTTACCAAGGGGGGAAAGGTTCCGGGGAACACCGCCTTTTTCAACGCCAAGGTCTGCTACATAACGGAGACCGAGCGCGGACAGAAATATACCGCCACCTGCTTCTATGTAGTCAAGAATAGCCTTTTTGGTTGCGTCCGCAAGCAACGGTTCAGGCAACGCGTTCGTTTCTGTATAGAAGAGCCACAGCACAGCGAATTGATCCAATTTTATTGCCGTGCCGCCACTGTTCTTGAAAGTACCATTGTTGTTTGCTGTAAGTATTGTCGCTTGATAATTTTCGTCTGCCCATTCGTAAGCGGCTTCCTCAACTTCACCAAGTTGGTCACTTCCTGCCAGTAATCCGACGGTTATGTCCACCGAATGCGCTGGCAAAATCACAACCGCTACAAAAAGTAGGGCTATAAACAAGCAACGAAATGTTATTGAATGTGCCATCATGTCCATCTCCTTTTATTCTTTTCTAAAATGATAGCATGAATAATTGATGTTTGTCTATGAAATTTAGGGTGTTTATAAATAAAATTACGCTGCTATGGAGATGAAAAGTTAAAGGATCGAAAACAAATAGAAATTTTGCATTTTTTAAGTTGATAAAAAATGTCATGTTTGATATTATATTTAAAATCTATTTCATAAGTGCTGTTAAAAAGCGTTATCAATTAATTCCTTGTGCAGGAATGTGTTTTAGAAAAATTTGGCATTTATTGCATTTAGAAGACATAATAACGTCGTGAATAGACAGAACGAACAAAAAATTGCGTTCCCATGCATTTTTAGTGTTCGGACTTGGGTTTTTGGACAATGAAAAACCGACAAACGAATCATCATTTAGAAATAAACGCTTCAGATATCTATTGTCTGCGCGGAGATTGGGCAGGTATCCTGCTTGCTGGTTTCGTTTTAACATCCGGTTTTGAGGGGGGGGGGGGGGGGGGGGGGGGGGGGGGGGGGGGGGGGGGTGAGTGGGGGGGGGGGGGGGGCGGGGTGGGTCGGGGGGTGGGGGGGGGGGGGGAAAAGAGGGAGTTGATGTAGGGGT
>JAPPES010000079.1:20571-26533 GCA_028824125.1 Candidatus Poribacteria bacterium
CGTCTTTTTGGCTGTTTTCCTGGTTTGTGGTTTGTTTTTAAAACCCGGTTTTTTTCCCCCCCCCCCCCCCCTACGTTACATTAAATATAACACATTGCGAAAAATTAACTGTGAAAGTATTAGCGGTTCTGCCGCTTTCGTGCCCGCACGTGCATTTTGGCTCGTGGCGGGTTTTTGTTGTTGTATTGAAAAGGACTCTAATGTGTCCTTCGTTATAATGTCTATTATTAAACTCAAGTATTTAGCTAAGTTTTTCAGAAAGTAAAGAGGCACACAGCAATTATGAATACCGATAAAACAATAGAGATTGTGGTTTGACTTACTCTCAAACGTAGTGGGACCGCGATATCTCGATAATCATTATTTTTCAATATAGGAGAAAAAATGCGTTTCGATTTAATAAAATGGTTTTACGTTAGCATAGCTGTTTTCATCCTGATGGGTGCAGGCGTGATGTCTGCCAAAGCGGATCTGAGCGATCCAACACTCTCTGTCTACTATGGTTTTGACGGAACAGGAGAGACTGTAAAGGATGGCTCTATCAATGGTAACGACGGTAAAATTGTAGGCGATGTCATGCGAGAAAAAGGCGTTTTTGGTGACGCTGTAGCCTTGGAAACCAACACGTGGGTTGACATGAATGGCCCGGAATTTAAGAACGTACCTCTTGACGGGTTCACAATTTCGGTTTGGGTTAATCATACCGGTTCCGGTGATCCGCAAACCCTGCTTGATGCGATTGGCACAGATCACGCAAGTGGTCTTTTCCACATGGAAATTCGCACTGGAGGTTTTAGGTTTTTCCATCGAGATGGTACCAATACAACTGTTTTCAACATCAACCCAGGGCCGGTTATTGAAGCGAATAAATGGGTGCATTTTGCTGGAACTTATGACAGCGAAAGCGGTGACGTGAAAACTTTTATTAATGGTGAGGAGACCCACTCTGCCAGTGGTTCCGGTAAACTCGCGACCAACTGGGGTGTTTCAGCAGGGATCGGGCACCATAAGAATGGACGCTGGTTTGAAGGGCTTCTGGATGAATATTATATATTTAACCGTGCTTTGCCAGTAGATGAAATTATGGATGTGATGAATGGCGCACTGTTGGCTGTGGAACCAGCAGACAAACTTGCTACCACCTGGGGCAGCATTAAATCGCATCGCTAAGTAAATGGTGTGAATTATCGGCTTGAATTCGGTGTTTTCGGATTCAAGCCAACGTTATTATTTTATAAATAGGAGGTTATAAATGCATTTTGATATTATAAAGTGGCTTCACGTATATTTTGCTGTATTGGTAATTATGGGGGCGTGTGTGCTCTCAACCCAAGCAGATCTTAAAGATCCGGCTTTATCCGTTTACTATAGTTTTGACAAAGAGGATGAGACCGTTGAAGATGGTTCAATTAATGGTAATAATGGAAAAGTTGTGGGGAATGCTAAATGGGAGAAAGGTGTTATTGGTAAAGCGATTGCGTTAGAGGCCAACGTGTGGATAGATATGAATGGACCAGAATTTAAAAACCCGCCGATTGATGGCATTACACTTGCGGTTTGGGTTAACCATACCGGTTCAGGCGATCCGCAGACGCTACTTGATGCGCTCGGCGATGAAATTGCAAGTGGACTTTACCACGCGGAAATTCGTCCGGCTGGCTTTAGATGGTTTCATAGGGATGGAACGAACACGGAAGTTTTCAATCTCAACCCCGGTCCCGTTATTGAAGCGAATAAATGGGTGCATTTTGCCGGAACGTACGATAGTGATAGCAGCGATGTGAAAACCTATATTAACGGTGAAGAGACTCATGCGATTAAGGGGAGCGGCAGAAAGCTTGAAGAAAACTGGGGAGTTTCTGCGGCGATCGGTCACCATAAGAACGGACGCTGGTATGATGGTCTAATGGACGAGTATTATTTATTTGCCCGTGCTTTGTCTGCAGATGAAGTTAAGCAATTAATGGATGGCGAATTTCTGGCTGTGGAACCAGATGACAAACTCGCTACCACTTGGGGAAATATAAAATCTCGTTAATAAGCAAAGTAGACAGTTTGGCTGTTGGCTTGAGTTCAGTATTCTGCTGAATTCAAGCCTTTTCTTTTTTTATACCCAATTAACGTGATCCGTCTTGCGAAGTGTGCGGTTAGGAAACCGCACTATAACTGTCAATTTAGCGGTTCACCACCCTGGTAGGCGGGGAATGCCTAAATGGCATTCATACCGTTGATTTGGCGTTTTGTCCACGCGCCGAGCCCAGACATCAGACGCTATAAACAGCGCGTTTACATGAAGTTTAAGTTATTAATTCGGTAATTGGCAAGGTTAGGAAACCTTGCCAGCAGCAGGTTTACATCTCTGCTGGCGAGGTTTCCTAACCTCGCCACATTACCCAATTTATTTTTTAATCTTCATCAAAACGCGCCTACACTTGGGTAATAAATCGGGTGGACAAAGCCCTCCCACAAGAGATAATCCAGCATTTTTGTTCTTAAATTGACACATAAAGCAGAATACGCCAAATCAACGGTATGAATGCCATTTAGGCATTCCCCGTGTGGTATTCTGCATTGGTTAGGAAATCGCATCTACCAGAGAGTGTGAACATATTTTTGGATTTTACTATAAAGCACCTTATCAATTAGGGGCGTAGTCCCAATCGAAACGTTGTCTACCGAAACGGATGCCGTTGATTTCAGTCTGATGGCAGACGAGACATCTGTGAAAATCGGTAACACCGTGCAGTTCATGTGCGGATATAATTTCCGGTGTGTTATGTTCGTGGCAGGTGATGCACGTGTAGCTGCGATATGGAGAATCGGCGTAGAGCGCGAGTTGGTCAGCCTTTTTCTGAACAGGATAGCTGCGGCGATTTTCTTCATCCGTAATTGTCCAAGCGTTACCTATTTTCTTGATAAGGACTTTTGCTGTATTGGGTATCTTTACATCGTGTTGTAAAAACCACCAATGTATATCGTCTGGAATAGTTTTGGACGTATCCATTTCTTGTTGTAATATAGTTGCTTCGACGTGGAAAAGGAAGGGTTCAGATATGTGGCATTTCGCACAAGGAACATCGTGAACATCAGTAAGCGGGAAGAACTCATCGTGGTCAAGTTTGGCTTGCCCGTGAAAGACTATGCTAATCAATAGAATTGGTGCAAGGATGAGATGAATCCTGAGCAGCGTCTGACGTACTTTTCGAGCAGTAAGACTAACAGCAATTCCCGTGCCTAAATTCGACAAGGCGAGTAAAAAGGTCAACCATGAATGCCAGGCAAGCGGTTGGAACGCGGAGTGGAACAGCACCAAGCATAATCCTAAGGATGCCAACCGTTGATGGTATTTTAGCCATATTTGTCGACTGCCCCAGCGGACCCAACGGCTTCGAAGCAGATAGAGGCTCGCAATAAAGATAGCGATAGCACCGATGATGCTAATCGTGTGTCGTGCTTCACCAAAACTACCTGCCTGCCAAATACAGAGAAAGGATATTACAGCTGCACCGATGATGCCATGCCCGATTTGGATAAAGACTTTCATGGTGTCAGTTTAGCATGTATATGCGGCAGAGGCAACTCAAAAGCTTTTACATAAAGGCAGGGTTATTTAGTTCTCCATATTTACGTTAATTTGTTCTTTATCCCTCTTCTGTAGGAGTGACCTCCTGGTCGTGACTTTGGCTAAACCAGATAAAATGCTTAAAACTAAATAACCCTGACATAAGGGAAATTGTATGGACAGGCTAAAATGGATATGTTATAATAACCTAAGTTGCTACGGACAAGATTTAGAGATGGCGGACACTGCTTTTTACGAAAAAACAAGGCATTTCCGCTGATACTTATGTTTTCTGTTATACATCGGGGTTAGAAACCCCTCGGACAAGAGCATTCGCAAATAGGTGGCAACTTGGGTTATAATAATCAAAAGTTAAGGTTGAATCTATAAGGAGATGGAGAAATGAATCTGAAAGCCGCCGTTATACTACTGTTTCTCTTTACAACGGTGACGTTCATTGGTTGTTATACAAAACTTGGTTATTACGAACCAGCGTCTCTCAAAGAGAAACACGACAAACACGTAGAAAAAAACACAGAAAAGATGGAACATGCCTCTGATTCTGATGCAGAAACGGAAGGTTACTATGGTCGTCGGAAACGTAGTTATAGTTCTTCTTACCCTTATGCAAGTCGTTCCTATTGGACACCTTACGTTCCATATACATATTATCCACCAGCGTACTATTATCCATATCCTTGGCATTACGGTTATGGGTATTATACACCCTATTACCGATATTATAGAGGTTATTATCCATATAGAAGTTATTATGGCAGGTATCACGGCAGTACATTTTATCCTGCTTCCCGCGGCACCTACAAGAGAGGTGCAGTACTAAGAGAATATCGATCTGAGAACCGTCGGTCACGGGCCTCACGTAGTGTCTCATCCGCTAATCCGCGATCTGAACGCCCGCAACGGAAAGCAAGGGACAGCAATGAGAATTAGCATCATGCAAGTGTGATACAAAATAAGCGAATACGGAAAATAAAGGAGAAAACAAATGAAACGAATAATTTTGAGTATTTTCATCTGTCTGTTTGTTACAGGTTTGTTTACGGTTATGTGTCCGGCACAAATAGAAGAGATAACAATCGGTAATACATTCGGTGTAGGCGCACGGACAATGGGGATGGGGGGCGCTTCTTTGGGACTCGCCGATGATTTCACCGCGCTATATTGGAATCCTGCTGGGATGGCACAGATTCAGAAGTTTGAATTCTTCACAAGCTTTTCGCATAATACTGCAAACACGGATAGTTTTTTCTCAAGCGATGAAGCTACTGAAACAAGTCGTTCACGACTTCGTCCGAATTCAATTGGGTTCGTCTATCCGTTGGACACGCAACAAGGAGGACTTGCAGTAGGGTTCGGCTATAATCGTCCTCAAAATTTCGATTATCAGTCAGTAATTCAAGGCATTGATCCGAGTTCGGGGAACGTTTATAGTGGGCTTTTAGTTGATGAAATTAACATAAATTCAGGCGGTATCGGCATTTGGAGTTTTGGTGGAAGCGTTTATATCAGTAAGAACTTCTTGATTGGTGGTTCAGTGGACTTCTGGAATGGGCGTAGCATATATGAATTGGACGCAACAGCCACCGATACAGCAAATGTAGATAGCGAGTTGTCACGTTTCAGATTTGATGATGAAATTGAACGAGAATACTCTGGCATAGGCGGCAGAGTCGGAATTTTGGCTAATCTTACAGACGCTGTCAGTCTCGGTGTGACATTGGTCGCCCCAACAGAAGTGACAGTTGAAGAACTTTGGCGTGAATATACCGTCGTATTGTTTGATGATGGTGAGGAGGCATCCGATCCGACAAACGGGGCACAGTCGTATGATATTGAGAGGCCTTTTGAAATTGGAACAGGCATTGCTGTCAAACTGTTGGAAAACCAGCTAATTTTGGCAGGTGATGTGCAACTGACAGATTGGCGGCAGACACGTTACGATCCAGCACCAGCAGATGACATTCCAAAAGATTACTTTGAGGAATTCTATTCTACAACTTTACAGGCAAGACTCGGCGCCGAATTTCGAATACCTACTATTGATACACATTTACGTCTCGGCTATTTCCGAGATACCATTCCGTTTGCAGATACCGAAGTTGAAAATGAACGTGATTTCTTAACGGTTGGCGTAGGAAAGATTTTTGAGGATTCTGTGAAATTTGATCTTGCGTATATGAGGGGTAATTGGCAGCAGCACAGAAATGATGTGACGACAAAACGTGGGACACACAGAGTGTTCGTATCAGGTGCATATCGGTTTTAATTTGGGCTTTTAGCGTAAGTAGAGAAGGGCGGAGTTAGAACTCCGCCCGGGTGTAATTAAGACAACCAGTTAGCTGGGGGGGGGGGGGATGGCGAAAATTGAATAATAAAGTT
>JAPPES010000092.1 GCA_028824125.1 Candidatus Poribacteria bacterium
CGCCATAGTCTCTACGGGTGTCTTCTTTTTCCAGACGTGGTCCATCAAAGATTTTCGCTGCTCTGGAAAAACAGATGTGGTGTTTTGCAATGTTGGTCCGGTTTTTTCTTGGATCCCAAGAAAATCGTTTGTATATCAATGTATTCCCAAGTGCCCAAGCACATTTTTACCCTACTTATTTGGCGTTTCTATCGTACCTAAAGAAACTGTTCCAATAATTAAAAACCCATACTTCTTTTTTTACAAATTCAAACCGTTGGGTAACTCCAATTCTTGATCTGATCGAACGATTTTGATTGCTGTAGCAGCTTTTCATTTTTCCCAATAAATTTCCTTCCACTTTGGCAAAATAGCGGCCCATCCAAAAGTGGTTCCGTTGAAACGCGATATGGAACGAACTTGTAATCGCTATGAATTTGAAGGTCTGGCTTGCTTCCGCTTAATCCAACCTCAAGAGGAAATTTCAAATGTGTTGGGGGCGGAAGTACACTGTAAATATAACCCCAACCGTCTTTCCAATCCTTATTTATATTTGGGAGGTATACTCCAGAATGACTCACATCTTTTATCCATGGGACATTAACTTTGGAAACCTTCGGAACAACGACGAACAGATTATCCTGATTCCGCTCACCCAACGGTGTCTGGACAGTTACCTCAAGGTAAACAACCATATCATGTTTGGGAGCAGGTTCGGCAATAAAATAAAAACCGTACGGATCTTCATCACTATAAGGATGGTCATCCCCGTAACGGAGACGCGTACGTAGGACTGTATGAAAACTGACTACAGGAATCTCCGATGGATCATAAATATGGAACTTAATAGTTTCAAGGTTCGTGTCCTGCTGGTGACTTGTATCTTGTTGGATATTCTTCTCATTCTGGCATGAACTATAAGCGAATGCAAGAAGCACAATAATCATAATTGTTATGAAACGCAAGATGAACCTCCAATTTCGAGTACAGATAGAAACCCTAGAACTCCCAGGTTACGCGTTCCTGCATCATAAAGCGCCAAAAGAGCATTCAAATAGTAATTGCACAGTCGGGACTGCGAAACAAATAGCACAAATTAAAATTAAAAAGGACCTGGTCTATTTTTATTTTCCCGGAACGCACGGATAACCCGTCGCAACCGACGAATGAAAATTACACCGAGGACAATAAGTATCGGATACTGCAAAAAGCTCAGCACTTTTACCAATGCTGGCGGGAGTTGTATCATATCAGAAGATGCCATCCAGATCGGCAACAAGAGTATTGCTGACAGAAGCACAATTACGCCTTCTATAGCCTCTAACTTTTTCATCAAAATCTTCGGTGTAGAAACCCCATCCTTTAGGATAGGGAGGAACACCGCTCCTTCTATAGCCGTGGCTGGCGTATGGGACAGGTTTCCTCGCCCTTTAGGGCGGGGTCACTGACGTAACATCTAATTTACTAATTATTTAAGATTCTTAGAAAGAGATTGGTGCCTTCTAATTATTAACCAAAGTCTAACGATGATAAAAAATACAAATACAATAATAAGCCCCGATAGTGCGAATTGAACTATAAGATCAACCCACATATAAATCAGATTAGATACTTGCATTCCATCTATATATCTATCGGCTGAAAAGTGATATAGCAATGCAAGAATTGCTAAAACAACCACGTAAAGCCAAATCTCTTTTGATACGTCAAAAATCTCTTTTGATATGTTCTTCGTAATTGTTTTCATGATTGTTTCTCCTTTATTGTAACTGATCCTCCCTTAAAAAACCTCGCCGCTTTAAAAAATGACGAGGTTCGGAACCTCGCCAGCAAAAATAACGCTTAACTTCACATCAGAGCGGCCATGCACCACGGCGTGTGAAAAGGGACTAGGAGAAAAGCTGCTAAGTTCCCATTTCCCATGAATTGAGATACTTCACCTGCTCATCCGTGAGTGTATCAATTTCGACACCGAATGCCTGCAACTTCAACTGCGCAACCATATCGTCAATGGATTCAGGAACATCGTACACGCGATTCTCAAATTGATCGTGATTTTTAGCGATGTACTCAAGAGAGAGTGCTTGGTTCGCAAAACTCATATCCATAACACTCGCCGGATGCCCCTCCGCAGCAGCAAGGTTCACCAACCTACCTTCACCGACGAGGTAGAGTTTCCGACCGTCTTCAAGGGTATACATATCTACATAAGGACGTGCGAGCCGCTTATCAACACTCAATTTTTCAAGCACAGGGATGTCAATCTCAACATTGAAATGACCGGAATTCGCAATAATCGCGCCATCTTTCATCGCTTCAAAATGTTCTTTACGCAAAACATGAATATCACCGGTGAGTGTCACAACGAGGTCGGCTTCTTGAACCGCTTTCTGCATCGGCATCACGCGGAACCCATCCATCACCGCTTCGAGTGCTTTCAATGCGTCAACCTCGGTGACGACAACGTTCGCGCCTAATCCGCGTGCGCGGCTTGCGACCCCTCTGCCACACCATCCATAACCTGCAACGA
>JAPPES010000103.1 GCA_028824125.1 Candidatus Poribacteria bacterium
AAACATTCTATCATAAAACAGAAACAATGTTGCTTTAATTCTAAATGCTACTATATCTTCAATCGTTCTGCATTTTAGAACGGCTTTCATAAAAAAAACATTCAATTTCGCTTCTGGTAAGCCCAGTAGGATATTTTTGAGTTTTTCTATTGAAGCCTGTTCTTCTTGTGGGCATTCCATTAATTACTCCTTGCGGACGTTCCATATATCGCCTTCTTGGCATGTCAGGTAATACTTGCCGTCAATCTCTTTCAAAAACCAGCGTAAATAGCCTGAATGAGAAAGATATTCACAGCAAGCCTTGATGACTTCTATGTTGTCATAGCCGTGATCCGTGTCTGTTACCTGTTGTATTTCTACACTAAAACTGCCTTTTGTCGCGATTGCGCCCGCTATTAGTAGATGTAAATGATTTAGAGACCATACTTGTTCTGCCACTGGAAAATCGGGGACGCTCGCGCGCCCCCGCCTCGCTAAAAGTCTTTGATATAGTATCGGGATATGAGAGTCGCCTCAATGATACCTGTATCACGGAAACGTGCAAGACTGTGGATTTCTCTACCGTCTGTTGTAAGAACGCTTATGATATTGCCTTCACCATCAACAGCAGCCCCCCACGTCTCCGACTTATCACCTTGAAATCGAACTTCTACTGAACAGTCTTCTGGTATTGGATAATGCTTGAGACCTTTGAACTTGATAAAGCCCTGTTCTTGTGATAAATCAAAGATTTCCAGCACCTCATCAAAATCATCAAGTCCGCACCAATGATGGAATGTCAAGTTAACACGACCTTCAAGATATTCCATACGCTCATGAGAAAGCCATAAGCCCGCATATCCTTCCTGGTCTTTTACCGTTATCGCGATAATGCCTTGACGTAAGTAAAGTGTACCCCGAATTAAACCAAGTGGCGTTATGTCTACAAGATTAGGAACTTGTGTAGGCGCGATGCGCACCTCATCAGCCCCTATCTGATAGGTTATAGACTTCGGTTTACACTTACCATCTAAAACGGCTACGTCCATTGTGCCATCAGCAAAGACAGCCGAAATATAGCCTTGTAGCTGTTTTGATATGACAACCTTCTGCCCTGCTTTATACTTCATGGATTACTCCTTATCGTAGTTGAGTGATGTGTCTGTTCTCATGATGTAGCAACGCGATATCGTTCCGTGTGCCATTCGTAGAGACAGCCAACACTTCAAACAAATCAATTAACTTGTCAACAAAACGGGGATCGGTTATTTCTTCAGGACACGCGTCAAGAAACTTACTAATGTCAGCCGTCAGTTTACGTGCATTCCGTAAGCCCTTTCTCGCCACGGATTTCTGTAGCATAGATAGACAGGGACGGTCGCCCGCCCCTGCTCCGTTGTTCTAACCTCTGTCTGTGCCGACTTCATACATATCGCCTAAATACCAATTCAGGTTCGCGAAGTATTGATCGGGTTCAACACTGAAGTTCATTGAGAAAATCTCACCATCTTCAAAGAATGCCC
Organism: Candidatus Poribacteria bacterium; assembly: GCA_028824125.1. GTDB lineage: Bacteria > Poribacteria > WGA-4E > WGA-4E > WGA-3G > MSPOR6. Next base: position 1,503 of record JAPPES010000103.1, read on the forward strand.
GAACGCGATAAGGGTCAATGCCCCTGCTTTTGACTTGATGATTGATGACAGAGACTCTGACAATATCACCGTCAACGCGTTCAAAGACATAAGAGAAGTGATTGTGACCAGCAAGGTATACTTTCATGTCCCCCGCGAGTAGATTCTCCCAGTAGATTAAGTCACCAATTTTCGCTTCACGTTCATCGTTATGTTTCATACCAATACGGAAGTGGGGAATTAGCATCTTTGCGTCTGATGGACTCATGTCGGTTCGTTTTACATGACACCTAATCAGTATATTCCACCAATTGAGAAAGATTATATCTGTCCCGAAACCTGATAGCTGTGTGTTCGGTGAGACTGACATTAAATCAAACTCGGATTCATTGCCTTCACAATCAAGCATTTCATAAACACCTGAATGAAAAGCGGCACCTTGAACGATTATCCATCGCTTACCACCGCCTCTGTAGGCTTCTACTTGTGGATACCCTTTCTTTTCTGACATTGATTGATATCTCATTGAATGAATAGCGCGCCCCGAAGGACGCGCCAGGTAAGTAATTAGATTGATTACTAAACTTCACGGACACAGCAGAAAACATCATGCCCTTTGCCATTAGTCAACTTTGCTTGTTCACCATCTAAATACATAGCAGCAGGGTTTTCTTTGTGTTGTCGCCACAATCTGATAAGCTTGTTCAAGTTGCGTTTGTTGATGCTTTCAACTTCGTAGACTTTGCCCACGACTGTGTGTAGCCTCGCAGTGACCGAACCATGCTCATCTTCAAGATTATGGAGTTCAAACTCTTTGATTGAAACACCACCGTCCATGTGAACGGCTACGTCTCTACGAGACATCTCAATCGTCCTGTTTGACTCTGGGAAGTGGATTATCATCATTGTATCACCTCATTGAGAGTAAAAACGCGCCCTGAAAGGACGCGCTTTAACTCGGAACAGATTTTAGGAAAAGGTATCGGTAAGGATTGACTCTACTAACTCGTCAGCTTCGTCCTCTTCACCGAAGTCGGCTTCGTAGTCGTCAGGATTGAGACAATAGGGATTGTGTCCATACTCAAGCATGTTCTCCAGGAGAGGGTCTTCCTCACCACAGCCTGGACAACATGCCATCAACGCCTCAAGCTCTTCCCCACTGGGATTGATTGTGGGTTGCGTGATACCGCAGTATCTACATCTCCAAAATGTCATTTAGAGAGCCTCCCGTAAATCATCAGCATGGAATTCCCAAGTATCGCGCTGACCGTTGTTGTCTACAAAGTTGACTTCGTAAACGTCATCGCCTAAATCTTCAAGAACAACGCCTAAGTACTCATCAGCACCGTCAACACAGATAACCGCATCACCGTTGCCGTATTTCTTTTTCTCTTTCATTCTTTTTTCCTTTGTGGTAAAATTACCACTGTTGTATTAGTCGGTGTTTCATACGAAGCACCGTCTATTTTTCTGTTCCGACCGATTCAGAACAGAAATACGGAAGGGGAGACTTACACTCCCCTGTAGGCTTGCCTATTCCGTAGTGTCATCATCTTGAAGTATTCCTAACTCCATCCGACTATGATGCACATTTTTGACGGTTACTTGATTGTCTACGATGTAGGCAACCTTGTAGTAGCCAACCTTGTGAATTCTGATTGCTACGACTGTTCCGTTCGTACGTGAACCGTCAATTCGTTTGACTATCACCTTGTCGTTGACTTGAAACAAAGCCTTGAGTAAAACCTCACGTTCAGTTTCAGTGAGAATACCTAAAAAGTTTTGTCTACCTTCATAGTCAAGCATGTGACAGAATGAAATCGCTTGTCCTAAACTCATTTCGCCAGGTAGGATTTTTACTGTGTTCTTTGACATTGTAACCTCTCCTTTAGCGCTGTATATCTACCTAAATCTTCAGCCCAGATAAAATACCATCCTGTTGATGATTTCTTATCAAGTGAATTTAGCCGTTCAATACCATAGCCGTTGAATGCACCATCTTTGTCAAAGTGTTCAACGACTTTCAAGTGTGGCTTGCCGCCCACATTGTGAACGGCAAGATACTTGAGACTGATTGCGTATTTGTTCGCTTGAATAAACTTCGGATTGTCTTTGTCATAGTGTCCGAACTCATAATTCATTCGTTCACCTCGCTTGACAAGATTTTCCGTTCCGACTCCGTTAGGATAGCATCACGATAGTCAAACCAAGCACGTCGCCTCGCTTGCCATCGTTTGTTATCGTTAGCACGAAGTAATTTGTTCATTTCAGCCTTCAACGCATCATGTGCCTTCGGATTGAAACCTTCAGCACGAGTTTTAGGTAGATAGTCAAATGCCTCGCTATACACTCGCTTGATGCGTTGGTTAGCACGAATCCAATCTGCTTGGATTGACTTCAACGCTTCACGGTATTTTACATAGTGAGGATTACCAACATCGCCACTGGGAATTACATCGTTGTCTTGAGTGCTACAACCGATTAGAAATGTAATCAATAGGAATGAAAGTGAAAGTAATCTGAAATACATCGTAATTTCTCCTTATGCGTTAGCCTAATGGCAAGATTTTTCATTTTTCACAAACATTGCGTCAGCCCTGTCTGTATCCGCATTCAGCCAAGAAACACACAATTGTGAATTGTGTCAATTTGTGTCAATTGGTAGTAATTGGTAGTAAATGCGTCAATCTTGCCATTGTCCAAGCCCTTCAGCGTCCAGCCTCTCTTTGTCCAGTGAGCAGGCAATACTGACTGACTTGCGTTATTGATTGATTTCAAAGAACTTGCGTTTCCGAACTTCGCTTTTGATTTTGATTTTCGCTTGAAAGATACCTAATCTCAATTTCGTATCATTCGTTGAAGTTATTTTATCACATTTTGATAAGTTTGTCAACCAAGTTTTGTGGATTTTCGCAGGATTTACGGATTTTCACCGATTTCAGCAGATTTCACGATTTCGCCTCGCCAGTCGGATTTTCTGATGGATTTTCGCCTGAAATAGTCCGATTCTGAATGAAAAAGGGGGTATCACCCAATATGACATGAACCCGCATCACACCGCCATTTTTCTGCGACTAACCACGTCCGCGAAAATAATTAAAAAAATAATTTTGCAAAAAAATCGTAATTGATGTTATAATAACCTAATCCCTCTCAAACAGGGAAATTCACTGGAAAACTCATCGTCTGTTATGTTAACTTATTGTTAATTCATATACAATAAAATTTGTATGTGTTTTGACAGGTGAAACCTGTGTAAAAACCTGATTTAGTTAATTCGGTATTGTTTTATTTCTGTGTGAATTGCGGTTTTATTTTTGTGTAAATTGTTAATCCAAAACTTGCTGAATAATTTCGGCAATTACCGAAAAAAGGGTGAAATTATAGCAGGGGTACAAGAAAGGGGTACAAGAATCGTGAGTACCCCCGTAAAAAGGTGATAAAAAATGGGAGTATTTAATGTTTTTAATTCGTTTTTGTGATACTTTTGTATCAAGGAAGAAAAATGAAAATGGATAATTATTTATCGCGATTTTTGTCATTTGCTAAAACGCGTTTTGTGAACATGGGAGATCGTGAAAACGTTTTTCAACAGATGAGTTTCGTAGGTAACGAAAAATATCCTGAGCCGCTGTCGGACAAATTTATATTCAAAGTTCAATATGCTTTACAGTCCAAAACAATGATGCAGGATCGTCTTCGCCAGATGTTTATTGACAATGATTTCTTGGAAAAGGCAAATCAAATTCATTGGGAGCTGAGTCGCATACCCGTAATTTTTGAATACCACCAACCGGTCACGTGGAGTCCGGGAGTGCGTCATGAAGGTGCCCCGGTGTTTGATCACTTAGGTATCCGGATACAAGAATCCGATATGCCAGCAGACGCTGCATACTTCATTACCACAAAAACAAAGAACGGGTTCGTTGTATGCTTCTTTGAAACTTCACAAGCGAAGTCTTTGAGGCTTCCACTCACGGATGTCTGGAGACAAGGTGATATTGTGAAAACCCTCTACAATATAGCAGAAGGTAGAGATATAGTGGAAACTGGACAACCCGTTCCAATTCAGCAGCCCGTGGTGAACATTCAAAAACCAAAAGAGAAGATTACCGCCAAAACATTAGTGTATAATTTCATCGACCAAAATTCACCAGTGAGCTACAATAAACTCCTAAAACAAAAGTTTTGCCAAAAATCGCAATTAGTTCGTATTTTACAATCGCTTGTCGAAGAAAAGAAAATCCGCAGACCCAAACGCGGCATATATCAAATTACCAATTATTAGGTAATTTTGTATCAAAATTGCGATAAATCAAGTTATATCCTATAAGCGTTGCTATTTTTGTGCTATTTTTTACTTGATTTTTCTGCCTATTTCATCAAAAATCGCTCAATTCTGAAAAAGGTTAACAATTTACTGGAAGATGATGATACGAATGAAGAATTACCGGAAATTCCACGTGCAGCGCAAGCGATAAAATAATTTTTTATTGACATTTTTGTTTATTTGTTTTAAACTAATTACAAATTGGTAAGTTCATAAAATGAGGTTTAGTCCGAGACTTTGTTTCGGAATGAGCTTTTTTTATTTTAAGGAGTGTTATGGATGCCACGAAAAAATGCCACGTTTCAATCGCGATATTGAAACCAAATGGATTTAACAGACACTCAGATCAGGCGTTTCACCATCACAAGCTGCCAAAAGGAGTAACCGATGTCAGACAAAAAAGGGAAAATCAGGAAAATGCCCTCTTTCACCAAGACTTGTGTCCGTACTTGGATTTCAGATCGTCTTGCTGAAGAAATGCCACCAGCTGAAGCTGCTGTGCAATTCCTTAAGGTTTTCGCTGAGTATGATAAAGCTGAATATGGAGACTATGAAAAACGTCTTGATATTGTTACAAAGCGTTTCCGTGAATACAACAGACACCCGAAATTAAGCATCTATCATGAGATCAAGAAGAAAAGAAAGCTTGCAAAGGAAGATATTTACCAGATCGCTGAATTAAGTGATCCGCTGGAACGGCTTGTCTGGCTAAATTCTATGCTAAAAAGCCCTGACGCTGACTACACCGTTGCGGAAGAAATCAAGATACTCGCAGAAATTGGCAAACTCGCGGATCGGTTGACCGGTGCAGATGTGAAACAGGTAGAATCTGATTGGGGCGGAGCAAACTACACTCCGTCAAAGTATGACTGGTTGCAAACAAAGAAAGAAGCTGAACAGTCGTAGCGACAAGTCAAGAAAACTTCGAAAGAAAACCGCAAAAACCTTTAAAAGTCAACCAAGTGCTATACAAGTCCGATTGGGTCTATTCTTTTTATCCATCAAAAGGAAAGCGCAAGTATCCTGCAACTCTTAAAATAAATGAAAGTTGTGTTGTTAAAAATCTCGTTTGACCAAGTGATGCCACAAAACTTGGACAAGTCATGACACCTGCAAAAAACGACTCTAACCAGTTCGGTGAGTTGTCACTCTCGGTTCGGTGAGTTGTCACTGCGGTTTGGTGAGTTGTCACCTACAAATTTTCGATGTGCTATTAACCCTTATGGTGATTGGGTTTAGCAAAGGTTGATGATTTTGCGTACCATGTCTTGTCTTTACCAAAGTAATTTAACGTACCAGGGCAATTTTTAAGTAGAATTCGGAAGAAAATAGCAAGAGTTCCTGATATTCCAAAGGAGGATTACAAACCTGACCAAAATCCCTTAAAAGCTGCGATAATTTCCACCACGTCCGCCGTTTTTAGCAAAAATAGAGCCACCCCCTGCAACACTTATAGCCCATCTGATACCAGATAGGCTAAAATACACTTTATTCCCCTGGGTTGATAACTATTCGTCTTGTTTTACCTTCAGATGTTGATGCAAATCGTAACGTATCTGAAAATGCAGCAAAATCGCTTTCGGCATCTCGTGATAACGATGATAATCGCTGATCCGCTTGAACCGCCCTTTCTTATTCGGACGATACTGTATCTCGTTTGTTTCAAGATTGATACGATACTGGCGATTGTAAGAATACCCCCAATTGCCTACCACACGCATCTCACGAAAAGGCTGTTCCTGCTCCGGTTGACGCTCCCGCTTCTGCGGGTAAGGACGCGGATACAATTGGTAAACAGAAGCCTCGTTCCCTTTTCGCGGCAACCGCTCCAGCATACCGGCTTTTATCAGCTCTTTAATATAGCTACAAATAGCTGACCGACCAAAACGTGTCCATTTCTGTAAATCCGAAATGCTCGTCGGATCCGTAATACCAGTCCGCCAGTCCGATCTTTCCTTCAACAGAATCCAAATCAATGCCGACTTCCAATGAATATCGCCCGCTGCCAACCGCTCAAATATACCACCTTCACCCCGCGGCATCGCACACTTCAAAGGTCTACCATCCCCATCCAGCGGCGTATCCTCTGCGGCAGAAAGATGATGCAGCAACTGAAACTTGCCCGCCTTATGCTTACCAGAGACACGATGCATCCATTTGTCCTCAAGTCTCTTTTCTGTCCGCTGAACATACTGCGGCGAAACACGAAACAACTTCCCCAAGTCCCGAATAGATTTGGAATGCGATAGACCTGTATCCCAACTACTAAACGCATTCCTTGCTAAGTAAGCCATCCCTTCAAATGCCGAATGTTCACCTTCCTTCACCGCATGCAACATGCTATAGACACCAATTGGAACCTGCATTGTGTCGGACTGAGTATCTACAAATACACTCAGCGAACTTTCTGATACCGGATTATTTGAAGCTGTTTCACTCTCCCCGTAAATGTCCGGGTGGATGTGAAATGAAACTGAAGGATTTAGTAAACCATATTCTATTTCATTCGTTATGTTCGGCATAATGTTCCTTTTTTAGAGCATTTAGACTAAAATGTCTAACAAACACATTTTTTAATATGTTTTTAATGTATTTTTGTGATATTTCGTTTGACATTTTTGTCTGTTTGCGTTATACTCTAAACGTGCCTCGTTGCCCAACGATTTAGCACGCCTGTAATTCCCACGGTCTTTTACCGTGGGTTTGGTTTTTAAACATATTCCTATTTTACAACTTATCTGCTATACAACATAGCGTCATGTATGCAAGAAAACCCAATTGAAACTGAAACTAATTCAATTTAGAGAATTGTGACAATTAAATCAAGTTAATTTTTTAGATGGTTAGAAAACGGTCAGAATTGTGCTGATAACGTTATATGCAAGGGGTGAAATCTCTAAAAACAATACCGCCAGACAGATCGCCAACCGTATCTACAAACCAAATTCCATCGAGTTCACAAGGAATACCAGGTGGATATGCATCACGAATCGCATCTAATATGACCTGTCCCCGAATATCCACTAAAGCAACATCTCGGCTTTCTACCAAAAGGATCGTTTTGTAACCGTTCCAGGACTCACGCAGTCTTGAAGATTATTGAAGGATTTGAGAGTTGATGTCGTAATAATCATCCAATAAGCTATCTTTAAAATCATAAATTGTTCTACCCACTGCACGGGCAGCACGTTTCAAACAGACCCATACTTGAAAACAACACGCAATATGATTTCTTTGACCACGCAACGCACGACATTGACATTTGCCAATACCGGTCACTTGTTTGATCTCACGATGGAGTTCTTCAATCTTCCAGCGCACGCGATATTCTTGCTCTGTCGTATCCGCATCCGATTGAGATAAATCGTTTGTCGCAATATATTCCGTGCGTCCGTTAGAGGAAGCTATCCGGAACAACTTCACTTGGTGCCCTTTGGGAAACTTTTTGATGTGCACGCGTTTTCCTTGTCGTATTTCTGTTTGGCTCCAAGATAAATCTCGCACTTGTTGGTGCAGTTGCAAACCATCCGTATCATTCACAAGACGATTGCGTTTCAGGGGCACATAGTAAATCTTGGAAAGGTGTTCAATTGCTTTCATGACTTTCATTGACGCGTACCAAACATCCATCAGCACTGTCCAAAATGGGAGTCGTTTTTTGAAGACAGCTTTGTGCAACATTTCCAGTAAATGGTCTATTTTGGTTTTACCATCATGATCTTTGTCAAAAATACGATAGACGGTGATTCTGTTGGGTACTTCGCCTGCAGCCTTGAGCAGTAGTGAACCGGAACAGCAGGTAGGATCGTATATTGTCTGCTCTTGTGTGGTATCTGGACCAATGCCGATGACTTTCGCCATAATGCGTGAAACTTCTGTGGGTGTGTAGAACTGTCCTTTGCTTTTGCCGGACTCGGTGGCGAAGTGGCGCATCAGATATTCGTAGGCATCACCGAGTAGGTCATCGCCTTCTGCACGGTTTTGCGCTGATGTCAATGTTGTTGAAGATACCGATAAGTTTGGATAGGCGGTCCACCATCTCTTTGACGCTGCTAAGTTTGCTCTCATCGTTGAAAAATGCCTGATCAATTACGCCTTTCAGGTCGTTTGCTTCAGCGAGTTTTCCGATAATGATGTCTATTCCCTCACTGATCGTGTGGTGATGGCAATAGTATACTATAGATTTGTGGATGTGTCAATGTGGTTGTGGCATGTAGGAGGGAACTCCGATCCCCGACATTTACAAAGGGTCGTGATTCGGAGATCGCTCCTACAGAGGAATGGTTGGATGTGCGGGACGCGCACATGTGCTGCAATGGCACACGTGCGCGCAGTCGTCCGCTTCCATTTAGTTCCACCTTTCGCCCGACAAGTCGTTATTAAACGGAGCCCGTGAGTTGTTGGGCAGTATCTCTGTTCTCCATCTGTAAGCGTAATGTATCCATGACAAGACGGTATAAGGTTCCTCGTTCCAAGTGTAGAGTTTGGAAAATCCACATACAATGTTATCATGTAGTCTCGGCGGGATTGTGCGGGGATCGTAGTGTTTACCGGGTGGTCTTGGATATGTTGGCAACATAATCCCTAAAAGTCCAGAACGGGTGTTGTATTGTGTTTGATGTAAACTGGCACTGATTTCCCAGTCAATAGATTTTTGCTGCCATGTATTGGCACCGATTAATACGGCGGTCACTGTGGAATTCCGAAGGTATTTATCCCGTATGTGCTGACAGATCCGTTCTGTTAACAATTTCGTATTGTCAAAGTCTCCCATTTTGACAGACTCTAATACTGTGATGCCGTAAACATCTGGAAACAATTCATCAAAACGTTCCCGGAAGTCTTGATCTTCGGTATGGCAGTAGCTGACAAATACTTTGTGTTGGTTATTCATCTCATTTGTTCCTTAGTATTAAAATATATCCAGACACACGAATTGACATAACTGTATTTGTTTTATTTGATGGGAAATTTCCATAGTCAAAATGTGAGTTCGTGTCAGACTACAATACGGTAGCAGTGAACGTTGAAGCAGGAAAAGCCGTTTAGGGAAAACACCTAATATAAAAGCTAAGAACCCCAAGGATTTAGACTTGGGAGTATGTCAGATCACACCTGAAGGCTTCAATATTCTTTGGATGGTTCTGTTTCAAGATATCTCGGATCCTTTTTGATATCTGGAGGATATTGAATTTTCCAAAGTTTGATACTCGAGTCAGCAAAGATATTTTTGGGGTAGACCGGCAGAAAAGCACCACTCAATTGCCCGCGCAGGAATGAATTTTTGGGATCTCTTTTCGTTAACAGAATATGTGTTGCTTCGTGTGTCTTTAGGAACTCTAAGACTTCGCGTTCTGTTTTTGCATTGTGGATATAGTTATCATAAAGATGTATCCAGTATGGGATGTAGTGATCTTGGTCAACGATGGTTTTTACTTCAGCAATGACGTTTAGGGTGCTTCCATAACTCCAGTCCGCTGCAACAACAGCATCACTTTTTAGGTTGTATTTTATCCATTTTAGGCTATTTGTTGTAAAGGCGTCTTCGGGGAAAGCAACCCTCCCTGTTGCTGCGTCAAGGGATCGCAGACCGTGTCCACCGAGTGGTTTAAAAAATAGAATAATAACGAGCAGAAGGAAGGTTAGTACACTTCTGAGTGCCGGTTGTTTCCATTTTACAGTTTTGCGGATGTGATGTGCGATTGCAATGACAATTTCTGTCGCAAAGTAAGCAAGGGGTATACCTATAAAGAAGTCGTAACGTCTTGCCCCACGCGCCAGGGCAATCCAGAAGAAAAACCATGCGATAAAAGCAATCACAACATATTCATCTTTAATTGCGTTTTTGCGTGTACATGCAATAAATAAAAATGTTAGCAGGCAGAGACAACTCGATCCAAAAAATAGCATTGCGCTATTTTGGCTTGATCCTAACAGTGTATCAAGTTTATCTTGAAAGAGAATTGTTATCATAAAAAGAACTATCGGTAAAACGAAAAGTTCACCTTGTTTTTCCTTCCATTTGGCAGTGATAAAAAAGAGACCGAAACTCCCGATAAGAAAAACACTCCCATATCGAGTTAACCAATAATTGAAATGGGCAGATTGAAGTTCTACGACAGATTGCATGAGTCGGCTTTGGCTTAACGGAACGGTCGTAATAGCGAAAGTATCGGATATTTTAAAAAGAAAAATAAGCGTAAATGCTATGGCGGTAAGCGTAAGACCGGCAGCCAGCGCGCGCGCATGCAAACGAAAATTTTCTATTTTTAACAGTAAGTGGCGCAGGACGCGAAGGATAAGCAATACCAATGGCGGTATTAGGATGAAAGCATAAAGGTGCGTTGCCATTCCCACACCAGCACGATAGGCAATAGATGTGAAATAAAGTGTTGGCACAAACGCAGCTGTCCAAAGCAGATAGATCCCAATGTGTTTTTCTGTTTCTGATGTCAAAAACCGCCATATTTCTACAAACAAGATTATACTAATAAAAATGCCGAATCCTTCCCAAGAGTGTCCACCGAGAAAGCAGGTGAACCCACTGGCAAGTGTCCATAAAAGACAGTTGCGGCGCGAATGCGTTTGTAGAGATACGAGATATGTAATGACTGCGATAATACCCAACATCAGACACCAACTATCTCTATCACTAAAGCCAGCAGTGCTGCGATCAATGCTACCGGGAAGAGTCGCAAGCAGGATCCCAACACTGCTGGCAAAAAGGATGCCGCGTCTGTGGTAAAGAAACATACATAACACGCCCAGACCAATAATAAAACAAATGGCAGGGACATATAGGCTTACTTGATAAAGCGTGACGTTTTTGAAAACAAACGAAATTACTTTGTGCGTGTAAGCCAGCATATAAGGATAGAGATTTAGGGTTTGTCTTAAGTCTCTGCCGAGAGGTAACCACCGGTTCATATCGCGTGCTGGAACACTTCCCTCATCTGAGATAATCTCAGCAAGCCGATAATAATGGTAGGGGTCCGCTCCGGTAAACATTTCATCCGGCAGGGTACTTGCGCCTTGAATACGAATAAGGAAAGCAATGCACATAATAGAAACAAGAACAATCCCATTGATACAGCTTTTCATGAAAATAAATCCTCTACTGTGGTAGTTTAGAAATGCGTTATTTTTTCTTATCACAGCAACGACATTTTTTGTCTTTTGCTGCTTTTGCCCGTTTTGCTTGTATCCGTTTCACAACATTGGAAGTTGTCTTTTGTTGTACAAGTGTGCTTGTATCCTCAGATAAACTAACATCATTTAGACGACATGTATCGTCTGTGTTATCTGTGAAGGCATTATGGATAACGAAAATCGTAATCGCAATTAACACCAAAAGACAGCTCAGTGTGATCAGATGCTTTTTCTTCATCGTGACACCTCCGATCTGGTGGGCGGTGAAGAACGCCGCGATTTGTAACGATCCGGCACAGACGAACGCCGCGTCGATGATCTTTCCTGTTTAAATCTCTGTTCTAAGTGGTGTGCAATATCCGGATCCACACCTCGCAACTGATTGATACCCGCGCCAGGTCCGTGTTGATGTAATGTCTTAAGTGCCTGCTCAATCCGCTGAGGCGTAACAGGTTTTGAAGTAAAGTGTTCTCGGAGTTGGTTCTCAATTAACATCTTTTCAAATTCAGAAGCAATCTCGGTATCACTCATTGAACTCCATTCAACAAGTTCTTCCATCGCTTGCATAAACTGATCTTGTTCTTCATGGAAAGATCGTTCGAACTGCGCTTGTTCAAACTGCCGTAGATCAGGTGGCATGGTATCATAGAAATCGTCATTCTCCGCCATTTTTTCGCGAAAGAACTCATCGTATTCTTCAAGATTCGGACGCTTGTCCTCTGTCCCTTTCCTGCGATTCAAGTATTCCTCGTATTTGTCAGGTGATAAAACTTCTACTGGCTTGATCGATTGAAAAGGTTCTTGCAGCGATTCATGGTTTGAATCGAGATAGACGATTTCATACCCCCTTGGTTCGATGCCACGGTAAAAAATATTAAACTTTTCTGCTTCCGTGAGTTCTTCACCCATAACACCTTTTGACAAACTACCGTCCGAGTGCCGCTCTAATTGAACATAGACACGTCCCGGCACCATCGGCAAAAACTTATCACCCTTATGGAAGCCACCGATAACGCGCGGATCCGCTGCTATAGCATCTCTCAACTGTTCATATTTCCGAATACCCGCGTCAAGAAACCGTCCTTTCAGTGTTTCTAAGTCATCTGTATATTCAACGCCATTAGCAAAGGCAAACCATTCACGCCGATCCGGATTTTGATCAAGCCAATGTAGATCATAACGCGCATGCATATAGCCGGAATAGTCCCCGTAGTCGTCGATCGTAATACCTCTGTCAAGCAGCATTTGAATAAAATCGTTTTCAGGATATGTTGCCTCAATGTCAGACGTTGTGTATAACATACCCTCAAAATTTTCTACGATCGCTTCTGCTGTCTGAGGACCTTCATATTTTTCAACGTCTGGCTCACTCTCGTTAAGATCGAATAGTTCTTCCAGAGGAATAATACGTAAAGGTGGGGGTGTATCTGAATCTTCTTTCAGCACTGCCATCATTTCTTCAAGTTTTTCACGGGCATCCGCTTCGTTTTCCTCAATTTCGCGTTCGAAATCATCAATCTCCCACGGACGGTTTTTATGCAAGTATCGCAACATTTCTTCTAATACAATGTCAGTTTGTTTCGATAACCACGTTTCCCAAGCATCGGTAGGATAAGGAACATCTTTGAGGTTATCAGCCCCTACACTCATATCACCACTTTGTTGTTTTAGAGTCTTGGCAATGTCCTGCGGTGGATCAATAGGCACGATTTGCGTCATCAGCAAATAAAGTGCAGCAAGACTAATACAGCCAAAAATCAAGATAAGAAAAGTTCGTTTTTTCATTGTGGACTCCTTTTTGAGCTGTGTTGGACGCTGTCCAACACAGCTATTTTTTTATGAACAGAACAAAGTAAACTGTCAGTTATTCGGAGCAATGAGAATTTGCCGAATGTCCACCCTTTGTGGCAGTGCCATTCACATTCGCTTCGACATCTGCAGGAGCAGCACAGGTTTCTTCTCTTTCCTCGGGAAAGTACTTAACTCTAAGCTTACCAAGCCAATTCTTGTATGCTCTGCAAGACACATCAACATTATAGGTATTGCTATTTCCGCCACAGTAAACATAAATCGTGCCGCTACCTCTCGCGTAGTCTTTTTCAATGTAGCCACCATTCTTAAATGCCACGCCAAGTAGTCCCCAAGCCTTTGCATGGCTTATATTAGACTGCGGATTTTTACCACTTCTACAATTAGTTGACGCATACATACGGCCTTCTTTTTCTTTAGCACCGTGTGAGTTATAAGTTATCATGATAGCACTCACTGCGAAAATGCCAATGAGCAACATGATGGAAAATTCAGTTTTCATGATGAATCTCCTTTTTTTAATTTATGGGTGAAAAAACCCTATTAAGTTAATAAGTTTAGAACTTATGCCAATTATTTGACATGGATTTCCAAAATATCGGTATCTAATACCTTCATAACTTAATGACACAGTATTAAGTCCAAAAGGGTGCATATCGGAAAAAATTTAAGAAATATGTGTTTTTTATGGGTAAGGCAGGACTAACGCAATAGTTGACACAGTCTTAGATGAGCGACTGGTATGAACCTTAAAAAAAAACAAACATATTTTTTAGAGGATTGCTATTAATTTTTATTTAACACTCATCAATCTACCCTAACTCATTTCACAGATAGCAGAAACATTTCCATAGTAATTCGATCGAGGGGTTGATAATTGGGTGAAGGGATGGAGTACGGTGTGACAAACAGATGCACTTTGCAAATTCCTTAAATGGAACACGTATTTCTTAAATTTTTTTCCGCTATGCACCCTTTTGGACTTAATACTGTGTCATTAAGTTTTAAAGCGTGTGAAGGTCATTAGGATCAAAGCAAAAGGCTTGATGAAGTAAGCTCAACCCTTTTCAAAGAATATGGTTTTGCCTCTGAAGATGAATTTTATGATGAGTACGAGCAGATATATCATGTTTGGGAAGCTGAATAATTCTTAACACAAAAACACCGCAAACAAGGAGTTAAACTTGACAAACACTTTTACGAGATTCCTCAAAGCGAAAAACAAACCACATAGTGATCAATACCCAAGAAAGCCGTTGGATTCCATCTTGGAGTACTTACGATTTACAAAGGTAGAACCCTACATTCCGAAGGGCGCATACTTGTTGGATATTGGTACTGGAGATGGCAACTTTCTACGCTACCTTGATGGAAATATCCGGTCCGCGGTAGGTATTGATTCACACCTAACAAAAAGCGTTGATTTCGGAAAGTATCGCCTCGTTTCCGGTTATTTCCCACATGATCTTGAAACAGGAACGACCTTTGATGTCATTACAATGATGGCGGTCGTGGAACACATCCCGATGGATGTTTTCCCCGATGTTACCGAGGGTTGTCGGAAATACTTAAAACCCGGTGGACGAGTTGTCATCACTGTGCCACATCCTCGCGTTGATGGACTTTTAGATCAGTTAAAAACACTTCGGATAGTTAAAGGATTTTCCATGCATGAGCATTACGGGTTTGATCCAGAATGCCTCCCAGACATCTTTAACCGTTGGAAACTGGTAAAAAGAGAACGTTGGGGCTTTGGATGTAATAATTTATTTATATTTGAGCGGACCTATTAAATTTTGCTGTTATCACTGACAAGGGGTTCCACTCGCTCGAAGCAGTTGATTCGTTGGAAATTTATGGTTATCTACTAAAATCGTTGGGGATGCTTTGATACCTAATTCTGTCGATCGTTTGATGTTTTCTCGGAAAAGTTGTTCTGCTTCGGGCGTATCAAACAATCGTTGAATTTTTTCCACATCAATACCGAGTTTCTTTGCGCAACCTTCCCAACTTTTGTTTAACTTTTTACCGCGACATAAAATATAATCCAAATATTGCTCAGGATATTCCCGTGCTATCAGCAGTTGGCGGATATTTTCTGCTACTTCTGGGTAACCATGTAGACTGGTAAAGGGAGTTATGTCCTGACGGGAAACAGTGTCCTTTTCTTTTGCTATAAACCTAAGTTTGAAATCAATTTTGTCCCCAAATTTCTTTACGATAGGAATAATATTTTCTTCTGCTTGGATACCGAAGCGACAGTAACTCATTACAAACAATTCTAATGTTGGTTTACCCAATCGCTCTATTCTGGATGCTAATAGTTCTTCTAAGTTCATCGGTTCGCGGCTGTGATCGACATCTTTTGTATGCAATTTTACCACTTTTGCAAACCCTGGAGAATGTGTTGCGTCATGGCACTGTAAACAAAGTGAAGTATCTTTGCCACTACGGATATTCGTTTTCTTCGGATTACCCGCGTGTTGTTTACCAGGACCGTGGCATGTTTCGCATTGCACACCTTGGAGTGTTGAGTCCTGATCACCTATCTGATAGCCTGTATCATAGCCATATCCGGTGGTATGGCAAGAGACACAATTGGGATCAAAGTAACGTTCCTTTTTTAAAAGCGTTTGATAAGCGAAAGCGTGGCGCGTTGTTGACCATTGGAGATATTCTTGTTCGTGGCACGACTTGCAAGTTTTTGCTGAAATGTACTCATTATTCTGTTTTTCCAATTCTTGATCGGCAAAAAGAGGGACACTATGTATTGCATTTTCTTTGACAGTGTTTTGATAAAAATCAGTCAAGAGTTGTCGGATTAATTCCGACTCACCGACTTCGCCTGTTAATGCTATGTGCGCGGCGTGATGGTCTGTTAAATTTCCGCTTGCATCTATCCAAAGTGCCAATAACCCTAATGTCTTACCTTCAGATATAGAACCGACATACAGTGTATTCGTTTCAGTTTTCGTGGCTTCAACTTCGTCTGATAGAATGACCACGTCAATGTGTTTAAGTTCTTTGGGATTTCCTAACGCTACAATAACATCTGCTTCTGATGCAGCTTGTTTAGGCACATTCCCTGCGACAAAGGCTATGGTATGTTGTCCGGCTTGCTTAGTAACATAAGGTTCTGTGAAGTCCTTTTGCATTTCACTTGGTGATAAGAATGGGAACATAGCAGGATCCTTTTGTTGAATGAGATAATTGTCATCGTAAGTGAAATCGGTGGGACTAAGTGCGACTGCTAAATAACCCATTTCTGCCAACGCTTTTATATTGGTTTGGCAGCGCTGCATGTCTATTTTATCTTGCCCATCGAAAATGTTTCCAGCATCAACTACAAACGTCGGAAACCCGCACTGCCGAATCTGTTCTATAGCGTAAGCGCGTCTGGATAGACCACCAGACTGTTCTTGGTAACATCCGCACGGTTCAAGATGGCTTTTCGTGTTGCCAGTATATAAGATAACCGCTGATGGTGGTTCAATTTTTTTAAGTTCTGATAGAATCTTTTCCAACGGTTCACCGAATATCTGCCTCGCTTGTTGTTTCATTTCCTGTATTCTATTTAGCCTTTGGGATTCTGTCCATTGAATATAAAAAGGCGGTGATGCAACAACAATCGTTAAAAAGACAAACGCAAAAATAGCGCGTTTCATTGGTTCCTCCTTTCAATTATCAAACGTTCGGTGTCAAAACCCACTGCTTTAGCGTTGGGATGTAGACACCGCTAATGCCTCTGTTTTCAAGAAATACTTGACTTTTTGCTAAAAATGTGTAATACTATATGCAGTCACTGATTGAGACTTGTAAACTTCAGCAACCTTGCTGATGGTCTCAATCACCACCTTTACAAGTGGGAGAATGGCTGTGGCGAATACCACCTAAAACGTGCACCTCACATGCGATAAAAACCTGAAAGATGGTCACGCCAATAGTGTTCATAAGTTTTGAGAGAAATATGTTCTCCAAAGTATCGGTCGGCTTCGCAAGCAACGAAGTTTTCCGTAGTGTGCAATATGACCCGCACCGCAGGATTACACCTGTGTTGTCCCAATGCGTTGGGAAAGCAGTCAACATCACTTTAGCTAAAGTGAAAACAGACTGTAAGATGGCCCAGTAGATTGACTTTGCAAGTGGCATAAATCTAAAACCTAATTGCTTGGCAAAGGTTCAAAAGAACCCCTGGTCTCCTTTAGGCTTGGGAGCGGTCAGGAAGTTAGTTTGTATGTTTAATCAACTCCGATTTGCGTTGATTGAACACGTAGGATTAGATGTGAGTTTCCATATCGGTTTTCGTAAACTTTACCCTACCTACAGGTTGTCAGGGCAATTTTTCAAATAGATGTAGTACTAAAATATCTGTATCAATTTTAGATAAAATGGACCTTGGCAAAGAATAGTGAGGAGTGCCCCAATAGAGATAACAGGAGCAAAGCAAATGTCGGGCTGGACTTTGATTTTATTTCCAAATTTTGCAAACGATCCCTGATCCGACAGATTTTTTAATTCTTCTATTTCCTTCTTGCTAAGACCCGTCGCACTCGGTGAAATAATAATGTTACCAGTTATTCTACTTGAAAATGCAGCTTGTTGTTTTTCATAATAGACAACGTCATTTTGATGTGTTTTCTGAACTATTTGTTCTGCGGGAATCATACCTATCTTAAGATTTACAATGTCAATATTGCGGTCCAATGTCATAGCTAAACCAAGAACCAATTGTTTAGCAACAACGAAAGTGACAAAATATAAACCAAAGAAGAAGGCAAAACCGTAAATAAACCCAGATATAGATGTGCTTACTTTTAGTGAAATCCATATACATACGAACCCAATGATCGTGTAGTAGATCGGTTTATTGAGGAAACGGGACAGCGATTTTTGTACCAATATAAATGCTATCAAGATTAAACTTACCTGTAAGAATCTACTGATTTCCCACGCGAACAATTTGGAGATGTAAGTAATCGCAGAGCCCATACCTATCAATAGTAATAAGTTGAAGGTTTTGCTTAACAGTATTTCTTTTTGAAAGCTTGCCATAAGGCTATTACGAAGAATCTCTAATTTATTTGGTCTCAAGAAAAATTTAAAAAGTAGATAACCGAGAACTCCTATTGTGTAAGGGATGACAATATTAAGTGCAAGTATTAACGGTGGAAAACTCAAAGTACCGCTCATTAATCTAAAAAGTGGCGGTGGGAAGATCAAACAGAGCCCCCAGAACAGCTTAGAATCTCCTGGTGAGAAAATACCGAACCAATAAAAAGCAAAGGCAGCAATTCCACTTCCAAAAAACAGTCCTAATATGTAAAGAGGTGTCGTTGTGCCAAGGTACCACGCCATAAGTTGGCTGAGCACTCCAGCATAAAGAAGTCCGAAGGAACAAATATTGCGAATCTTCTGTATCTTTAAGTCGGTGTAACATGCATATCCACAGAAGATTAGAGCTAAAAAAATGAGTGAGTATTCGTAGTAAGACATCATATAATATTTAGTATGAGTTAAAGTTCAAAAGACGCAGACTCACGATTTTAAGGTTGTTTAATTTCTCCCCAAGTCACTGTCTGTTTACTCGCATCTGGGGAAACTGAAAAAAAATCTTCTGATATCCAGACCGGCACATGATCGCTTGAAAGATCTATTGTCTTCTTAAGAGGTTCTACAATACCACCTTGGATATCTATAAGATAAATGGTGCTATCGCTAAAAATAATTTGGAATCCATTCGCAGGATTTGGCAACTCATCGACCTGCAAAACTGAATAGGCAATCCAATTCCCGTCAGGAGACCAGGCTGGATTACCAGATCGGAATCCTATACCCATGTTAGTTAATCTGTTGATATTTTTTGTATCAACATCAATTGTGAAAATATCAACACCTTCTTCAAGAATTCCTGCAGCATAGGCAATCTGTTTTCCATCCGGCGACCAAGTACAACCAGACCACAGCGGAAGATCGTCTGTCACCTGTTTCAACTGTCCGCCGTTAGCATCCATCACATAGATAGAATGATTTCCTCCCCTACGAGAATCAAAAGCAATTAACTGGCTATCTGGAGACCAAGCAAGCCTCCCGTTGTTTCCTTCGTCAGTCAATCTTATTAAGTTGGAACCATCAACATCCATTCTATAAATATCTCGGGATCCTCCTCGATCAGAGACAAAGGCAATCCATTTCCCATTAGGTGACCAAGCCGGCCATAAATCTCTATCAGGGTGCTCTGTCAACTGGACAGGATTTTTGTTTCTAATATCCATTTTATAAATATCAAGATTTCCGTGTTCGTTAGATGTATAAGCAAAACGATAACCTTTAGGTGCGCATGTCAGTGAACTTTTTCTCATTGCATCTGTTGCAAGGCGTTCGCGAATTCTACCATCCGTATTTATAATGAAGATGTCATAATCCCCTTTCTCGTTAGAAAGAAAAGATATAACAGCCTCTTTTGCCGCTTGTACGTTATTAACCAATAGAATACTGTTGCTGAAAAACAGAGCTCCTAACATAACACAAACAAATGATCGTTTCATTACTGAAAAGTTTTCCTTTTTTATAATAAATTCTACAATTAATCGGACACTTTTGAGTTATAGGAATGAACTCCGATTCCCGATTCTTCATGTGTTTCGTCGTGATTCGGAGATCGCTCCTACAGAAATAGTTTTCCAAAATATTCATTCTATATCTATTGTTAATAACGTTGTATATATCACTAATGATAAACAAATTTCACATTTTATTTCGCGTAATAATATTTGGTTCCGCTGCCTCTAACAGCGGAACCAAAGCAAGTGACATTGTGTTAGTCCTCTCTGCATTCAGAGTGATATATACCTTGCGAATCTTGCCAAAATTCGCAGTATTCGTCTTCTAAGCAATCATCATTACTGAAACACTCAAAATGCACCTCAGCAGCAGCAGGAAACATCGTTTGCATTAGCAATATACCGCCGCCAACCAAACCGAGTGACAACGAAGTTTTGACTCCTACTTTTCCTTCTTCCGAGTTGATAAATTCGATAATGTTTCTGCGTAGTCTTTTATACATTAGGGTTCACCTCCTTTATTTTCAGATTATCTTGTCCAGTTTTTAAGTTTCCAACTAAGGTCGAAAACTTATTCTTCATTAAACGACTATGTAATAGAAGTTCTCATTAACATTGGCTAAAACTAACAATTGTCAATCGGTTAATCGTCTTCTATAACTTATGACACAGTGAATAAGTGAAAAGGGTGCAAAAAGTGAAAAAAGTTATAAAAGCGGAATTTTTGCTGGGAGCTTTTAGTGTTTTGAGAACAACATATCTTAGTGCTTGTCTGATGCGTAAAATTGCTATATCATATTGCTACCTTTATAAGTTACTATATTTTGGACAATTTTAACTGTTTTCGCGTGAGGGGTTAGGTTAGACAGAAACATTTAGAGATGCATACACCTGTCGCCCCGCAGGGGCTAAATAGAGGTGTTTACTGCTTTCTATACACATTCCGCCCCGCAGGGGCTGCTAAAAGCATTTTTCTATAAGTTTTTTAGTCAGTAAAATCGCAGAAAAATATAAAAAAATCAGATCACACTTTAGTCCCAGCGGGGCAGAATACGCGTGTGGTATTCTGCATGAGGTGTATAGAACACGGTATTGACCGCACCCTAAAGCCCCAGCGGGGCGACAGGTGTATCCATAAACACCATTGTTTCTTTTGATAATTACTTAATTTTAACTTTTTCCTCTTTTTGCACCCTTTTATCCAAAAAACTGTGTCTTAACTTTAAAAGGAATATCGTGTCTGTTAATGTAGAAAAGAATTTGACACCAACTTATGGGCAAATTGCCGCTATTACACCTAACAATCCATGTTAACTCTGAGGACAGTTCAATGGCAGAAAATAATGTTCAACTAATTCAAAGAATTTTGGATGGTGAAAAAGAAGCGTTTAGTATCTTAGTGCAAAAGTACCAAAAGAGAATTCACGCACTCGCTTGGCGGAAGATTGGAGACTATCACATTGCTGAAGAAATTACCCAAGATACTTTTCTTAAAGTATACGAAAAACTACCGACACTGAAAAATCCCAAACAATTTGATGGGTGGATCTATGTCATCGCGAACCGGCTTTGCATTAATTGGTTTCAAAGAAACAAAACCCCAGTTCAATCCATAGAGGATACGCCAGTGGAAGAAATAGAAAAGTCTTTTTATACACATTATGAATCGGAACAGCGGAAAGTAGAGGCAACCGCGCATTACCGCGCAATCATCAAAAAGTTGTTGGCAAAATTGCCAGAGAGCGAACGTACAGTGTTGACCCTCTTTTACCTTGGTGAAATGACAGCACAGGAAATAAGCAAATTTTTAGGTGTATCAGTAAACACAATTAAAAGCAGGATTCGCCGAGCACGAAACCGTTTGAAAGCGGAAGAGGAACTTTTAATCACCGAAAATATTGGCAGCGTACAATTGTCTACAGATTTAACTGAAAGTATCATGAGACAAGTAACTGACATCAAGCCATCACCACCGGTAGCAAAACCTACACTACCGTGGGCAGCTTTCGGTACAGCTGCGGTGCTGGTTATGTTACTATTGGGGGCAATGCACCAATATATTGCTCACTTTCAGAAGCCGTATAATTTTGATGCACTCTCTGAACCGACGATTGAAATCGTTGAATCACCTATACACATTGATATTATTTCTAACCCAGCTGAGCGAAAGAAAATTGGGAAAGGCGTGACTAGTAGTAGAAGTGAAGGTGTTGGTGCGATGGTTTCTGATGCAGACTTAGCTGCCAATGCTCAAGAAAACGCTCTTAATTCCTCAGTTGTTCGCTGGACACAGGCAAATGGACCGCAAGGGTCTCCTCAATTTAATATCTTTACGACTTTAGAAAATAACATCCACGCAGTTTCATCAACAGGTATTTATAGATTAATGAATGATGGAACAACATGGATGAATATCAACGCGAGTGTTCCTATCAGCACGTTCCAGTCACCAATTACTGAACATCAAGGTGTCCTCTATTCTGTCAATACGAATGATATATCTGCTTCAACCGATGGTGGCGATACATGGAATAGATTCTGCAATCGACCAAACGGAGATGCCGTTGGGTTGATAATAAGAGGTAATACACAAGAAAACTCTATAATGTACCTTGCCTTGAAAGATAAAGGGGTTTTTAGATCTGATGATGTTGGTAGAAAGTGGTTCCCTCTTAATAATGGCTTAATAGGAAAGAGAATTTCTGCAGTTGCTAAGGTTAGTGATTCAGTGTTTATTGGAACAAACCGAGGTCTCTATCGCTTAAATTTAGGTGTTTGGAATCGATTGCCAGTGGATCCATTAAAAACTGTTCATTCAATGGTAGTTTTTGAAAACAATCTCTACGTTGTAACAGGTCCAGATTTTCTTAATCCAGAATCAAACACACCGAACAAAAAGTCTCGAAAAATTTTCCACTCAACCGACTTAGGATCTACGTGGCGTGAAATAACACCTAAAGATAAATCTTTTATAATAGGACCATCTTTTAAAGGTTCTACAAAAATTTCCGCGTTTGATAAAACACTTTTGGTATTAGGTGTTCCGGCATTCCGATCAAGAGATGGCGGGCAAACATGGACAAACCTCGGATTTGACATAAATTTACTTCCGTCAAAGAATACCTCCGTTTTAGCAATAAATGAGAATACTTTTTATAAGGTAGGGCCATCAGGTATTATTCGCACAACTGATGGTGGTGACTCGTGGCATCCATTTACGAGTGGAATGGTAGGAACCAAAGTGCAAGATTTGGTTGCTTTTAATAACAGACTCTATGTGTACACAGGCACTGGATTTTTTAAATCAACTGACAATGGAAACTCGTGGGAAGAAATTAACATTGATTACGGTGAATTCACACCAACGCCAACGAACAATGGAAACCAGGATATCAATTATTTTACTAACTCAAAGTTGGTAATTTCCAACAACGTACTTTATGGAATTACACCTCAAGGAAAGGAACTACGCATTTTCCGTTTACGCCCTGACGACGGTGCATTCTCAACGGTGCACAGGATATTTTCTCCCAAACTGTGGGCAGACGGTGAAGAAGTGATAGACACAAACCTCTCAGATACTGAAAAAGGTCACATGGAGTCTGGTGGATTTGCTGTTAGTGGTAAAACCTTCTACATAGAGTACATGCGAAAGCTTTTAAAATGGACCCCCGATAGCATAGACGTAATAGACACTGGATTAGCAGATACTAATAAACATAATGATGAGTTGGACAGAGGATTCAAATTAGCAGTTTCAGAGGATGTTGTCTACGTGGGTAAACGGGATGGAAGGTTATTTCAATCGCTTGATGGCGGAAACAGCTGGCGGGATGTTACACTAAATATCCCGTATAGTTTTACCCGTATCAAGGATATAATATTTGTAGGTTCGACGGTTTATGTTGCAACGGATGAGGGTGTCATGACTTCACGAACTGGAGAACACTGGCGTATGCTAACAAATAGTGCTGGAGTACGTATCACTATGGATAGATTCACTACATACGGATCCAGTTTTTATGGTGCTGGCGATATGGGTGTTTATCGCTTAGATTCACATGGTAAATGGAAACAAATCTCCTCAAACATACCGGATAAGGTTGTATCTCTATCTGCTAGCGTTGACAAACTTTACATCGCTACCAAACAGAGCGGTATATTTTATACATCAATTGAAAAAGAGTCTCCAGACGCTGGAAGTACTGCAATAAGTTCTCTCAGATAAAGTTTTACCTCTTTCTGCTTTTTAGAACGATATACCTTGTGTTGTGTCTATTCGTTCCTACTCGTTCAGATTAACTCATGTTCTTCACTCTTCTGACATTATTCCTTTCCTACTGCAAACTATAGTAGCATTTAGAATTAAAGCAACATTGTTTCTGTTTTATGATAGAAT
>JAPPES010000157.1:0-26626 GCA_028824125.1 Candidatus Poribacteria bacterium
TAGAGCTTGCCAAACCCGACACGTTTAACCCCTGTCGGGTTTCGCAAGCTCTACCTGACCTACGAAATAATGTAAGATTATCATATAGAAATGGTATAATTTCACCAGATAAGAGTTTCAACTTAAATCAGCAATTTTGACCAATTGTTTTCCGATATTACCACCTTTAAGCATACTAATAAACGCCGCAGGTGCGTTTTCAATGCCGCCTTCAGCAATTGTCTCCTGGTATTTTAATTTGCCCTGTTTGAGCCATTCTGCCATTTGAACGAGTGCCTCCGCATGTCTATCAGCAAATTCAAATACGAGAAAGCCTTCAATTCTCGCGCGCTGTGTAATCAGATGCCAAAGAAAGCGTGGACCGGTCTCAGGGTTTTCCAAATTATATTGTGAAATCTGTCCGCAGATAACCACGCGCCCTTTGACTCTTAAATTGGGAAAGACAGCATCCGTAATACGCCCGCCAACGTTATCAAAATACACATCAATGCCATCGGGACAAAGTTCTGCCAACTTTGCAGGATAATCTGTGACGTTCTTGTAATTGAAAGCTGCATCAAAGCCGAGTTCGTCAACGATATACGCTATCTTTTCATCCGAACCTGCTGAACCGACAACCCGACATCCTTTAATTTTGGCAATCTGCCCGACAACTGAACCAACTGCGCCGGCAGCACCAGAGACAAATACTGTTTCACCATCTTGAAGTTTGCCAACCTCAAGCAAACCGAAGTATGCAGTTAATCCTGGCATGCCAAGAATGCCAACACCTGTTGAAATTGGAGCAATTGACGGATCAATCTTCCGTAATCCTTCGCCTTGCGTAACACCGTATTCCTGCCATCCGATATGTGCGTTCACTATATCACCGACCTGAAAATCGGTATGTTTTGATTCAATAACCTGGGCGATAACGCCGCCTACCATAACTTCATAGAATTCAACGTTGGCAGCATAAGAACGCGTTTGATTCATTCGTCCCCGCATATAGGGATCAACTGAGAGGTAGATGGTTTTTACAAGCACTTGTCCATCTTCTGGTGTTGGAATTGGCGTTTCAACCAGTTTAAAATCCGATTCTTTGGGATATCCAACAGGTCTCGCGGCTAATGTAATTTGACGATTCATTTTAACTCCTTTTATTGAATTGGACAGGGTCTTTGCCGTGAATAACAATCAATTCGTGTTGAGGTGAATCCCAGTCAAAGACTTTGACAATCGGGACGATGACGCGCACAGCCAATCCGATACGTCTTTTATTAGAACGGTTTGCCTCTGAATGGTGTAGTGTGCGTTCATTAAATAGCACAAATTCACCGGGTTGCATCTCCAGATCGACGTGATTGTTTGTATCAATGTAGTCAAGATCACCCATCTGACCAAACGCCATATTGGAAGTGGCCTTTACGTGTGGGATAACTTTGCGATGTGACCCTGGCACAATTTGGAGGCAACTATTTTCGAGCGTTGCCGAATCAATCGCTATCCACGCTGATATGATGATGGGCGGTTCAAGGGGCCAGTAGTTGAAATCTTGATGCCAAGGTATTTCCTTTGCCCCCGGTTCTTTGACGAAAAAGTTGGTGCGCCACAGCAGGAGATCCGGTCCGTATAGTGACACCATCCTTTCAACGATGGCCGGATGCGTTGCGAGGTTATGGATTAACGGATAGTCGAGATGCCGATTATGCACTCTGTTTTTGTGGTCAGGGGCATCAGTTTCGAGTATTTCTTCAATTTCCGATTGCATGTTGAGCATATCTTCTGGACCACAGAGTGTATAGGGGCCGAGGTATCCCTGCTTCCGAAATTGATCCATCTCCTCCTGACTTAACCTATGATTTGTGTTTCGCATAGTGAGGTTTCCTTTTGTGTTTAGGTCATAACATTTGCAAAATAGCATGCTTATCGGTTTTTCCAACACCTGTTTTTGGTATTTCATCAACAACAACGAACCTATCGGGAATCCAGAATTTAGGAAATTCAGTGGCGAGGTGTTGTTTCAGAATCTCCGAAATATCCTCATCTGTCTGTGAAGTGATGACAACGACAGCAAGTGGTCGTTCACCCCACTTTTTGTCTGAAACACCGACGACCGCTGCGTCATTTACGGACGGATGTTTCAGTAGTGCTGTTTCTAATGCGACAGAAGAGATAGATTCACCACCACTGCGAATTATTGCCTTCACGCGGTCAACAATCTGCATATAACCTTCCGCGTTGATGGTCGCAAGATCGCCTGTTCGCAACCATCCGTCAGTTGTGAAATGCTCAGATGCCGGTTCGTTTTTGTAGTAGCTGCTTGCTGTCCAAGGACTTCTTACCTGTAATTCTCCGATTGTTTTTCCGTCCCAAGGGAGTTCGGCATCGTTTTCATTTGCAAGACGTGTCTGCACACCCGGAATAGGCCTGCCTTGCATCGCCTTAATGTTTGTTTTTTCGGCATCAGATAAGTTTTGATGTGCTTTTCGTAGTGTGCTGAACGTTCCGGTAGGGGACATCTCTGTCATCCCCCAAGCGTGGCGCACCTCAACTCTAAGTTCTTTCTCATAAGCTTCAATGAGTGTGGTTGGCATCGGCTCACCGCCGACTATTAGTCTCCGCAATGATGTAATTTCCTGTTTTCTCTTTTGCAATTCAGGCAGAAGTCTTGCCCAGATTGTCGGTACACCTGCAGCAACGGTAACGCCAGTTTCAATGATGAGATCAACGATGTGCGTATGATTAGCGTTAGCTAACACAATCTCTGATCCGGCAAACATGGACGCATAAGGCAATCCCCATCCCATTGCATGATACATCGGCACAAGCGGCATGACCACATCTGATTCTGTTAATCCGAACACATCTGCTTGATTGACCGCCAACGTATGGAGAAACATTGAACGATGTGTGTAAAGAACCCCTTTCGGTTCACCGCCTGTTCCACTCGTATAGCAGAGTGCCATTGCCCAATTTTCGTCCTGAATATCCGATATATAATCATCATCTGCTTCGAAAATAAACTGTTCGTATTCAATAGAAAGGTTAGTGCAGTTTTCATTCTGTCCAGTGTCTACATTAAAGAAAACGACATGCTTACAGTCTATTTTTTGCTGCAGTTTAGAAAACTGTTCAACATAAGTCCCGTCAACAAAAATGAGTTTGTCATTCGCCTCTTCCACTATTTTGGCGAGTTGTGTTGGTGCAAGTCGTACGTTGAGTGGGTGAATAATTGCCCCAGCATAAGGCACTGCACAGCAGATTTCTAAGTGCTGATATGTGTTAGATGCGAAAGTTGCAACGCTATCTCCTGAACGTATACCTAATGTGGTGATAGCGTTTGCCAATTGCTTAACACGGCGGTCCAACGTGTCGTAGTTATAGATATGCACCTTTCCGTTTGGCAATTGGGTGTGGACCTGCTTATCGCCATGGATACGGTGTGCATGCTCTAAAATCTGCGCGAGTGTCAAAGGATAGTTCATCATTACGCCAAACATGTTTTCTTCTCGCTTACCAAAATACAAACATCATTAGTTTAGCACAAAATATGTGTTTGTTGTAAAAAAAATTAGTGAACTTGGACTATGATATGTTCTCCTATAAAATAACCGAATATAGCATAAAATGGCAGTCTTGACGATTTCATTTGCATTTTACAACAAAAATAAGCCATAATTATAATGTTTTATGTGGGCACTGATGAATATCAGGGTTCATCATGATCCGTTCCTTTACTGTAAAATTATTGATTTCTAAAAGGTAAAACCTAAGGAGCAATTAAATGCAAATTTCAGAGAATAATAGGTGTTTTTGGTATATTGTCGTCTTTTTATTTGGCATCGTATCAGTAATACCATTGACTGCGAATGCAGACGCTCTTAAAGTGGTCGTTCAAGACCAAGATGGGAGCGCAATTCCATCAGCGAAGGTGCTGATTGGTAACGAAGAACAGACAACAGATGATAACGGCACAGCCATGTTTAGTGACGTAGTAGGTGCGCAAGCAGTGCAAATAACGGCACTCGGTTTTGCTGATAGACGAGTGAATATTACCGCTGGACAGGAAGAGTTGACGGTAATGCTTGCCCCACTCCAAACCATAGAATCGGTGGTCGTAGTAGGTACGCGGAGTATCGGGCGGCGTGCATTGCAAGCACCCGTGCCGATTGAAGTCGTTGAGAGAAAACAACTTAGTCTAACAGGACAATCTGAAACTGGACGTATACTACAGATGTTAGTTCCATCCTTCAACTTTTCAAGTTCATCTATTAGTGACGGAACAGATGCGTTACGTCCTGCTACATTGCGAGGTCTGGGACCAGACCAGACGTTAGTGCTTGTGAACGGCAAACGTCGTCACAAAAGTGCGTTGTTACATATCAATACTTCGGTAGGTCGTGGTACTGCTGGCACAGATTTCAACACTATCCCATCTTCTGCTATTAAGCGGATTGAGGTACTGCGTGATGGTGCCGCTGCACAATACGGTTCTGATGCTATTGCCGGTGTGATTAACATTGTACTGAAAGACGATGTGGATACAGGTGACGCAAACCTGTATTGGGGACAAACCTACGAAGGCGATGGTGATACATGGATTGGAAATGCCAATTACGGCATGAAGGTGGGTGAGTCTGGTTTCCTCAATCTGACAGCAGAATGGCGCGATAGATATCGCACAAACCGCGCAGGGCTATCAGGCGAACGTCAATATAATTGGGTAGAAGAAGATCCGGGGAGACCTGCGGATCACGTGCTTGAAATTGAAAATGATGATGGCACGGTGACAGAGAAACCTGTATGGTTTGACTCACGCGAATATACATTTGACCGTCAAAACTTCCGCATCGGTGATGCCGATTCTACACAAAAAGTGGGTTTCTATAACTTCGGATTGCCGATAGTTGGTAGCATGGAGTTGTATTCATTCGGTGGGTATTCCACACGACAAAACAACAGTGCTGGCTTCTATCGTAGAGCTAATCAATCTGCGCGGACGGTGACGGATATTTATCCAGATGGATTTTTGCCAGAAATTAACACGGATATTGAGGACGTCTCTCTTGCATTCGGTGCAGCGTGGACACATGAAGCAACTGATCTGAATGTTGATGTCAGTGTTAATCATGGGTTGAATACGTTTGACTTCTTCATTTCCAATTCTATGAATGCGTCTTATGGTGCAGCCAGTCCAACTTCTGCCGATGCAGGCGGATTTGAACTCTCACAGACAGCGTTTAATATGGACGTTACCTATCCGCTGGAATATCAATCTTCGCTGATCAATTTGGCGGGGGGTGTAGAATTTCGGCGTGAAGGATACGGTATCCATGCAGGCGAACCTGTTTCATGGATAAACGCTGGACTCGGTGCAGATGGTGCCGCATCAGGTATCCAGGTTTTCCCCGGTTTCCGTCCGAATCAAGAGACAGACGAAAACCGAACTAACATCGCGGGTTATGCTGACTTTGAGTCCTATCTGAGTGGAGAACCCGGTAGTGGACTCCTTGTCGGAGCAGCAGTACGAGGCGAGCAGTATAGCGACTTCGGAACAACCGTTACAGGAAAAGCCACAGCCCGTTATGATCTCACGAAACAGGTTGCAGTCCGTGCAGCCGGTAGTACTGGTTTCCGTGCGCCTTCCTTGCAACAACTCTACTTCAATAACATCAGTACACAATTCAAGGTAGACGCTGATGACCTTGATGGTGATGGTAATACGGAAGAACTTATTCCGCTTGAGGTTGGTACGTTCCGGAATGATAGTGATGCCGCACGTGCACTCGGTATTCCAGAACTGAAAGAGGAGACAGCGTTTAATGTTTCTGGTGGTGTTGTCTTGAAACCGATTGACAAACTGTGGTTTACTGTTGATGGTTTCCTTATTCAGATTGACGACCGTATTGTGCTGAGCGGCAGTTTCAGTGCGGATAATGTTGAAGGTTTAGCCGAAGCGGGTGCAAACAGCGCACAGGTCTTCACGAATGTTGCGCAGACGCGAACACAAGGTGTTGATGTTGCCGCTGGTTATCTCCATGCTTTTGATAACGAATCACTTCTCAATCTGAAGGTTGCGTTGATGTGGGCAGACACTGAAGTTATCGGTGATGTGGAAGCCCCCGAAATTCTTGTTGGTCTTGAAGATACACTCTTTCCATCACAGGAACGTTCTATGATTGAAGAGTGGCAGCCAAATACCCGTATTAACGTTAATGCTGATTATATCATTGGTGATCTCACTATCGGTGGTGCGTTGCGCTACTTCGGAGAATATACCGTTCAGGAAGGTAGCGGCGCAGACCCCGCACGACAAACCTACGGTGGCAAATGGCTTACTGATATTCAAAGTAATTATCAGTTAAATGAAGGGCTTTCGCTGACTATCGGTGCAAACAATCTGCTGGATCAGGTCCCGGATGAAAACGAGATTGGACAGTCACGCAGTGGAAAATTGATGGATGGCGCAGGACAGGTCATTGTGGATTCCCCTGGTGTGTTCACCTATTCCAGAAGATCTGCACCGTTCGGTTTCAATGGCGGATTATACTACGCGAAGTTAACCTATAGTTTTTAGAATGACTTTTACTATTGGTCAGAATTTTAGGCGCGGTCTAAACCGCGCCTTTTTCTATTGCATCAGGACTTATGCATTTCTTCTTAAAGTCCCCTTATTTAAGGGGACTTTAAGGTTTAAAAACATCTAAATGACTATTTTGGATAAAATATGTTCCATCTCTGCTCAATTTACGTTTGTCCTAAAAGGTTAAAAATAGGACATATCCGTTTTTTTATAAAAAATCCAGATAATATTCTAAAGTATTCTGTAATTTTTTGCTAAAACCAACAATTTTGTTGATCTTTTTTTGAAAATCCCTTATAATATAGTTACATATTGACTTTGGTTATTATTTGTTGACTATTATTTTATTATGTCTTATAATAACAAACAGGACGGACGCACTCGGACTTTTGCGTCCGTCCTGGATATAATAACTTTGTGAATAAATAGGACGAACACTAAAATTGCATTACCATACATTTTTAGTGTTCGGACTTGGGTTTTGGACAATGAAAAACCGACAAACGAATCATCATTTAGAGATATACGTTTCAGATATCTATTGTCTGCGTGGGGATAGGACAGGTGTCCTGCTTGTTGGTTTCGTTTTAACATCCGGTTTCGAGTTCCCCCCGTTGTTAAATAAACAACACAGGACGATAAAAAAACTTTGATAGTGTTAGCGGTTCTGCCGCTTTTGTGCCCGCACGTGCATTTTGGCTCGTGGCGGGTTTTTGTTGTCCTGAAAAATATTCTAATGTGTATGAATCGTTATAATGCCTATTGCAGTTGAAAACCAATCAAAGGAGCTTATTATGAAAACTTTAGTTGTCAATAGAAACCTAATTGTATTAATTTTCTCGGTCATGTTGTTAACATACAGCGTCCAAGGCATTAGTTATGGCCAAGATGAAGTCGTTATTGTTACACAAGGTGATGCCCCAACTGTTATACCTGGTGAAATAAATACCACTCTTAGAGTCGATTTCACGGATATTCTCAGTGCCGGTGATAAAAAAGCCTATCAGGTTCAGTTGCGTCGAAAATCACCTCAAGGTGAGTGGATAACAGTATGCCCACTTATTAAATTCAAGGAAAGCAATTCAAGTAGCAGTGCATCAGTAGGAGTAGGATTCAGTTTCTTTTTCGGTCTTTTCGAGTTCGATTTTAGTGCTACTGAAAGTGAAAGTGCCAGCACGCCTGATGGAAAGCATACGATTTACACCGATTTCACCGACCTTGAGCCTGGTGTTACATACGAGGTGCGTTATCGGGATACAAATCTGTCCGAATGCATTCAGGATCCTCCTTCTCCCGGCCCCTGGTCCGCAATTGCTGAAGGCACGACCCACTTAGTTCCTCCTCCGCGTGTTGAATTTGCTAATGCGAATATTGCCAGAATGATACGTGAACTATTGAATCTTGACACCGAAGGCAAACATATTGAGTTGCTTAAAATTCCTGAAACAGAATTGACAAAACTGACGCAGGTGACAACGTTAGACCTGGCATCTAAGGACATCGGCAATCTCAGCGATCTAACACTCCTGGCACCATACCTTACATCATTGAGCGTGTTATACCTCCGAGATAATAACATCAATGACCTGACGCCCCTGGCACAACTCACATCACTGAGCACGTTAAGTCTCTGGGATAATAACATCAATGACCTAACGCCGCTGACACACCTCACATCACTGAGCATTTTAGACCTTACGAGTAATAATATCAGTGACCTAACGCCCCTGGCAAAACTCACATCATTGAACAGGTTAGGCCTCCAAGATAATAACATCAGCGATGTCACACCCCTGGCACAACTTACATCACTGACCGAGTTAGATCTGCGGAATAATAACATCAAGAACCTAACACCCTTGGCACGACTCTCGGCTCATACACGGGTATATCTGGACCCTCCTATTCAACCATACTGGGCAACCACAACGGAGATAGGGTTTTTCGTTAGACATGGTAATAATGACACATCACTTGTGGTTCAGATTAATGATACCGACATAGGTGTTCGTTGGGATCCTGGCTTTGTGTTCCAATGGCGGCAAAAAGAGCCAGAAGGAAATTGGCACGAAGGATGTGTAACGATGAAGGAAAATGAGATACAGAGAAAAGGTACAGGGGCAGTCATCATAAATAATCTAACCCCGAATACTACTTATGAAGTACGATACAGGAAAATAGATGACGATGGTTTTTTTGATTGTGATAGTAGTTTTTATTATGTACATGGTCAGGAATCTGATAAATGGTCTTCTATTGCTGAAGGAACAACAAGCGGAACGTCGAATACTAACGATACCGATACTACGCCAGATCCACAAGCAACCACCGGTACCACGGTTAGTATTACGCCCGCCTCAGTTGCATCTCCTGCTGTTGGACAACAGGTAGTCTTCAGTCTGAAAATCGCAGATGGCGAAGCAGTTGCGGGTTACCAAGCAACCGTGCAGTTTGACACAACTGCCCTGCGTTATGTCTCAAGTGCCAATGGCGATTTTCTACCTGCAGGGGCGTTCTTTGTGGAACCAAAAGTGGAGGGAAATCTTGTCAAACTCAACGCCACATCTTTATTAAGTGAGGTTAATGGGGATGGCACTCTTGCAACGCTCACCTTTGAGGTTATCGCAGCGAAAGCATCCACTTTGACATTATCTAATGTGCTGCTAACTAATAGTGCAGGTGATGCTTTTGTGCCAACGGTTGAAAATGCCAGCGATGTGAACGGTGATGGTATTGTAAACATTCAAGATTTGGTATTAGTCGCTTCAAATCTCAATAAAACAGGACAAAATGTTGCGGATGTTAATGGTGACGGCACTGTTAACATCGCTGATCTCGTCTTGGTTGCTGGCGCATTGGGCAATAGTGCCGCCGCACCTTCATTGAATTCTCAAGCTTTGGAAATGCTCACGGCAACAGACGTTAAAAAGTGGCTGTCCGCTGCACAATACCTAAACCTCACAGACGCAACGTCACAAAGAGGTGTTCTGTTCTTACAACAACTCCTCGTAGTGTTGACACCCAAAGAGACAGCACTGCTTGCTAACTATCCGAACCCGTTTAATCCAGAAACATGGATACCTTATCACTTAGCAAAGGACGCGGATGTTACGCTGCGTATCTATGCTGTGAACGGCACATTGGTGCGGACGTTAACGCTTGGGCATCAAGCTGCGGGTTTGTATCAGAATCGTAGCCGCGCCGCCTATTGGGATGGTCAAAACGAATTCGGTGAACCCGTGGCGAGCGGTGTCTATTTTTATACGCTTACCGCAGGTGATTTCGCTGCGACACGAAAAATGTTGATACAGAAGTAGGTGCGGTTTCCGAAGCATGACTTTCTTGAAGGCGCGGCCTAAACCGCGCCTTTTTCTATTGCATCTATTCGCATAAAGTGCTAAATTAAAGTGAGATTTACACAAGACTTGATTTTAGGAGATTTAAAATGCGTCAAAAACTTTTAATCTTTGGTTTAACGGTCCTTTTTATCGGTGCCATCATAGCGATAGGCATTCGATCGGTAGACAGTCAGAACGATATGGTAGCACGTGGAAAATATCTCGTTGATGCAGTTGCTGCGTGTGGATATTGTCATACGCCGCGTGCGGGTGCCGAGTATAATATGAAGATGTATCTTGCCGGACATCCTGCAGATAATCCTTACCCGCGCTACAATTTTAATATGATGCAGCAGAACATTTTTCTTTTGACCTCACCTCTGTTAAGTGCTTTTTCAGGTCCGTTCGGAACAAGTTTCGCATCAAACTTAACGCCTGATAAAGAAACTGGGCTGGGAGAATGGACAGAGAAAATGTTCATTGACTCAATGCGCACTGGGCATCACCAAGGCAATAAGGAAAATCGGAAAATATTTCCGCCAATGCCTACGAAACATTATGCCTTAATGAGCGATGCAGATTTGAAGGCGATTTGGGCGTATCTCAAATCTATTAAACCTGTCAAAAATGAAGTCAGTCCGGTGCTGAATAGACTTGGCAGGCCTTTTTAAAAATATTAGGCACAAATATGTGCTGCATAACTGGCGAAGTTGGAGACACTATTTATTATGGCATCAAAGAAAAAACAGGTTCGTGTTTGTGTTGTAGGGATGGGTATTGGTAGACCGAATGGGGCAGCGTTATCACGAAATGCAAGAGGAAAAGTCGTGGCACTTTGCGACCTTGATGAAGAACGCATGAAAGGTTTTGCCAAGGATTTACCGGGGAAAGTTAAACACTACACAGATTACAAAGAGATGTGCAAAGCATCCGATATTGACGCAGTGTTTGTTGGCACACCGAATCAGTGGCATGTGCCGATTGCACTGGAAGCGGTGCGGAACGGCAAACACGTAATGGTTACCAAACCGCTGGCAGATTCCGAGGAAGCAGCAGGAAAGTTAGTCCAAGAGGCGGAGGCAGCGGGAGTTGTGAATATGATGTCGCTCTCAACCCGTTTCGGTCATAGCTGCCAACACCTCGGCAACCTCGCTCGTGAAAACTATTTTGGTGAACTATACTATGCCCGCGCCCGTAGCGTTCGCAGAAGCGGAATCCCTGCATGGAATCTCGGATTTATTCAGAAAGGTGGCGGCGCATTCCGTGATATGGGAGTGCATGTGCTTGATTCTGTTTGGTGGATTTTGGGCATGCCGAAACCTATCGCTGTTCTTGGTGCTGCAGGGGCGAAGT
The DNA here is from genome assembly GCA_028824125.1 of Candidatus Poribacteria bacterium. Lineage (GTDB taxonomy): Bacteria > Poribacteria > WGA-4E > WGA-4E > WGA-3G > MSPOR6. Next base: position 11,257 of record JAPPES010000157.1, read on the forward strand.
TTGGACCGCGCGGACTCGGTTATTGGAACCGCACTAAACCCCCGAAAGAGACGTACGAGAAATATGATTCCGATGATTATGCAGGTGGTTTTATTACCTTTGAAAACGGGGTCGGTTTACAGGTAGAAAGTTTCTGGGCTTCACATCAACCTGGTGAATTTCAGATCGAACTATTTGGTACTGAAGCTGGTGCTACACTGCACCCCTTGAAAGCATATCGAACAGATAAAAAAGGTGAATTTGAAGATATAGATATAACCTTACCCAAGAGTCCGTACAATGAAGCGTGGGATGCAATTGCAGATCATTTCATTGAATGTATTTTGGATGATGTGGAGTGTAAAGCACCACTGCGCCACGGATTGATCGTTCAGCAGATGATGGAAGGTTTGCTCAAAAGTGGTGAGACAGGACGCGAAGTCTATCTTGAGGTTGAATAGATATGAAAGTTGATTTGTCAACGCTACGCAGCGATTTTACTCAAACAGGTTTCGCCATCGTTCCTAATCTGTTTACACGAGGCGAAGTGCAACGGCTCAAATTAGAGTGTATTGACATTCTGGAAGCGGTTAAGAAAGAAACAGGGGCAGTTGCGGGACACGGTGTTCAGGTCGGATTGGCGGCACGGAGTTCTGTTTTTCAGGAGGCAGTCGGCGATGAACGAATACTTGATATATTAGCGGAGATTCTCGCGCCTGATATTGAATTCTTGAGTGATAAGGTAGTTTTCAAAAGTGAGTCGATGACCTTTGCGAGTCCGTGGCACCAAGATTGGCACTATTGGCACGGTGCGCATAAGCATTCAATTTGGGTTGCGCTTGATGATGCTACTGTTAAAAATGGATGTCTCAAACTATTTCCGGGTTCCCATAAATCTGCAATTGTGCATGATGGTGATGCAAGCGATGGGCATGGGTTTGGAAATCGTTTGCGTCCCGATGCAATAGATGAAAGTCTTGCCGTTACAGCAGAGATAGAAGCAGGCGGCGCGGTCTTCTTCCATGATCTGACACTCCATGCAAGTCATCCGAATCGTTCTGGTGAGGAACGTTGGGTCTGGATTCCCACATATCGTGATGCTAAGGCTGAAGACAACGACTATCCGTGGGCTGTTGCTGCGAAAGTTTTGCGTGGGGAAAAGCAATAAGTTACTCTACAGGCATACCCTACAAATTGTGAAAATAAAAAGGAGTGATTATGTTTAAAAATTTAAGTACTGGTGCAATTGGCATCCATGTAAACATGAAAGAAGGTTTAGCATTAGCAAGAGAAGCAGGTTTTGAAGGACTTGACATAAGTGTTGATGAAGCATGGCAGCTTGGATTCGAAGAATACGACAATTATCAGGATGCTGTTAAGTATGTGAAAGACCTATGGGCAGAGGCCGGTATCGTGATGGGCGGCTGGAATCTCGGAGTCAATTGGCGTGGTCCTGATCACGATTATTATACCGGTTTGGCAAAGCTGGACCAACGAGCCACTTACGCTACCGCACTCGGATGTTTCCGTACGACAACCGTTGTGGGCCCCGCTTCAAATGACATGACATTTCAGGAAAATTGGGATTTTTCAGTCAAACGGCTTCGTCCTATAGCTGAAATCCTCAAAAGATACGGACACTCAATAGGGCTTGAGTTTATCGGACCGGCGACAAGTCGAAAAGGGGCAAAACATCTCTTTGCGTATTCCATGGATGCTATGTTGGGGCTTGCCGCCGCAGTTGGGACAGGTAACGTTGGACTACTCTTTGATACATGGCACTGGTACACTTGTCGTTCCACAGTTGACGACGTACGAAAACTCTCTGCATCGGACGTTGTTTATGTCCATATCAATGATGCGCCAGCAGGGATTGATCCGGATGAACAAATTGACAATATCCGCTGCCTACCCGCTGAGACTGGTGTTATTCCGCTTACCGAATTGATGCAAATATTAAACGAAGTCGGTTATGAAGGTCCTGTGACACCAGAACCGTTCAGCAAAAAAGTGAACGATATGGAACCCGTTGATGCTGCAAAAGCCACAGCGGAATCGCTTAATCAGGTGTGGCAGAACGCTGGACTGTAACGCTGAAACTCATCCGCGGAAGGGACAAAACGTGCAACTTATCAATAAAGAAAACATCCTTGCCATGACGCACAATTGGGAAGGTGAACGGTTTCCTGATGGGCGTCCCCGCGTTCCCGATGATATTCTTCAACGAATGAAGGCAATCAGCATTGAGCAGGCATGGGGTGTGCTTAACGGGAACGGTTATAGATTTCAGTTCGCAGGTGATTGGATGAATCTGCATCCGGACCGTGTTCTCGTTGGGAGGGCAGTGACATGCGCGTTTGTGCCGATACGCCCCGATTTCAACGATGCTGTCTCTGCACAAGGTGAAAAAGAGGGACGCGTTGGTGGGCAAAACTCATGGGTGATTGATACACTTGTCCAAGATGACGTCATTGTTGTTGACCTTTTCGGTAAAGTCAAGGAAGGTACTTTCGCGGGTGATAACCTTGGCAATTCCATCTACGCCAAAACAGGGACAGGCATGGTGATTGATGGAGGTATCCGAGATTTGGATGGTATCTATGAATTGCCCGATTTCGCCACGTTTGTACGCGGCGTTGACCCAACAGGCATCGCAAACGTAACGCTCACCGGTATTAACATTCCTATCCGCATTGCTGAAGCGACCGTTTTACCGGGGGATGTGGTTTTAGGTAGGCGCGGCGGCGTTATCTTTATTCCACCACACTTTGCACAGCAGGTAGTCGAACAGGGTGAAGAGGTTCAGCTTCGCGATCGGTTTGGACATCAACGTTTACGAGAAGGTATCTACACACCCGGTGAAATTGATCGGAAATGGTCGGAAGAGATTGAAAAGGATTTTGCAGAGTGGCGCACCACACAAAAATAGGTTGATTGACTGGGACATTTCGGACAACAAAGGATAAATTTACATTGCGGGATTATTCTGATATTGTCAATAGATTGAACGATTTGAAGTTACCGTTGGATTTAATCGGAACGATTCACGATTATCCAATATATCAAATCTGTCTTGAATCGTCAACTAATGCTCCTAAAAATATCTTGATAACAGGTGGTGTACACGGCGATGAACCAGCAGGCGTCCAAGCAGTTCTACAGTTCTTAGCTCGTGACAACACGGAACTCCAAAAACGGTTTTCCTTTGTCGTAATTCCGTGTGTCAATCCGTACGGTTATGTTCACGATACACGAGAAAATCGAGATGGTGTAGATATTAACCGCTCTTTTGAAACCGAAGAAGTTTCTGAAGTGGCAATCGTCAAAAAAGCACTCGGTCAAACCCAATTCTCGTTAGCGATAGATTTTCATGAAGATTATGACGCAACGGGATTTTACCTATATGAAGGCAAACGGGATGAACAGCATATCGGTCCTCAACTTGCAGATGCAGTCAAAAGCATCGGTCCGATAGATACTGAAGATTCAGGTGAAGAAGCTCCTGACATCGCCGAAGGCGTTTACAAGGTTGCCTCAGAATGGGGTACGCAAGGCTTAGCGCCCTATCTATTACATTTCCATAGCGAACATGTTATCATCACCGAAACACCGACTGTGTGGCCTCTCGAACAACGCGCAGCCCTTCATTTAGGCGTTTTGGATACCGCTTTAACGTATCACTAAAAGGAAATACAGATGGAAACACAGTCCATATTATCGAATGTCAATACTGCTTCACGGCCCTCAGAATTAAAAATCACTGACATGCGTATTGTCCGAACTCAAGTAGGTGGACCTATCTTGAAACTGGATACGAATCAAGGCATACATGGACTTGGAGAGGTTCGTGATGGCGCAAGTCCGACTTATGCGTTGATGCTCAAAAGCAGAATTTTGGATGAAAATCCTTGTAACGTAGATAAAATCTTTCGGAAGATAAAGCAATTTGGTCACCATGCACGTCAAGGGGGCGGTGTTTGTGGAATAGAGATGGCATTGATGGACCTTGCGGGCAAAGCCTACGGTGTACCGTGTTATCAACTTGCAGGCGGGAAATTCCGAGATAAAATTCGATGTTATAGCGATACACCGTCGCTCAAAGACCCCGAAGCGATGGGCAACAAGCTGCAGGAACGGATTGACAGAGGATTTACCTTTCTGAAGATGGATATAGGTGTTGGATTGCTTCGTGGCATCCCTGGTACTCTCTCTGCTCCTGATGGACGCTTAGGGACACACAATCTGATGCATCCTTTCACTGGCATCCGCTTGACGGAAAAAGGTATCGCTATATTGTGTGAGTATGTAGGAACAGTTCGGGACATTATCGGTTATGAGGTGCCGCTTGCAGTAGATCATTTCGGACATATCGGTATTGAGGATTGTATTCGTCTTGCAAGGGCATTGGAGAAATATAACCTCGCGTGGTTAGAAGATATGGTGCCGTGGCAATATACGGATCAATATGTGCGTCTTTCCAATTCGTGTGCAACACCAATTTGCACAGGTGAAGACATCTACTGCAAAGAGGATTTTATGCCGTTGTTTGAAAATCGGGCGATTGCGATCTGTCATCCCGATATTGCAACATCAGGCGGTATTTTGGAGACAAAGAAGATCGGTGACCTTGCTGAAGAACACGGAATTGCAATGGCACTGCACATGGCAGGCACGCCTGTCTGCGCAATGGCGAGCGTTCACTGCGCTGCGGCGACATCAAACTTCATGGTGTTAGAGAATCACTCTGTGGATAATCCATGGTGGGATGAGACGGTTATTGGATTGCCGAATCCGATTATTCAAGATGGATATATTACGGTGCCTGAAACGCCAGGCTTAGGAATTGAACTTAATGTAGATGTGATAAGAGAACATCTACATGCAGAGGAGGTAGGATTTTTCGTTCCGACAACTGAATGGGACGCGGAACGTTCACATGATAGGTTGTGGAGTTAGGGAATGGATTAGGGCAACACTTTCGCTTGACGTAAAACATTTGCTAAATTCTCTCGTGTTCCACAATTATTTCGTCGAATAGGAACTTTCTCACCACGAAAGAGAACTTCTGATCGTCTGAGATCTGTATTCTGCACTTTATGCATCCCTTTACCATGAAACAGAATTGGTATGCATTCAGTCATACAACCCTTCGGGATGATGCCAGAAATAAAATCAGCACTCAATTGTAACTGTTGAAAAACATCTGTTGTATTGAAACCGCCACTCTTGAGTTCAATTAGAACAACAACCAGTGAGTCTTTGTTAAGGTTGGTAAAAAGAACGAACCTATCACATCGTTTACTTTTAAGTCCGTGTGCATCAAATAGTCTGTCTACATCTACTATTAGGCGTTCAGGTGGTATATCTGTCAGGTAAACACGACAACCTCCTCCACTGCACGAACTAATAAGGTTTTCTTCACCTACCAGTTGACGCATCTGGCTAAGTATCTCACTTTCTTGCACTAATTACTTCCTTTGCTTTTAATATTTTTGTGTAACAAGACATCATAACTAAGAAAATTAATTTTCCTCTTCTTGGAGTTGTTGTTGAAACTCAACGGCATTATTATAGAGGCCCGAAGCGACGTCGTAGTAATCTGGTGGGTTATACCCTTCAATACGATCAAACTTAATTTCCTCCACAGGTTTGTCTGCGTGGAACCACCATGCGCCAACTTCTTCTGTGGTCAACCAAGTCGGCGGTTGTTCTGTATTATTCTTTTTTGATTTCATAACCTCGCCTTCACGAACCAAATTGCCAATTTGCTCAAGGAGCCAATCGCTATGGGTTGTTATAATCACACGTACGCCTGCGCGGACTAATTTTGCAAGCGTAATAGCTATTTTGGTTTGCGCTCTGGGATGTAGATGGGCTTCTGGTTCTTCAATAATAAGCGTATCACCGGGTTTTACAACACCGCGCAAAAATAACACTAAAGGGGTAAGTTCTAATACCATTGAGGAAACTTGGCTCATACGTAGAGATTTTTCAGACTTTAATGGACTGTAGCGGAATTGTGGATATCCCACATCATCTGGGCGCTTGACATCAATTTTTCCCCGCAGCAAACCTTTTTCAAGGAGATTAGCACTCTCAATCAGGTCACTTGAAGATTTTTCATACTCTTTGTAGTTAATCAAATGTTTTAAAAAGTCTGCTGTCATTCCAGTAAGCGCAGAAGTTTCAGAGGAGTGCCCTAAACCTACGCGAGTCGCCCGATCCACAAGCGAACCGAAAATTATTCCATGGGTTTCCAAAATACCACCTTTAGCGGCTGGAAGGAAATATAAATTTGACTCACTATATTTTGAACAACGCAATAACAATCCGAGATCATCTAAGTCCATTGTTTTCTTAAACATTTCTTTCTGTCCAGATTTAAGTACTATGTCAGTATTGATAGATCCACCAACATAAATATTAGATCCTGAATTTTGCATCTCAAAGCACCAGAGGGATTGGTTTTCTTCACTCACCTTTAGGGATATTGTCAGTTCATTGGTATTGTCGTTTGTGAATCGTATGATATTAAATAATGAATCAAGGTCGAAACATCTTTTGAGTTCGTTCGCAAAAATTTCAGATTCGTTTAAGTAGTGATGTATATGGGTACATAACCATTTTGGAAAATCAGAATATTTGAATGTACGCCCAGGTGTGTTTAGTTTATTTAATGTCTCCAGAAACTCTTCATCTTGTTCCTTCTGAGAACGGAATCTTGATTGTTTTAAAAGAGTAATTATTGAATGTGGCAAAGGAACTCGGGCAAACCCCTCAAAGGTGTTAAATAATGCATAGATGAGGGTGGCGAGATACGTCTTACCTGTATTGCTTTCACCAACAAACACGGTTAGCGGACGCAAATCTATCTCTGCTTTTTCTATCGGTCCAAAATTTTCTACAGCAATGTGGACTTTAAGCGGTTGTGTGCCATATACTTCACTCATTATTTGTTCTCCTAAAGGATGGACTTAAAATGAATTATACGTTTATTCAGAAATGGTATCACATCATGGTGATAACCTTTCTATCTCCCAGTTCCCATTTTCTTTTAATGTATAACGAATCCGATCATGCAGACGACTTGGACATCCTTGCCAGAATTCAAAGGTATGTGGAATAAGTCTGTAGCCTCCCCAATGCGGCGGACGCGGAATATCATTGCCTGAATAGGTTTGTTCAGCTCTTTTGAAGTTTGTCGTCAGATGTTCTCTCCCATGAATAACGATGCTCTGCCGTTCTGTGCAGACAGCAAGTTGACTGTCAGCAGGACGACTGGCGAAATATACATCTGATTCATCTGCTGTCATCTTTTCAACGGTGCCGTTGCTCCGGACTTGTCGATCTAATTCTTTCCAATAGAAAACAAGTGCTGCATGCGGGTTTTCTGCCAATTCTTTTCCTTTTTGACTGTCATAGTCTGTATAGAAACAGAAGCCATTTGAATCAAACCCTCTAAGGACAACCATACGAGCAGAAGGGATGCTGTCTGGGGTTGCGGTCGCTAATGTCATTGCATCTGGCAGATCAATGCCTGCTGCTGTAGCATCAGTAAACCATTTTTCAAACTGGTCAAACGGATTTTTAGTAATATTATTTTCGTCTAATCCGCCGTGTGATTGATATTCTCTGCGGAGTTTGTCGGTATTCATACTATTTTTTCCAGTAATTCGGTGAAAAGAGGATAAGCACGGTATAGAGTTCAAGACGGCCGAGTAACATGCAGAAGGTCAGAATAAATTTACCTGCAGTGGCAATATGAGCATAATTATTAAGCGGCCCCACTTCACCAAGTCCAGGACCAATGTTCCCCATTGTAGCAATTGTACACCCTGCGGCGGTAATTAAATCTAATCCTAAAATCGTCATAATACATGTCACAATAGCAAAAATGCCGATAAAAAAGAAGAAGAAACCGAGGATGTGGGTAAGCACTTCAGGTGGTACGACTCTGTCGTTGACACGAACAGGGAGGACAGCATGTGGAAAAATAAGTCGTTTAATTTCAGCACCACTCTGTTTTATAAGCAGGAGGAATCGGAGCTGCTTCATTCCACCGCCTGTTGATCCAGCACATCCACCATAAAACATAAGGGTTACTAATATAAACTGAGATAAGGCGGGCCACGTCTCAAAATCAGCACTGCCATAGCCTGTTGTTGTCGTTATAGATAGCACTTGGAATGCGCCGTAGCGGATTGCATCTCCCACGGAATCGTAGGGGACTTTTCCATCGGCAACTTCAAATTTGACGGTATTCCATGAAACGAGAAGAATGCTCAAAAGAATCACAACACAATAAAATCGGAATTCAGTGTCTTTAAAGTAGCTTCTGACATCGCCGCGGAGTGCCCGATAATGTAAGGCAAAATTGGTGCCTGCAAGAAACATAAAAACAATGATAACAACTTCAATATAAACGCTATTGTAGTGAGCGATACTGGCGTTTTTTGTTGAAAATCCGCCGGTTGCCATTGTGCCAAAGGTATGGCAGAGCGCGTCGAAAAGAGTCATATCCCCAAGCCAGAGCAATATCGTTTCCAAGAACGAGAGTAGAATATAGACTCCCCACAACAATTTGGCTGTTTGTGCAATACGTGGTGTTAGTCGATCTGTTTGGGGGCCTGGCGCTTCAGCACGAAACAGCTGCATGCCGCCAACCCCAAGCATTGGAAGTATTGCTACAGCAAGCACAACAATTCCCATGCCGCCAAGCCAATGGCTGAAGCTGCGCCAAAACAGCATCGCATGAGAAAGATGTTCAATTTCTTCCAATACTGTCGCACCAGTTGTAGAGAAACCGGACATAGATTCAAAATAGCAGAACGAGAATTCTTCTAAAAAAGTACGATTTTCTGCTGAGAAAACATCTGCGAAAAGATAGGGAAACGCACCAAAGAGCGCGACAAACACCCATCCTAAAGCGACAATGGCAAACCCTTCACGTATGCCGAGTTCTGGTTCTGCCGGTTTTAGAGTGAAGCGGAGGATTAAACCGACACATAAGGTAAGAACAGTAGCATAAACAAAAGCGAACAGATCCTTTTGCGGTTCGCCTGCGCTGAAATGGTAATAAATGGCTATGACCAATGGCAATAGCATTGTGCCTGCAAGGCAAATTAATAGGTTACCAAGTGTGTGAAAAATGAGTTTTCGACTCATAGGTGATAATTATTGGTTTTGGATAGTGAAACTGAAGGCTATTGCAAGCTATAGGTAAAGAAATTTTGATAAATATTATATCCAATTAACGCGATTCATAACGGTAGGTTCGCTTTCCTAAACGCACCATAACTGTCAATTTAAGGAATATTATTTGTTCTTTGGATGTGTTCAGTCCAGAAATTAATGTTGAATGCGCGTTTGTGCAGCTCTTATCTTCTGTAGGAGTGAGCTTCGCTCACGACATCGGGCGAACGGTCGCGAGCGAAGCTCGCTCCTACAGAAGACATCGGTCTTGAAAAGTTCTTCCCACAAGAAAATCAGGTGCTAAATTGACAGTTATGGTTCGGTTTCCTAACCGTACACTTCGCAAGACGAATCACGTTAATTGGGTATAACATGAAAAAGATAGCTTTGTGTAGAGGTGATCACACTATTCCTTTTTTCACACATCGAAACCCAACACTGGTAACGGCAAAAGAGGGAATATCTCTCGATCGAAATGAAACGCGTAAGTATTCAGCAGGATAATACCATGTCCCGCCACGAAACACGCGAGAATTTTTTATACTCGTAAAATTAGAGAGAACCATTTCAATATCACCATCGGCAATTGGATTCTGCCGTGATGAGTGCTTATAATAATCAACATCGTACGCATCAAGACACCATTCACGCACATTACCTACCATATCACACAAACCGTATCTGTTAGGAGGATAACTCCCAATCGGTGTTATACGAATGGTAGCGATCCTTCCATCCCAACGTTTTCCGTAATTTGCTTTGTGCCTATCGATTGAATCGCCCCACGGATAGGTTTTACCTACCAATCCACCACGTGCCGCTTTTTCCCACTCTGCCTCCGTTGGTAGCCGTTTTCCTGCCCATTGTGTGTATGCCATTGCTGCATACCAACTTACTGAAACAACCGGATGATTGCCTTTCCCAATCGGAAAACTCCCTTCATCCCAAAGTTTCAAATAGTTTCCATCATGATATTCCTGCGGAATACTGCGCTTGCACCACTGCGGGTTATCGTCAACAAATGCTTTATACTGTGCATTAGTGACCGCATATCTATCCATATAAAAATCGTCAAGATGGACAGAATGGATGGGGCTTTCGCCTGCCTCTCCGTTGGCACTTCCCATCAGAAATGCTCCAGCGGGAATCAACACCATTTCAGCACCATCTTGACCAAAAACTACGTCAAAACTGGGTTTAGGCGAGTAATTTCGGTTGTAACGTTCCCGTTGTGCGTCGTCACACAACACCTCATAGGCTTCCGTCACCGCACGAAATGTGGCTGCTGCCGCCTTATTGTCTGGATTCTTATCGGGGTGATATTTTAGTGCAAGTTTCCTATAAGCTTTTTTAATATTATCTGCAGAGGCATTGCGTGGAACATTCAAAATTGCATAATAGTCGCGCTTTGGCATTATCTATTTTCCTACGGATTTGATATTCCACTTAGTGAATGCCTAATGCGGATTTCAGGCAAACATCTATCTGCAGCATCGCAGAATCGGAGAGTCTACCGATAACGCGCAGAATCATCTCTTGATCTTGAGTGACCAGATTTTCACATTGTACAATGGAGTTAAAGTGAAGGCCTGTTTGTTGTCCTTCAACTGTTGAAACATCAATAAAATGCTGCGTAGATGCTCCAACTCTACGTCGAGAACTACTGGTGATGATAGCAAGAATTGTGTCATCAATTTGCTGATTCCACACGTCTGATTGCACAACCAATGCTGGACGGATTTTGCTACCTGTGTGATTGCTATATGGAAAATCTATAACGACAATGTCACCGCGTTGAACTTTCATTGTTCCTCCGCGGATCAAGTTCATTGTAAACATCCATCTCCGGATCATCCCAACCAGCGCGAAGTCCAGCTTCTACAAGCAAAGCAGTCTGCTCTTCTTCAGTTATGGGACTGTCATCATAATAAAGTCCTTTTCGCAGCTGGGAAAATATTTCCGCAGGTAACACAACATACTCAGCATTTGTTTCTGGGTCCACAAGGCGCACAAGGTTGTCCTTGGAATCTTGAACTGCCTGCCGAAGTTCTTCAGAAATTGCGATCATAACTTTCTCCTTTTCAACCCTAAAATTGTCGGAATTTCAGTTAAAACTAGCTGTTGGGACGCCGATAGAAGCATGAATTTGCGCGAACTTCCACGCCTCGTCGATCTTTTCCAAAACACCTGTCATTCGCATCACAAATTCTTCTGCAGTGCCTTGCCACTTGAGTTTCCACACCTGTTGCGTATAGAACCAAGCGACATTCTCGCGTTCTTGCACATCAAGGTTGATAAATGTGATGCTGAAATCCTCGGTACTCACGACATGGTTACGGTAATATGCCGCAATTCCTTCCTCACCTTCAACAATTTCGTCAGTATCGGTGCCTATTTTCACATAGTGTGCAGCAGGAAGCATCATCACAATAAGGGTTTCAGCATCTCTTGCCACAAGTGCGTCAAAATATGCTTTCACCGTATCATGCGCATTCGGCATCGTGAATTCCTGTGAGTGCATCCCACAAAGCACGACTCATCTGCTCACATGCCTGCACGACGGTCTCCTGAGAATCTGATGGTAAGTTGCTGATTCGCGCAAGCAGTTTTTCCGCTTCATGCTCATTGTGTGAATGCGTTTCAAAATACGGTTCTACCTTTTCAGAAAGTTGATAGAATTCCTTCAGGCCAGCCAACTTTGACTTCGCTGTTTCTGGTTGCTGTGCTTCAAAAGCATAAAGCGCGCCCAATGCTGTTTCTTTCTCAGAAAAAAGGTTCTCTGCTGTTTCTAACAACTTTTTCATTTGAGGAATCTGTGCTTCAGAGACCTGTGTGTTGAGGCCGTCTGCGAAATCTGCCCACATGTCAATGTGTTCTGTCTCCTCTTCCACTGTCTCAGCATCGTTCAATGTTTCCCAGCCTTTCGGCAGCGTTGAGATAAAAGCACCATATTCACGGGCATAACATTTTAAAGCTTCAACAGGTAATTTGCCTGCACTCCACGCTTGATAAAACGGATGATCGAGTAAATTATACTCGGAAATTTTATTATTTAATGCTTGTTTGAAATCCATAGGTTTAGCACTCCATTTCCTTTATTTTAAACTTAGGACATTGTAAACTCACAATATCTGAATTGCAAACTATCCTTGATAATCTGTTTTGTTAGTATAGCACATCAATGTCCTGATGTCAAGATATAGATTTTTTAACGCAGAGGCATTCAATTGTTGAGATTTTCTCAATTATTTGGAGATTTTCGCGACCAGGAGGTCGCTCCTACCGAAGAAATCGGGGTTACAGTCCCTTCGGACAAGACATGTAAGTGACAATTGAATGCCTCTGTTTTTTAACGCCATTGCTAATTTGACAAATTTACAATTTAATGTCATAATTTTGACACCATTAGGAACGTAAGCGTGAATTCGATCTATCACCCATACATTTAAAACTGACTTCGGTGTAACGACATTCTCAACATACACCGAAAGGAGAAAATGAAATGGACGCTAATGAATCACCGACGACGGAAACCTATCGCGCACCAGCTTTTGCTGATTTCAACCCAGAACACTCAGCACCCGGCGCGACACCAGAACGTTTAGACCACTTGAAGGAACACGGTTTTGTTATTATCAACGACTTTGTTGATAATCCTTGGATTCCAACACTTAGAGAAGCAGGACGCCGTGTTACAGAGGCATGTGCGCCTGAAAACAGATACGATGTCATCGACTGTTCAAAAGGATATGTCCACCGTACAGGACAGGAACAACCGTGGGCAATTCGCGGAATTATTCATCCGGCTTTTGGCGAACCCAGTTTCTCGGAATTTCACGGTTCAACAGAATTCTTAGACTTCGTTGCTTCCTGGTGTCACGGGCTTCAACCTGAAGACCTAACGTTTAGCGGTATGCTGCTGTGGGCAAATCCACGGACACATGAGAATAAACTGGGTTGGCATAGAGACGTAACGTGGTGGGGTACAGGAAAGAGTTACTTCGCTCAACGTGAAGTTAGGGGCGATGGCCCTGAAGCATATTCCGAGGAGGTTGAAAGAATCCGTTGGAAAGAAATTCGCGAAAAAAACGCGAAAAATCTCAAAGAGCGAAACGGGGTGAGCATGTTCTTAGCACTCACAGATGACGAGTGCCATGAGCTTGTTCCCAGTAGCCATGACCGATGGCGGACTCCTTTTGAGCATGATGTGCTTTTACCGAAAGCGATGAAAGATCAAGGTGTTCCGTATACACCCAGTTGGAACGGTAGTGACCCGTTGCCAGGTCAAGTAGCAATTCGGTTGAAAGCGGGAGAAGCACTGATCCGAAATGGGGCTACTATTCATACAGGGCATACCGTCCCTGAACGTGAACGAAACACATTGTCAATCGGTTGGTCAAAGTGGTCTGGTGAATTCACAGGTGAACCTTCAGTCACGGATGTGCGTCACGCATGGCAGCTTGATCCGACTGTGAGGGAGGCATTACCACACGATTGGATGAAAACCGCCTGGGACCGTTGGTCAGAAACCCAAAAACTTGGTGATACGCTTGAAGACCGATACACTGGATTTGACATAAAACATATAAAATCTGGGATGGTGCTTGGCTGGCGTGGAGAGTTGGAACGCCAAGCTGCAGCAGAAAGCGAGGCGGAAAATTCCTCCTAAACTCAAATATGGAGTGTATCTTATAAATCGGATTTTTTAGATTCCCCGTTCTATCCAATCCACGACTACGGACACTTCTCCGTACAATGTGAATGATTTATGAGATGCACTCTATTTTTCTATTACTGATTCATAAACTGCAAGCAGCTTCTTGCCGATGTTCCGCCAATCGTAATCTTGTTCTACGCGCGCGCGTCCGTCTTGGCCAATCTTTTGGCGTAGAGATCGGTCTGTAAGCAAGCGAGTGACTGCGTCCGCGAACGTTTTCGGTTCATCAGCAATAAATATCTCCTCACCGTCTCGAAGAGCCAAGCCTTCCGCGCCAACTGTGGTAGAGACAACTGCCTTTCCCATAGCCAACGCTTCAAGTATTTTTAGGCGCGTTCCACTACCGATACGTAAAGGCACAACAAAAACCGTCGCTCCCGCAAAGTAAGGCTTAATCTCAGGAACACGCCCTGTTACAACAACGCCTTCTTTATCCCCTAACTTTTGCACACGTGCCGATGGATTGCCGCCGACAATAGAAAATTTAACATCTGGCACTCTGTTCTGAATCTGCGGCAACACTTCTTCAGCAAAGAATGACACCGCATCTTCGTTTGGGTACCAATCCATACTGCCGATATAGATAAGATGTGCCGGTTCTTCAGATGTGAAGTCGGGGCGGTAATGTGTAACGTCTACCCCATTTGGAATTACCGAAACAGTGCCTTCAGCACAATGTTCTTGAAAAACAGTAGCATCAATATCGGATGTACACGTAACTGCATCAAACTTAGGACTTATTACCCGCTCATAACGTTGAAATGCAAGTTGCTGAGTCCAATAAGCAAACTTGTAAAACAGATTGGAAGTTTCAGCTTGTAACCTTCGCCAGATAGCGGAATCAACGTTTTGTTGTGAAAGCACACGCGGCAGGTCTGTTTCTGAATAGAATTGTGCAGTGTGAAACATCTCATAGTGGACGATGTCAAAGGTCTCTGCTGACAACAATTCTCTTAATTTTTCTCGATAAGCAGGCACATTGTAACGTGCTACAGTAATGGGTTGCCTTTTGAAAAACGCTGAGAGAAGCGTGTTGAGTGATACGCGTGGAAGTGTCGGTGAATTTGGGACAAGGTGAACTTTAATATCTAAGTTTTCTATGCATAAAACACTTTCGGCATCTGTCGGTTGCGTTTCAAGTGCCAGGAGTGTTACATCATTATTTTCTGCAATTTGTTTGAGAAGGTTAAAAACACGGATACGCCCACCGTCAGTAAGCGGATAAGGCAAGGTAGGGGATAGGAAAAGGATTTTCATGTTTTCCGTCTTTAGTGAAAAAACACTGATAATAATTAGCCAATATTTTGTAGCGTGAACTTCCAGTTTGCGCCCTTTGACACAAACTGGATGAAGTTTAAATAAATATTTCGGTATTTTGGCGAGGTTAGGAAACATCGCCACGCACCGCGGTTGTAATGAGCCAGGCCGCGGTGGGTGAGCGGAGGCAAATAAAAAAAAATTTTTTAAATATTTTTTATTTTT
>JAPPES010000157.1:26636-89482 GCA_028824125.1 Candidatus Poribacteria bacterium
TTAAAAAATAAATTGGGTAATTTGGCGAGGTTAGGAAACCTCGCCAGCAGCAGGTGTACATCTCCGCTGGCGAGGTTTCCTAACCTCGCCAAAATACTCAATTTATTTTTTAATCTTCATGAAGTTTGTGGTACATAGGTGGCAACTTAGGTTATATCAAAAGAAGAAATATTCGCCGTGCTATTCGGGAAGTTCTGTATTTTGGATTTGATCGGGTTGATTGGATATACCAACTTTCGCTTTTAAATTCTCAAAAAATGCGACTAATTTTTGTTTAAGTTGCTGGCGGGAGCTAAGTGTTGGCTCAGGGGGTAAGAAAACAGTGCCGCTTTCACGCTGCATCCATCCTTTAATACTACCATCAAATTGGACAAGAAACCAGCTACTTTCAAGATCAATGTAAACCTTCAACCGTCCATCCTCATTTCGGATGTTATATTTTTGTGATCCGTCGGTTATTCGCCAATTCACACCATCACTATCAGCAATTAGTTTAGCGTTTCGCGACAACGGAATTTTCTGACTTACAAATCCTTCGCGCAAGTCTTTGGGAAATTTTCCTTCGGCTAAAGCGGTCATAGCAGATGAATCTATCTGAAACAGAAACGGTTGAATAGGATACTTAGATTGTTGAAATACATCCAATTTTTTGTTTTTGGTGTCATTCCTGATTTCGTAAGTTTGTTGAGACATATTATCCTTTACCAACCACTGTTTACCAACTTTTTCAATGGAGAATTCGACATCTGGCGAGAGTGTGATTCTGTTATTGTTAAATGCGTCCTGTAAATTAGGCAGATAAATGTCAAGCGCATTCTTGTTTTTTTGAACGCTAAAACCGGCTCCAGTACTATCCTTAAGAAGCCAATCTTTACCACTTATCAGGACTTTAATTGTAGGTGACTTTGAACTGAAACGAATTTCTGTTCCTGAATCTATGAACATTTTTTGCCAATTAAATACCGTTTTTAATTCCTTATCCAATAGTTCAGCACTATACAGAGCCCGTTGTCCCAGCGCCACACTAAATACCAATTTGCTCGAAAATTCGCCACTGTTTAAATTGCTCAGATATTGTTGGTCAATACTAAAGCGATAGACATCTTTTGTATATGCGATCGGTTTTGAATTGACGGTAGGTCTACCGCGCAATGCTGTCCGCTTGTGTACTTGCAACTTCGGTGGATCAGGCTGTGCAACAGGCGGTGCTTGTAGAATATAGAAACAGACCAAGAAACCGATGATTATGACAATAAATACAATTAAACTCAGGATTTTAAGAAATGATTTAATACTCAATGTGTAACCTCCACCTAATTTAGAATGATACAACTATTTTTAATTTTAAACTGATATTAACAGAATTTAGTTGACATAAAGTTGTCTTCTGCACACAATATGTGTCGTTAACTTATACTTTCTCATTGAATCATCCTGTTACACATAGTGTACACATATTAGAAAAATATGCAAGATTTAAATCCATTAGCAATTGAATTAAATGAACAGATTCGCGACGTTGCTCCAGAAGTTTACGCGCTACTCTCTGAATTAGGAAAACGTATTTATCTTCCAAAAGGCATCTTAAGCCAAAGTGCAGAAGCAAATGTAAAAGCGAATCGTTTCAATGCAACACGTGCAGTCGCATTGAAAGATAATAAGATAATGCACTTAGACGTTTCCCGCCAATTAGTTCCGGAACTCTCTCCTGAAAGTATTTTCGGTTATGCGCCGATACTTGGAAATACAGAATTACGGCAGGTGTGGAAAACTCACCTGCAAAAAGAAAATCCATTACTTACCGAAGCAACGTTTAACCTCCCTATTGTGACAAGCGGTATGACGCACGGCTTCAGTCTACTCGCGGATCTCTTTGTTAGTAAGGGTGATACACTCATTCTGCCAGACAAAATTTGGGGCAATTATCGACTCATCTTTCAAACGAAGGCGAGAGCAGATGTTCAAACCTATCCATTCTTTAATGCTGATAAGCGTTTTGACATCATCGGATTTCGTAAGACACTCTCTAAGATTTCTGCCGATAAGTTGTTGATTCTGCTAAATTTTCCGCACAATCCAACCGGATACGCTGTTAGCCGTGCCGAAGCACAGCAGATAATGGACGCAATTGTAGCATGCGCTAACACCGGACGTAGTATCTTCGTGATGGTTGACGATGCTTACACAGGTTTTTGGTATGATACAGAGGTAATGCAAGAATCTATTTTCGGTATGTTAGTAGGATGCCATCCAAACGTGATTCCAGTAAAAATTGATGGTGCAACCAAAGAAGAATACGCGTGGGGTTTGCGCGTTGGCTTTTTAACTTTCGCGCTGCCAGATAAGACGATGCAAGCGATTGAAGCAAAGTTAAGCGGACTCATCAGATCAGATACTTCAGGTGCAGCACAGCTTTCCCAAACGCTTATTCTTGAAGCGATAAAAGCACAAGGCTATACCGAACAGAAACAACGCAATTATGAGATACTTAAGGCACGAGCATTAAAGGTGAAACAGGTTACCACTGATGCACGGTATGCAAATCTTTGGGAAGTCTACCCAAGTCACGCTGGTTATTTTATATGTCTATCTCTCAAATCGGGGAATGCAGAAAAGGTGCGCCAGACGCTTCTCAATGAACATGGGATTGGCACAATCGCGCTGAGCAAAACCGAATTGCGCGTGGCGTATTCATGTCTTGAGGAATCCGAAATTGAGAATGTTTTCAGTACAATCGCGCAGGTTATTCAGTCAGAAAAATAGATGTAACAAATGTTGGTCGTGAAATTATTGTGTTTAGGGAACAGCACAAACACCGTTCCCTAAACATAAAAATTTACCGTGCAGCCTTTAAAGCACCCCACGTAGTTGTAATTTTTCCATCAGGTTCAACGGGAGTTGATAGATCTCCAACGATTTTTCGGAAATATACGTCATCTTCTCCATCATTAGGACCAGCCCAAACCCAATATGCAGTTGAATCAGGGTCTTTGAGGATATTGCGCATATTACCTGCCCCGCCTGCCCATATACCACTACCGAATTGGTCAAGTTGAGTTGCATTCTCCCAATCACTGTCGTCAAAATCAATTTTTTCCCAACCGTCATTACGTTCTGCAAGGAGTGGGCCTGCGTCAGTTTTCCAAGTATCATTTGAGGGGATATAAGTGCCATCATCAAGGATGACATCAAACAATGCCCCGCCACGTCCGGTAGCACCTGGTTCCGCATCATGAACATAAACCCCAATAATTGCATGCCCGTCGGGCATATCAAATTCTGTGACAGTTGCAACTTGCCAATTATCACCTTCGGCTACTTTTTCACCATTAATGAAGCCGACCCAAGAATTGTCTCCATTAATGCGAAGTTTTGCTGCCCATAGGCTTGAAACCGTGAGGCATAAGACCAAAATTGCTAAAACAAAAAATCTTTTCATATTATTCTCCTTTTAAGCGGCTGGAACCGCGATTATAGATTTTGCGGTAGGACAATTATACCTACCGAAGAGAAAACTACATAGTATTCCCTTTAATTTTTGCCCACGACGTGGCAAGTTTATCTTTGGGTTCAACGGGAAGTTCGCCAATGGTATAGCGGAAATAGATATCGTCTTCTCCGTCGTTGGGACCACACCAAACCCAATTTGCTGTACAATCAGGGTCTTTGAGGATATTGCGCATAGCAGCGGCACCGCCTCCCCAGATACCTCCCCCGAATTTATCCATAATTTCAAGTTCATCTTCCCATTCACTGTCGTCAAAATCTACTTTTTCCCAACCATCATTCCGTTGAGCAATTGGTTTACCCGCTTCGCATCGCCAACCATCTTCACCTGTGCCGATGTATTCAGGTTCATCGTCAAGGATGATATCAGCCAGAAACCCGCCTCTGCCAGCAGCACCAGGTTCAGCATCGTGTACATAGATTGCAATCACAGCAAACCCTTTATCCAGTTCAAATTCATCAACAGTGGGTTGATTCCAATGAATGTGCGCATTTACCCTTTCACCGTTGATAAAGATGGTCCAAGTATTATCACCACTAACACGCAATGTTCCTTTTTTGGGAGCAGCGTTCACGGCTTGTATTAAAGTTATGCCGCCTAACAACAGTAAAAGTGTTACGCAGACGATGAATTGCTTTTTCATAAAAACCTCCATTTTTTATATATTTGTTATCGGACAAATTTAAATCTGTTCTGCCAAAAATATCAATTTTGAATATATTGATTTCAAATTCACTATAAAGCAACAAGTTGCAAATTGATAGAAAACCTCTGCTTGTTTACGCCGCAACCTCAAAATAAGGATGGAAAATGACGATGCGGATCCGCCGGTTCACGAAAGAGAACCTTTTGACGTTCTGTCAATTCTATATCCTCCGGCTGTGCTACGCGCCGGGATGTCCACGCCATGTGTGAGACACAATATTTATACAAAAGCGATCTCCGTTCATGTTTTCCATTCCATGCAGCAGTGCCATGTGTCAGCGCTTCAGAAAACAGAATCGCTGAGCCTGCGGGTGCGTTTGGGATAACAACACAAGGTGCATTTTCGGGTGCGGCAGCTATTTCATGTGGCAGCTTATAATTGCTCTTATGACTGCCGGGAATACAACAGAATCCGCCATATTCGGGACCGGTATTTGCCAGATTCCATGTTACCACAACAAAACCGTTCGTAATTTCAGTATCTCGAAACGCATAATATTCCCCTGGTTTCGCATTTGAGGTAGGGGACGAAGCACCGTAGTCAGCATGCAATCCACCTCTTGGCATGCCTTCGCGCATATACATGCCATAGATGCGGTCAAGCCGAAAGCAATCGCCTAATCGGAAGCGGAGAATTTCCATTATCTTCGGATGGTCAAGCAAATGACAAAACGATTTACCCCACTGTAAAAAACCAGATCCGTCGGGTGCACTCCCAAATCTTTGAACTTTTCCCGGTGTGGGAAGTTCTTGCTCATCAATTCGTTGATTAAGTTCAGCAACCTCATCAGAATCCAAGACATCTTCAATGACTAAGTAGCCTTGGACGTCGAAAAGGTACTGCAGTGTCTGTAGGTCGCTCATAAACGAACCTTCCTATAATTTATAGAATTTGGTAATCCTACGTGTGAGAATTTGCTATTCAAAATCAGTAAGTGCTAACTGTCCGGCAAGGTCCACTATAAATTGAAATGCGACTCTACCGGAACGTCCGCTGGATGATGCTTCCCATTCCAAAGCTGCGCGATGTAATTCCTCAATTGGCATAGAGATTCCATGTTTTTGAGCATAATGGGAAACAATTTTTAAATACGTCCGCTGCGAAATTCGGTAGAAAGCGAGCCGTAATCCAAAACGGTCGCTTAGTGAAACTTTTTCCTCTGTTGCCTCGCGTGGATAAAGTTCATCTTCTTCATTCTGCGGGGACTGGTTTTCACACACCTGCCGAGGCATTAAATGCCGACGATTAGAGGTGGCATAGATAAGTATGTTGTCAGGACATTCAGAAATACCACCTTCCAACATTGCTTTCAATTCACGATATTCCGGTTCGTTTTCACTAAAAGCGAGGTCATCACAAAAAAGAAGATAACGTTCCGGACGTTCCCACAACAGTTCAGTAATTTCCTGTAAATGGATCAACCCCTCTTTGCTGATACTGATTAACCGAAGACCATCGTCAGCATAACGGTTCAACATCGCTTTAACCAGAGAAGACTTTCCAGTCCCACGGTCACCCCATAGCAGTGCATGATTAGCCGGTAATCCTTGTAGGAATTGTCGTGTGTTTCTGTCCAATGCATTGCACTGTGCGTCTATGCCAATTAAATCCGTGGTATCTACAAGGTGCGGATGTTTCACAGGCACAATCTGGCCTGTTCCGTTTTGTTGCCGCCACCGAAAGGCTATATAATCATCAAATACCGCACTTTCTGACTGAACCGCAGGCATCTGCAACCGAGTTAATAAACTATCGGCTTTTTCAAGCAGTTGGATAAAAAGTTCTTCTTGCTTCTGCGTTTTTTCAGACATCATACAAAGTGCGCATAATACTACCATTTCTAATATATAATGTGTCATTTGCTGGGATTTCCTGTAGGAGTGACCTCCTGGTCGCTCCTACAGAAGAAAGGTCCCTTCAGCAAACAATAAATGTTGAATCTCTTAATGAAATAATATTTATTAGAATTGGTATACTTTTACAAATATCTACGGATACATAGTTTACTATTATTGAAAGAGAATGTCAAACCAATTTTATTGTCCGAATCTTTTCAATTGTCCCCACGTAACAGCTAATTTGCCAGTTGAATTAACAGCGAGAGGTCCCTCAAATTTTAATGTGCCAAGATTTGCTGAATCGTCTGGATTCAAACCGTGCCAATCCATAAACACAAGATCGCCTTTCTTTTCAAGGTCATCAGTACCTTCCTCATATCCAGGTGTAAATCCGACTTCAGTTCCTTGTTCTATTTTCACTTTTGTTAGCCATGCAAACGGCATTGCCACTTCGTAAATCATACCGCCCTTTCCTAATTCGGGGGTTGGGACAATGGCAATATCAGAGTTCGGTAGATTTGCATTTTTCTGCGCACTGAAGTCAGTAACACGGGCTTTATTGTTAATAAGCGCAAAATTCGGTTTACATGCAGGTTGCCCAGCTCCCACCTTCTCCCAATCGATGTACAAGAAAATCGTATCGCCTCTCCATGGCTCAGCAGGATTCGCCGCTGGGGTAAAAGCATCATCTCGTACTGCTGCGGCGAAATAGAAATTCTTTTCATCATACATTGTTGCCCAGGTCATGGTGAGGTCGTCTTTCCCTTGCCATACACCTTTACCCCGAAGTAGTTCCTTTTCTGAGTCGAAGGTGACCCAGACAGCGTATCTCCAATCGTCAAGTTTTCCATCAATCTTCGGTGTACTCGGTGGGACACCAGCGATTGATTCTCCATATTTCAGTCCAAATGCGTCACTATTTTGCTTTGGAAGGAAATCGCCCCTTGCTGAAAAGACAAAAAGAGCGCACAAGAGAATAGATAGAATTATTAGTTTTTTCATTTGATTCACCTCGCTAATACGAACTATAAGTCAGATTCGTTAATTTTATTGTAGATATCAGTTCCCATACCAACCAATTTCTCTCGGATTTCATCCCAATCATCACGGTCGTTTTTTCCTTTGTTTAAGACAGGAAATTGTACTCTTATCTGCTTCGGAGAATCGTTATAGTCATAGGAATAGTCAGATTCCGGAAATAACTCCATTACACTGTCTCTACGTTCCAAAGGATTTTCTCCCTGGAAGTACATCTGAACATAACATCGCTGGTTGGTAACAAAAAGGTAGGTACTAATATTGCGAATACTTTTCGATATCCAACCATCATTACTAAGGGGGACGGGTTTTCCAGCAAATAGCCCACCAAATTTACCTTCACGGATCGGTGCCCAGAATTCGCTATACCCAACTTCAGGGTGCTTTTCAGTTTGAATATCTATTGCCGGTCGCGTCGCCCCACCACTCTCACCAGACGGAACTGTTCTATTTTCAGTAACATCATTGTTAGGTGGTAGTTTTGGTTTATCATCTGTCGGTGTAACAGTGCTGGTGCCCAACTCGGCACTAATGGCTTCAACTTCCCGCTTCTGTTCAGGGGCATTGATTTGTCCCAGTATATCCGCAATCTCATGGAGTCTTCTAATGGCGTACTCCGAAGAAAGATCCTTTGCCCCAAGGTGTGCGCCCCTGTTTCGTGCCTCTCTTATAATACCTACAGCACTCCTCACATCTCGATGAGGATCAAAAAGTTGCTCAAAGGCCACGTGCCAATGTCTTCTGAATAAATGTGGAAAATCGTTTATATCAATATCTGTTTCATTCTGAATATTTTCTTCCGCAAGTAAACCAGACACTGCCTTCATGCTTTTAAAAACAAAAGAACGCATGGCATCGCGATAGATGTTGAGTGCTTTATTAAGCGCTTCTTGGTTGGGCCATTTTGACAAATTCACGTGTTGATACTCCCTTCCATTTGGATATTCGAGGGTGTTAACCAAATAATGATGCAAAAGTCCACAGTCCCTCTAAACTGTGATGAACCAGAACCAATGTTCTAAATGATAACATATTTGACAAAAGGTGTTAATGTCCTTTTGACGATTTTTTTATACCACTCCTATTGGCTGTAAGCAAGTTTGAATCTGGGAAAATTGCTAAGATTATATCACCGCGTTTGTAACTTGGCTTTCTCCTCATCATAGTTGTCATAGACACTCATTTCAGGACTTTCCCAGTCCTCAGCAAAGCTTGCCAAGCGCGCACGTAAATTTGCCGCTTGTGCTTCGTCAATGCCCCGTTCTCGCAAATCTATAGAACCGGATAAAAGAAAAGTTACAATGACACGTGTACCTTCACACACATCACTGGGCGTTTCCGAAAGTTCAATTTTCCCGTTGTGATATACGCCTTCAATAGTTGTAGACATGGTTATCCCTCCTTGTTTCTCTCTTTCAATATAGATCGTAACGCTTCATTGACGGC
Source organism: Candidatus Poribacteria bacterium (assembly GCA_028824125.1). Lineage (GTDB taxonomy): Bacteria > Poribacteria > WGA-4E > WGA-4E > WGA-3G > MSPOR6. Next base: position 35,173 of record JAPPES010000157.1, read on the forward strand.
TTCTTCATTCGGAAAAGCATCGGCAACATCTGGATCAAGGTGGACAATGTTTGTGCCAGCAGCGTATCGCTCAGCATATTTCCCACGGATGCCGTTTTTTAGCAAAGTTTCGTCATACTCAGGAAGCAATTCGTCATTAAGTGAGGCTATGTCAGACAGTTCATCAGAAAACATTATCACCAGATTCTTTAATTTTATTATAGATGTCAGTTCCCATACCAACCAATTTCTCTCGGATTTCGTCCCAATCATCCCTGTCGTTTTTGCCTTTGTCAAGGACAGGAAAGATGACTTTTACTTCTTTAGGAGAGTCTTTATATTCCCAAGTGTAATCTGATTTTGGAAACAGTGTCATGATCTTCTTTCTATGGTCTGCATCCTTGAAGTGCAATCGAATACAACATCGTTGGTTAATGATGTAAAGTTCCACCCCAGTGTTCCGAATATTTTTCCGTATAGAGCGGTCGTTCCTGAGCGGCACAGGTTTTCCAACAAATAGTCCACCCAATTTACCTTCGCGGATCGGAGCCCAAAACTCGCTATACCCAACTTTTTGTTTATGTATTGCAGACCGCGCAACGTTCCCGTTAAGCTGGTGCAAGTTAGTTAATTTTAATACGTGTTTATTTAAATATTCCTCTATTTGCATCAGACGCATCAAGGGACATTGGAGTGCCTTAGTCTCATGTTTCGCATAGTTTCTCAGTTCATCTAAGCACTCTTGAAACTTCTCATTTACAATACACTCAATAATAATACCATATTTCCTCTTGATATTTTTTTGAATTTCTGTAAGATGTCGCATTTCATTGTTTTTAGGTTTTCCTTTTGAATCCTTGACTATTGGACTCCAAAGCATGAAATGTTGGTCGTATCCATCCAAGTGTTTTTGGGCATATTCAATATCTTTGGAGAACTTGTTTGTAAATTTCTGAATATTATCGGTTCGATTGCTTTTGGAATTGACGTATTGGAGTCCCCCTATATGAATGGCTACTTCGCAAATATAGACTCGCTGTTCCACTAAGTTCAGTCCAACAACGTCAATTTCGCCTTGAGATTTTCCTGTGTACACGTTCCTTTCAATAAATTTACAACCCTTGATGTATCGTAAATATGAAGATACAATTTGTTCGCCCACATTTAGCATTTCGGTGTCTTTTTAGTGTTTTATGTTATACAAATGCCGCCTCTACAGAACTGCTGTGGCTTTTCCGAAAGACAACATTACCGCGTTTGTAACTTAGCTTTTTCTTCATCGTAGTTGTCATAGATACTCATTTCAGGGCTTTCCCAGTCTTCAGCAAAGCACGTTAGGCGAGCGCGCAGATTTGCCGCTTGTGCTTCGTCAATGCCCCGTTCTCGCGAATCTATAGAACCGGGTGAAAGAAAAGTTACAATGACACGTGTACCTTCACACACATCACTGGGTGTTTCCGAAAGTTCAATTTTCCCGTTGTGATAGACACCTTCAATGGTTGTGGACATGGTTATTTTTTCTTGTTTCTCTTTTTCAATACAGATCGCAACGCTTCATTAACGGCTTTTTCGTTCGGAAAAGCCGCGGCAACATCTGGGTCAAGACGAACAAGGTTTGTATCAACGAAATTTTGCTGCGGTCTGGCGCTAATTTCCCAAATGTAAGTGTCAACGTCTCGGACAGAGAGGCCTAAGCGTTCAGAAGATGCTTCCAATAGGTGCAGTGCCTCAATAGCTGAAACATTTCTGTCCAATATCTTAGACACAAATCTAATGATGTGTACATCAGGTTTTGTGGTATCTGCACCAAAAAGCATGCGAAGGTATTGAAAACCAGCGATTCCAAACCCTTTAATGTTTAATGTCTGGTAATCTTCCGGTTTAGCTTGAATTGCCCACTGTTTAAGCACATCTTCTTCCGGAACATTTGGCATTTCCTCAACGATTTTGCAAACAAACTCCACGACAGAATGAAGAGTATTGGCGCGATCCTCGTAATTGTAATTTAGTTCCTGTTGCATGAATGCATGAGGCGTTGGATAACTTGCAATAAGTTTAGCTAAATCTCTTACCTTGCGTATTTTTGGATTTTCGTTAACGAAGGCATCTAGCCGAGGCACTACAAACCCATCGTATTTTCTGTTGAGAGAAAGAACGCAATCAATGACGAGAACAGCTGGCGGACGTGCCCATGCTGGATCTACGGTCCCGAATCCTTGAACATCAGACCCAAGTCGTTTGATTCCTTCAACGACAGCATTTATGTCTGCTTCTGCAATACCAATCTCATTCATTCTGCATCTACCCTTTTAAAAATCCAAACTCACACCCACCATAACCAAACGCGGAGAACTCCATGAAGCTGGGCTGGAATGCTTCTGTGCTGTCAACGGAATACCGTAGCGGTCATACGTCACCGCGTCAAGTAGGTTATCCAAATTTTTCGTGTTGAAGATGTTCCGTATATCCGCAAAGAAGGTATACGTTATCCCTCCAATCGTACTCCGTTTGCTAACCAGTGCATCAACATTGTAAGTTGCGGGGTAACGCTTTGAATTAATAGCAGGTTTTATCGGTGCTCTCGGATTTGGCGTGTAGGGTAAACCGCTGGCATATCTACCAACAAAATTGACAGCAGATGCATAGGGCAACTGAATGTCTAAAAATGCGGAAACAATGTGCCGTTGATCCCAAGCTAATGGATGACTTTCAGTCACTTCAGGCTGCTGTCGGTAATAGGTGAGGTATCCCAAATTTCGACTGGAGCCTTTTCCCTTCGCGACAGAATAGGTATAACTCAGCGACCCGGAAACCGGACTATTCCCTGTGCGCCACTTACGGATTGCGAGTTCAAATCCCTGAACACGTCCGTAAATATCATTAATAAAATAACTGTAATCGTTGGAAATATCAACATGGATACTACTCACAAGGTTGTTAATATCCTTCGTAAATCCTGTGATGTCAACGGTTAAATCATCTGTGAACTGCTGGATAATCCCAACCTCATAAGCGATAGTTCTCTCCGGTTCCAGGTCGGGATTCCCTTTCCTTCGGATTGCGCCGCGCATATCAAAACTGAGGTTCTCATAGAGATCATCACCGCGGGGAATCTGGTAGTAATGTCCATAAGTGAAGTGCAACTTCGCCCGTTCAGTAATCGGGAAGGAAATACCGAGACGGGGTGCGATCATGTGTTTCGTAGAAGGTTCAATCGGATCTTTGATAATCGGTAGGCCGACGTTATAAGTTTCATAGTCCAGTTTGATTGTGCCATCTGCATTAAGTTCGAGCGGATCAAGTGGATCTTCAGGTGAAACACCGTCTGGATTATAGATATCATATCGTAAACCAGCATTGACGATCATGCCTTCATATTCCATCTTATCTTGCGCATATAGACTGATGGAGGTAGGCGTCACATCATAATACTCTACATAGAGGTTTGAACTTCCATAATTTGTTGTCCCGAGATTGTAGAGGTTGTTCATTGAGAATTCAATACCGGTCTGGATTTGATGATTCTCTGTAACTTGGCTTGCAAAAACGCCTTTGAAAATTGAAGTCGTAGAATTACGGGTTGTCCAGAAGTTGTTATCTCCTGCGACATCGTAAGTTGTATCATTATATGCTTGCTGCGCTGGATTTCTAATTCTACCTTCTTCTTGATTTTCCTCAAAGGATATATCTTTGTCGTAGGCGTTTTCATCAAACGTTTTATTTAATGGATCCCATATTCTTCCGGGTTGGTGACTGGCAAAAGAACGGTGGAATTGTCCAAACGTCAAGGTATAGAAGGTACCTGAGTTGATATTGTGTGAGAGTTGAACGGAAAGGCTTCGACCATCCCTATTGTCAATTTCAATTGCATTGGGTACAAAACGTAGACTCCCACCATAGTTGTTGAATTCGCGTTCATCATAGAGTCCACTTGCGGTAAGTTTGAGTTCAGGCGTTATTTCAAATTTGAGTTTGCCTTGGAGCGTGTGCCCGCCACTACCGCTATTGGGCAGATAACTTTCGTCGCGTCGCAACTGACTGGCGAAGGAGAATGTCAATCGATTGCCCCATATCGGACCGCTGAGCGCGAATTCACCAATATGACTTGGGGAAAGATTATAATTTTTTGTATCGTTGAACACATCGCTGTACTGTTCCAGATCCACAATATATCCATCGAATAGCATAACCTGCTTCTTCTCATAGTCAATTACAGTGCCATCCGCATCCCTATAAGGTTGGCGTGTCATGATGATTTCGTCCGTATCAGGATCGACTTTCGGTTCATCTGTTTCTGGGTCAATAACAGGTTGCAGTGGATTCTCCGTTCTATCTGCATATACACCGGGAGCGATTTCCGTGAAGATTACCTGATCATCACCTTCTCGATTTGCTAACTCTCCAACTGTAACAGAATTCCCACGATAAGGTGTTTGATAATCGTAAGGTTTTCCGATGAATATCCCTCTAAAGGGCTCAAGTGCCACGGGACGAAAGCCGTTGTCCGGGTCTAACCAAGGACCATATATTGGGTCGCCATGGTGTGTTCCCCATTGACCAACCCGGTACCTGATTCTGCCGGTAAATTTATGTGTGCCAGCTTTTGTAATGAGATTAATTACACCAGATTGTGCATCACCGTGTTCAGCATTAAATCCGCCGGTGATAACTTCCATCTGTTCAAGCGCGTTTGTGCTAATTTGCAGCCCCAAACCTCTACCGATCGGATCATTAACTGGGATACCGTCAATAAGATATTTAACCTCCATTGACCTACCTCCGCGAATATGTAGCGAACCCGTTGAGTTTAGCACTGCAACACCTGCTTGTGTTTGGAGAATGCCGTTCACGGTGTCGCGTGGCATAGCGGTAATTTCGTCCGCTTCAATTATCCGTGTTGTTTGCGTAACATCCTTTTTAATGAGTGGTTTCGTAGCAGTTACCGTCACACCTTCAAGTTCAACAACTTCAGAAGCCTCTAATGCAAAGTTTATGGTTGTGGTGAGTCCAGCGAAAACCTTCGTTGCCGCAACGGTCTTGGAACGATAGCCAGTGAGTTCAACTTGGATATCATATCCGCCTGGATCAATGTTAGTCATAACATAGTAACCAGAATCGTTTGTTGTGGCAGTAGTACTTGTTCCGACAATTGTCACTTTAGCGTCCGCTAACGGTTGTTTTGTTGCTTCAGCAGTAACGATACCGGAAATTTTACCGATTGTAGCAGCAGTGGCTTCATAAGTGCCGACTATTGCTATGCATGTGAAAATACTTAGAAAAAACAGTCCTGTTTTAAAGATATTATCTACTTTCATTTACAACTCCTTATCTGTCTGTAAACACGCTATGCAAGCGTGCTTAGCGTTTAACAAACGTTACACTTCTAACACACTTTCAATGAATTTCAAACTTTTTAGGTTTCGTTCTGTATGGTACTGAATAAAACTACTGAGGACAAGTTTCAGTTCACGATGATTTCGCGTGGAGGCACGGATTCTGCTTAGCTTGCCCAATTCTGATTTCCGCAATGTCTTCAACAGTTCACAACTTCCGGGGGTTATTGAAAATGCAGAGGTGTCTCTGTGTTGACAATCCGCGCAAAGTAGTCCGCCGTGTCGGACGCTGAAGAACATCATAGGGGTGGTAGTAGATGCGTTCTGCGTATTTTTGATAGGTGAAGCAGCCATAACCGAACCGCAGTTCGCGCACTGAGAAAGTTGTGGGGCATAACCTGCAAGGTCAAGGAATTTTATTTCAAAGACACGCGCCAATAACGGCACATCGTCAGTATCTGCTAAAAAATAATACGTATTTTGTAATAGTTCAAAAATTTCAGGATTCGCATCTCCTTCCGATGCAATGGCGTCAACTAATTCTGCTAAATAACATCCGTAAGTAATTCGAGCAAAATCGGTACGGATTCCGTCAAAACCTTCAATGAGTTCAAAACTTGTAAGGTTTTGTAAATCTCTATTTTCGCGATAGTTAAAAAGGAGCATGCCATGATTGAGCAGCTCTAAACTACCACTCAGTTTGCTTTTCGGACTTTTTACGCCGTAAGCCACAGCTTTAACTTTACCAAAATCAGGAGTATAGAAGGTAATGATCTTATGGGATTCGCGTAAAGGAAAAGCGCGAATTACAATCGCTTGTGTTTTTTGAGCAGGCATGTCTTTATGTATGGGAGCAGTTGTTTATAGTCATGCGGTATAAGGCGGGATAAAATCGGGGCGAGAGGATTCGAACCTCCGACCTCCTGCTCCCGAAGCAGGCGCGCTAGCCGGGCTGCGCTACGCCCCGTTCTTTCCTTAATTATACAGCATTTTTGGAACTTTGTCAAATCTTTAATTAACCTAAGTTGCTACGGACAAGATTTCGAGATGGCGGACACTGCTTTCTACGAAAAAACAAGGCATTTCCGCTGATACTTATGTTTTCTGTTATACATCGGGGTTAGAAACCCCTCGGACAAGAGCATTCGCAAATAGGTGGCAACTTGGGTTTAATTATTCGGGATCTTCACCGTTAGCATTTTTTGGCATCTGAATTTGGATACGATGAATCCGCCGCTCGTCTGCTTCTAATACCGTAAATTCTATACCACGGTAGGTAAAAACGGTACCCTTTTCAGGGACTCGCCCAAGATGGTCTACCACAAACCCACCGATGGTATCTATATTTTCTGCTTCAAATTCTGTGCCAAGTTTTTCATTCAACTCAACAAGGTTCAGTCTGGCATCAACGGAATAGGTGTCTGGGCTAATTTGAATGTAAGCATCCTGTTCATCTACTTCGTCTTCGTCTTGGATTTCACCAACAATCTCTTCAATAATGTTTTCAAGCGTTACAATTCCTGCTGTGCCACCATACTCATCTACGACAATAGCGATGTGCTGTTTGTGTTCTCGCAGCTCTCGGAACAGTTCAGAAATATTTTTGCTCTCAGGTGTAAAAAAAGGCGTACGACCCACAATAAGTTCGCTAAGGTTAATCGGTTTCTCCTCTGCCCAACAATCTAACATGTCTTTAACATGCAAGATTCCGACAATGTTATCAATTGTCTCTTCATATATCGGAATGCGTGTATGTCTGCAAGCGATTGTTGTCTGCAAAACTTCGGCAGCTGAGGTTCCGACCTCAAGGCACATCATATCAGTTCGTGCTACCATAATTTCTCGGACCACTTTATCCGGTAAGTCCAGAATCCGAGCAATCATTTCGCGATTATCCGGTCCTAAAATTTCTTGGCTTTCGGCAACGTTATCAAGCGTTTCTAACACTTCTGGGGATACGAGACTATCCTGTGCTGATGTAACCTTACCGCCGCAGATACGCACAATCAGATTCACAAGAAAATTTAAGGGAATTAAAATTAGAAAACCGCCCCAATAGACAATACGCAAGGCACGTAACGCGTGAATAGTTGCCCCGCTGGGACTATTTTGGACGTAGTTTTTAGGAAATAATTCTGTGAAAACGACAAGAAGCAGCGCAGCAAGTCCACCGCTCAATATGGGATTTTCCCAAAATGTCGCGAACAAAACAACGGTTGCTACCATCAGAAGCGTTTTCGCTGTGATGATGGTTAGTGAATAGCGGCGCGGATGGCGCAAAAGCGATGTCAGGACCTCGTAGCGTTTTCCACCTTCCTCCGCAAATTCCAGAATATCTGCCCGCGTTAATCGAGCAAGCAATGCTTCTGCTGCTGAAAAGAGAGCATTTAAAATTAACAGAATTCCTAAACAAACTAATTTTATAGCTATACGTTGCTCATCCAAGCGTAAAATCACACCTCCGTTATATCTTTAATAATTGAATGTCCTAAGGTTAAATAGAAATTGTGTTCTTTTCAGTATCTATTTGCAAATCTTGCAAAATAGTATCCTGTTTTTCAAACATAACAGTGGCTTCCTCTTGTGTTTGGTGGTCATACCCGAGTAAGTGAAGCACACCGTGTACCGTTAGAAATGAGACTTCTTCTTCCAGTGAATGTTTTTCAGTTATTGCTTGGCGTTCCGCTGTTTCTAAGGATACAACAACATCCCCAAGGACATTCAAATTCATTAACTCGGTATTTTTACCTTCATGTTGTGGAAATGCTAACACATCGGTTGGTGCGTCGATCCCACGATATTCACGATTCAGTTCTGTCATGCGGCTATCATCTGTTAACAAAACACTTATTTCATAGTCCACTAAATTATGTGCATCCAATGTCGCTAAAACGGCTCTGTGGATAATTTGGACATCAAACGCGGGGCTGCCGCTGACATTGGTAACATCAATCAAATTCGTTAACCTTCAGATTTTTCGGTTTCTGCTAATACCCGTTTCATATCTGGAGGTGGTGTAGACCGTTCATAAGCTTCAATGATACGCTGCACCAATTCATGTCGCACAACATCAACCTTTGAAAAGTATATGAACTGAATTCCCTTTATTCCAGAAAGCACTTCTTGTGCATCTGCGAGCCCTGATACTTTATGGGTTGGCAGGTCTGTTTGTGTGATGTCCCCTGTAACAACGGCTTTTGAATCAAACCCGAGTCGTGTGAGGAACATCTTCATCTGTTCAATCGTTGCGTTTTGTGCTTCATCAAGAACAACAAAAGAATTGTTAAGTGTTCTGCCTCGCATGAAAGCAATCGGAGCAACTTCAATGATATTGCGTTCAATGTAATTGTCAAGCGTATCGGGCGGCACCATATCGTATAACGCATCGTATAAGGGGCGTAGATAAGGATCAACTTTTGCGGCTATGTCCCCAGGTAAAAATCCGAGGTGTTCGCCAGCTTCAACGGCAGGACGGGTTAAGATAATGCGACTCACCTGTCCATTCTTAAGCGCGGAAACAGCCATCGCCATTGCAAGATAGGTTTTCCCTGTGCCCGCAGGCCCAATGCCAAAGACGAGATCGTTATTTTTAATCGCTTCAACGTACCGTTTTTGTCCGGCAGTTTTCGGACGAATTACACCGCGTTTTGAAAAGACAGGTATAGATTCTGCGGGACTCTTATCTAAAATGTTGGCTTCATCAGTTTCCGATGCGCGGATGACGTAGTTGACATCAGTCGCTTGAATTCGTTCGCCTTTCCGGATACGGTGGAGTAGCGATTCCAACACCCTTACAACTCTATTGACCTCTTTGAGGTTTTCACCAAGGACAGCAATGCTATCGCTTTTCAAAACAACGCGCACCTCAAAATCATCTTCAATCATTTTGAGGAAAGCATCGCTTTGCCCAAAAAGTGCTTGGACTTCAGCGTTGTTCTGAATAGGAACACCCTTTAATTCTTGTTTTTGCAATCGGGTTTTGATCCTCCAAGTATGTAATGTGCTAAACTTAACACGGTTTTATAGGAAAAGTCAAGCAAGAAGGTTTATGGACATTATATATGACAGATTCTGGTGAGAAATCTAAGAGATTGGTTCACGTTAGTGTAAGTTTTCATATTATACAAATTTGTGAAACAAAATTCAAGCAAATTCTTTACATCCGTTCAAAGGATAACAATCTACACTATTCTCTACCGAGCATAAAATTTTATTTCCCGAATGGAAGCACCTTTCAACGGAACCTCAATGCGTTCGTCTATATCAATTTTTTCATCTTTAGTTTTTTTCGGACGGATAGTTTTACCTTTTTTCTCACGGACAGCATTTTGTCTATCTTCTATACCGTTCGCTGTCAATCGCAAATAAAGGATTTCTCGATTGATTTGGAATCTAACAGGTTGTTTCCCCTCTATGGTCGTATGTAGTTTGTCATGAACCACATTGAAAGAGGAAGCAAACTTCGGATCTTCCAGAGTCGTCATTAACGCTAACTTAGGAATACGCGATGCGGGATATATTTCAACATAAGATATAAAAGTCGGTGTCTCCAATTTAATTACCGCTTCTGTTCGTCTACTCCCTTCAACCTCTGTCATATATTTCCGTTGTGTGTTGACAAAGGGATAATCCGCTGTAGGGACAGGTACAAATTGGAAACTTTTCTCGAGATGACCTTTTACAGCAAATGTGCTGATCGTGTCTAAATTGCCATCTACGAGTTCAGGGTTTGTCTCACTGGTGAGTTGTGACGGAGCCACTTCAATAGTTGGTTGGTTTAGGATAGCACAACCTAAAACACTAATAAATAGAATGGTCAAGACGCTTAAGATTTTCATTTGTTTGCTCCTTTGACGCATAAGTTTAAAAATATTAATGTTGTAAACCACAGAGTACCATCAATTAAGGTAGAAGGGATGTTGGTGTAGCAACATTAAAACGTTCAGCTGCTTCCATAAGCCGATCCCAAGTTGGTTCTTCAATAGGTATTCCTTCTTTTAGCCGTTTTTCACGACTTCGTTGTTCAAAGTCGCCTGGGACGTAGATTTCGTCAGTCCCTGGTAGCCTTGCTGATGATTTAATCCACTCCACAAGATACTCAATTTCCTGCTCATAATCAGCTAAATCAATAAAATCCTCAATTTTAATTGCAAACATCACAATGCCGCTTGCGCCGCGTGTCGGTGTTTCACGGCTACATCCTGCCCAAGAAAGTCCGCCTGCAATAGCATCAATCATCACACCGAGACCAAACCCTTTGTGCCCGAACTGAAATCCTCCGAGCGGCATGACAGCGGTATCATTTGGTCGTTCGCGGAACACATTTGGGTCTGTTAAAGCGTTGCCTTCGGCGTCTATCATCCATCCTTCCGGTATTGGCTCGCCCCGCGCGGACTGCACGAGAAGTTTTCCACCTGCGACTACGCTAAGTGTCATATCTAATAGAAGCGGTTCACCGCTTGCACGAGGCACAGATATCGCAATTGGGTTAGGTGGTAGTCTTCTTGAGGTGCCACCGTGTGGATGCATAAACCTGCCGCCGCCATTTAGCAAAACAATACCGATCATTCCTGCACGTGCTGCAATTGGCGGATATTCACCCATCCGTCCAGCATGTCCGCACCGATGTAAGCCGACTGCGCCGATGGTACAGGTTTTTGCTTTTTCTACTGCCATCTCCATTGCTTTGCGTGCAGCCACCATGCCGAGTGCACCGTTTACATTGATAACAGTTGCAGCACCGCCCTCCCTGACAATCTCCATTTTTTCTGCTGCTGGGCCGCCAGCCATGCCACCGATATAATTCGGTGCATTGATGACACCGTGGGAATCGTGACCTGCTAAATTAGAATCAACAACATGATCGCTAACGATGCGCGCGTCCTCTTCGGTGCCGCCTGCACCTTGATAGATATCATATACAAACTTTCTCAAAATAACATGAGATACAATCGGCATAAAGCCTCCCTAAAAAAATCTAAATAGTTAGCAATCAAAATTGCTGGTTTGCAAAAATCCTTATTTTTTAGTATAACGTAAGCTCGGTATAAGAAATATGTAGTTTGTCCTGCTTCGAATGGACACAAATAACAACGGTAGATGCAGTTTCTAACCCAACTGTGTAACACAATCTGTTAGGTTGTGCATCCGTGAACGCAATCTAACAGATTGCTCTACAAAATTGCTCATGCCGAATTCACGTTAAGTATAGCATATAATGGAGGAATTTACAACAGGTGGACAACAGAAAATTGCGTTGACATGATAGTGGACGTATAATAGAATACCACACAAAATAGTTTAGGGATATCTACTATGGAACACTATTTAAAAATCCAAAAACCTGAACTTGAATATACTTACGAGTTTGAAATGGATCAACTGTCTCAAATGTCCGAGTGCTTAGATGCGCACGGTTTTGCGATTATCAAAGACGTGTTACCTGATGAGTTGGTTGATAGTTTGAAACAAGCCGTTTTTGATGGCACAGACCCGAACAGAGAATTGGAGCATGGGCAGAGTCGCACCCGACATGCTTGGGTTGAGTCTGGGGCAGGGGCGTGGCAACTATTGGAATATGAACCGTTTATGAAAATTCACCGACACTTGATTGAGAGCGATGAATTGACTGTACATCGCTCTGCTGCAATCATTCGGATGCCCGGATCACATCCTGTTGCGTGGCATACTGATTGGTGTGGGTTTTCGACGGATGCCCCCAAAAACTCTGGCGATGTACTGAACCGAGGAATGTGGCCATCGGGCAAATGGTTTTACATCACCGGTTCGCGTCCGGAACACGGTGGGTTGTGTGTGATTGCGGATTCTCACGTGGAGAATTGGGAAGGACCAGAAGGGTTTAACCTGACTGCAGATAAACGTTCTTTTTATAAAATAGACGGAGAAGAGAAGGCTTATGCGGACTTTGATGTTCCAGGGTGTGTGCCACTCTTTACAAATCCTGGTGATATGATTGTTTTTGCACATAGGACATATCACGCTGCATTTCCGAACCAGATTGACGAGATACGGCTGTCGTGCGCTATCGGTTTTCGTAGCAGAGACCATCAGATTGATATTCCGTGGGAGATACCGGCTGTAGGTAAGCGGTTTTTAGCGGATTTACCACCACATCTGCACAAATACACACACGGATATACCAGCATTGATACGGCTTGGCGAGGGTAGAAATCTTATTGTGTTGAATACGTAGAGAGTTGACGATGCGCTTCAGGTGGAGCGCCGCTTTGTAGCCAAGCGATGGGTTGTTCTTCTGCTGTTCGTTCGGGATTTACCCAAATGATGTCTTGGATTTCGCTAACCTGCTGAGAGGTTTGTGCAAAAAGTGTGCGGACGGTTTCATCAAGCGAGATAATAGTTTTATCGGTTGCCAACGCCGCTCCCAAAAGGTGAAAATCTTTTAGCATCGCGTTAATGTCTTTTTGTTGGCTTGCTGTCGCTTCAATTTTTTCGTGCAAGATCCTGTTCTGGGGAAGTTGGATATAATGGAATCTTTTTGTTGCAATCATGTTTGCTAACCATGCAGCTGCAAAATTCGATTGGTGTTCATCCCATTCTTCAGACAACTCAAGTGCCATTACAATATGATGTGATGTTTGGTCTCGAAAGGTTTCAAGAAATTCGGTGCAATTAATCGATACAGATGCGGTTGCATCTTCACCACCTGCAGCACGCGCAACAGAGGCATTCACCACGATTCGTTTCATATCCTTTGATCGCATATTATGTCCCTTCAATGAAACGCGATCGTGATGCTTTTATATAACGACTCTGTGCGTTGAGACTAACATCATTAAAATCTACGGGCCACTCACCGTAAGTTCCCGCCTCGTCTAAGTCAACACTGTCAACTTCGGTAATACCATCTTCATTCCGTGAAAACCAATGCAGCTTGACCAATTCTGGTGAGAGTTTTCCTTCAGCAACGAGTGTTTGAACTCCTAAAAGTAGGAGTGAACTGTGTGTTTCAGCGACGACACGCACACCGCGTTTTGCAGCGTCTGCTAATACTTGTGCTAACTTGACTTGCGCGTTCGGATGAAGATGCAGCTCCGGTTGTTCAAGATAGACCAACTGTCCTGGCTCTGCGACAATCAATGCAACTAAAACAGGCAGGACTTGAGAAACACCGAAACCTACATCTGCAATGTTAACCATATCTGTTTCGTCAGTGTTGATATGAGGGAGTCGCCCAACCTGAACTTCAATGCCGATGTCACCTATTTTTTTAGTGGCAACTGCTCCAGTCAATTCAAGTGTATGTAAGGCGTTTGTAACCGTTTTCATACGTTCATCTGCCGTTTCTTGCCATTCGTGAATGACACTTGCCGCGTAATCTTCAAACGTGCCGGGGTACCGAGAACCTGTGCTTGCCAGTCCGTAGATGTGTTCTGGAGTGTCGCGTAATCCAGGAAGATGGATAGTTTTGAGAATATCGGATTCGGGATCACTGATGAGTTTAACAGTAGTATCAAGATTTAAGTGCTTAGAATCACCTTGAGATGCTAAACGTAAAAAACAGCGTGAACGTTTTACACTATTAACACCCGCAACTCTAAGAATTGTATACTGGTTAGCCAATGCCTTGATTTCTTCAGGAGGCATCTCAGGAAATAAGGTAAGATGCTCAGGAAAAACCGGTGGATCAACGCCTGATTTTCCTTTACTCGTCATTTCAGCAATTTCAATCCCATCCGGACCTTTTCTGAAAGTTGTTTCCACAAAGTGCGAAAAGTTTGATATACTCGTGCCAATCCCAATCTTAAAACGGTCTGTACTTTTTTTGTTAACCAATGCTGACAGAAATTGCGATATTTCAGAAAACTGAGCGTTTGGTCCATCAATCAACAGCGGTCCCGGATCATACGAGGCATCCAGTGTTTGCTTCAACATCAAAAGCGGCTGCATGATGCTGGATTTCCCAGAACTGTTCGCACCAGCAAGGATTGTCAACGGGCGGATATCAATTTCACACTCCTCCGCTATAGACTTGAAACCTTTTACGGCAATCTTGGTAATGCCTGAGATATTTTCTTTTGACATGTGTCCTTCTCCAACTTCAATCACTTAGTGGTTATATATTATATCGGTTTTCTCGATGAATTTCAATCAGTTAATTCATGGATTTTGTATTATGAAACGCCACGCGGCTGCAAAACACCGTAAGGCAACCGTTCCCCCTTCAATCCGGCAAATAAATTCTCCATTGCCATCGTTACCATCTTCATACGCGTTTGAATCGTGGCACTGCCCAAATGCGGGGCTATGAGCAGATTGTCTAAATCAAGGAGCGGATGGTCGGTGTTAATCGGTTCAGGTTCAGTTACGTCAAGTGCTGCACCCGCAATCTGTCCTTCCGAAAGTGCTTCATACAACGCCTCGTGATCCACAGCAGGACCTCTGGCGATATTGACAAGAATCGCGGTGGGTTTCATCAATTCAAACTCATCTTTTCCGATCATGTGGGTCGTTTCTTCTGTTAAAGGAACATGGAGCGTTACAAAATCAGAAACTTTAAGCAGATGTTCAAGTTCAGCATATTCAATGCCGAGTTCCTCTTCCCAATCGGGTCTACGTTCACGTTTATAATAAAGCACCTTCATGTCAAATGCCAGAGCGCGTTTTGCCACAGCATATCCGATACGTCCCATGCCGACAATCCCGATTGTCGCATGATGCACATCATATCCCCAAAGAATGTTCGGATCGTAGTAGTGCCACTGTTTGTTAACTTGAACGTGATTATATGCTGGTACAACGTTCCGTGCAGCTGCGAGCAGGAGTGCCCAGGTCATATCAGCAGTTGTATCGCTGAGTACACCAGGGGTATGTCCAAGCGCGATGCCGCGTTCTCTGACTGCATCTTCATCAACATGGTCATATCCAACACCGACAACAGAGACAACTTTAAGATTAGGCGAAGTGTCAAACATCTGTGCGGTGACAGGTTCATGTCCATAAGTCATTAATCCGTCAAGCGGTGGGATTTTTTCAGCAATCGGGGGTAAAATAGCACTTGTGTGCCACATGTCAACGTCACATTCCGCTTGTATTTGGACGAGGACAGGTTCAGGGATGGGACGAGTAATAAAGACTTTTGGGACTGCCATGGAATGCCTCTTATGTTAGGATTTTGGAATTAAAATTGCAAGGTGCAGATACCTCACATAAGGTATATAGTAAACTTTAGAATTAAATAATTCCGATGTTAAATATGCGTTTAAAGGTAGTAGGCACACGCCGTGTGCCGTCCACAAGTTTAAAAAGGCGCAATGAATTGCGCGACTACAAACGCTGTAACCGCTAAAATTGGCAGACTGCGTAATTCCTACATTTTGCATACAAGTATATCCTATATTTACCCATAAGTGCCAATTTAGTCCCTATTTTCTTGTTGGAGGGTTTTGTAACTTGATATAATATTCTGTGGAAAGGAACCTTGTAACCTGAAAAATCGGGGTTGAAAACCCCTCCTACAAGAACGTTCACGAATAGGTGGCAACTTGGGTTAATTCAAATGTTTTTGAAACCAATCCAAGATTCGTTCCCAGCAATCAGCTTGGGCCTCAAGTCTCCAACCAAGTGGATGATGTCCTTCGCCTCTGTACCAGGCGAAAGTCGCTTTTTTATTTAGTCTACGTAATCCGGAGAAAAGTTCTCCAGATTGCGCGTAGTCAGCGCCTTCAAAACCATCACCGCAATAGATGAATAAAGGTGTCTCAATCTTATCCAAATGAAATATCGGCGAATTATCAATGTACCGCTGGCGTTGTTCCCAAAGCGAACCGCGCATACGCCCCTGTCCCTCTTCTGCCCAACCAATGCGGCCACTATGTCCCTGTTTAGAAAGTTGCCCGTAAAAGCTGGTCAAATTGTAGAGTCCCCCGCCGCAAGCAGCTGCTTTGAAACGGGTGGTTTGCGTAATCACTCCCGCTGTACTGTATCCACCGTAACTGAATCCCATTAACCCTAAACGGTTTGGATCGGCGATCCCCATTTCAATTACTTCGTCTACTACCGATAGCACGAATTCAGACATATCTTTTAACGATTTGTTGGATTCAAGTGGCATATCAACACCGAGAACTGCAAAACCTTGTGCTGCAAGTAGTTGAAAGTTAATCTCCGTTCTCTTTTGGAACCCAAAACAATAAGCAAAACTTGATAAACTATCTCCGGGATAAACCCATGCAATTAAAGGATAACACTTTCCTGCTTCGTAGTTGGCAGGCAGCATCAAAACATGACGGAAACATTGATCTTCCACTGTTTCTGATTTGATGATACGGATTTCACCAAAGTCTAAATTATATAAATGTGGATTGAGATCAGTAACTTGATGTCGTTTTCCTGTGGCTATATCGAATGTCCAGCTTTCTTCTGGTCCAGTTCTATCTTCTGCTCTGAAAACAATCCGTGTGCCATCACCCACAACCTCAAAATCCTCTAAAATTGACCAAGGACGATATAGGTGCATCGGCTCCTCAAACAGACAGATAGCACTTGCTTCAGCAGTGTTTAACATATAGAAACCATCTTTCTTTGATTCATGATTGTGTGTTTGAATACAGATAGAATATTCATCGCTTGATTGCCAAACGGTATGTGTCCCCACCTTCGCAATGATACCAACGATTCCTCGATTCAAATCTTCTGTAAGTTTCCGCGCCCCGCCCCCATCTGCTGAAAGTTCCCACACATTTTCATCGAAACCGCAAAAAATCGTATCCCCTGATGCGCTCCATAACGGACGTGTGAAAAAACGAGGGTTCTCTGCAAAGTTCGCAGTAAGGTTTTTCTGTTCCTCATTCTGTGTTGAAGCTAAAAATAGTCCATCCGGATGAACAGCATATACCAGCTGTTCACCATCTGGTGCCCAACTCACGACTCTTGCTCCATGTCTGATTTTTGTAGCCAAGCGTCGAATTGGTGTTCCATCTAAAGGCACTAATAACAACTCAAAAAGGGTTGCCTGAGATGTCAATTTTTCTGGTCCTGTCATGTTCATCACCGCAACTGTCGTGTTATTCGGAGAAAGGGACATGTCTAATGAATATAATCCCCGCATCAGAATCGATACGTCACCTGTCTCAAAATTGAAAACCGCTAAATCCGCCTTGAGATAAGCGACTGGATTTAGTTTATCCTCTAAAGAAGGCTGTTCGTCGGTTTCTGTTTGCCAGACGTTTATTGCTTGTCCATTGGAATCGGTAGAAATTATGGTGGAAATATCTATATCATCTGGTCGTAATCTTGAAATGAGTTGTTTTCCATCTGATGTCCACTGTGGTGCTTCAAAATCGTCTATTGGACAAATCGGTTTTTCGCTAATTCGCCGCTGTTTATTTTCTATCCTATCCCAAACCCAAAGTTGTGGTGCACCCATTCGGTCAGAACAAAATGCAAGATAACGTCCATCTGGAGACCACCGTGGTGCCCAGTCTACTCCCACATCTGAACCAAGCCTATATGACTCGTTTGTCCTGATATTGGTAACCCAAATCTCATTACAATAAGCATGAATAGGTGCTCCAGTAGATAGAGATCCTGAGAATTCTGTGATTTCTTGTTGAGATGAGATCTTCCGATTGGGATCCTTCACGGCATAGGCAAGCCACTCTCCATCTGGCGAAAGCTGCAGTATAGAACTTATTGAAAAAGATTTGATTTCCAGTACATCTGAAATGGTTAATGTTTTATGAGCCATCTTTTATCCTTATTTTGTTTTCAATTGCAGGACGCAAGCAATCTAATTTGCCTATCTATTGCACAATTATTGCTTGATAAAGTATATGTTATCAATCCAGAGATGTCAACATCAATTTGACGCAAATTCAGAGTCGTTCAATTGTCGGGTTTTTCTCAATATTTTAGACACGGTCGCTCGGATAGGAAGAGTCTTTTGAAAAAATAGAAATTATTGAAAAATTGAACGGCTCTGATCGGTCTATCACATAGTTGTTTTCAACAACTATGTGTGGTATACTCTAAACATTGGGAATGTAAATTTGTTCACTGAATTCTGGCTGAGGCGACACGATGCCACGAAACAAATGGAAGGATAATATTGTATATCGAATCGTTTTAGTTTTTAGTTGGGTTTGCCGTATTCTTCCCAGAAATTGGGCGATGGGCCTCGGTAGTGCTATTGGCAAATTCCTCTATCGGATTCTGAAAAAACGGAGACAGATTGCCCTCAACAACTTGCAGATAGCCTTTGGAAATAACTTTGCGGAAACGCGCCGACAAGAAATATGTAAAGCAAGCTTCATTAACCTCGGGAAAACCGTAATAGAATTCATGCGTTTTCCGAAATTGAACACCGAGAATATCTGGTATGAAGTTACCGTATATGGTAGAGAAAACCTCAATTCCGCTTTGAAAAAAGGAAAAGGTGCGATTGTGTTTTTACCACATTTTGGAAATTGGGAGCTCCTTTCACTTGTTTACGGTGTGCTTATTCCAAATAGGGCAAAAGCAATTGCTTTTCCGTTGAAAAACGGACGGTTGAACGATTTAATTTGGCGGTACCGACAACTCTTCAGTTTAGAATTAATTCCACGAAAAAACGCAGTTCGCGCGACTTTACGTGCCTTAAAAAACAACGATGCTATCGGGTTTTTTGCGGATCAAAACGCTGGCGATCAAGGTATATTCATAGATTTCTTCGGCAAACCTGCTTCCACGGCAAAAGGGCCGGTATCACTTGCGCTCAAAACCGGCGCGTCGCTCCTTTTTTCCTTGGATATCCGACAACCAAATGACCAACACCACATCCATATTTCGCCACCAATCCATTTGGAATCCTCCGGCAATTTTGAGCAAGATGTAGAATTGTATACAGGGCATCTTATGAAACAGTTAGAAAAATACATACAGGAATATCCAGACCAATGGCTTTGGCTACACAACCGATGGAAAACACAACCAAATCCGAATTCGTAGGAAAATTGATAGTTTTGAGCTGTAGTCACTTTTTTCAAAATTGCATTGCACTTATCTTGAAATTGTGATAAACTATAAGATGTAAAATGCAATATATAGTAGACTGCAGAATTAATTGGACATTATGTTCGGTTCGGTTAGGAAACCGAACCTACCGCGGGTGTTGTAGCACAAACTGTATGAAGATTAAAAAATAAATTGGGTAGTTTAGCGAGGTTAGGAAACCTCGCCAGCAGCAAGTGTACATCTCTGCTGGCGAGGTTTCCTAACCTCGCCAAATTACTCAATTAATAACTTAAACTTCATTTAGTTTGTGCAGATACGGACACAAACTAACAGTTTGATGCTCAGAAGTGTCCCATTAATTATAGGTTTAACTATAGAACTATGAACCGAATTAACCGCCGTGGGGTATCCTCATGAAAAGATTTACTTTGTCCTTCATCGTTTTAGTTGTCGCGATCGGGATTCCGCTGTTATTTATACACTCCAGTGAAAAAAACGCAACGAGTGATAAACAAATCACGAAGGATGCACTTAAAGCTTTAGAAAATGTGATTCTAACCGCCGAACAGAATTACTACGAACCGGTAGACAAACATGCGATGTTGCAAGGGGCAATTAAAGGCGCACTCGCTGCAATAGGAGATCCTTATACTTATCTTTTATCCGAACGTGATCACCAACGTTCTGTTGAGAATCTATACAATGCGGAATTCGGTGGGCTTGGTGTTAGCATTTACCCTGATCATCGCGGATTTATTAAGATTTCTAAACCGATGCCAGGAACCCCCGCAGAATCTGCTCAATTAAAAGCTGGCGACTATATCACCAAGGTCAACGGAAAACAAATTTATTTAGGTGAAAGAACAGGTATGACACTCGACGATGTCGTTGATTTACTGAGAGGCGCCGTGGATACAGATGTAACGTTAACTGTGCAGCGAAAATTTCTTGAGCCGTTCGATATAAAATTAACACGAGCGAGGATTTCAGTCCCAAGCGTTATGTCAACCCTACTTGAAGACAAAATCGGTTACATTCGGATCACCAAATTTATTGGTACAGACCGAGCAGGCGGAACGGAAGAGGAATTCAATAAGGCACTCACAGCACATCAGCGCGCCGGGATGCAGGCATTAATTTTAGATCTACGCAGCAATCAAGGCGGTCTCCTTGATGCCGCGTATCACATTGCTGACGCTTTTATCAGTGAAGGCGTTATTGTCTCTACACGGGGTAGAAAAAGTGAATTTGATGAGGAATATCCTGCTAATTCTGACATTCTGTGTGATCCTGAAATACCAATTGTTGTGCTCGTTGATGAGTATAGTGCAAGTGCTTCCGAAATCGTGGCAGGTGCAATAAAAGATACCGGGCGCGGCATCTTGGTCGGAGAGAAAACTTATGGTAAGGGTGTTGTCCAAAAACGATATCCTTTGACAGGGATCGGTGCAATGTCACTCACTATTTCCTCATATTATACGCCTAATGGAACATCAATTGACAAATCTGGTATTACCCCACAAGTCCATATTGCTGAGGTTGTACCTAATAGAATTGAGCAGATGATGCAGCGGCTTGTGACAGAAAGAAATACCGTTGAAGATTTTGTCACCAATTGGATTGGAGCCGAAATCAAACGGACTGGAGAAATCCCTAAACATTTTAGATTATTGGAAGCAGAACTCCCACAGTTTAGGCAAAAACTTGCAGACGATGGATTTAGAGTAAGTCTACGTTGGTTGACACTGCGTGCAGAAAGGTTATTTAACCTTAACGTTGGTATTGAACGGATTGTGAATTTAAGATATGACACACAACTACAGGAAGCAATTCGCATGATTAAAGCAGAAGAAGTTGAAAGCACTATCCAGTTGTACCTCACTCTTAATCAGACGCTGAAGCTTATGGGCCAAGAATTACAAACGCTGCTAAACACATCAAATTAGTTCAGTAGTAGTTGATACATACAGCTGAGTTTTATCCCGTCCTAAAAAATTAATGAATCCGCAATCCTCGAACACCACCGAGGTTATCACCAAAAAAGCGATAATTGTTGGTTTAATCCTCGTCATCGTCAATGCGTACTGGGTCGGAATAGCCAGCGAACTCTGGTACGCAGTCTATACACTTGTCTCTCCTTTTTCCAACGCAGTCTTTACGTTGGTAGTGCTGCTTGCACTCAACGTTCTCCTTCGCAAAATTTCTACACGTATCGCTTTCACTCCTGCCGAACTCTTATTAATCTATATCATGGTGACAATGGTCTCCACTATCTCTGGACATGCGATGATGGCAATCCTAATGGGGACTTTGGCACATCCTTTCTGGTTTGCAACTGCGGAAAATGAATGGGCACAACTCTTTTTGCACCATGTTCCTCAATGGCTTACGGCGCATGAACCCGAATGGTTAACTGGCTATTATGAAGGTGAATCAAGCTTCTATTTGTCGGAACATCTACGTATATGGCTAAAACCGGTCCTTATTTGGTCAAGTTTTATCTTTCTCCTCTACGGATCGTTGCTTTGTCTGGGATTACTGCTTCGAAAACAGTGGATGGAACGCGAAAAATTAAGCTTTCCATTAACACAGTTACCGTTGCAGATGACAACGAACCGTAGTTTTTTCC
Source organism: Candidatus Poribacteria bacterium (assembly GCA_028824125.1). Taxonomy (GTDB): domain Bacteria; phylum Poribacteria; class WGA-4E; order WGA-4E; family WGA-3G; genus MSPOR6. The sequence continues at coordinate 57,085 of JAPPES010000157.1, forward strand.
GTTCACGTTCACTTTGGATAGGATTTGGGATTGCCGCACTGCTCCGCGTTATTGCAGGTTTGCATGATCTGTTTCCTGTGATTCCTGCTTTTCCCTCCAGCTATCGACTTGATAGACATATAACAGAAAGACCATGGAACGCTGTCGGTTATGTCTCTATGTCCTTCAACCTTGCTATTGTTGGACTGACCTATTTCATGCCGCTTGATCTTGCGTTCTCAACATGGTTTTTCTTCTGGCTTACACGCGCAGAACGGGTGATCGCAAGTGCTGTTGGGATAACAAATATCAGTACACTTCACCTTAACGACCGCGCGTCGGGGGCTTGGGTTGGTATTGCTGTGCTAACTTTATGGATGGGACGTAGACACCTCATCCGGTTTTTCAAGCATGTTATAGGACTTGAACGAGGCGATGATAGCAACGAGCCACTATCCTATCGGACGACAGCAATTCTCACTATTCTCAGCGTGGGTGCGGTGTTTGCCTTCTGTTATATCGCAGGAATGTCGTTATGGGTGATTGCCATCTTTTACATGCTATTTGTAGCGTTTGCTTTAGCAATCGGACGTGTTCGCGCTGAATTAGGACCGCCCTACCATGAGGTAATCGGAATTAATCCGCGCCAAATGATGGTGAACATATTTGGAACCCGTAGCTTAGGGGCAGCAAACCTCACTGTCCTGACATTCCTCTATGCCTTTAACCGTTGTAACCGTTCACATCCGATGCCGAATCAGATTGAATCACTGCGCATCGGCGATCAGGCACGGATTCCCGGTAAAACCTTGCTTTTAAGCATGGCACTTGCTATTGGGGTTGGCGCAGTGGCTACGTTCTGGACATATTTGCAGGTCGCTTATAACTACGGTGTGCTGGCGAGATGTCAAGGACATGTCGGACACTTCGGATGGGAGAGTTTCAATCCGCTGCAAAGTTGGTTACAACATCCGAAGGAAGCAAATCTGGGTTCGATTGTATTTATGGGAGCAGGTTTTGGGTTTGTTTTTCTTCTCAATTTTCTGCGCACTCGTCTATTGTGGTGGACATTACACCCATCCGGATATGTCCTTTCTGGTGCTTCCTGGGGAGGCTTGATATATTTTTGGTTTCCTGTTATGGTAAGTTGGTTTATAAAGTTTATGATTCTACGGTTCTCAGGTTGGCAAACCTATCGCAGAGCAATACCGTTTTTCCTCGGATTGGTTTTAGGAGATTTTGTGCCGCGAAGCGTCCTGAGTTTAATCAGCTTTCTGATGAATCTTTATATGCCATCTTCAGGGGCGGGGCATTCGCTTTAGCATCAGAAGTACGATATAATGGAAAGTATATTATGACACCACTACTTACCGTCAATTCAGTAACAAAACAGTTTGCTGCGACACCTATTGTACAGGATGTCAGTTTTAAAGTGTATCCAGGGGAAATATTTGCCCTTTTAGGCGCAAGCGGCTGTGGTAAAACGACGACGTTACGCTTGATTGCAGGATTTGAAAAAGCGGACGCAGGCGTAATTGCTATGGAGGATCGCGTTCTGACGGACGAAGGAATACACATTCCGCCTGAATCGCGTGAAATTGGGTTTGTTTTTCAAGATTATGCCCTCTTTCCTGACAAGAACGTGCTGGAAAACGCTGCATTTGGATTTAGTCGGAAGATGCCGAAAAAAGAAAGGCATGTGAATGCTTTGGGGACGCTTGAGCGAGTCGGCATTGCGCACCTACATGCACGGATGCCGCATCATCTCTCTGGCGGTGAACAGCAACGGGTTGCTTTAGCGCGCTCACTTGCGACACAACCGAAGCTGCTGCTGTTAGACGAACCTTTTTCAAGTCTTGATACGGGACTACGTCAAGCAACTCGCGAAGAGGTACGCGGGTTACTAAAAGCGGACGGCATTAGTGTGGTATTGGTAACCCACGATCAGGAAGAAGCATTAAGTTTTGCTGAACGTGTTGCTGTGATGAATAGTGGGACAATAGAACAGATTGGCACACCTGAAGATGTATACCGACATCCAAAAACTGTCCATGTTGCGAATTTTTTAGGAAAAACCAATGTCATTGAAACAGACATCAGAAACGGTATTGCTGAAACACCTTTCGGCGCATTGGCTGTAGATGCTCTAAACGCAGACGATATCCTTCTCTCAATCCGTCCAGAACATATCACCATAGAGAAACATGTCACTGATGCCAGTGATAAAAACATCGGACGCATCACTGCCCGCGAATTCAAAGGGCATGATTTCACCTATCGCGTTGAGGTAGATGGTAAATCTTACTTTGTTCAAACTGACTATCAGCGGCATTTCCAAGTCGGTGAAGCGGTTATATTGAGACCGACTGAAGCGGTTGTGATTGAAAATGAAGACTAATTTGGGTTTTAACGAACTGAAGGTTACCACTTTCTGCTTTTTGTCTCTAAAAATTTTATAGTAAAATCCATAATTATTTGAACATTGGCAAAGTTAGGAAGAAATCAAAAAATCAACGGTATGAATGACGTTTAGTCATTCCCCGGGTATGAATCATGGCGAATGCCATACGCGCATTCGTCTTTGGGCATTCCCCGCCTCGCCAGCGTGATGGTGTGGGGATTGTTGTTCATTGAAATGTCCCATAGGTGTCAATTTAGTGACAGATTTTCTTCTTGTAGGAGCGAGTTTCGCTCGCGACATCGGACGCAGGGTCGCGAGCAAAGCTCGCTCCTACAGAATGTCCGAAGTGCCAAATTCCAAACGCGCGTTTGGCAATGAATTCGCGACTACGAATGCTTGTCTTCTTAAATTGATGCCTATAGCTGTTCATTGAGATGTCCACATATTTTCGGATTTTACTATAAACTGTCCAAGCTATAGCATAATTTTAACAGATTGGGTATAATAGCAGTAATTTGTATAACACTGAAAATATGTTTGTCCGTAGGAGACACCCAATGAAAATAGTTGAAGTAAAAACCTATATGGTTGACGTGCCGCCACCGCATTGGGGTGGTAGGCATTGGATTTTTGTCAAATTGGTAACTGACGAGGGGATTGAAGGCATAGGTGAATGTACCTATCACACTCGCCTAAACCATGTCGTCATCGAATTGATCAAAGATTGGGGAGAACGTTATCTCATTGGAACGGATCCGTTTCGGATTGAAAAAATCTGGTCTACGCTTTACGAAGGCCCTTGTGTGCGGCACCCTGGCCCGCTTGCTACGCCAGCGATGAGTGCAATAGAGATGGCGTGTTGGGACATTGTCGGTAAGGCAGTAAACCAACCGATTTACAACCTTTTGGGAGGGATGTTCCACGAAAAATTGAGAGCATATTCCTATCTATTGCATTGGCGGCACGGTGATTCGCCAGAAAAAACCGGTGAACTCGCACTTTCTTATGTTGAAAAGGGATTTACTGCTGTCAAATTTGACCCCGTCCACCCACATACGGCAGACAGATTAGAAACACTCAACTATGCCGAAAGTGTTATCCGCGGGATTCGTGATGCAGTGGGTGATAGATGCGATATTCTTATCGGCACACACGGACAATTTAATACGAATAGTGCCATTCGCTTTGCTAAACGTGTTGAACCCTACGACCCACTTTGGTTTGAAGAACCTATACCACCTGAGAACATTAAAGAGATGGCGCGCGTCGCACAATCCACAAGTATTCCTATTGCTACCGGTGAACGGCTACTAACTAAATATGAATTCGCTGACCTGTTAGAGCAGCAAGCAGCGTCTATCTTGCAGATGGATTTGACAATAACAGGCGGTATCCTTGAAGCGAAGAAGATTGCGTCTATGGGTGAGGCACACTACGCCCAAATCGCACCGCACTTATACGGTGGCCCCGTCGGCGGCGCAGCGAATATACAGTTAGATGTTTGTAGTCCAAATTTTTTGATACAGGAAGGGATTCACATGTGGGACGGTTTTCACGCTGAAATTCTCAAGGAGCCGATACAGTGGGAAAACGGATACATCATTCCACCAACTGGACCTGGACTCGGCATTGAACTGAACGAAGAGGTTCTGGAAAAGCACTCAATTGAACTTTGAAACCTATAAATCTTCTTGCAGGCGCGATTTCAAATCGCGCCTACAGTATTACTTTAAAGGAAGATATGTCAACCGCAGACACGCCAACGGGTACGCTTGATGAGCTGCCCGAATCAATTGAAGCAACATTAAAAACGCTGGATATCCAATTTGAAGAGGTCCGCTTTGCTGTCCGAAGCGACGTAAATTCAACAGGGAGTTACGGTGAGGAATGGTTTGTCCTAACAGATGCGGCGATATTTACCGTAGCAGGTGAAGGTGAGGTGCTTCACTACGTCCCCTATCAGAGTGTCTTAGGTATTCGTGCTGAAACCGTGGTAGATGCTGGTCTCCTTGTGCTGGAAACACGCGAAGGGACGGTTGACCTCATCCGTTATTCAAACGGTTGTGCGGCGAAGTTCGGGTTTGTCGCCCGTTTTATCGGAGACGAAATAGAATTCCGAGAAGGCAATCGGGATGAACCACCGATTTGGGACTATAAGGTTGAGGAACATTCCTGTAAAACTTGCGAATTACCACTTGCAGATGAGTACTCTCCCTGCCCCGCATGCACTAAAAAACATAGGGTAATGTTACGTGTTTTGACGTATATACAGCCTTACCGCGGCAGAGTATTACTCTATATTCTATTTGTCATTGTTGGGACTCTGATTACTTTAATCACACCCTATTTTTCAGGCATTCTAATTGATGATATACTATTGTTAAACGATGCTACTACACCTACACCTGATGATCAGACAACATGGTTAGGCAACATATTTCGAGCGATCCAACCAGCAGCATTAGCGTTAACCATTGCGGTTGGTACGCTGTTAGTTACCCAAGTTATTAGCATTTTATTTAATATCCTTCAATCGCGATTAGCGGCATGGCTTACATTTCGCATTGCAGCGAATATCCGTGCACACGTTTATGAGCATCTACACAATCTGTCTATCCGATTTTTTGACAAACGGACTACAGGAACTGTTATCTCACATATCACCGAGGATAGTGAGCGACTACAGGATTTTCTGTTAGAAGGAATGTCGTTCCTGAGTGTGCAATTGTTTATGTTTTTCGGGATAGGCACTGTGTTATTTTTCCTTAATTGGCAATTGGCTTGTTTCATTTTGATCCCAATTCCGTTAATTATCTTCGGTGCAGGTTGGTTTTGGCGGAAGGTGCGAAGTTTATGGCATCGTGCCTGGCGACGCCGCTCAAAACTTTTTGATGTTGTCAATGATTCTGTATCCGGTATACGTGTTGTTCGCGCATTTGGTCAACAAAGAGGTGAAGTTAACAGATTTGGCAGTGCAAACATTGATACACGAGACTATGAAACTAAAGCTGAGTTAATTTGGGCAACGTATTACCCGCCGCTGATGTTTACTGTTCAATTTGGAACGCTCATTGTATGGTATGTCGGTGGTCTTGATGTTATAGGTGGAACAATGACGCTTGGTACTTTAATGATGTTTCACATTTATCTTGCAATGTTCTATGAACCACTACGATATGTTAGTCCGCTCATCAATTGGGCTTCTCGCTCTATGACAGCGGCAGAACGGCTTTTTGAAGTGATAGACTCACAACCGGAACAGTTTGATGATGGTAATCTTAAAGCAATGCCAAATATTGTCGGAGAAGTTAAATTTCACAACATGACATTCGGCTACGATGCACATAAACCTGTGCTTCGGGATATAAACCTTCATGTGAAACCGGGTGAAATGATAGGACTCGTCGGACATTCGGGGGCAGGCAAGTCTACCCTCATCAATTTAATTTGTCGCTTTTATACACCGGATGCGGGACGGTTAGAAATTGATGGTGAAGACATCAAACAGATTAATCTCAAGGATTTGCGTAGACAGATTGGGGTCGTACTACAAGAACCGTATCTGTTCAGTGGTACTATTGCAGAAAACATTTCTTATGCGAATCCTGATGCCTCAATGGAGCAAATCATCACTGCATCAAAGGCAGCCAATGCGCACGAATTTATCATCAAATTTCCCGATGGATATGACACTGAAGTTGGTGAGCGAGGTGGAAGTCTGTCCGGCGGTGAACGGCAACGTATTTCTATCGCACGGGCGATTTTACATAACCCATGCATTCTAATTCTTGATGAAGCCACCTCTTCTGTAGATGTGGAAACTGAAAAAAAGATTCAGCAGGCGATTGACAGGTTGGTGCAAAACCGAACCACTTTTGCAATTGCACACCGTCTTTCAACACTACGGAATGCAGATAGGCTTTTTGTAATAGAAAAAGGTAAGGGTGTTGAATGCGGTTCTCACGAAGAACTTATGGAGAAAAAGGGTATCTACTACAAACTTGTAGAGACACAAAGGGAATCTGCTAATGTTCGCGCTGAAGCACAAATCGTGGAGAGATAGACATGCAGAATGAGAATCCTGGAGTACAAAATACATCTGTGAAGGAAAAATCTGAGAGGACTGAGTCCCAGGAACAAGAAGATTTTGCACAACGTTTTCTGAATGCATCTGAGCTGACATTTACACGTTCTCAAGTAGGTACCGCACGGCTTGAAATTCGTAATGAGGTTTGCCATCTCCGTGTAATAGTCCGCAGACTTATGCCGCTTAGTCATCCTGAACAGTATATTTCACTCGCGGCGGATGAGGACACTGAAATCGGAATTCTTGTTAACCCATCGGAACTTGCACCTGAAAACCTCAAAATACTAAATGAGGAATTAGATAAACGATATTTCACACCTATTATCCAAAAGATTTATCGTGTGAAGGAACAATTTGGTATCCATGAGTGGGAGGTCCAAACGGAGCGCGGGCGTGTGACGTTTTTGGTGCGTGGATTGAATCAGAATATAAAGCAGGTTCCACCTGCACGGCTTTTTGTGACAGATGTGCGGGGAAATCGTTACGACATTCCAGATTATCGGGAGTTAGATGCACAGAGTTTTCATCAAATTCAGCGGCATCTGTAAACAACAATGAAATATAAACGTCTTCAGGCAGTTATCACCTCAGTAGTAATTCATCTCATCATCGCTGCGATTATTGGGATGCTTCTATCAGAACACCATTGGACATTGAATGACGATGCAATCGATGTGAGATTTATCAAAAACACACCGATTAGGGATACAGTGCCTCGAACACATAGAACGGTAGTACTCCCCACAACTCGGCAAACAGCAAATCCATTGCGAGTTGAGATTCCCTCAATCAATCAAATTCCAAAGGCCGACACCTCAATTCAAAATCCAATGACTACGCAGATGTCCGACACGGATGTGTTAAAACCAGACGATGTGCCTGCTCCAAACCTCCGAGTCGAAACACAACAACGGGCAGTAAATACTGTGCGGGGAACTCCTATAGACGTGCCAACTGTACCATCAACAACAGTAAAAATAAAACCCCGTTCTAATGTTGTTGTTAGTCCAAAGTCGAGCATTCCTACAACAGATGGATTCGCTGAATTTCTTGATAGCACTTTACCAGATAGGAACTTACAGGGAAATCTTAACGTCACACTGGAAAATCCTGCCTTGTTACCGCATGGGCAATTAGGAGCGATTCTTGAAGGAACGGGAGATAATTTACGCGGTCATATTCGGATTATCCGTCTCAAACATTCACTTTCGGATTGGTGGCAAGACCCCACGGCACTGCCCGCCCTCATGAAATGGATGGATAAACACACAACCATCCGCGCAGATATGAACTTTGAAGGTGGTTCACTTCCATTAACAGATCCGAAAATTTTCGATGCGCCGCTGCTTGTGATGACAGGACATGACAGAGATATTACCGCAGGACGCGGGCTTGTAAAAGACGGCCCCTTACAAAGTCGTTTTACACAAGCAGAGCGCGCCGCACTACGCAAATATATCGTAGATGAAGGCGGGACGCTCTTTTTTGATGATTGTGGTTTTCACGGTCTTTTTGCCCATGTTGTCGCTGAAGAGTTGCAACAGATTTTTCCCGACTATCCGCTTGAAATCCTCCCACATGAACATGAGATTTACACGATTCATTATCATCTCTCAAGACCGCCGACAGGTGGTGCCGTGTTCTGGGGAAACGAAAATAACGCAAAGCCAACCCGATTCCGTTTTCAGAAAGGGATTATTATTAATGATCGTTTAGCAGTCGTTTTCAATAGGAAGGACTATATGTGCGCGATGGAGACTGCAGAGATTGAAAGCCGCACGATGCTACGGCTCCGGCGTTCTCCTGATGTTTATCGGTTTATGACGAATCTGCTGATTTATGCGTTGAAGTATGGTGGGAATACAGATAGGTCGGGGTATAAGGAGTAGATGCCCTTTATTCAATTTAGGGCAGTTTAAATTGTGAATAACAGTAAACTTTACCAATATTCTGAAAATAAAAGAACAGCAGGCAGGAAAAGGATAAAGATAATTTCTATAGTGTAGAAAATAACAAGTGTGGCAGAAAAGATAGCAGAACCCCAATTACTAAACGACTTATTATTGTGAATACCGACATTCATATTAAAATCGGTATCCTCTTGTTGTCTTACTGCATCGTAGTGGTATCGGAATAGTCGTTCTAACCAGAGGAAGAATCCATCCAGAATCCAGAACCCTAATATGAAAAAAACAAGTACTGCAGCTACCGTAAAGACAAAAGGTTTTTCCTGAGGAACATAGGTATCTTTTTGAAAGCTTAACAAAACCATAGAGACAAATAAAACTTGTGACGTGATGACGAGTAACAGGCTCGCGCCTTTTACCAGAAAACTGTTGACTGCTAAGCGTTTAATAACAGCTTGGATCATCTCTAAATGCTTTACAACTTTTTCTGTTCCATTCATGGTTCTCCATCCTATTCATGCCTACGGAGGAGTTAGTATTGCGGCGATGTCTTTTGGCAGTTTAATATTATGTGTCTGTTCAAAAACTTCAACGTTTTCGTAGTCTTTATCAAAGTTATCAATGATGATATTTTCTTGAAGTTCTATGGCATTTGTCAGATCTTTTTTGGCTTTTTCCCAATTCTGCAAGTGTACAAACGCCATCCCACGATTGTAATACGCCTCAGTTAATTCGGGTTTACGTTCTATTACCATGTTGTAATCTATGATAGCACGTTCATATTCACCTTTTCTACTGTAAACATTACCACGATTGTTATAGGAATGGACAAGGTCAGGTCTTAGTTCTATTGCTTTGTTATAATCTTTAATGGCGTGATCCAACTCCTGTTTTTCATAATGAACAATACCACGGTTGTAATAGGCATAAACAAAACTTGGATCAAGTTCTATTGCTTTGTTATAGTCTTTAATGGCAGGCATTATCTCACCTTTGAGTTTATAAACTATTCCTCGATTGTTATATGCTTCTGGCAAATTTGGGTCAAGCCTTATGGCTGTGTTACAATTTTCAAATGCGCGGTCATAGTCGCCTTTCATGCGGTAAGCTGCCCCGCGATTACTGTATGCTGCGGCATAGTTTTCCTTGAGTCGTATCGCCGTGTTAAAGTCTTCAATGGCGCGGTCAATTTCGCCTTTATTACAATAAGCGATGCCTCTATAGTTATAACCTTGTGCAAAAGTGGGTCTCCGATCAATTGCTTTGTTAAAGCGTTCAATGGTGATATCGTCCGGTGTCTGTTCTGCTTGTCTCTGCATGTTTTATGTCTCCTTTTCCTTACTGGGTTGAGACGATTCAAGCTGCAAGTCATCTTTCCTCTGCTGCGTTTCGGCGTTGTAAACTTCTATGCCTTCTTTCAGGTGAGTGTCTTGGTTTCTAATATACCCATGGAGGTCGTTGTAGACTGTTTGGATTGAGATACCATGATGTTTTTGCAAATGGACTAATATAGGTTTTTTAAGCAATCCAGGAATATCAATTACAGTATATTGTTTTCGTTCAAGAAAACCCATCGGCGGTCGAACGAAGACACTTTTTTGCGCTATGATGCGATTTTGAGGATTCTGAGGTCTTTTTATTTGATATTTTTCGTCTATCTCTTCCCTTCTTTCTAACAAGATCATTCTGCCTGGTTTGTCAAGAGAACTCTCACATGCGAAAAAGAGGGCAATGTGGCTATCAGTTGTAAAGTCTATGAGATTGGTATAACCACCAAAGTGTTGGAGTTCGGTTAAAATTTCAAACTCATCTTTTTCATGGGTATAATCTTGAGAGACTTCCAACATTTTCTTTTGGATATCTTCTACATAAAAATCCTCTGACTTTAATTCTTCCGGACATCTACGCCATAGGCTTGAAGACACCTTCTCATAGTGTTGAGGTTCGCCGCGATAAATGAAATCACCATCTGCTGATTTTTCTACGATCTCTTGGATTTTTTCGAAGACTCGGTTTAGATTATCTTGGGATTCCGAGTCGTTAGGTGTATTCATTCTTTTTTCACAATCACAGTTTCTTCAAGTTAGATTGTATTAATGAGTATATCAAATAACCAATTTGATTTTCAAGAGAAATGTTGACCTGCAAATGTGTCCAGCACATCAGGAATCCGCTTCATCTACGTAATTAGTAATAATCCGAGATTCAAACAATTTTCACAATGCTTCTAAATACGATGGAAGTCTACCACTGCACAAATCACGGACGATCATGAGTATTCCCACGACCAATCCGTGATCCAGATGTCTTTTACGGTGTAAATGTATTTGTTACTCGACGACCCACGTATCACCCGCATTGAGGAGTGCTTCAAGGTCACCTTCGCCTCGCTGCTGTTTTGCAGAGGCAATTTGGTTAGCCATCATATCTTCATAGCAAGGCTGCTGAACGCTTCGGAAGATACCGATAGGTTGGGGCATTTCAGACATATCGCTCATGCGAGCGAGGAAATTCGCTAAAGTGGTATTTTCGGCGTATTGATCATGGACAATAAGATCATCTGTGTCGTTTGTCACGGTAGTGACTTCAGGTTGAAAGTTTTTCAGTCGAATACCCTTTTCGTTTTCTTTTCCAAAGAGTAACGGTTCGCCATGCTCAAGTTGGACGGTATTATCTGCTTTCGTTGACTTATCCGTATAAAGTTTAAAAGTCTCTTTATTAAAAATAGGACAATCTTGATAGATTTCTATAAAGGATGTGCCTTTATGTTCAAACGCAGCTTTAATAATGGAACGTAAATGGTTGGGGTCTCTGTCAAGCGAACGTGCCGCAAAAGTTGCCCCCGCAGCTAAAGCCAGACTAATCGGATTAAACGGAGCTTCAAGCGAACCGAACGGACTTGATTTCGTGTCTTTTCCCTGTTCCGAAGTGGGAGAATATTGTCCTTTGGTAAGTCCGTAGATACGATTGTTAAAGAGTAAAACGTTGATGTCAAAATTACGGCGCAGCAGATGGATGAAATGGTTTCCACCAATAGAGAGTGCATCTCCATCACCAGTGATAACCCAAACCGAAAGATCGGGATTTGCCATTTTCACGCCGGATGCGATAGTCGGTGCTCTGCCGTGGATCGTATGAAATCCGTAGGTGTTCATATAGTACGGAAAACGACTTGAACACCCAATACCAGAGATAAAGACAATATCCTCTTTTGGGATACCTAATTCAGGCATAATCCGCTGTGTTTGAGCGAGAACCGACCAATCACCGCAACCGGGACACCATCGAACATCCTGATCGGATTCAAAATCTTTTTTGCTTAACGTAGGCACCCCAGCTGGAATGCCTGAAGATTCTTCTTTTTTCATAAGTGTGCCTGCCTTTTTACACATGAGCCGAGACTTTGTTGGTAAAGGGCAATTTTGTTTCTTTTAATCCCGGCATATTTGTGTGTTAGATGTAATTTTCAATTTTAGACTCCAGTTCAAAAACATGGAACGGTTGACCTTGGATTTTGTTGAATCCTACAGCATCAATAAGATATTCGCTTCGGATTAATTGGCGGAGATGTCCACTATTCAATTCAGGAATTAAAATGGTTTTGAATCGACTCAGAATTTCGCCCAGGTCACTCGGAAATGGGTTAAGGTAGCGTAAATGAACATGACCTATAGCACAACCGGCTTCAATTCTGTTTTCAACAACAGTTCTGATTGTTCCAAAAGTGCCTCCCCATCCGAGTACAAGGAGGTCCCCTTCTTGTGCGCCAAAAATTTCTGTGGGCGGGATTTCATCGGCGATGTGTTTGACCTTTTCTGCTCTGATGGTGACCATCTTCTCGTGATTTTCAGCATCATAACTGACATTGCCTGTTATGTCCGACTTTTCCAGGCCGCCAATACGGTGTTCAAGTCCGGGGGTGCCGGGCTTTGCCCAAGGGCGTGCAAGAGTCTCTGCATCTCTCAGATACGGTTCAAAACCATTTACATCGGTTTGGAAATCGGGTTCAATTTGAGGAAGATCTGCAACATCGGGGATCTGCCACGGCTCCGCACCGAGAGCTATATAAAGTTCTGAAAGGAAGATAACTGGCGTACGATATTTCACAGCAATACGGCACGCTTCAAAAACAGTTTCAAAACAGTCAATTGGACGACATGCTGATAAGATTGGAATAGGTGATTCTCCGTTTCTGCCGTAAAACATCTGTAGTAGGTCTGCCTGTTCTGTTTTTGTCGGCATTCCTGTTGAGGGGCCAGCTCTTTGGATATTGCAAACAACAAGGGGTAATTCTGTGATCATCGCGAGGTTAATCGCTTCAGATTTTAGGGCAAGTCCTGGACCACTACTACCGGTTACGCCAAGTGCACCACTAAAAGCAGCACCGATAGCAACCCCAACAGCAGCAATTTCGTCTTCCATTTGCATTGTCACAATGCCAAAGTTTCTATAATTTGCCAAACCGTGCAGGATATCACTTGCAGGTGTAATCGGATAGCTGCCGTAAACCAACTGTAATCCAGATTGATGTGCAGCTGCCACGAGCCCCAAAACAGTCGATGTGTTGCCTGCAATATTTCGGTATTTGCCGGGGGCAAATTCTGCGGGTTTCACCTCATAAGAAGTCACAAATTGTTCAGTTGCTTCACAATAGGTATTGCCAGCTCTAAGAGCTAAGATATTTGGCTCAATAAGATGCGGATTTTTAGTCGCAAATTTAGTCTTAACCCATCTTATGGTGTAATCCATAGGTCGGTTGTATAACCACAAAATCATACCGAGGGCAAAAAAGTTTTTACACAGGTCCCGCTTACTCAAATCGAGGTCGGTATCTTCAAGTGCTGTCCGAGTAAGTGTTGTCAATTCGACAGGAAAAACCTGATATTTTGTAAGAGAATCATCCTCTAACGGATTGTCTGTGTAGCCAGCAAGTCGAAGATTTTTGCGTGCGAAATTATCAGAATTGACAATTAGTATACCGTTATCTTTCAATTTATGGAGGTTAACTTTTAGCGCAGCGGGATTCATTGCCACAAGGACATCACAAACATCACCGGGGGTGTGTATGGTTTCACTGGAGAAGTGTAATTGAAATCCTGAGACCCCAGCGAGCGAACCAGCGGGGGCTTTAATTTCAGCGGGGTAATCGGGTAACGTGGCAACATCGTTCCCGACAATAGCGGAGGTTTCTGTCATTTGCGTTCCGATTGTTTGGGACCCATCGCCTGAATCCCCAGCAAACAGAACTGTTGCCGCCTGAATTTGCTCTACTTGCTTACGCATCGGTGTTCAGCCTTTTTATATGTTATTTGGTAGAGGTGAGACCACAGAGTCCACCTATAAAAGACCTCGTCCATGTGTTATGCTCCTTCTCGTGCTTTCAAAGCATCGCGTACTGGATTTGGGGGCAATGTCAAGACCTCTTGTGGAAAATACTCCACGAGATAAGAGATAACATCTCGAATTGATACCATGCCGATTGGGTGTTGCTGTTCATCAACTATGGGTAAGTGTCGAAAACCGCCCCGTGCCATATACAAAACCGCTGTGTTCAACATATCTTCCGGCTTTGCTGTTTGCGGGTCAGCTTTCATGAATTGCGTGACAGGAATTTGTGTTAAATCACCTACCTGTTTGTTTAAAACTTTGCGCAATACGTCGCGTTCGCCAAAAATACCACGAAGCACACCCTCTTCTACAACGGGCGCTGCACCAATATGATGTCCAATTAGCAGATCAATCGCGTGCTGCGTGCTTGCTGAAATGTCAATCGTAACGCAAGAACGCATCAAATGCCGAAGTGGTATCTGACTCTCAATTACTTCCAACACTTTCTGAGACGCCTCTGCATCTTTATCCATCTGCGCTAATTCTTCATCAATTACACTGTCGTAAAGCATGGTTATGCGCCTCCTTGCTGGTTCTCAATAAATATTGCCATGTGGTCTAAAATATCACGTGTTGAAATCAAACCGATCGGAAATTCCTGATGTTGATCATCCCAAATACAAAGTGGGACATGTCTGAAATGTCCAAGATGCATTAGATTCAAAGCGAAAGCAATCGGGTCACTTGCACGCAACGATTCAGGGGTTGATGTCATGATATCTTCAACGTTGAGGATTGTAGGGTCTAACCGTTTTCCACATACATGCAGAAGCAGGTCACGATCAGTAAGAATCCCAGCAAGTCGTTGTTCACTGTCAACAACAAGAATACATCCGAATCCCTCTGCTTGCATAATGTCAATAGCATCTGAGACTGGAGAACCTACTTGGACGGTGGTAGGTTGTTTGTAATCAAGCGTACTAATCGGTAACGACAATGTCCTCGCGTTCATCGTATAGGCTCCTTGATATTAACGTCAAAAACAGGGTTGGGTTTCTTACAGCATCTTATTAAAAGAATAACATATTTCCTATGGATTTGCAAATATATTTACCACGTTTCTAATACATCTTTTCATTGTAGAGCGAAATTTCTGCGCAGCGCCTTTTTATTTAGGGGAAGCTTGTTTAGAGTCGCAATATATTGCGACTCTAAACAAGCTTTGATGTCCCATCCCAGGCTTTTGATTTAGGCAAATTTAAAACTGAATGACTCTGACTAATTTTCAAAAAGTATTGACATTTATAGAAAAATTGGGTAAACTTTATATAATAACCGTATTAAATTGAACTGAAGGATTAACCTAAGATGAAACATAATAGTTTAAATCAGAAACGGTTTGCTTTATGTATATGTTGTATTTTCATCCTTAGCTTGATGATTCTACCTGTACAAGCATCCCGTCGTTCACACGGTCTTGCTATAACCCTATTAGTGTCTGGAGTAGGTTTACAAGTTGGCGGTACGCTGATGCATACCTCTGCAGAAAAGCGGTATGAAGAATATCTTTCCGCAACAATCCAAGCGGATATTCAAAACCAAAAAAGCGACGTGGTCGCAAGAGAAAACGCAAGCGTTATCATGTCTCGCGCCGGATACGGATTTATAGGACTGGCTGTCCTCCTTTCCATTTTCAACCAGTTAGACAATGCCGCAACTGAAACTACGCCATCAACACCATTACAAAACAGTGCTATCAGCAAAATGCAATCTCCAATTAAATTTTCCGGTACACCCATATTATTTGGGGATAGAGTTTGGGGAGAGTCCCAAATGTTCAGTTTTCGCCCCCATTATGATTTTCAAAAACAACGTGTCAGTCTACAATACTTACACCGTTTCTGAGGCTTCTTAGCCATTGATCATCAGGCGTGTCTGTTTACACCATATTCCGTAATATGAGATAGATTACCTACTTGAGGAAAAATTAAATGTATTTATTTCACAGTCTTTTTAAAACGCAATTGCACCGTTTTTTGTTTAGAGCAGCATCAGCGCGCTGTTTGCCGTTGTTACTGATAATTACAGTGTTTATAGCATGTACTAATAGTGAGGATTTCGCGAACCCACTCGACTCAGAAAATTTACGTACAGCCGGGTCTCCGAAAGGACTTACGCTTTACCCAGGAGACCAACAAGTCCGTGTAACATGGATAGAGAGTGGACAAGAAGGTATCAAAGCTTACAAAATCTACCGTCGTTCAATAGCCAATTCGGAGGAACCCTTTGAATTAGTAGGAACGGTCGACGCGCCAGCAAGTGAGTTTGTAGATACCCAAAATGTTGAAAACGATCGCCGAGATGCACAAGGACAACCTATTGCTTACGAGTACCGCATCTCATACATTGATATAAACGATGTTGAAACCCCAGACCCAACGAACCCGCCAAGTGTTACAGAAGAACCTATGCGTATTTGGCAAACGGCTGCTGTCATACCAAGCATCCCACCGCCTATTCCTGTTGTTACACTTGGAGTGCCATCAGACCTTACCGTTAAACTATTCTGGGAAAACTATGATTTCCCAGACGATTTTTCTCTTTTTCGCGTTTACGTAGCAAGAGAAGACAGCACAGCAAAACAACTTGCTTTTAGACCTATTGCTGAGATTACGCGCGATCAACTCTATTATTTCGATGTCAATTTCAAGACGGACGGTGAATCCAAAGTTTATCGTGTTGCGGCTGTTGACGAGTTTGGCATAGAAGCCATTACCACTATTAATGCCGCCTCTCCCAATTTGCCACCCGCCCCACCAAAAAATATTATTGTAACTTACGCAAGGCGACTCTCTTATGTTCTTAACACCAAGTATGATGCTATCATCTCATGGAATGCCAATACGGAGAGGGATCTTGCAGGATACCAAATCTACACAAAAGATGCAGAAGGCAATTTGCTGCTGCGTCAGACAGCTGGACCAAAAGATACGAGTTTAATCATTCTTGGTGAAGACCCAATTGTAATTGATCAGCTACCATACGGTAGACCCTACTTCATCACCGCATTTGACGATACGCCTAAACTCGATGGCAAGCGCGACGAAAGCGAGATGGTTGCAGCAGAACGCCTTAATTTCATCTTTGGTGAACATGAACTTGAACTTGATTTCACCTTTGGTGAAGAGGAATAAAATATTAGAGGAAATTATGCACTTTAAAAACCGAGTCATTATTGGAATCATTTTAGTAGTCTTCGGAATTAATTTTCCGAGTTTCGCACAAACGCCACCCATTTCACAACTCATAACTATTCAAACTGCTGAACCGATAGGCAAAGGCGGTTCTGTTACATCCTTCGGTTTGTTCCAGCATTCCATAGTAGAATTACTTCCAGAGCACAGCCAGAATGTCGTCATCGGCGGGTTTGAAGAATCTCACCGTGTCACACTCGAAATTGAAACATTTGTCATACCCGTCCGGTTTACTTACGGCTTAAGCGATAGACTTGACTTGCAGTTAGGGGCTACCCCCTCAACAGGCGGTGTCCACAAAGTCGTTCACGATTTCTACAACACTGGAGACCCAGAGCTCAACTCTAAACGAGTTTACGACCAACCACTCTATGAAGGACTTATCGGACTGAAATATAACATCAAACCTGAAAAAAATGATGGGTTTCCAAGTATTTCAGTCGGAAGCGATTTCTATTCCGGGTTTACCGCGGATGACCGACTCAATACTGATAGCAATTTCCTTGATAACAGTCCTATTGATGGTTTTCCTTTTGTCGGTATCAATACCTATTTTGCTGGCACACAAAGATTTGGTAAGCATTTAAAAGTTCATGCGGGTGCTGGCATCTTCTTATCATCAAAGCTACTCAGAACGACTGATTTTTTTACACTCAATTGGCAGGCTGGTGGTGAAGTTGCCATTTCAGATAGCATGTGGTTCGCAGCTGATTTCTCGCGCGAACTTCAGCATGCGGGAGTCAACTTTTCCAGTATAATTGGACTTGCATTCCGTTATGAAGTTTCTAATACGTTAGCATTTCAAATTGGGATCAACAACTTACCCGGATTTCAGTTCAGTTTAACTTTAGGTGGCGAAAAGGCACAGGAAGTTGAAGAAAGTAAATTGTTATTTTAGGACTTGATGTACAGAGCTTCAACCAATCTGTTCATTTGATGCTCCCTGTTTTGCCAGCGGAAACAACTAAATGAGAGCAGTAATCCAACGCGTCCAATCAGCAAGTGTGAAAGTAGGTGGTGAACTTGTCTCTGAAATTGGAGCGGGACTGCTTATATTCCTCGGTATTGCCCAGGACGATACCGAAACAGAATTGGAATATATTGCAAACAAGATTGCCAATCTGCGTATCTTTGAAGATGCGGATGGCAAAATGAACTGTTCGCTCCTTGATATAGGCGGTTCAGCATTGGTTGTTTCACAATTCACACTCTACGGGGATTGCCGCAAAGGGCGACGTCCGAGTTTTATTAACGCCGCACGTCCTGAAGTCGCAAACGCAATATATGAGCAGTTCATCACTGCCCTAAAACAACTGAACATTCCAACGCAAGGTGGTAGCTTTCAAGCAATGATGGACGTACAGCTTATCAACGACGGTCCCGTCACCATTCTACTGGATAGCGACAAACAGTTTTAAACCGATACAAGAAAACGATGCTCCAATAGCATACAACTTAAAAATGAAATTTTCTGAGTACATTAGGTAGTGCTTACATTTACCTACATTGAATCGCAATCGCTGTAAGACATACAAAACCGAAGATCTAACAGCCAACTTGTCAAAACGCATTACGGCACGATATTGCTTCAGATACCTAATACCATTTTTGATAATATATCTCTCTTATGTAGCACAAACTGTTAGTTTGTGCTGTCCCCATTGTATTTCTAACAACCGGTAATGAGATAAAAATTAATAAAAATGGTATAATAAAACGCTCTATCACGCTCCCAGTTTTATACTACTCCTTATCATAACGACTTATGCTAAATAACACCATTTCTGAATAATTACTTCTCTTGGACAAAATCCCAGTTCAATCGCAATTCATTACGCCTCGGACATTCACAGGTAGACGAGGTTTCCTAACTTCAATAGTGCTGAATGTCCAAGTAATTCCAAAATCCACTATATAATTCAGGAAAGTCCCCGTCTTGAAAGCCAATTCCAAGTTTTGTTTTATACCGAATACGCAATCATCCCCACACAATTAACTCCTATCTTCTAATCCCAAAGAAACCAATCCATTTTTCACTTTTCCCACCGACAAACACCTTGTCTGTTTATAGTCCAATCCATAATTACCTGGACATTGGCGAGGTTAGGAAGAAATCAAGAAATCAACGGTATGAATGACGTTTAGTCATTCCCCGGGTATGAATGCCATTTAGGCATTCCCCGCCTCGCCAGCGAGAGCGTGTCAGGATTGTTATTCATTCAGGACTTACGCATGCCCCTCTTGATAAGGGGGGTTAGGGGGTTAAAAGTCGTTATTTCAGTTATTTAACCCCCTAAATCCTCCTTATCAGTGGGACTTTAAGAGAAACTGCGTAAGTCCTGTCATTGAAATGTCCACATATTTTGGATTTTACTATAAACCGAATCCTCTGTATAACCCACAAATTTTCTGGACAAGCAACGAATCCCATGCTATGCTAAGCACCATATATCTTATAGAGATTACGCAGAGGAGAAACTATGGCTAACGAAGATTTTACCTCTAAAGTACCGCATTATACCTTCGCGGACACGTTGGAAGAACAAGAAGAACAGTTAAAGACAAATCCGTTGATGCAACGGTTGAACGAGTATCGGAAAACTTACGAAGGCGATCCACATCGCCCCATCTACCACTACATCAATCCAGAAGCGATGCTCAATGACCCGAACGGTCTCTGTTTCTGGCAGGGACGATGGCATCTTTTCTATCAGGCATATCCACCAGAAGATACGCGTCAACACTGGGGACACGCAGTTAGCGATGACCTTATCCATTGGCGCGATCTGCCCTACGCGATTTATCCAAACCCGGAACGTTGTTGTTTCTCAGGTTCAACATTCGTGGAAGAAGACCGCGTGATTGCAATGTATCACGGGACGGTTGTCGGTAACATGGTGGCAGTGTCAAGCGACCCGCTCCTTCTGAATTGGGAAAAGGTGTCTGGTAAAGCAGTGATTCCTTCAAGACACGCTGATGGCACAACCCCCGTCTATCGTGTTTTTGATCCGTGCATCTGGAAAAAAGATGACATGTATTATTCGCTATCGGGTGGAACGTTACCGCACGGCCCCGGCGGCAAACCCGTTCGCGCCAATTTCCTACTCCGTTCAGCGGATTTAGCAAATTGGGTCTATTTGCATCCCTTCGTGGAAAATGATCAATACACGTTGGTAGGTGATGATGGTGCATGTCCGTATTTTTGGCCCATCGGCGATCGGCACATGCTGCTATTCTTCAGCCACATGAGCGGTGGGCAGTATCTACTCGGTGATTACGACAAAGCACGCGATAAGTTCGTTGTAACTGCAGGGGCAAAAAACAATTTCGGTGCAGCATCTCCTGCCGGTGTTCACGCCCCTTCTGCAACACCTGATGGCGAAGGTGGTCTCATCGTTATCTATAACATGAACCCAGCGAAACCGACTAAGGGTTGGAATCAGATTATGACATTACCGCGCCGTTTAACACTTCTCTCAAGAGATGAAATCGGTGTAGAGCCTGCAGGCGATATTGAATCGCTACGGTCCGACCATCAACATGTCAACTCAACAACACTTCCAGCAAACGAAGAGGTTGTATTAGAGAACATAAAGGGCAATGCTATGGAACTTGAGCTTGAAATTGACACAAAGGGTTCCCCGATGGTTGAGTTGAACGTGCTTCGTTCACCGCAGAAAGAGGAATTTACACGTATTGCTTTCTTCAGAGAACGCGGCATGCGTAATCACAATTCGGACAGAAATGTACGTGAAAGTCTGCTAACGATAGATTCATCGTATTCGTCTATAGCACCCGATGTGCGTTCACGAGCACCCGAAACTGGTGGATTGTCAATTTTGGGGGACGAAACGCTCAAACTACGCGTGTTTGTTGACAAAAGTGTCGTTGAGGTATTTGCTAACGGACGACAATGTGTCGCGATGCGTGTCTATCCTGATAGGGAAGATAGCGTTGGCGTGTCTTTACGTTCTCAAGGACAAGACAGTGAACTCAAATCGCTGGATGCTTGGCAGATGCAGAATATCTATGCTTAGAATGTTACGGTTCTTTGTATCCTATGTGCTATAAACATCGCGCCTTACCAGAAGGCCATAGGATTCGAGGAACCGTCATCTGCACAAGCCGCGGAAAAATAACAGGAGAAATCCTATTTGCAGTCGGTGGTGAGGCGAAGATTGTCTCAATGGACGTGTAGTAAATGCTCTCTATTTGGGAAGAGCTGAAATATCGGAAGGGAGTAGGAAAAAATTAGAATGGGTAACTCATGAAAACTCCACGAATTTATGACAATAATGCAAATGATGTCTTAGTCCGGGCTATAGTAATTTGCCTGATGTTTTGTTTAACCGCTTTTTTTACAAGCTGCGGCGATTCGCCTTCAATTCAGTCTGCCGAAACAGCACAAGATATCCACATACCTGAACCTGTTCCTCCCCCAGCCTCTGTCCGAGAGGCTTTTGATCTGGATCCGTTTTACCAGCAATGGATTGATGTGGAAGGTTTACCTGTTATAGCATCCGAGAAGGTGAATCCCTATGCCTTAAAGGAAGCAGCATGGCTTATTAGGAAAATGCTTCAACACCGCCAGGATATACTGCAGGCACTTGTGCAAAACGACGTGCGTTTTGTCGTGATAGCACATAACGAAATGAGGACACGAATTCCCGAATACAGAAATCTAAGACCTAACTATTATTGGGATCTGGGGGGACGCGGTTTTGGACCGAGGGATCCAATATCTATCGCGAGTTGTGGTGAGGAAAACCTACTAAATTATCCAGGAGACCCATTTCGGTCTCAAAATATTCTAATTCATGAGTTTGGTCATGCAATTCACATTATGGGCTTGAACACTGTGGCTCCGAGTTTTGATGAACAACTCACTACAGCGTACAATTCGGCGAGAAAAAAGGGATTATGGAGAGGCACCTATGCTATTACAAACAGAAAGGAGTACTGGGCTGAAGGGCTGCAATCTTGGTTTGACACAAATTCGGCAATTGATACGTATCAAAATCATATAGAAACTCGGGAACAGTTGAAATCTTATGATCCGGGACTTGCCACATTGTTGACTGAAGTCTTTGGTGATTCAGATTGGCGATACACACCAGCGACATCCCGGACTCGTTCATCCCACTTACAAGGATTCAATCCGATGCAATCACCAAAATTTGAATGGCCGTCGGATTTGCCAAATTATGCAACGTTACATAAACAATTACTAACCCCGAATAGCGATGGTGGTGGTAAATGGGTAAACCTAAAAGAACAAGACCCAAGCCAGATTCCAAATCTAAAATCAGAAGCCAATTACACTGAAACTGAAATCATTTTCGTCAACCGTACCGAAGCAAATATTGCCTACTATTGGTTAGATTATCAAGGTAATGAGAGGTTTTATGCGCAAATTGCCGCCAATTATCATGTATCTCAAACCACTTATGTGGGACATTTTTGGATAGTTAAAGATATGAAGGGAGATAACGTTGCAGTATTTCGCGCTGAGGAAAAAACAGGCCGAGCTTTCGTTACTACAAAGGTTCAGAGTAAGTAGTAGGTTACATAAAAGAAAGGAGTAGAATAACCATGAAACGTCTTACAGTAACTTCATTAGGACAAATTCGTGAAGCAGATATTACCTTTGGAGATCTGACGATCTTTGTCGGTGAACAAGCGAGTGGTAAGAGCATTTTGCTCCAACTCCTAAAGTTAATTTCAGACGCAGGTGATATTACGCATACTCTTAAAAAACACGGTTTTGATTGGCAAAAAAAAACTGAAAATTTTTTGTCCCTTTATTTTGGTGACGGGATGGAGACGATTTGGAACAAGGATGAGACAATAGTCACCTTTGATAAGGTGGACTTTACACCTCGAAAAGCGTTATCACGGAGAAAAAAAGATGAGAGTCTCTTTTCGATACCAGCACATCGGGTTGTAACGCTTAAAGATGGGTGGCCTCGCGCTTTTACTGACTATGGAACAAGCGATCCTTACGTCGTTAAGGAGTTCAGCGAACAGTTGCGCCTATTGATGGAAACTGGTTTGGGATCAGGCAAGGGTGCTATTTTTCCACAAGAAGGCCGTATGAACAAAACAATACGTGATGCAATCGGGAAAAGTATTTTTGGGGAGGCTGAGATGAGATTAGATAGGTCAGGGTTACGGAAACGAATTGTCTTAGATGTTGCGGGTACCCAATTGCCATTTATGGTATGGTCTACAGGTCAGAGAGAATTCGCGCCTCTTTTACTGGGTTTGTACTGGTTAATGCCTTCAGGTAAAACAGACAAGAAAAATAAAATAAACTGGGTTGTCATTGAAGAACCGGAAATGGGGTTGCATCCCCAAGCGATCTCAGCACTTCTCCTCGTATTTTTAGAGTTATTAAGGCGAGGCTACAAAGTCATCGTTTCTACCCATTCAGCGCAAATTTTAGAACTTATCTGGGCAATTCAACTCATTGCTAAGTCAAAAAACGCACCGGCAAGGTTAAGACAGTTGCTGGATTTGAAGCCGAATGCCTTTTCCTATGACCTTACAAATACAGTCATACACAAAAAAACATTTAAAACCTATTATTTCTCTCGCGAAGACAGTGTTGTGAATGTCAAAGATATTTCTACGTTAGATGCGGAGGATATGGATGCGGCAGTATCAGACTGGGGCGGTCTTACACTATTTAGTACGAAGGCAGCTGATGTTGTCACAGAAGCTGTTTGGGAGAGTGATCTTTGAATTTTAGAGATACTATTCGGAACGTTCCAGAAATTGTCGAGTGTCTAAAAAATGGGCTGCAGGCATTAGAAAGACAACATAGAAGCAAAATACAGTACAACTCATCGCGCGAGCTAAAAGGTAGTGTTTATATAGACAAGTGTCTTGAAAAGCGTTATCCGAATGAAAACCGTTGGGATTACGTGTTCGGTTATAAAGACCGGATTTACTATGTAGAAGTTCATTCGGCGGAAAATACACGCAAAGTTGGAGAGGTCACAGCGAAATTAGAATGGTTAAAACGTTGGCTTACACGTTCTGCAAAAAGCCTTGAGGATTTGGAAGATCAGAGTACTTACCACTGGATTTCCACAAGAAAAACCGCGTCAAGTGTAAAACGGGGTAAATATCGTCAGATATTGGCACAAAAAGGCATTCGCGGTCCAGATTCTGTGTTGCACGCGGATGCGGTCACATAATCATCTTACCGTTCAATTGTAGATATGCCTATAAAGACAAATGAACAAATCCATTGAAAAGGTCACTGCATTTATCACACAAGAACGAAATGGTGTGAATATGTTACTTGTATTCAAACATCCCACTGCGGGTGTCCAAATTCCTGCAGGCACAGTTGAAGTAGACGAAGATATTGAGACTGCGGTAAAGAGAGAAGCTTATGAAGAAACGGGACTACAGCATGTAAAAATTGAGAAATATCTCGGTTGTTTTGAAAATGAGTTAGCAGAACAAGAACGGATAATAACACAAACAACAAAAGTCTATATCAAACCCGATTTAAACGCAATTCCGTACAAAGACAAACTAACCAGAGGTCTCACAGTGGAATATCATTCCACTTGTAAAGGCTTCACTCACATTACATATTTTGAATACGATAAATTTCCCAATCCCTCATACATTGCCTATAATATATCGGGGTGGGTGCCGAACGAAAACTTGAGTAATCAAAAAACAAGGCATTTCTTTCAGTTGAGTACATCAGAAGAAACAGCGGATATGTGGGAATTGAAAAGCGATAGAGGTCATATTTTTCAACCTTTTTGGATACCACTTTCACCGAAACCCGAAATTGTGTCACCGCAAAATAGGTGGTTAGATTTTGTTTACGAGAAAATACTTGTCGAATAATTGTAGTAACAACATGAGTAACAATCAATTTCAAATTGGACACTTTAGGAGGAGATACAGATGGCAACTTATCGTGCAGGCGTAATCGGTTTAGGACGGATGGGAAGCACTTTTGACGATGAAATTACACAGGGCGGATCGATTTTTCTCCCTTACTGTCATGCGCCAAGTTATGACGCATCACCGAAAACGGAGTTGGTGGCGGGTGCCGACCTACATGCCGAACAAGCCTCAATTTTCAGTGAACGGTGGGGACTTAGTTCGGAACATATCTATAGTGATTATCGCGAAATGTTAGAGAAGGAAAACCTTGATATTGTGAGTATATGCACAACAGCACGGGTTAGATCAACTATTGTGCAAGATGTGGCGCGTGCAGGTGTCAAGGGTATCTGGGCAGAAAAACCGATTTCGCTCAGTCTTGCCGAAGCGGATGCAATGGTAGATGTCTGCCGAGAAAACGGTGTGGTGATGGCAATCAATTGCGCGCGCCGTTGGAATCCTTTCTTTAGTGAGGCAAGAAAACTCATTGACGAAGGTGAGATCGGTAATGTGCTGCAGGTAACTGTGTATGCGCAGTGTGGTCTTTCGCATAACGGCAGCCATGCCATTGATATTCTACGTTATATGGCGGGTGGCAATGTGGAATGGGTTTTCGGTGAGATGCAGTCTGACGAAGCCGCTGCAGGTGAAAATGACCTGATGGGAAACGGCTACCTTGTTTTTGATAACGGGGTGCGGGCATATCTCCGCAGCACGTCGTGTGGTGCTGCACCGTGGGAGGTAGATGTTATCGGTACAACGGGACGCATCCGTTCAATTAATAATGCAGAAACATTTGAGTTGATTCGTATTATTCCCGGTGGCAGACGTGGACGTGGGGTTCCTGCGACATGTCCATTCCCGATACCTGTAAGAATGCAAGGGATGGGATTGACCATTGTTGACGACATCATTAACGCCATTGAAAACGGAGGTTCACCTAAATGTTCAGATGAAGATGGACGTGCTGCGCTTGAAGTTGCTATTGCACTGCGTGAATCGCATCGGCGTGGTGGCGTAAAAGTGGATCTGCCGATTGAAGACCGGAGTCTGCGTATTCTTTCGTCTGAGATTCGTGGTGACGATACACCTGCTCGGATTAGGCGGATGCGGGGTTGATATAGGAGAAATCAAAATACATGCCACAAAAAACTGCATTCGTCTATCACCCAGACTACCTGAACCACGACACAGGCCCCAAACACCCGGAACGCCCTGACCGACTTAGAGCAAGCCTCGCAGCACTCCAACAGAGCGATGTGTGGGAACAACTACACCACATTGACCCAACACCCGCGACCGTTGAACAGATTGCCTACGCGCACAAACCCGGTTATAGTGAACACATCCGACAATCCTGTGAAGCAGAAATTCCGCTGACCTACGACACCACCGTTTGTCATGAATCGTTTGATATCGCTTTGCTTTCAACAGGCGGTGTCCTGTGTGCAGCAGAAGCAGTCGCAACAAAGCAAGTCAAAAACGCTTTTGCATTGGTACGCCCACCGGGACACCACGCGACACCAGGGCAGAGCATGGGGTTTTGTCTGTTCAATAACATAGCCGTTACAGCACGTTACTTGCAACGTGAACACGGTGTCGGAAAGGTGGCAATTGTAGATTGGGACGTGCATCACGGCAACGGCACACAAGACATATTTTATGAAGACGCATCGGTTTTCTTCTTCTCTATCCATCAATCCCCGCTTTACCCCGGCACAGGTTCACGTTATGAACAGGGCAGCGGAAAAGCGCGCGGCACTACACTCAATGTGCCGATGCCACCCGGAAGTGGTGACAGTGAATACATCACTGTCTTTGAGGATGTGCTTATTCCCGCATTACACGGTTTTTCGCCTGAGTTTATCCTAATATCTGCAGGCTTTGATGCACACTTTCTTGATCCACTTGCTCACATTGACATAACTGCAGCGGGATTTGCGAAGTTAACTGATTTGGTTTTAGATGTTGCGGAGGAGATTGCATCGGGCAACGTTGTTTCCGCATTGGAGGGTGGGTATAGCTTGAAAGGTGTCTCTGAATCTGTTGTGGAGCATGTGGAACGTTTGGTTGGGTAAGCGTTGGAGTCTTCGCCATCTTGCGAAACCTTTCACATCTTTTTTCCTACATGAATTGCAACAATCCCCAAAGTTTTCCGAAAATACTGCACATCTGTTAGCCCGCACTGCTCCATAACTGCTTTCAACGCATCACAATTCGGGAACTGCATAACGGAACGGGGAAGATAACCGTACGCATCGTCTTTGCTACGTGAGATACAATTGCCGATGAAAGGTAAAATCTTTGTGAAATAGAAATAGTAAAGACTACGAAATATCGGATTGACAGGTTGCGTAAACTCTAAGATGGCAATCCTACCGCCCGGCACAGCAACGCGTGTCATCTCACGAATGCCCAATTCAAGGTCAGCAACGTTTCGGATACCAAAACCGACAGAAACAATATCAAAGGTATTGTCCGCAAACGGGAGGGTAAGGGTATCTGCTTCAATTGGCACAAAAGCGTGTGCCCTTCCCTGCCGTTCTACCTTTTGTTTGCCGACAACCAACATCTCAAAGCAGAAATCTGAACCGATGACAGAACCATCTGCACCAATTTTATCGGTGTATGCAAGCGCGAGTTCGCCTGTGCCTGTGCAAACATCAAGCACCTTGCTTGTTGGGGTTACACTACTTGCTTTGACTGTCTCTCGCCGCCAAACACGGTCAAACCGAAGGCTCAACAACGAATTAAGAAAATCGTAGTGGCGAGCGATAGCTGAAAACAAGTTTTTTATACGTTGTGCCTGCATAACGGTTTTGTCCGAGTCTTCTAATGGGTTACATTCTTAACTCTGCGCCAAGTTCTTGGTTCAGTCGTTTAACAACCTTGTTGTGAAGATCGTTAACCGCTTTATCTGTCAAGGTCTCGGTTGCTGAATGATATGTAATTGTGTAAGCAAGACTCTTTTTATTTTCTGGCACCTGATCCCCGACATATACATCAAACAGTCGTACCGATTCAACCAATTTTCCCCCAGTGGAATAGATAATTTCTATTGGCATATCCGACTGCATCTCTTGATCTACCACAATCGCAAGGTCGCGCAGGACGCTGGGATAGATGGGAATCGGTTCAAAACGTTTGGAAAAATCGGCTGCGTCCGCTAATGCCTCCAAGTCAAGTTCAAAGAGGTATGCTTTGTAAGGGAGCTCATAACTTTCCAACACTTTCGGGTGTGCTTCTCCGAGGATACCGATACGTCTATTTTCCAACAACACCTCAGCATTGCGTCCCGGATGGAAGGTTGAGTCTTCCGTTTTTTTGAACACATAATCGGTAGTCCCACAGATGTCAAGTATCCCTTCAACAGCCCCCTTAATGTCAAAGAAGTCTGGAGAACGATAGGGATTGCCGTAAACACCTTCACCAATTTCGCCAGCAAGAATGCCAGCAACACGGGCCGGTTCTGCTCCTTGGATAAACACAGTAGACAGTTCAAAGAGTGCGATATTATCTATCTGATGATTGTGATTGTGCTGTGCATTTTCGAGCAAACTCGGTAACAACGTAGTACGAAGCACTGACATCTCCGGACTTAACGGATTACGTAGTTTCAAAGTATTACGAAGCGGGTTGTCTGCTGCTAACCGAATTTTATCAAAACAGTTCGGATGACAAAAACTGTAGTTTACCGATTCCATCATGCCAGAGCCGAGTAGAAAATGTCTTATAC
The DNA here is from genome assembly GCA_028824125.1 of Candidatus Poribacteria bacterium. GTDB lineage: Bacteria > Poribacteria > WGA-4E > WGA-4E > WGA-3G > MSPOR6. Next base: position 85,694 of record JAPPES010000157.1, read on the forward strand.
GTCTATGAACTTCTGCTGAGATGTTTGGCGCAGGAATAGGAATGTCGCCTTTCGGTAATGCTGTTGGGATGTTATCATAACCGTGAACGCGCGCGATCTCCTCAATCAGATCTATTTCACGTGTAATATCTCCGCGGAACGATGGGACGGTAATTTGATATATATTTTCTTCTGATTGTGATGCCTCCACATCAAACCCTAACCGACTTAAAATCTGCTCTATCTCACTGGTTTCAAGTGTAGTTCCTAATATGAAATTCACACGTTCAGCACGAAGTTGAATTTGCAGCGGTTCACGTCGTCCGGGATAGACATCAATAACGCCTTCACATAAGGTGCCGCCAGCTAACTCTGCGATCAGTTGTGCGGCACGGTCAAGCGCAGGGATAACAGCCTCTGGATCCGCGCCACGTTCAAATCTGTAAGATGCTTCGGTATGTATTCCCAGCTTTTTCGCGGTTGCACGGACGCTTGACGGTTGGAAATTAGCACTTTCCAGTAACACATCACATGTTGTTTCTGTGATTTCAGAGTCATAGCCCCCCATAATTCCTGCAAGTGCCACAGGTTTTTCTGCATCTGCGATAACTAACATATCAGGAGTTAGGTTGTGTTCCTCTTCATCAAGGGTTTTGATCTGTTCATTTTCTGCTGCACGGCGCACAACAATGCGATTTTCTGTGAGTTTGTGATAATCAAAGGCGTGCAGCGGTTGTCCATATTCCATTAAAACGAAGTTGGTAATATCTACGATATTGTTGATAACACCGACTCCGATAGATTCAAGTCGCTGTTTTAGCCATGCAGGAGATTCTCCGACTTTAACACCTTGAATTATGCGCGCTGCATAACGGGGACACAATTCAGGGGCATCAATTGTTACAGATGTAATTCCCTGTACGTTTGCTTCGCTTTCTTGTAGGTCAACTTGTGGAAGTTTCAAGTCATTGCCCGTTTCAGCGCGAATTTCTCGGGCAACACCTATCATACTGAGACAATCAGGACGGTTCGGGGTTATCTCCAATTCAAATATCACATCGTCTAAACCTAATGCTTCGGTGAGTGGCGAGCCTATGGATAGATCAGAAGATAATTCCATGAGTCCCGCGGCTTCATCAGAGATGCCTAACTCTTTCTCCGAGCAGAGCATACCGTGCGATTCCTCACCGCGCAGTTTAGCACGTTTAATTATAATACCTGTAGGCAATGCTGTGCCAATTGTTGCGACAGGTGCGAACATGCCTTCATATACATTCGGCGCGCCGCAAACGATCTGGAGCGCATTTGTCTCACCGATATTTACCTGACACAGCACAAGTTTATCTGCATTCGGATGTGGTCTGATAGAATCTACTTTGCCAATAAGGACGCCTTCTAATGCTGCGCCGAGTTGCTTGACGGATTCAACCTCAATACCTAACATCGTTAATCTTTCTGCGAGCTCGTCTGGGGAAAAATCAAAATCGATGTAGGTTTTTAGCCAATTTTGGGTTACGTTCATAGATAAGTCCTTAAAAATCGGGGTTACAAACCCCTCCAACAAGAGTGTCAAGAAATCGGGGTTACAACCCGTCAAATGCCATAAGCGCATTTGACGTTGATTCTCTCCAACAAGAGTGCCTACTATTAAAACTGATGTAAGAAACGGAGGTCGTTTTCATAGAAGGTGCGGATATCTGGAATGCGGAACTGTAGGTTTGCAATTCGCTCTACACCCATGCCGAAAGCAAAACCGGTAACTTCCTCTGGGTCATAGTTGACAGCGCGGAACACCTCTGGGTCAACAGCACCTGCACCTAAAATCTCAATCCATCCTGTGTGTCCGCAACTGCGGCACCCTTTACCAAGACACACCGTGCATGAAATATCCATTTCTGCGCTCGGTTCTGTGAAAGGAAAGAAATGTGGACGGAAACGCATCTGCGTTTGGTCGCCAAACATCTGCCGCGCGAAAGATACCAAAACCCCCTTCAGTTCACTGAAGGGGACATGCCTATCCACAAGCAAACCTTCAACCTGATGAAACATAGGCGTATGTGAGACATCGTAATCAACACGGTACGCTTTTCCCGGTACAATAATGCGTACTGGCGGTTTTTGGTTCTCCATCGCGCGAATTTGCACAGGGGAGTTGTGGGTGCGTAATAGGTGTCCATCCGTTAGATAGAATGTGTCATGTAGATCCCGCGCGGGGTGGTCAGACGGTGTATTGAGAGCGTCGAAATTATAATGCTCTGTTTCAACTTCTGGTCCTGTCACCACTTGAAAACCCATTTGCATAAAGATCGCTTCAATCCGTTCTAATGTTTGCATGACCGGATGCGCTTTGCCGTAAGCAGGTTTTCGTCCGGGAAGTGTTATGTCAATAGATTCTGCTTCAAGCTGCTGTTCCTGTTGTTGACTCTCCAGAGCATTCTTTGCCGCTTCAAATGCTTCGGTTAGTGCAGCACGCACTTCATTACCGAGTTTTCCAATTATCGGACGTTCTTCATTGGAAAGTTGTCCCATGCCTTTCATAACATCTGTCAACTTTCCCTTGCGTCCAAAATACGCTATTCTGAGCGATTCAAGCGTATCCAATGAATTAACATCTTTCAAAGCCTCAAGTGCTTCTGCTTGAATCGCTTCTAATTCTGTTTTCATAGTTGCCTCTTATAGTAAAATCCATAATTACTTGGACATTGGCGAGGTTAGGAAACCTCGCCAGCGCGAACGTGTAGGATTATTGTTTATTGAAGTATGAACATATTTTCGGATTGGACTATAAAAAGATAACACCCATCACTTCGCTCCATAAAGGTTAATTCCTTCTGGGGACGAAAGCGACAGGTATCTACTTCCGCGGTACCACCCCGCTTGACAGATTGATAAATCTGCCCGCTTCATTATTTTTTGTCTAATTGGCTCCAGGATGAAATTCAGCAGTTGCTCTCAAAACCGCGCTTCCAACCGATGACGCGGTCTCTCTTGTTGAGAGGTCTCAACTGCCTACTGTGTCCCTTCATTGCCTTTTAGCAGTGTAATATCTTATTTACAAATGTATCGGTATAACTTACCCTTTTGCGAGGGCGGCAAGTTGTTCAAATCCAGCTGCATCATGCACAGCAATATCAGCAAGAACTTTCCTATCCAACTCAACGCCAGCTGTTTTTAGTCCGTGCATAAAACGACTATATGTAAGTCCGTGCAGTCTTGCGGCGGCGTTAATACGTATAATCCAAAGTCGTCTAAAGTCGCGTTTGCGTGCACGTCTGTGTGCATAGGCGTGGTTCCAGCCTTTTTCAACCGCCTCCATAGCGGTACGCCTCAGGTTGTTACGTCCACCGCGATACCCTTTGGAATGCTTCAGTATCCGTTTCCGCCGCTTCCGACGGACATTCCCTGTTTTTACTCGTGCCATTCTGAACTCCTAATATATTAGACGTTTCAAACGTTTTTCGTTACTCGGGTCTACCAACGTGCTTTGTCTTAAACGGCGTTTCCGTTTCGCAGATTTTGAGATAAAAAGGTGCCCCGCATACGCACGCTTCCGACGGATCTTCCCTTTTGCAGTAAATTTAAAACGTTTTGCTGCGCCTTTATGTGTTTTGATTTTTGGCATAACAATATCCTTCTGTTGATGGTTTATTCAAACAATAGCCGAATTTTACAATTAATCGCACACCGTGTCCGCCCGATTCACTTTCTGTAGGAGCGAGTTTTGCTCGCGACATCGGACGAACGGTCGCGAGCCTGTCTCTTATACACAACAGACGCTGCCCACCATATTCAGAGTGTAGATCACGGTGG